>CAYWGD010000035.1:0-61603 GCA_964457335.1 uncultured Enterobacteriaceae bacterium | reverse complement strand
TGTCGGCGTCCACGCGCTCCATGGCGTTGAGCGTCACGACGTCGTCGGTCACCGGCAGCACCACGTCGAACGCGATCATCGTGCCGTCGCGGCGGAAGGGCTGCCGGCAGCGGACGCACCACTCGCCCGGCGCGAACACCTTGTCCGCGGCGTAGATCTGGCCGCAGAGCGTGCCCCACCAGGTGTGGTTGCGGCAGGCCTGGATGCGGCCGTCCTTCGGCACGTCCCCGACGGCGCTCGCGAGCCCCTGGCCGGGGAGCCAGTCGAGGAGCTGCGTCGCCCGCACGGGCAGGCGGCTCGGGAGCAGGCGGCGGTGGGCGAGGCCAACGGCCGCGAGCAGGCCGGCGACGGCGTACAAGGGGAGCATCGGGAGCGGGACGACGGCCGTCCAGCGCATGCGCAGCACGGTGCCGCGCAGCCAGGGGTTGTCCGGCACGCCGTCGCGCACGCAGATGGACACGTCGTCGTAGGGGACGATCGCGCCCTGGAAGGTGTCGGTGCAGGCCGACGCGAACCCGGACGCGACCGCCTGCGCGAGCCCGAGGATCACGGCGACGCCCGCCGCCGCGCCCCAGAAGGCCAGCTTCTTCGGGTCGCGCTCGCCGGCGAGCCAGCGGGTGCGCGCGGTCGCCCAACCCACGGTAGCCGCGAGCGCGGCGAGGGGGATGGTCTCCTCGAGCGGCGTCAGCGGGGCCGCCGCGCCAGGGGCGGAGCCGTAGCTCACGGCCAGCGCGAACAGGCCTCCGGCCACGAGCGGAGGCACGCCCGCCTCGATGGCGAGCTCCTCCGCGCGCCAGCGCGCGATGACGCCGCGCGGATCGCTCACGCCGGGCGCCTCACGACGCGCGACTCGCGGACGTCGGCCAACAGCCGCCCGTAGGGGCCCAGGCTCTGGTCGGTCCCGAGGAGGTTCCGGAGGTTCCGGGAGGCCTCGCTGACGGTGGAGGCGAGCCGGTCGTGCAGCGCCTTGAGCAGGCGCACGCGCTCCACGGTGGAGAGCGCGCGGCTCTGGAGCTGCATGTTCGCGGCCTGGAGCGCCGCCGACGCGGAGGCCTGGTAGCGGAGCCAGTCCGTCCCGAGGGTCCCCTGGCTCCACGCGAGCCCCATCGGCGTGGCCCGCCACACCACGTCCTCGATGGCGGCGAGCGCCTGCACGAGCTTGCGGGTGCGCGGGTCCTCCGGCTGCCAGAGCGCGGCGAGGTCGGTCTCCCAGCGCGTCGTCTTCGGGACGAGCAGCGCGAGGGGGAGGCGCGGCGTCGCGACGGTCGTGTCGACCGGGGTGAGCGCGAGGCGCGCGCGGAGGGACCGCCGGGCGAGGCGGAGCGGCACGTCCAGGTCGTCGTCCTCGTCGTCCGGGACGAGCTCGAGCGCGAGCATCCACTGCTCGGCGAGCATCCACTCGTCCGGATCGCCCGCGTCGTACGGCACGCCCACGCGCCGGAGCTCCGGCGCCACCGGCAAGAGGCAGGCCGCGCCCTCCAGGGCGACGTGCAGGAGCTGTCCGTCGTACCAGAACAGCGCGGCCCCCGCGTTCACGGCCAGCGTGCCGCTCTTCTCCAGGTCCACGGCGCCGGGGGGGCCGTTCGGGGCCGGCGTGCCCCGCAAGTCGAGCCCGCGGAGCACCACGCCGTCGCCGAGGTAGGGCTCCGACGGCTCGCCCGCGAGGCCGATGTCGGGGCGCACGGCGTCGGGGCGGATCATCGCCTTCACCGCCTCCCAGAGGGGCGGCCCGGGCTGGTTCGCCACGGCCTCCAGGCTGCCGAGGTCGAGGAGGGTGCCGTTCCGGGGGGCGAAGATCGAGATGCGGGCGTCGTCCATCACGGGCTCCGGCAGGGGGGAGAGGGCGGGGGCCGTGGCCCGGGTGACGGCCCAGGGAGGCAGGAGCCGGTGGAGCTCGGCCGGGGAGCCGGGCTCGAGGCGGACCAGCACGTCCGCGCGTAGCAGCCCCCAGCGGGCGCCCGTGCCGGTGGGCTGGAAGCGGACGAAGCCGCCCTCGACGCGCGGCACGAACGCGCTCCCCGCGCGGTCCTCCCACCACTCCGCGGGCCAGGCGCCGAGGACCTCGTCGTCGAGCTCCTCGGGCCCCGCGCCGAGGGCGCGCGCGCCGGCCTGCACGCGGGCGGGCGTCGCGTCGCCGAGGAGCCGGGCGACCCCGGCGAGCAGCGTGCGGGCTGCTTCGGGCGAGCCGCGGCCCCGGTGCCAGCGCGGCAGCCACGCCGCGAGCCAGCGCAGGAGCGCGGGGTCGTGCGCGTGGAGCCACTCGCCGACGCCGTGGGCCTCCACGAGCGGCGCGAGGAGCGCCGGGTACGCGCTGTCCGGGTCGAACAAGAGCCCCCGCGTGCGCACCGCCCACTCCGGGCGGGCGAGCAGCAGCGTCAGCGCCTGGTGCGCGTCGGGCGCCTGCCCGAGCCGCGCGCGTGTCGCCGGCGGCAGGCGCGCGGGGTGCGAGCTCGCCCGGAAGCCCTCCTGCTCGTCCTGGGCGAACGGCTCCCCCTCGGAGAGCGCGACCCAGTCGAGCGCCGGGGCGTCCGCGACGCCGCGGGACCACGCCCGGTCGGCCGAGACCAGGGGCCGGCTCAACCGCCCCTCCCGTCGCGCGAGGTCGCGTAGGGCTGCACCGTGACCACCTGGGCGTCCAGGAGCGCGAGGGAGCGCCGGGCGCGCCGCTCGTTGCCCTCCAGCGAGCGGAGGACGGCGCCCCGGGGGAGCCGCTCGAGGAAGAAGCCCAGGCGCTCGGCGACGGGCGCGTCGTCCCCCTCCGGGACGAGCAGGGTGAGCGGGCGCGCGGGCACCACCCGCACCTCGCGGACCCAGCTGCTCCGGTAGCGCCGCCGCAGGCTCACGGCCCACGAGCGCGCCGCCGCCACGACGGTCTCGAACACCTCGCGCTCCAGCGGCCCGACGATCGGCCCGGCCGAGATCACGAGCGTCTCGGGCGGGGCGTCCCGGAGCGCCCGCACCTCGGCCGCCGGCAGCCCCCAGCCGTCCGTGCGAACCCCCGTGATCACGGGCAGGTCTTCCCAGCAGGCGAGCTGCGCCAGCCGGCGCTCCCCGTGCGACCACGCGCGCACGCGCCACCCCAGCGCGCCCGTGCCGGCCTCGCGCGCGAAGTGGTCCTCGAACTCCTCCATGAGCACGAGCTGCCCGTCCGAGGGGCCGACGGAGCGCTCGACCGCGGCCTCGGCGCGCTCGCGGTCGCGCCCGCCGATGGTGGGGAAGGGCTGGAGCACGGTGGCGACGCCCGTGCGCTCGAGCGAGCTCTGCTCGATGTGGCGGACGGTCCCGGGGGGGAGCACGCCGACCGCGCCGTCCGTGCGTCGGTACCACTCGATCTGCACGGAGTCGCCGAGCGCGAGGTTGCGGACGACGCCGGTCGAGTCGGCGAGGTCGATGGTGACGGCGCCGCCGCTGGCGTCCACGTCGCGGTCGAGGCCCGCCCAGTCCTCGACGACCCGGTCGGGGGCGCCCCGGCTCTTGACCAGGACCCGTCCCAGCGACGCGCGCTTCGCGCCCTGGAGCCCGGCGCTCGCGAGCGGCCCCTCCGCCAGCCGGCGGATGACCGCGGGCGTGACGAGGTCCTGGCGCGCGAGCTCGACGCGGTGCGTGCCCAGGTCGCGGATCTCGAGGGTCACGCCGTCATCCACGCGGGGGGCGTTCAGGACGAGGAGCGGGTTGAGGAGCAGGTAGCGGAGGCCGTCCGGCACGCGCAGGAGGCAGCCGCTGGCGCCGGCGGGGAGCTCCACGTCGAGCGCGGTGACGGTGAGGGAGCCCTCCTCGTCCGGGACCGGCAGGCTCCACGCGGGGGTCGACCGCTCGCGCGCCCACGGCGCGCCGGTGGGGCGCAGCGGATGGTGCCAGAGCTCGTCGACGCGGGCGCCCGCGAAGCCGACGCGGAGCCGACCGGGCGCGGTGAGCGGCGCCTCGAGCCCGATCTCGACGAGCGCCGCGTCCTCGGCGGCGAAGTCGTCCCACTCGCCCCCGCCCACCACCGCGGCGAGCCACCGCGGGCTCTTCGGGAGGTCGAGGGAGAACGGCGGCACGGCCTCCGGGAGCGTCGCGTCCTCGTTGGCGAGCGTGCGCCAGATCGCGCGGCCGACCGACTCGGGCGGCGGCTCCGGCGAGAGCTCCAGGAGCGTGTCGAGCGGGCGCGGCCAGCTCTCCGGGACGCCCTTCACCACGAGCCGCTGGGTGCCGCCCTCCCGGCGCACCTCGATCGTCGCGTTGCGGAGCGCCTCGTCGGGCGGGAGCTGCACCCACGGGAGCCAGGACTCCCCGTCGAGCGTGCCCCAGGGCGCCACCACGTCGAGGTTCGCGTCCCGCCGCAGGTCGCGGTTCGGCGTGATGGTCGCCGTGACGACGCCGCGCTCGGGATCCGCGGCGACCTCGAGCCAGCCCACCTGCCGCCGCTTGCGCATGCTCTCCGCGGCCGCGCGCACCGCCACCGCGAGCGACGCGGCGTCCTCGCCGACGAGGCGGTAGCGGAAGGTCGCGCCGTCGAACGCCCCCGCGCGGGCGAGCGCCGGCCGCCGCGTCACGAGCTGGCCGCGCACCGGCTCCGTGGCCTCGCGGAGCCGCCCCGCGTCGAGCGCCCACCAGCCCACCACGTCCGCGCGCCGGAGCGGCACGCCCAGCTCGGCCGGCACGAACGTGACCGGCTGGCGCGTCTCGGTCGCGGGCGCGACGAAGCGGGTCGTGTCCGCCTCCCGCGAGTTCGCGAGCGCGCCCTCCTGCCCCGGCTTGAGCCCGACGACGACGACGCCCACGGCCGGCAGCGCGGGCTCCAGCTCCACGCCCATCGTGTACGCGAACTGTTGGAGGAGGGCCGCCGGGTAGCGGTCGAGCTGCTCGGAGAGCTGCTCCACCATCCACGCGGCCTCGAGCACGAGCATCCACGCGGGGTCGGTGGGGTCGCCGATCCGCGCGCCCGCGAAGGGCCCGAGCTGGGAGAGGCGCGCCTTGACGGCCTCGACGAGCTTGCGGCTCGGGAGGCGGAGCGGTCCGGGCGGAGGGATGCGCATCAGAGCCCCAGCCCCACGGAGATCTCCGCGACGCCGTCACGGGTGCGCACGGCGAGCTGCACGACGATGTCGACCTCCGTGCCGAGCGCGAGGAGCGCGGCGTCCGGCGGGACCGAGGCGCCGACCTCGAAACGCGCGGGCCCGGGCCCGGCCACTGGGACGAGCTCCAGGTGCAGCGACTCCACCGCCACGTCGCGCAGCCACGCGGCGAGCGCCTCCTGGACGCGCCAGCGCAGGTCGTTGAGCGTCGCGTTGGTGGCCGGCCGGCCCTGGAACGCGGCGATGTCGCAGCCGAAGCGCGGGAGCCACGGGAGGCTCCCCGTGCGCGTGGTGAGCACGGTCTCCACGCGGTGGCGGAGCTCGGCGAGCCCCTCGTCGAAGGGCACCGGCTCCCCGAAGCGCAGCGCGGGCGCGACGATGCTCATGCGGTCGGCTTGCTGTCGGAGAAGAAGGTGATGTGCGTGCGGTACTGCATCCCCTGGTGCATGTGGCGCGTGGCGCGGATCCGGTAGGTGCCGGTGATGTGGTTGAAGTTGGTGAGCGAGAGCAGGCGTCCGGGCCGCGCGTCGGGCTTCCCGAAGCACTCCACCTCGCCCTCGACGAAGCGGTCCGCGCGGTCCTGGAAGATCGCCTCCGCCACGGTCTGCGCGTCCGCCGCCGTCAGCGTGAAGTCGGTGTCCGCGATCTCCTCGACCGTGCCGAAGGTCTGCTGGACACACGCCGGCGCGGCCGTGCCGCCCGAGGTCTTGGCGAGCGCCGTGCCCGTGTCCGAGTACTGGACGGTCGCGCCGTTGGTCTTCCAGTCGTAGCCGCGGACCGTCACCTTCGTGGGGATGTCGAGCACGGAGCGGCGCACCCGCGCGTCGGTCACGCCGTCGTCGATGTCCACGGTGGCCGTGGTCGTGTCGACCTTCCGCCCGTAGCGGAAGGTCGTGCCGTCGAGCGTCATGACGTAGCGGAGCTTCCCGCCGAGGAGGCGGAGCATCTCCGCGTGGCTCTTGTTGTTCTGGAGCCAGACCCCCGCCGTGGTCGACACGCCCTGCACCTGCGCCGACCACCCGAGCTCCCCCGCGATGCCCTCCACGACGGTCTTCGGGCTCCCCTCCCAGACCTTCGTGGACCAGGTGTGCTTGAGCTTCACGAGCGCGTCGAGCGCGCGGATCACGAGCACCCAGCCGCTCTCGGGGTCGAAGCGGTGCTCCAGGTCCACGATCGTGCACTCGACGGTGCGCTTCGGTGCGCCGTCCTCCCCGAGCTCGACCGTGAGCGCGTCGCCGAAGTCGAAGCCGTCGACCATCGCCTGGTTCGCCGCCGTCGGCCAGAGCTGCAGCGTGACCTGCGAGGCCGCGTCGAGCTCCTCCTCCAGCACCACGCTGAGGGCGTGCCCGTCCGTCACGAGCTTCGTGCCGCCGGACACCACGTCGAGGTAGACCGCCATGCGCGCTACCCCGTGTTGACCTGGATCTTCGAGTCCGTGACCCCGGTGAGCAGCTGCCCGGTGAGCGCGAGGCTCACCTGGGCGCGCCGCACGCCGCCGTAGGTGTCGAACAACGTGTGATCCATGGTGAGGGAGGAGATGCCGCCGACGAAGGAGAGGTCGCCCCAGGCGAAGCGCACCAGCGGCGGGCGCGGGGAGACCTCCGCGCCCTTGGGGGTCTCGTGCAGCGTCATGCGGTGGAGCGTCTTGAGCGTCGCGAGGAGCGAGGCGTTCGTGATCGACTCCGAGGCGTCGAAGATGAGCCCGTCCAGGTTGAGGGTGTCGGCCTTGTAGGCGGGCGGGCGCAGGTAGGGGTACACGTCCGCCGAGGTGATCGGCGATTCCTTCTTCCCGGTGCCCGCCTCCCAGGACAACGCGCGGCTGACCTTGACGTTCTTCGGGTTGAATTGGATCTCGACCGAGAGCGACGGGTCGTCCTCGCCGGTGAGCGTCCCGCGGACGAGGTCGACGCCGCGCAGGAGCTCGAGCGGGTTGTTGTCGACGAGCAGGTCGTCGTACGCGAGCGTGAGCGAGTCCACCGCGATCGAGTTGCCCTGGGCGTCGAGGTCCGAGGACTTCCACTTCACCGGCCAGGCGTTGAGCAGCGTGTAGGTGCGCACCGGCTCGGCGTCGGCGGGCCCCTTGAAGTGCTCGATGAACACGATCGTGCGGAACGGCAGCACGCCCACGTCGACGCGGCGCGCCCACGCCCAGAGCTCGGGCATGCCGACGCTCCCGCTCTCGAGCGTGACCTCGCCGTGCTTGCTCGGCGGCTTGAAGAGGGTGCGGACGGCGTGGTTGTAGCCGCCCTCGGACACCGCCTGGACCTCCATGTCCCGGCCGAGGCCCGACACCTTCTTGAAGGCGCCGAGCCAGGTGCTCGGGAGGATGTTCGCGCCCACCGCCGGGATGCCCGGGAAGATGGTGACCTGGAAGATGCCGGTGCCGGAGATGCCCCCGCCGGGCATCGCGGTGTAGTCGCCTTCGCGGAGCAGGGACATGGGCTACTCCACCACGACCGTCACGCCGCGCTCGGGCGCCACGGCGACCTCGACGCGGATCGCGCGGATCCAGGGGCGCACCGCCACCGTGAGCGTGGCTTCGAGGCGCGGGTAGGAAGGATCGCGCACCATCCGCGCGATCACCGGGTGGCTGACCCCCTCGGCGGCGCCGACGTGGCGGAAGCCCACGATCCCGGTGGAGAGCGCGCTGCGGAGCGCCTGGGCCGTGTAGGGCTCGAGCGGCATGAACACGAACTGCTGGGCGATCTCGGTCAGGCGCCGCACGAACTGGCGGACCACCCAGAGCGCCGGGAGCGGCCAGGTGCCGACGGGCTGGCGCAGGCTCGGGTCCTGCACGACGCGCGCGCCCTCCTCGTCGAGCGAGAGCCCGACGAGCTCGGCGGGCACGGCCGGCGTCACCGGCACGCCGTCCTCCCCCCAACGCACGCGGTCGCGGGTGGTGGCGCGCCCCGCGCCGAGGCGGAGGCGGCGGCCGATCAGCGCCGGGACGACCGCGTCGCGGCCGCCCTCCACGCCGGCGAAGCCCTCGCTCAGGCGCGCGCCGACCGCGGCGGCGCCGGAGCGCCACCCGTGGCGCTCCCACGCTTCGGCCGGGCCCGTCCACCCGACGACGGCGGCGTCGAGCCCGAAGAGCTCGCGTACCGCCGCGGCGCCGCCCGCGAGCCGCTCGGGCGGGCAGGGCGGGGCGTCCGCGAGCACGATCTGGTAGCGCTCCCCGACCAGCCGGGTGACGGCGCGCACGTTGGCCACGAGCCGGGCCCAGCGCACGTCGTCGTCTTCGGACCCGTCCGGGCCCGGCGCGTCCGGCCACACGAGCACGGCGCCCGGCCGGACCTCCAGGTAGGGGTCGAGCAGGCTCCAGGCCGCGGGCGACAGCGCCGCGATGTCCCAGGGCGCGCGCCCGCCGATCTCCACGAGCGCGATCTCCACGCCCTCGGTGGTGTTGAGCAGGGCCAGCGCGGCGGCGTCCCGGAGCCGGGACGGCACGTCACGCCCCGCGGCGTCCACCAGATCCAGGCCGGGGAGCGCGCGCAGCTCCTCGGGGTGCCGCACACGCAACAGGTGGAGGCGCACCGGCCCCTCCTCCGTGTCCAGCGCGGACAGGGGGGCGAGCCGGGCGCCGGCCCCCCACCCGGGGGGCACGACGCCGAGCAACACGAGCCCAGGCCGCCGCCGAGCCCCCTCCTGGAGGGGGAGCGGACGAAGGGTCACGGGGATGGACGCAAGGGTGCCCATCAGCTGCGGTCGCGCTCCAAGGAATCCATGATTTCACGGTTGATCCTGCTGACTTCGCCTACCCAGCTCACCCGGTCGCCGTGGGTGAGCGCGAGGATCTCGCCAAGCCCCCAGTGCAGGTGGTAGGCCAGAAAGGCCGCTTCCCTGCGCAGGTGGTCGAGCGGGTAGGCGATGGTCACCCCCCCGCGGCGCCGTCCTCCTCCTTCGGCACCGATCCGTCGCCGTAGGTGATCTCGTAGATCGCGACCTCCAGCGCGCGGATGTCCCGCGCGTGGAGCTGCTGCACGTCCGAGAGCGTCACCACGCTCTCCTCGCCGATCCGGGTCACGCACCGCCCGAGGAGGAGCAGCTTGTAGACCATGTCGTTCGGGTGCTGGTTGTACTCGCGCGACATGCCGATGTAGAGCTCGTCCGCGCCCGTGACGGCGCGGACCTCGGCGGTGCGGTGGATGGAGCCCTTCGCGTCGCGGAAGCCCACGGGGAGCTCGACGGAGCGGCGGGGGATCGGGATCTCGATCTGCATACGGGGTCCTCAGGCAGGGATCAGGTCGGCGAGTTGGTCTCGCTGCCGGTATCTTCCTTCGTCTCGTACAGGATGTTCTCGACCGCGAGGGTGATCTTCTCGACCGCCGCGGAGCTGGAACCGGCGTCCAGGTTGGGGAACTCCCACTTGTACGGGAAGGCCTGCTTGCAGGTGACCGTCGACACGACCTTGCCGCCGTGGTGGAGCAGCTCGATCTTCACGGTGCAGCGGTGGATGTCGCCGTCGCGCACCTTCTGGTACCAACGCCAGAGCCCGTCGTGGCCGCGCATGACGCGCTCGATGGTCACGTCGCTCGACTTGAGCGTGCCGATCGACCGACGCTCGGTGAGGTCGAGCGACATGCGCCACTTGATGAGGTCGTAGGCCATGTTGAACGGCCCGATCTTCTGGATGCCCTCGTCGGCCACGATGTAGTCCGCGCCTTCGATGGTGACGCGGTAGTGGTGGATGCCGACGTAGTTGTTGGACCACATCGGCTGGAAGCTGTATTGAGCCATGGTCGCGCTCCTAAGGGGGTGTCAGGGGGGTGGGGTCAGGCCATCTGGCGGAAGCGGAGGACGACGAACTCCGCCGGGTACGGGGGCTGGATCCCGATGTCCACGTTGAGGTAGCCGTCGCGACGCGTCTCGATGGGGTTGTTCCCCTCGTCGCACTTGACGAAGAACGCCTCCTTCTGCGAGGCGCCGTCGAGGATCTTCTTCTGCCACTGGGTGTAGAGGAAGCCCTGGATGGTGCTCGAGAGGTCGGAGCGCGTGATCGAGTTGTTGGGGAGGAACACCGCCCACTGCACCGCGTCGCGCACCGAGCGCTCCACGAAGAGGAACACGCGCCGGAAGTTGATGTACCGCCAGAGCGCGTCGGTCGACGTGGTGCGGCCGCCCCAGATGAGGATGCCGCCCGGCTTGTGACGCAACAGGTTGATGCCCTTCACGTTGAGCGGGCCCTGCTCGACGTTGTTGATGCTCACCACCAGGTCGGCCACGCCGAGGAGCGGCTGGTTGGCCGGCACCTTGTGCACGCCGACGGTGTTGTCGTTGAGCGCGTAGGCGCCGGCGATGTACCCGGAGGGCGGGCACACCGCGAAGGCGTCGGCCGGGCTCGTGGCCAGCGGGTTGCGGACGATGAGCCAGGGGGCGTAGGCGCCGCCGAAGCCCATGTTGTCGCGCGGCACGCAGGAGTCCATCACCGTGTCGGACGGGTTGTGGCGCAGCGCCTGCACCGACGCGGAGGGGAGGAGCTCCACCTCGTCGATCTCGTACCAGGACGAGTCGTCGGAGTTGCGCCGGTTCGCGGGCTTGATCTTCTTGGGGTCGGCCGGCTCGGAGAGCAGGTACCGGGGGGCGTCGAGGATCGCGAAGAGGTCACCGCGGCCGGCCGGGGCGGGCATGCGCGCGTAGGAGAGGATGGCCTCCTGCCAGGCGCCGGACAGGCCCGGGGCCACGAGCATCGCCACGTCGCCGACCGTGTTGAAGGACTTCGCGAGGAGCCAGGCCGGGTTGTACTTGCCGCCCACGCCGGGGAGGACCACGCCGAGGATCGGGTAGGCCGCCGTGCCGCCGTTGGCGAAGAAGCCGGTCACCGACATCTCGAGGAAGCGGAAGCCGGTCTGGCTGCGGATCCAGGCGTGCCAGGCGCCGCGCACCGACTCGTCGAGCAGGCGCCACACCTCGTTGCCCTCGTCGGCCGTGGCCGGCTTGGCGGTCGCGGGCGCGGCGGGCGCGGGCTTGAGCGCGACGTAGAGCTGGACGAACAGCTTGCGGCCCCACTCCTTGCGCCAGGTGTGGAAGTCGTCCATCGACGTGACCATCATCGCGGCGTCCGCGAGGGCCTCCTGCACCTTCTCGAGCTTGTCCTGGTCGAGGGTGACGGCCGCCGTGGCGAGCTTGGGGAGCTTCGCGACGTCGAAGCGCTGGTCGGCCTTCACCGCGCGCACCGCGAGCGCGTCGACGAGCCGCGTGGGGTTCACCGCGGTCGCGTTGGAGACCTCGAAGGTGTACTCCTTGACCTTGGTCTTGGTGGCGGCGTCCTCGGTGACCGTCTCGATGACGTTCACGAGGGACTTGTCCACGTCGAGGCGGATCTTGCCGCTCGCGCCCGCGTCGATGACGATCTCGCTCGGCGGGGCGTCGGCCTTCACCGGGTCGACCTTCACGCTGTCGCCGAGGATCTTCTTGGCGACGGCGTCGAACGCCTTCGTGGCGCCGTCCGCCTTGGGGTCCCAGCCGAGCGCGTAGAAGGAGGAGGCGACCGACCACGAGCTGCGCGAGCTCGCGTCGGACTTCGGGACCAGGAGGTCCGTGGCGGTGCCGAGGCCCCACCCGAAGTTGCCCGGGAGCTGCAGGAGCCCCACGAAGCCGGTGCTCGTCGTGCCGGAGGCCTGTACGGGCCGAGGTCCGGCGGAGATCTCTTCGACGTATACGCCTGGGGTCTGGTAGGTCGGCATGCGGATGCTCCTCGGGGGTTGCTACTGGCTGGAACCGCCCGTCCGAGGGGGGGGCGGGAAGGGGTGGACGAAGGCGACGTGGCCCGCGACGACCATCTGGGACAGCGCGTGGCGAGCCGGGCCCATGTCGATGCGGACGTGGAAGGCGATGCCGGGCCAGCGGATGGCGCGGGTGCCGAAGACGAGCGGCCGGTGCATGGCCTCGGTGAGGCCCATCCCGCGGCGCGCGAAGCGGGCGCCTTCGCGCTGGAGTCGACGGAAGGGGGAGTCGAACAGCATCAGTTGATCTTCACCATCGAGCCCGCGAGCTCGATCATCGGGGCCTCGACCTTGACCTGGGCGCCGCCCTTCACGTTGAGCTGGGCGCCCGCCTCCAGGGTGGCGTTGATGCCGCCCTTGCAGATGAGGTTGGCGCTGGACTCGACCGTCACGTCGCCGGTGCCCTTGATCGTGGTGGCGCCCGTCGTGTTGATCGTCGTGTCGCCGCCGACCGTGACCGACATCGGCTTCCCGTTGCCGACGGTGAGGGTCAGGCCCTCCTTCGTCATCGCGAGGTCGATCGTGCCGTCGCCGTTCTTGACGGTGAAGCCGACGGTGTCGCTCTTGTCGAGCATGGCGATCTCGTTGCCGCCGGCGGTCTTCAGCGTGAGCGAGACCTCGCCGTCCTTGTCGCTCCAGGTGACGAACGTGCCGGAGCGCGTCTGGATCGTCTTCGTGATGTTGTCGCCGTCGGCGTTCGAGTAGAGCGGCTTGTTCGTGACGTTGTAGGCGGCGCCGAGGATCACCATCGCGTCGACGTCGTCGCCGTTGCCGCGGAGGATCAGGACCTCGTCGTCGACCTCGGGCAGGAACACGTAGCCGGCCGTGTTGCTCGCGTAGGGCATGAGCATGCGCAGCCAGACCTGGGCGTCGTCGCCGTAGCCCAACAGCTGCACCTTCACCCGGCCGAGGGCTTCGGGGTCCTTGGTGTCGACCGTCTTGCCGTGGATGATGAGGCCGTGCATCGTGATCGGTCGCGACAGTAGCACAGCGAAACATCCTGAGGCGGAGCCGCACGAACGATCGGCATCAATTCTGATAACCGTCCATTACACGGACGTTTCCGGTGTGAATCCTGTCCTGAGGCGCTCCCGCTCCGTTGCGGCTTACGCACCGCTTACGTGCCTCCACCCCTCACGATGCGCCCATCGTGACGGCGCGATCGCAGGCACCGTGTGTTCTTGCGCTCGCGTCAGCGGCTGGATTCGAGCCAGCGCCGGGCGGCCTCCGCGTAGGGGCTCGACCCGATCTCGCGGATGGACCGCTGGTTCTTCTCGAGCTCGAGCCCGAGGCTCGCCAGCACGAGCGAGGTGTCGAGCGGGCGGCCGATCCCGCGGGCCCACGCGCGGCTCCGGATCGCGGCCCCCTCGATCACGCCGCCGGAGAGGCTGAAGCGCTCGGCGAGGTGCGTCACGTCGACGTCGACGGCGTCCGGGCCGAGCATGCGCGTCCAGAGCCGGGCGCGGGTGGCCGTGTCGGGCATCGGGAGCACGAGGTAGTCGTCGAAGCGGCGGAAGAAGGCCTCGTCGAGGTCCTCGGCGCGGTTGGTGGTCGCCACGAGCACGCCGGAGAAGTCGTCGAGCCGCGAGAGCAGGTAGGCGACGCAGGTGGCGAGCCCCCCGCCGCCGCCTTGCGAGGAGGACTCGCGCTGCCGGAAGAGCGAGTCGGCCTCGTCGAGCACGAGCACGGTGCCGGACGCCTCCGCGAGGTCGAACACCTCGCCGAGGATCTTCTCGGTCTCGCCGAGCCACTTGGACAGGATGCTGGAGAGGTCGAGCCGCACGAGCGGGCGCGCCAGCGCCGAGGCGAGCGCGGCGGCGGTGAGGCTCTTGCCGGTGCCGGGGAGCCCGGAGAGCAGGAGGCGGTAGCCACCGCCGCGGGCGTGGCGGCTCTGGGGGCCGATCGCGCCGTCCACGCGCGCCTGCACGTGGAGGATCGCGAGCTCGAGCCGCCGCGAGGTCGACTCGGGGAGGTCGAGGTCGCGCCAGTCCACCTGCACGAGGCGCGGGCGCGCGAGGTGCGCCGCGGGGACGCCGCAGAGGTCGGCGCGCGTGGCCTCCGGGTCGCGCGCGGCCAGCGCGGCGCCGATGCGGGGGTCGAAGCCGCGGGCGTCCGCGGTGGGGGGGACCCAGCGGAGGCGCGCGCCGGTGGTGGCGGCGGCGGGCCGCGCCGCGGTGGGGTCCTGGAGCAGGAGCCAGCGCGCGCCGCGGGCCGTCGGGGTGCGGCGGAGCAGCGCGTCCACGGGGACGTCCAGCGCGCCCGCCTCGAGCCGCGTCGCGTCCACGACCGCGTGCCCCGCGGTGAACAACGCGACGGCGACCTCGCCCATCGTGTGGTCGAGCCGCTCGGGCTCCGGGGGCAGGCGGATGGGCGCCACGGGGGTCCCGAGGGCCGCGAACGCCGTTCCGAGCAGGGCCTCGCGGCTGCCGCCGTGCGCCACCTCCCAGGCGCGCGCCTCCCCCGGCGGGTCCGCGGCGGGTGTGGCCGGCCCGAGGCCGAGGCACTGGCGCAGGGCGGGGGTCGGCCGCACGGGCACGCTCCCGCCGGTGCGCACGTCCTGCGGCTGCAGCCCCACGATCTCCACGAGGCCCCAGGCGGCGAGGGCCCGCACGGCCGCCGCGGCGGTGATCTCGTCGACGCCGAGCTCCGCGTAGGCGTGCGCGACGAAGGACCAGCCCAGCACGCCGCTGCGCGCGTACGGATCGCTCTCGCGCACGGACTGCGCGAACTCGGGGTCGGTGTCGAGCGCGTGGAGCCACCGGAGCAGGGGCTCGACGGACTCGGGCAGAGCGAGGCGGTCCCGCAGCAGGGCGGGCCGCGCCGCGGGCGGCGTCATCGCGGGTCACTCCACGGGGAGGCTCAGGTCTCTTCCTCGATCCCCATGCGCTGGACCGGCGCCTTGCCGGAGGCGGGCTTCATCTGCGCCGGCGCCGCCGCGAGCGGATCGGTGAGCGAGTCGGTCAGCGTGGACTCGGGAGGGGCGGACGTGCCCGGTCGGGTCTGCTTGGCCTTCTGGACGGTCTGGCTCTGCATGGGACACCTCGAACGCGACTCTACCCGATTCCGAGCATCGGCAAAAGCCGACGCCCCCCGTGGGCACCCCGGCGACGCCGCTCCGCCCTCCGTCGGCACCGGTGTTATCCTCGCGCCGCGGAGGCAACCCGATGCAGAACGTCCCGGCGCTCGCGCAGCTCCCGTCCGGACGCATCGTCCGCGTCGTCGAGGGGCCGGTGGAGGCCGTCGAGATCCGCGCCGCGGACGGCACGCTCGAGATCCGGGTGGTGCTCGAGGCGGGGGGCGCGTCGGTGCAGGTGCGGGCCGCGCGGATGGAGCTCGTGGCCGACGAGAAGCTCACGATGCGCGCCCCCGCCGTCGACATCGTGGCCACCGAAGGCGTGACCGTTGCGGGCGGGGAGGCCATCGCGCTCTCCGCGGCGCGCGTCGAGGGGCGCGCCGACGCTGAAGTGAGCCTCGCGGCCCCGCTCATCCGGCTCAACTGATGCCGGCCGCCGCCCGCCTGACCGACCTCGTGCTCCAGGACGCGCCGCACTGCCACGCGCCGATCCACCCGCCCGCGCCGGTGCCGACGCCGACGCCGCACCCGGCGCTGCCGCTCGCGATCCTGAGCGCGGGCGTCCCGACGGTGCTCATCGGCGGGCTGCCCGCCGCCGTGATGGGCGACCAGACCGTGCCCTGCACGCTCCCCGGCTGCGTGCCCGGCGGCCCCGGCATCATCAGCCTCGGCTCCGCGACCGTGCTCATCGGCGGCAAGCCGGCCGCGCGGCAGGGCGACATGACGAGCCACGCGAGCTGCGTCGCCCCGATCCCCTCGCCGACGGGCAAGATCCTGCCGCCCTGCTGCCCCACCGTGATGATCGGCGGCTGATGCGGCGCGAGCACTTCGAGGCCCTCGCCCCCGTCTGCCCGACCTGCCGCGCGCCCGACCGCGCCGCGCCGCTCCGCCTCGCGGACGTGTGGACCGAGGCCGCCGGGCACGTCGTGCACGGCGTGATCCACTGCACGAACGCGCAGTGCTGGCGCGAGTACCCGGTGCTCGACGGGGTGCCGATCCTCGTGCCGGATCTGCGCGCGCGGATGGCCGCCGACCCGCTCCCGTACCTGGTCCGCGACGACCTGGACGGCGCGATGGCGGGGGTGCTCGGCGACTGCCTCGGCCCGGGGAGCGCCTACGTCGAGGCCCGCCGGCTCGTGGCCGCCTACGCGTCGGACCACTGGGGCCGCGCGGACAGCGGCGCCGTGGGCGTCCTGGCGCGGGGGCTCGCGTTGTTGCCCGACGCGCCGCGGGGGCCCGCGCTCGACGCCGGGTGCGCCGTCGGGCGCGTCACCGTCGAGCTCGCCGGCCGAACGGGCGCGCTCGCGCTCGGCCTCGACCTCAACTTCGGTCTCCTCCGGCTCGCCGCGCGTGTGCTGCGCGAGGGCGAGGCGCGCATCCACCCACGCCGCGTCGGCATCGTGCACGACGAGCTCCGCGTGGTGCTCGACCACCCCGGCCGCGCGCGCGCCGACGTGTGGATGGCCGACGCCTGCGCGCCGCCGTTCCGCGACGGCACGTTCGGCGTCGCGTCGAGCCTCCAGGTGGTGGACAGCGTGGCCGACCCGCGCGCCCACCTGCGCGCGCTCGGCGCCGTGCTGATGGACGGCGGGCAGGCGGTGGTCGCGACGCCGTACGACTGGTCCGCGGCCGTCACGCCCGTGGAGGCCTGGATCGGCGGCCACTCGCAGCGCGCGCCCGACCGCGGCGCGCCCGAGCCGGGGCTGCGCGCGCTCTTCGATCGCGCCGATCCGCGCTGCATCGAGTCCGGGCTCGCGCTGGTCGCGGAGGACGCCGACGTGCCGTGGACCGTGGCGCTGCACGCGCGCGCGGAGGTGCGGTACCGGTGCCACGTGGTGGGGCTGTCCCGGGCACGACGGTGACCGCGGCGTCTTCGCCGCGGGCGACTGAGGCGCTCCTCGCGGGAACGACGTCGGACGGTCGCCCCGATCGGCCGCCCACCGCTACCGGGCGTGCAGCTCCGCCAGGACCGCGTCGGCGACGGGCAGGAGCGGGGAGGTCGGGGCGTGCTCGGCGAGCTGGCCGCGGAAGCCGTCGACGCCGCGGCGGATGGAGTCCGACTCGCCGGGCGAGACGTTGAAGCGGAGCATCTCGCGGTAGTCGGCGCCGAGGGCGCGGGCCGGCGCGAGCGCGTCGGCCGGGGGGGTGGCGCCCCGCGCGACGGCGACCAGGAGCCGGGAGAAGCGCAGGTCGAGCGGCGCGACGCGGGTCCAGGTGTCGTCGCGGCGCTCGCGCCAGCGGTCCACGGCGTCGGTCGCGGCCTCGAGGCGGCGCGCGATCGTCGTGAGCGCCTCGATGTCCGCGTCGGTGAGGAGCGCGAGCAGCGCGGCGGTGTGCTCGGGGTAGTAGTAGGGCATGCCGTCGCGCGCCGACATCGCCGCCGCCCGCTCGTAGGCCACGCGCGCGGCCCGTCGGAGCGCGGGGCGGTCGGACGCGGGCGCGCGGTCGGCCTCGCGGGTCCGCGTCGCGCCGAGGAGGCACCAGCGTTCGGGCGTCTCGGCGATGCGCAGGAGCGCGAGGAGCCGCCTCTTCGAGCTGCGGAACAGGGCGCGCGCGGCCTCGGGATCGTCGAGCCCCGCGGCCTGCCGGCCCTCGAAGTTCGCGAGCTGCTCCACCTGGCGGACGGTGAGCGTGCCGCGGTCCTGGCCGAGGGCTTCCCGCAGGCGCTCGACGGCCGTGGCGTGGACCCCGAGCGCGCCCCACGCATCCCCGAGCGCGCCGAGCACGGCGGCGGTGCGGAGCTGGGCGGGGACGGCGTCGTCGAGGTCGCGGAGGCGCGCCGCGGGGGTGTCGTCGGGGTCGCGGGCCGGGCCGCGGACGGAGGCCTCGTAGGTGAGGTCGTCGAGGAGGTCGAGCACCTCGGCCTCGACCTGGGCGCGGCCTACGTCGCGCCGGCGCGGAGCGGCGGCCGTCACGAGCGTCCAGGTGGGGTCGCCGTAGGCCTGGTAGGCGCCCCAGGTGTTCACGGTGCGGTCGGAGCGCCACGTGGCGAGCCGCGCCTCGCGGACGGCGTCCCCGAAGGGCGCGCCGGCCAGGAGCTCGGCGTAGAACGAGCGGGCGAACACGTTGGCGGCCGCGTCGTCGACCGCCCACCCCGCCACGACCACGGCGCGCACGCCGCGCGTGACGAACTCGCTGGCGACGCTGGCGGCGAGCGCGTGGCGGCCGGCGCCGGGCTGGAGCTCGTCCTCCTCCGTGCGGCCGAGGTGGCAGCAGTTGAAGAACACGAGCTCGGGCAGCTCGCCGAGCAGACCCACGAGCGCCTGCGCGCCGAGCACGCTCCACGTGGTGGCGGCGCGACCGAACGTGATGCCGGTGACGACGTGTCCCGCGGACGGCTCCTGGTGGATGCCGTGCGCGGCGACGTGCAGGACGCGGTAGCGGCCCCCCGCGAGGGCCTGCTCCACGCGCTCGCGGAGGGTGTCGGGCGCATCGTCGCGGCCGAGCCGGGTGACCTCGTAGCGCTCCTGCCCGAGCAGCGCGGCCACCTGGCGGGCCTCGCGGTCCGCGCCCGGCAAGGCGCCGAGGCCGGACGTGCCGCCGGCGGCGTCGCCGACGACGAGGGCCGTGGCGCGGCGGCAGAGCCGCGCGTCCTCGCGGGGGGGCGCGGCCAGGGTGCGGACGAGCCCGATGCGGGTGGCGAGCGGGCGCTCGTCGCGCGCCTGCGGGTCGGTGAGGAGCTCCCAGGGGATGCGCGCGGTGCGCTCGTCGAGGCCGAGCGACACGGGTTGCCCGGCGAGCAGCGTGCCGCGGAGGTCGCGCGGGAGGAGCCGGCCGAAGAGCGTGCGCGCGAGCCGCCAGCTCGGGCCGCTGGGATCGTGGCGCGTGGTGCCGCGGAGGGCGTCGGCGTCGAGGGGGCCGCCGAGGGCGACCGACCCCGGGCGCGCGACGGCGGTCCCGGCGGCGAAGACGTACGCGAGGTGGTCGCCGTGGTCCGTGAACGTGAGGGTGCGCCACGCCGGGCCGCGGTCGCGGCGGTCGGGGCCCGACGCGCGCTGGCGGCTGCCGAGGCGCACCTGCGGGGCGGGCTCCCAGCGCAGGCCGAGGTCGAAGCCGAAGGGGTCCGCGGCCGCGACGTGGTGCGCGGCGTGGGCGGCCCGCGCGGCGCGGTCCTCCCGCACCTCGACGATCTCGAGCTCGCCGAAGCGCGCGACCACGTCGGGCCAGGCCGCGAGGTCGCCGAGCGCGCGGGAGACGCCCTCGACCACGGCGTGTACGGCGGCGGCGGGCGCGACCGACGCCTCGGGGCCCGGGAGGAGCACGGAGAGGCCGCGTCCGGCGCGGGAGGCCGGGTCGGACGCGCGCCCGGCGTGGAGGTGGTCGGCCACCGCGGTCCGGACGGCCTGCGCGAGGGCGGTGGGCGTCAGGGCCGCGAGGTCGCCGAGCCCGACGACGAGGGCCGTGGCGGTCGGGCCGCCCACGATCTTGTGCCGGCCGAGCTCCTCGGGGAGCATGCCGGCCGCGTGGAGGCGGCCGAGCTCGCCGTCGAGCGCGCGGTCGAGGCGGTGGAGCGGCCCGCGCAGGTCCTCGTGGCGGCCGAGCCCGACGAGGATCGGGTAGCGGGCGTCCTCGACGGTGCCGTGGGTGACCGACACGCGCACGACGCGCCCGCGCTTGCGGCGCGGCGCGGCGGTGCCGGTGAGATCGGCGGCCGTGGGGTAGCCGGCGAGCGGCGCGACGGGCGCGAGGGCGCCGCGGTCGCGGAGGGGCGGGGCCGTGCGCGGCGGGGAGGCGCCGCGCAGGAGCGCCGGGATGAGCGCGAGGGTGTCCGGGTGGCGCGGGAGCTCGTCGTGGGGGGCGTCGACCCACCACGCGGGCACGTCGCGGAGGCGCGAGCGCGCGTGGGTCACGGTGCCGTCGCCCGGGCCGTCGCCGCGCGGGTCCCCCTCGGGGAGCCAGGCGCGCCCGCGTGGCCCGAGCACGAGCCCGGAGTGGGGGCTCGGGGCCGACCCGAGGAGGAGGGAGACGCCGCCGGGCAACGTGTCGTCCCAGGCGGCGGCGAGCTCGCGGCGCGCCTTTCGCGCCACGGCGAGGCGGGCGCCGAGCGCGGGGGCCTCCTCGGCGGGCACGCCGAGGGCGGTCCACGTGTCGGCGTCCCAGAGCGAGGGGCCGTTCGTCAAGGCGTCGGGCACCATCGCGAGGAGCAGCTCGAAGGTGCGGAGGATGCGCACGATCTCGGCGCCGTCGTTCACGAGGTCGGCGGCGGCGAGGGCGCGCACGACCCGGTCCTCGCCGAGGAGCGTGGCCACCGCGTCCCAGGAGCCGTGGTTGGGCGTGCCCATCATCACGAGGCGGCCGCCACCGCCGCGCAGCGCGGCCCACACCTGGGGCGCCCAGGCCGCGAGCCCGCGCGCGACGAGGCCGCCCATGGAGTGGGCGACGAGGTGGACGCGCCGGCCGGCCGCGAGCGGGGGGCCGATGAGCTCGGCGAGGGCCTGGACGGCCGTCTCGAGGGAGCGTCGGCCGTCCAGGGGGAGGATCGCGACGTCGTAGGCACGCTCCAGGGCGCGCACGAGCGGCTCGTAGGACTCGCGGACGAGGCCGGTGG
This sequence comes from uncultured Enterobacteriaceae bacterium, assembly GCA_964457335.1. GTDB lineage: Bacteria > Myxococcota_A > UBA796 > UBA796 > SXON01 > CAJBVW01. The sequence continues at coordinate 41,203 of CAYWGD010000035.1, read as the reverse complement.
GCTCGACGGAGCGCTTGCCGGGCTCGAGCTCGGCGAAGCGGCCGCGGATCAGCGCGGGGAGGTCGACCCAGACGCGCTCGCCGTCGACCGCGAGGGTGGACCCGAGCAGCCCGGGCACGACCACGGCCACCTCGCCGGTGCCCGTGGGCGCGCGGCGCGGGAGCTCGCGGAGGTAGTCGAGGGGGCCGCGGGCCTCGGCGGCGACGGTCGGGCGCGCGGCCGGAGCGACGCCGCGGACGGGCGCGCCGTCCGGCGCGGCGAGCCAGTCGACGAGCAGCGCGCGGGTGGGCGCGTCCGCGAAGTAGGCGGAGTGGTGGATGCCCGGCCCGTCGGGCTCGACGGCGTGGCTCGCGCCGTGGTCGGCCTCCGCGTACATGCGGTCGGTCTCGACGACGAGGTCGTTGTCGCCGCCGAAGAAGGCCTCGGGGAGCATGCGCTGGACGGCGCCGGGCGTGCCGCCGCTGCCGGTGAAGACGCCGGCCACCACGAGGCGCGCGGGGCCGAGCGGCGCGAGGGCGGGGTTGAGGTACTTCGGGAGGAGACCGTCGGGGCGCATCGCCGCGAAGCCCGGCGCGACCTCCGGGTCGTGGGCCATGTCCTCGGTGACGACCCGCACGAGCGCGCGGGCGGCGGTCACGACGCCGGAGGACGCGATCGCCGCGGGGGCCGCGGCCGGGAAGGTCGCGGCGATCGCGGGCAGGGTGACGTTCACGACCGCGGCGAGCCCGTCGAGCACCTCGTCGACGCGGCCCGAGGCGATCCGGGTGCCGCGCATCGGGGCGGCCACGCGCATCACCCGGCGCACGAGCTCCGGCCGGGCCGCCCGGAGCTCGGCGAGCGCGAGGAGATCGCGGGCGAGCGCGCGTTCGGGGCCGTCGGCCGCGCGGCGGAGCGCGTCGAGCACGTGGGGCGGCGGCGCGGCCACGAGCAGCTCGGCGACGAGGCCGCCGCGGGAGTGGCCGATCACGTCGACGTTCGCGCCCGGCGGGAGGCGGTTCGCGAGGTCGAGCGCGTTTGCGGCCGGGGAGACCGAGAGGGTGGGGTGCTGGTACGCGAGGATCCGGCCCTCGTAGCGGTCCCGGAGGCGCTGCCAGTCCGCGCGTGCCGCCGGGGGGGCGAGCGCGCCGAAGCCGACGGGGACGCTGGAGAAGGTGCCGTGGACCAGCACGAGCCAGCGGCCCGTCGCGAGCTCGGCGTCGCTCGGGGTGTCCTCGAGCGTGGTGGGGCCGGCGGCGGCGACGCGCCGGAGGGCCGGGCCGTCCTCGCAGAGCGCGGCGTCCGCGTCGCGGATCAGCCCGCCGAGGGCGGCCTTGTGGTCGCCGTCGAGGCTCGCGCGGAGCACCTGCCACGCGCGGAGCACGACGCCGCCGACCCCCCGCTCGGTGAAGCCGGAGGGGCGCTCGAGGGGGAGGAGAGGGGCGGTGGCCGCGCCGGCCGGGTCGGCGCCCGGGGCGGCGGGGGTAGCGCCCGGGGCGGCGGTCGGGGCGGCGGCGGCAAGGCGTCCGCGGGTGGTCCAGGTGACGAGCCCGTCGGCCCAGAGGAGCTCGACGAGGTCGCCGTCGTCGAGGTCGCCGTCGTCGAGGTCGCAGGCGGTGAGGGGGCCGACCCCGGCCGCGCCGCGCCCGCCCGCGACCTCGCCCGCCGCGCGGCGCGTCCAGGGGCCCTCGGCACGCCAGGCCGCGGGGAAGGGGAGCTCGAACAGGTCGGGCACGTGATCTCCGGCGGCGGCCAACCATCCGCCCGGGCCGGGCGGACGTGCGAGCGGACGGGCTCGCGGCGCGCGACGATACCGGAGCGGACGGGGCGGCACAACGGCGAGGCGGGCCCTGGTCTCGGGCACGACGGTGACCGCGGCGTCTTCGCCGCGGGCGACTGAGGCGCTCCTCCCGGGAACGACGTCGGACGGTCGCCCCGCTCCCCCCGATCAGCCCCGCAGCTTGACCCCGGGGACCGCGGCCTCGACCTCGCCCACGAGCGCCAGGGCGACCTTGTTCACGTCGTCGGCGGTGCGGTCGCGGGTGGTGGTGCAGGTCAGGTCGAAGGTGAGGGCGCGCACGTCCTCGCCCGGCGGCAGGTAGAGGTCGATGACGCGCACGTCCTCGAGCCAGTCGGGGCCGCGGGCGCGCAGCACGCTCACGATGGCGCCGGCCTCGACGCGGTGCGGCACGTCGAAGGTGAGCTGGCGGTGCATGGGCGGCATGACCGGCGGCTCGACGAACGCGACCGGGGCCGGGCGCCCGCCGAGGAGCGCGGTGGCGTCGAGCTCCAGGAACTGCGCGGACTGACGCAGCTTGAGGTTCTGGACGACGGTGGGGTGCAGCTCGCCGAAGGTGCCGACGGCGATGCCGTCGAGCGTGACGCGGCCCTGCCGGTGCGGGTGGAGCAGGCTGTGGAGCGGCGCGGCGGGGTCGGCGCGCTCGACGCGGAGCGGCAGCTGGAGCTCGGTGGCGATCGCGTCGACGAGGCCGATCGTGTACCAGGCGTCGACGGGGCGCGGGTGATCGCCCCAGTGGTCGGGGCGGACGGGCCCGCTGGCGACGAGCCAGAGCACCGGGCGCTCGACGGCGGGCGACGTGCGCGCGCCGAGGTCGGCGGTGCCGGTGGGATGGAAGGTGCGCGTCCACTCGAACGCGCGGACGTTCGGGTTCTTGAGCCGCACGTTGTTCGCGACGGTCTCGGCGGCCTGCGCGAGCGTGTTGTTCTTGAGCAGCGAGTAGCCGCGGTCGAGCGCGTTGAGCGTCTCGACGTGGTCGTGGAGCGGGTGGCCGGGCCCGATGCCCAGGCTCTCGATGAGCTGGCGGCTGTAGAAGCCGTTCGTCACGACCTCGAAGAAGCCCTCGGACAGCAGGATCTCCTCGACGCGCTCGCGGCGGACCTCGGCGTCGCTCGGGATCTTGCCGGCGTCGATGGCGGGGAGGCCCGTCGGGAGCGTGTTGTAGCCGAGGGCCTTGGCGAGCTCCTCGTGGAGGTCGGCCGGGTGCTCGACGTCCCAGAGCCGGGCGCCGGGCACGCGCACGTCGAGGCCGCCGGGGACCTCCGTGCAGGCGAAGCCGTAGCGGGAGAGCAGGGCCGCGGCTTCCGACGGGGTGAAGGGCACGCCGAGGAAGGTCGAGGCGCGCGGGATGTCGAGGTGGATGTGGCGGTCGGGGTCGACCCAGTCGCCCGCGACGCCGGTGGCGCCGACGCGCTTCCAGGCGCCGGCCGACTCCAGGAGCTGCACGACGCGCCCGGCGCCGACGAGCGGGGCCGTCGGGTCGCCACCGCGCTCGAAGCGGCCGGAGGCGTCGGTGGACAGGCCGAGCGCGCGCGCGGCGATGCGCACCGAGGGCGGGTCGAAGGTGGCCGACTCGAGGAGGATGCGGCGCGTGTCCGCGGTGGTCTTGGACTCCTCGCAGCCGATGACGCCGGCGATGGCGAGGATCTTCGTGTCGTCCGCGATGACGATCGTGCCGGCCGGGATCTCGACGGGGCCGGCCTGGAAGAGCGGCCACGCCTTCTCGCCGGGGCGCGAGGTGCGGATGGTGACGGCGCCCTCGATCTTGTCGGCGTCGAAGGCGTGGGTCGGCTGGCCGAGCTCGATGCCGGCGAGGATGGTCGCGTCGACCGGCAACAGCCCGGTGAGCGAGCCCGCGACCTCCAGGATCCGCTGGCCGTCGGCGTCGAGCGCGCCCTCGCCGGTCTTCTCGAGCAGCGTGAGGCTGTAGACGAGGCAGAGCGGCGTCTCGACCCGGAACGGGTGGGGCGCGGCGCCCGTCGTGAGCGCGGCGTGCGCGGGGAGGCGCAGATCCGCGCGGAGGCGCGCCGAGAGCTCGCGGGCGACGCCGGCGTAGCAGCGGTGGTCGCCGCGGTTGGCGAGGAGCTCGAGCGTGAACGTCAAGCCCTGCGGCGTCGGGTTCGCGCGCTTGACCTCGAGCCCCACGTCGTCGAAGAGCGCGCGGAGGGAGGCGTCGCCGGGGAGGTCGACGTAGGAGCGGAGGCGATCGATCGCGATCTTCACGGGCGCACCTGGAGGTTCGCGAACACGCGGAGGTCCTGCTCGTAGAGGCTGCGGGGGAGCACCCCCGTGAGCTGCGAGGCCATGCGGGTGGTGCCGAGGCCGAAGGCGATGCCGCTGACCTCGTCGGGATCGAAGCCGAACTCGCGGAACACCGCCGGGTGCACCATGCCGGCGCCCAGGATGGTGACCCAACCCGCGGCGTGGCAGGCGTGGCAGGATTCGCCGTCGACCGCGCCGGCGCCCTGGCAGGTTCCGCACTGCAGATCGACGCCGAACGACGGCTCGGTGTACGGGTAGAACTTGGGCTTGAAGCGGATCGGACGGTCGCCGTAGAGCGCGCGCGCCAGGTAGGAGAGCAGCGCCTTGAGGTGCGGCACGGTGAGGTGCCGGTCGATCCAGAGGCCCTCGAACTGGTGGAACATCGCCACGTGCGTCGCGTCCACCGCCTCGTTCCGGTACGTGCGCCCGAACGACGCGATGCGGATCGGGAGCGCTTTCTGGGTCTCCAGCACGCGCGCCTGCACGGTCGTGGTGTGCGAGCGGAGCAGGTACCCGCCGGTCACCCAGAAGGTGTCCTGCATGTCGCGGGCGGGGTGGTGCTCGGGGATGTTGAGCGCGTCGAAGTTGTAGTAGGGGTGCTCGACCTCGGGCCCCTCCACCGCTTCGAAGCCCAGCGTGCGCATGACCGCCATGAGCTGGCGCTCGATGCGGCTCACGGGGTGCCGGGCGCCGCGCGGGATGGTGCGGGCGGGGAGCGTGAGGTCCTGCCACTCCGCGGCGAGCCGGGCGTCGAGCTCGCGGCGGCCGAGGGCGGCCTGGGCGGCGGCGAGCTCGGCCTCCATGACGGCGACGGCGTCGTTGAGCTGCGCGGCGACCTGCGGGCGGAGGTCGGCCGGCACGTCGCGCAGGCCGGCCATCGCCTGTCGGACCGGGCTCTTCTTGGAGAGGTGGCGGCGTCGGACCTCTTCCAGCTCGGCCGTCGTCGCGGCGGCGGCGACGAGGTCGCGGAAGTCCTGGAGGATGCTGTGGATCTCGGTGGAGTTCACGGGGCCGGCGACTAACCGTTGGCGGGCGTCGCCGCTACCCCGTGCTCGACCGCGTGGCGGCGGCCACGGCGGCCGCGACCTCGACGCGATCGTCGAAGGGCTCGGTGCGCGTCTTCCCGGGCTCGCCGGGGACGCCGAGGACCTGGACCGACTCGGGGCCGCGGCCGGCGACCACGAGCACGTCGCCGGGGCGGACCGATGCGACCGCGGCGCGGATGGCCTCGCGGCGGTCGACGATCACGTGCACGTGGTCGGTGCGCGCCATGCCGGCGTGGATGGCCGCGACGATGGCGGCGGGGTCCTCGGTGCGCGGGTTGTCGGACGTGAGCCACACCTCGTCGGCGAGGCGCGCGGCGATCTCGCCCATGACGGGGCGCTTGACCTGGTCGCGGTCGCCGCCGCAGCCGAACACCACGCCGAGGCGAGACGACCCCGCGAGCTCCCGGAGCGTGACGAGGATGTTCTCGAGCGCGCCGGGCTTGTGCGCGTAGTCCACGAAGAGGTGGGCGCCGCGCGGATCGGGGACGCGCTCCAGCCGGCCGGGGACCTGCGCGAGGTCGGTGAGGCCGGCCTGGATGGCGTCGGGGCCGATGCCGAGGGCGAGCGCGGCGTGCACGGCGACGAGGACGTTCTCGGCGTTGAAGCGGCCGACGAGGGGCGCGTGGAAGGGGTGGCCCCCGACGGTGACCGTGACGCCGTCGGGCGCGAGGGTGGAGGGCTCGTCGCCGAAGGTGGCGGGCGCGTCGCCGGCTTCGGCGAGGCGCGCGGCGAGGCGGCGCACGGCGGGGTCGGCGGCGTTCAGGATGGCGCGGAACGGCTTGCCCGCGGCGCGGGACGCCGCGGCGTACGTCGTGAACAGGAGCGCCTTGCTCTCGAAGTAGTCGTCGAGCGTCTGGTGGTAGTCGAGGTGCTCGCTGGAGAAGTTCGTGAACGCCCCCACGTCGAAGGCCACGCCGCGCACCCGCTTCTGCTTGAGCGCGTGGGAGGAGACCTCCATCACGACGGCGGTGCAGCCGGCGTCGCGCATCTCGGCGAGGAGGCGCTGCAGCTCGACGGCGCCCGGGGTGGTGTTGGTGGCGGGGCGCTCGTAGCCGGGGAAGCGGAAGGACACGGTGCCGATCGCGCCGACGCGGTGGCCCGCGGCGCGGAGGATCGACTCGACGAGGTACGTCGTCGTCGTCTTGCCGCAGGTGCCCGTGATGCCGACCATCGCCATCCCGCGCGAGGGCTCGCCGTAGAAGCGGGCGGCGAGATCGGCGGCGGCCTCGCGGAAGTCGGCGACCTGGACGAACGGGACGGTGGGCAGGCCGGGATCGGCCTCCCCGACGATCACGGAAGCGCCGCGCTCGACGGCCTCGCGCGTATAGGCGGCGCGGCTCGCGGCGGGCCCGCCCCCGGCGACGAACACGGTGCCCGGCCCCACCTCGCGCGTGTCGGTGGCGACGCCGGCGTAGCGCCCGACGGTCGCGAGGAGCTCTCGGTAGTCCATGGGGGTTGGACTAACGCGGGGGCGGGTGGGGCCGGGGGGGTGCTCCGGCGGGCCCGGACGCGGTCACGGGCGCTTTTTCCGGGCAGCCGGACGCGCGCGGGGACGCGCGCGCCGCTGCGGAGGCGGCGGTGGCGGGAAGGGCGGGGGGGGCTCGGGTGCCGGGAGGGCTACCCGGTGGTGCCCGGGTCGGTGTCGTCGGCGGCGTCGGTGTCGTCGGCCTCGGGGCAGACCACGCCGGCCTCGTCGGCGCGCTCCGTCGTGTCGGAGTCCGAGCCGTTCAGCACGCTGACCGCGACGAGGATGCCCCCCTCGGCACCGAGCGGCGCGTCGATGACGGTCTGCGCGGCCCCGTGGGCGAACGGGACGCTCAGCGTCTCGGAGGTGCAGGCGGTCTCGATCCGCAGGGTGGCGGCCTCCGAGGGGTCGGGGACGCCCTTCGGGAGGATCCACGCGATGTAGACGGGCTCGCCCTGCAGGAAGCAGCCGTCCCCGCATTGGATCGCCGCGCGGGGGTCGGCGGTGTCGGTGTCACCGCCGGGGGTGGCGGTGTCGCCCGTGTCACCCGTGTCGCCCGTGTCGATGGGGCCGCCGGCCGTGTCGGTGCTCACCGACCCGCTCGTGTCGGCCTGCGCGCCGTTTCGGGCGGCGAGCGCGGTCGCGATCTCGTCGGGATCGTCGGTGACGAGGAGGGTTGGGTGGATGGGGGTGCCGTTCCAGCAGGCAGCGAGGAGTGACGCCGGCATCAGGAACAGGGAGGGGCGCATCACTTCACCTCGTTGCGGGTGTGGAGGCTGAACAACGTGACGTCGACGGTGCCGGCCACGACGAGCTGGAAGGCGTCGGCGCCGGTGCTCGAGAAGGCGGGACCGGAGGCCGACCGCAGGTTGGGTCGGTACAGGCCGGCGACGAGGACGCCGAACGGGGTCGTGCGGATGTTGGCGCGGAGCCCCACGCCGGGGCTCAGCACGGTCAGCAGGTTGGGGTCCGGGAGCTCGCCACCCTCGCTCACGTCGTACTGGAGGAACGCGGCGGGGTCGAGCACGGGGAAGTACACGGAGAGCCAGGGGATCCGCGTCGTGGTCTCCACGCCCACCGGCAACGCGAGGGTGGGGGACGCGAAGTAGGGCACCTGGTCGTCGCTCAGGCCCTGCTCGAGGACGACGCCATGAACGCCGCGGCGCCACTCGATGCCGCCCATGATGCCAGGGTGCGCGGTGATGGAGACCGTGGTCGTGCCAGGCGTCTGCTTGACCTTCCACCCACCCGGCGGGTTCGCGATGCCATGGAGCGCCTTCGCGGCCTCGTCGGCCGTCTCGGCTTCCGCGACCCCGGCGAGCCCAGCCCCGTAGGTGGCGAGCTGCCCGGCCGCCTTCTCGCACGCCGTCTCGTCGGCCTTTTCCGTGAGCTCCCTGCAGAGCTTGGGCAGCTCGGCCAGTCCGCCCGCCAGAGCCTGGGCTGGCTTCCCGGAGACGACCTGCTTCATCAGGCCCACGCCCTTGCGCACCTCGGCGAGCGCGGCGTCCACCTTGTCGAGCGGCGCCAGCTCGGTGCCGAGGGCGCAGTCCTCGTCGGGCCGGGTGACGCAGAGCCCCTTCACGAGGCCCGCTCCTCCGCGCACGCTGGAGGAGACGGTGCTCGCGATGTCCAGCGCGTCGTCCAGCACGCCGAGCTGCAGGAGGAGGAGTTGCCGGCCGCTCTCGACCTGCCCGCGCAGGGCCGCGGTGAGCGCGTCGATCTCCTGCTTGCCGAGCCCCTCGGTCTTCAGGTCGCCCAGGCGCTCGGTGTTGGCGGAAGCGAGCTCGTCGAGCCGGGCGCGCACGGCAGCCTGCGTGGCCACGAGGTGCCGCCAGCTCGCGACGATGGAGCCACCCGGAGCGCTCAGCTCCTCGTACAGCCGGCGGGCGGTGGTGAGCCGCTCGAGGCGCCCCGTCCGCGCGGGCTCGTCGATCGCCAGCTCGGGGCTCCCCGACCAGGCGTCCGGTCCCTTGCGGCTCAGGGTCATCCGGTGCCCCTCCCCGAAGATCTCCCAGCACGCGGGGGCCGTCGTGAGCGCGGCGGCGATGGTGGCGGTGCTCGGGTCGTCCGTGGCGAGCAGCTCGAGCACGCCCTGGTGTGCCGCGGGGAACGAGGCCGCGCAGGCGAAGACCTGGATCTCCGGGGAGTAGAGCACCCGTCGGTCGGTGCCGAAGGGGCGGCGGTTGCTCGCATCGAGCGCCCGTCCGAGCTCGCCGAGCGCGAAGAGCGGGTCGCCGCCGTCCACGATGCGGCGGAGCGCCACGCGCACGGCTTCGCGCAGGTCGGGCGCGGGGACCCCCGGCTCGGCTGCCGCCAGGAGCGCGCGCGCCTCGTCGAGCGCCGCCTCGGCGTCCGCGCGCGCCCCCCACGCCGCGTCGAAGGCCTCGAGGGCGGCCCGGGCGTCGGTGGCGGGCTTCACGTCGACGGCCGTGAGCCGGTTCTTCTTGTCGAGCAGGACGTCGTTCGTGTCGGCGACGGCCTTCGCGAGGATGGTGGCGGTGGAACCCAGGGCGGCAGCACGGGGCGTCGACCCGCGGTAGTGCGCGGCCGCGCCGCGGGCGAGCGGGAGGTACGCGGAGGCATAGGCGTCGGTGTCCGCCTGCGCCGCGCCCGTGGCGCACGCCTTCTTGGCGGCCGCTTGCGCCGCCGCGAGGCCGATCCAGCGCTCGGTGAGCCCGTCCAGCGCGGTGCAGGCGGGCGGGCTCGCCGTGAGCCAGGCTGCGACGAGCTTCGCGCCGTCCCCGGTCCACGCGAGCACGCGGGCGGCGGTCTCCTCGGCGGCGGTGGCAGCCCTCCACGCGGCCTCGACCGTGTCCTGGTCGGACTCCTCGAACTTGCCGGGGGTGTCGAGCAGCTTGCGGAGCGCGGCCGCTCGGTCGCCGGCCACCTGCTGGAGGGTCGTCGCCGCGGCGTGCAGCGCGGCGACCGAGGAGAGCAGGGACTTCGCGGCCACATCGTCGGAGAGGTGAGCGACCTCGTGCGCGTCCCAGGCCTTCAGGTTGGCGAGGGCCTCGGCGGCGGCGGCGTCCCGACGGGTGGTCGCGTCCGTGACCGTCGTGACGCCGACGAGCGCGCCGGCCTCGACCTCGACGAGGAGGAGGGCGGGGACCGCGGTGCCGCTCCACGCGGCCCACCCCGCCGCGGCCTCCGCGGCCTTCGCCCGCGCCGTGGTGTACCGCGCCTGGGCGTCCCGCGCGTCGGCCTTGGCCGTCTCGACACGCCAGGCGTCCTCGTCGAACGCATTCGCGGCCTGGATCCCATAGAATGCTGTCTCGACGCCTCGGCCGACCACGGCGCCGGGGATGTCCTTCGCGTCGTTCTCGACGGCGTCCCGGACGACCTGGAGCGTCGCCGCCCCCGCCCCGTAGCCGGCGAGACGTGGGCTCCGGGCCAGCCCGCAGAAGGCGCGGAGGTAGTGGTACCGGACCTCGTCGCGGATGAGGGCGCCCTCTGCCAGGCCCACGATCGGCGAGAGGAGCGTGTTGGGCTTCTGGGAGAGGCCCGCGTGGTCGGTGCAGAGCTCATTTCCGATCGAGTCCAGCGCCCACCCGACGCCCTCCTGCTTCATGCGGTCCGCGACGAGGCGCGCGAGGCCCGCGGCGGCGAGCGCGATCTGCTGCTCGACGGTGCGGCCGGTCGCGGCCGAGGCCACGTCGGCGGCCGTCTCGGCCGCCTTCGTGGCGGTGCCGTCCATGCGAAGGAGGTCGACGAGGGGGGAGCCTTCGCTCGTCGCCGGCTTGGGTGTCACCCGCCCCTTCGCCTGCGCCGCGACGCTCTTGATCCGCCGCGCCTGGTTCGCCATCCACCGCGTCACCGCCGGGTCCGACGCGAGCGCCAAGGCGGCGAGCTCGTCATCGCGCAGATCGCAGAAGTCGAACTTCGCGTCCTCCGCGCACAGTTGCGGGCGGCACGTGTCGTCCTGCCCGCACTCGTCGGCCAGGTCCTGCAGGGAGGCGGCGGTGAGCGGGGTCTCGTGCGGTCCGGCGGCGTACGCAGGCGGCGCCGTCAGGGCGAGCGCGAGCGGCAGGCACCATGCGCCCAGGCTGCGTGACATTTGGGGGTCTCCGGGGTTGGGCGAAGGCTACCGCAACTCCGGACGCGACGATCCAATGAGAACCCCCGAAACCGTTCACCCCCCGTGAACACCCCCCGAAGGCACCCGAACCACCCCCCGTCCCCGAAGGCACCGCCGTCGCCGCAGCGCGGAGCGGCTGCCCAGACCCACCCGGAGACACGCCCTGGCCCGCCGCGCGCTACCATCGCGCGCCCCGGAGCGTTGCGTGCCCCTCGACGAACCCCGTGTCCGCGACATCGTCCGCGTCCTCTGCCGGATCCCGGTGCCGCGCGGGCAGCTCCTGTTCCTCCACCTGCTCGCCGCGCACCCCGACGGGCTCACGAGCGACGCCTACAAGAAGGCGCTCGGCTCGAAGCTGCACGACCAGATGGGCGTGCTCGGGGCCTTCGCCCGGCGGGTGAACCACACGCACCGCGAGACCGAGCCGGACGGGAAGCCCGGCGCGCGCCTGCTGCTCCAGCAGAGATGGACCGGGAAGGTGAACGTGTACCGCCCCCGGCCCGAGCTTTTCGAGGCGCTCGAGCGCCTGCCGACGCTCCGCGAGGCGATCGGCCGCCCGCTCGAGGAGCTCGACCGTACCGACGAGATCGTGGTGCCCTGGCCCGATGGGTTCCCGCGCATGCCGCCCGACACCGACGCCGGCGGCGCCGAAGGCGGCGACGACGCGACCGGCGGCGCCGGCTCGACCGGCGGCACCGGCTCGACCGGCGGCCCCACGACCCGACCCTTCGACGCGCTCCTCGCCGGCCTCGACGCGAGCGGGCTCGTGTTCCCCGCCGAGCTCGTCGCCAACGTGCTCCTCGCGCTGCAGGTGAAGCGCTTCGTCATCCTGACGGGCATCTCGGGGACCGGGAAGACGCGCATCGGGCAGGCGCTCGCGGCGCGGTACGCCACCACGCGCCGCGCCGCGCGGACCGTGCCGCCCGACGAGCGCACCGCGATCCTCGCGTGCAAGCCCTACATGCGCGACCACCACCGCATGACGCTCCCGGCCGCGCTCGCCGCGCAGCTCGCCGCGCCGCTCGAGACCGTCTCGTCCATCCAGGCGCGGTGGCCCGGCGGCGCCGGCGTGCTCTCGGCGAGCCGGAGCAAGCCGCTGATGGTGTTCTTCAAGGGGGCGATGCGGGCGTGGTTCGACGCGACCTTCCCGCTGGGCGCGCCGATCCTCGTGCGGCTGGAGGGCCCGGTGGAAGGGCCGTACGACACCCTGGCCTTCGAGGTCCCGACGCCCACCATCGAGGAGACGCGCGTGGAGAACCACGCGGTGATCGCGGTCCGGCCCGACTGGACCGACCGGCGCGGGCTCCTGGGGCACGTGAACCCGCTCACCCGCAGCTACGTCGTCACGCCCTTCCTGGAGCTGCTCCTGCGCGCGCGGGACGAGTGCGCCGCCAACCCGACGAACCCCACGCCGTTCTTCGCGCTGCTCGACGAGATGAACCTCGCGCGGGTCGAGCACTACTTCAGCGACCTCCTCTCGGCGCTGGAGTCCGGGGAGGCGGTGCACCTGCACGACGTGCCGGAGATCGAGGAAGGCGAGGACGAGGGCCCGGTCGTCCCGCGGCGACTCCCGATCCCTCGCAACCTGTTCCTGATCGGCACGGTCAACGTGGACGAGAGCACCTACCTGTTCAGCCCCAAGGTGCTCGACCGCGCCTTCGCGATCGAGTTCGACGCCGTCGACCTCCGCGGGCTCGGGCGCCCGCCCGGGCGCGACGGGACGCTCGACCTCGCGCGCTGGTCGGGGCGGCTCGACGTGGCCGGCCCGCCCACCCGCGAGGACTGGCGCTGGCTCGAAGGCTGGCAGGAGGGGGACCTCTCCCGCGCCCTCCTCGCGCTGCACGACACGCTCACGCGCTTCCACCGGCACTTCGGCTACCGCGTCGCCACCGAGATCGCGCGGTACGTCCGGCTCGCCGCGGACCAGGCGGTCGACCCCGAGGCGGCGTCCTGGGCGGCGCTCGATCTGGGCGTGCTCCAGAAGGTGCTGGTGAAGCTCAACGGCACGCAAGCGGAGCTCCAGGACGTCGTGGACGCGCTGCTCGGCGAGCTCTTGGCCGGGGGCCACGCCGACCCGGCGCGTCGCGACCGCGATCGCTGGGCCCTGGACGCCGACGGCGAGCTCGCGTGGAAGGACGAGGCCGCGGGCGTCACCGCCGCGCTCCCGCGGTCGGCGGCCAAGCTCTGGCGGATGCGCGAACGCCTCGTGCGCCAGGGCTTCACCTCCTGGATCGAATGACGGGCGAGGGGCCGCGCCCGACCCGCCGCGACGGCCATCCCGCCGAGCGTCACCTCGACGGTTGGCGGCTCGCGGCCGAGGGGGACTGGTTCGTCGAGGGGGCGATCCCGGACCTCGACGCCGTCGTGGCGACGCTCCCGGCCGGCGTGGCGGAGCGCTGGGGGAGCGTGGTCCGGCTGCGCTTCGGGAACCTCGTCGGGCGCGTGCCCGCGGGGCCCCTCGGGACGCTCCACGTGCAGAGCGGCAAGTGGACGGAGGACGCCTACGACGGGATGCTCGCGGAGCTGACGGCCGAGGCGAGCGCGCTGCCCTTCGCGGCGTCGACGGGCTCGTCGCTGCCCTACGCCCGCGACCCCCGCGGCGCGCCGCGGGATCTGCCCTACCATCGCTTCGTGTGGCTCAGGCACGCGCTCCTCGGCGCGCCGGGGCTCCTGGCGGCGCTACGCGCGATCGTCGCCGACCCCCACCGGCGGCTCGTCCGCGAGGAGCGCGAGGTGCCCGTCGAGCTCGCGGGCGACCTGTCTCCCCGCACGCTCGAGGACGCCGCCGCCGGCCGCTGGCCGCTCCAGCGCGCCCCCCGCGGGCTCGGCTTCGCCGGGCACCTCCCGACGCGCGTGGCCGACACGATGTGCCACCCCACCGTCGACGTGCCGGAGAACCGCTTCGTGAAGGCGTTCCTGGACGACTGCGCGGCGTGCGTCACGGCGCTCCGTCGGACCCCGGCGCCGGGCCCGCTCCGCGCGCGCATCGCCCACGACGCCCACGCCATCGAGGCCGCGCTCGCACCGATCCGCCGCGCCCCGCTCTGGAGCGAGGTGGGCCGCCTCGGCATGCTGCCCACGGCGTCGACCGTGTTGCAGCGCCGCGCGGCCTACCGCGAGGTGCTCGTCGCGAGCCAGCTCCTGCGGGCCCCCTCGCGGGCGCTGCCGCTCGACGACGACGAGGTCGTGCGGCTCCTCGAGGTGAAGAACGTCGCGCGCCTCTACGAGCTCTGGGTCGCGTTCCGGCTCGTCGGGCTCGTGCGGGAGGCGCTCGGGCCGCCCACCCGCGTCGAGGCGCTCGCCACGGGCACGTTCGACGCGCGCCCGCTCTACGGCCTGCGCGCCCGCTGGGGGTCGGGCGTCGAGGTGGCCTACAACCCGACGTACACGCGCAACGACGGCTGGCACGGCCGGTCGCGTTCCCTGGAGCTGCGCCCGGACGCGGCGGTGTTCGTGCCCGCCGGACCCTACGCCGGGCTCCACCTCTTCGACGCCAAGTTCCGCGTGACACCGGACGGCGCGCCGCAGCCCGACGATCTCCACAAGATGCACGCCTACCGGGACGCGCTGCCCGCCGCCCGGAGCGCCTGGGCCGTGTTTCCCGGCGATCGCGCGGCGGTGTACCGCGACACGCCCGGGGGCGTGGGGATCGGGGGCCTGCCGCTCGTGTCGGGGCGCGAGCCCGTCGAGCTGGTCGCGGTGGTGCGTCAGCTGGTGGGGTGAGCGCGTCACCCCCGCGCCATCCAGATCCGGTCGCCCGGCCCGGGGATCGTCCGGAAGCCGTGCCGGTGCCAGAACCCCTCCGCGATCTGCGTGCGCAGGAACATCCGGGCGCAGCCGCGCACGGCCGGGTGATCGAGCACGAGCCGCGCCAGCGCGTCGCCGAGGCCCTTCCCACGTTGGTCCGCGCGCACGAACACGTCCGCGATCCAAGCGAACTTGCCGCCGTCGGTGACCGCGCGCGCCACGCCCACGACCTCGTCGCCGATCGTCGCGCCGACGAGCGCGGAGCCGCCCGCGAGGGCGCGCCGAAGCTGATCGCCGGTGAACATCGCGGTCCACTCGGCACCGTCGAGCAGGCGCGCGGCGCCTTCCCGGTCGGACAAGCGGGGGTGCAGCCGCGCCTCGCCGTGGCGCAACCAATCCGGCCAGGGGTCCGGGGCGAAGCGGAGCGCGGTGGTGATGGCGTCGACGTCGCCGGCGTCGCCGCGCTCCCAGAGGCGGCGGAGCACGGCGTGGCGCACCTCGGGCGGCTTGTCCTGCCCCACGGACGCCTTGGCGGTGACACGCGTCGGTGACACCTTGACCACGAGCAGGTTCCGCACCGCCGCCGCGTACATGGGGTCCTCGGCGGTGATCACGCGGTGCCGCCCCTCGGGTTGGAAGCGTGTCATCAACGCCTGGAGAATGTGGGCCTTCTCGGTGGCGTCCTGCACCGGCTCCAACGTGCCGTGCGCCTGGGCGGAGAGGTACCAGGTGGTGGCCGGGCAGGCGCGCTCGGGGCTCGTGAACCAGCTCGGGATCGCGGCCACGACGCGCTCGCAGCCGAGGACCGCGGGCTGGCCGACGCAGAGCGCCTTCTCGCCCGCGGGCGCCCCGTGGAAGGCGAGCGCGAAGCCGTCGGGCTCGTCGACCGCCACGACGTTGAGCGCGCGGAGCACGGGCTCGCCGTCGGGCGTGCGGCTCGCGACGTGGATGACGGGCGCCTCGTCGAAGAGGGCGCGGGCGAGGGTTGGATCGAGGCTTCGTTCGGTGCGGCGCATGCCCTCGGAGTACCTGCGCGCTGGCACATGTACGAGGGCCAGACTCGAGATAGGGCATGTGCCAGAAGGAGGCTCGATGGAGTGGTGCCCCACGGTGCCGGACGGCCGCGCGGCGCTGTCGCTGCGCATCGCCCGCGGCGTCGCCGTCGACATCCGCGCGGGCCGGCTCCGGCCCGGCGACCGGCTCCCCGGCGCGCGCACGCTCGCGGCGCGGCTCGGCGTGCACCGCAACACGGTCGCGGCGGCGTGGCGCGAGCTCGTCGCGGAGGGCTGGCTCGTGTCGACGCCGCGGGGGGGCATGCGCGTGGCGCCGGGGGTCGGGCCGCAGGAAGCCGCGGGGGCGTCCGGTGGGGTCGGGATCGGGGCAGCCGGCCCGCGCCGGGGGCGCGGCCGCCGCGGCGGCGCCGTGCCGGGAGGCGCGTCGGTGGCTCCCGTGCCCGACCGCGCGTCGTCGCCGGGGTTCGCGCTCCCCGAGGTGTGGTTGCCGCGGGCGCCCGAGGTGGACCCGCCGGGCGCGTTGATCCTGCACGGCGGGAAGCCCGACCTGCGGCTCCTGCCGCTCCCGGCGCTCGGCCGCGCGTGGCGACGGGCGCTGGCCGGGTCGGGCCGCTCGCTCGTCGACTACGGCGATCCGCGCGGCCACCGCGCGCTCCGCGACGCGCTCGCACGCTGGCTCCGGGCGCACCGCGCGCTCCCCGTGGACGGTGACGGCCTCGTCGTCACGCGCGGCTCGCAACACGCGCTCCACCTCGTGGCCCGGGCGTGCTTCGCGCCCGGCTCGCGCGTGGCGGTGGAGTCCTTCGGCTATTCACCCGCGTGGGCCGCGTTCCGGCTGGCGGGCGTCGAGCCCGTGCCGGTGCCCGTGGACGGGGAGGGGATCGACGTCGACGCCCTCGCGCGCCTCGACGTGGCGGGCGTCTACGTGACGCCGCACCACCAGTACCCCACGATGGTCGGCCTCTCGCCCCGCCGGCGCGCGAGCCTGCTCGCGTGGGCCGCCGCGCGGCGCGTGCCCGTCGTGGAGGACGACTACGACCACGAGTTCCACTTCGCCGGGGCGCCGCGCCTGCCGCTCCGGCACGCCGATCCCGACGGGGTGGTGGTGTACGTCGGCACGCTCGCCAAGGCGCTCGCGCCGGGCCTGCGCATCGGCTTCGTGGTCGCGGGGGCGGAGGTCCTGCGGCGGGTCGAGCGCCTGCGCGTCGCGATCGACCGCCAGGGCGACCTCGTCACCGAGCGCGCCGTCGCCGAGCTCCTCGACGAGGGCGAGGTCGAGCGGCACGTGGCCCGGATGCGGCGCGTCTACGCCGAGCGGGGCCGGGCGCTCGCGGGGTTGGTGACCGAGCACCTCGGGGTGCCGACGTCGCCGCCCGAGGGCGGGCTCGCCCTGTGGGTGCGCTCGCCGGTCGACGCGGAGGTGCTGCAGGCGCGTTGCCTCGCGCGCGGCGTCGGTTTTCGCATCGGGAGCGAGTACACGTTCGACGGCCGGCGCGACCCGCACCTCCGGCTCGGGTTCGCGAACCTCGACGTCGCGGAGCTCACGCGGGCGTTGGGGGTCGTGGGGGAGGAGACGCGGGCGTGAGCCGCCGCGGGGTCGACTCGCTCACCCTCTCACCCCCGCACCGCCCCGATCAGGTACGGCACCAACGTCTCCGTCCGCAGCACCCGCGGCCCGAGCGAGAAGGCCGTGAACCCGCGCTTCTCCAGCAGGTCGAGCTCGAACGGCACCCACCCGCCCTCGGGCCCCACCGCGAACAGCGCGCGGCTCCCCGCGCGCTCGGCCCGCGGCAGCGCCTCCAGCGGCGTCTCCGCGTGCGGGTGCGCGAGCAGCCGCCGGCTCGCGGGGAACAGGCCGTCCAGCTCGTCCTCCACGAACGGCCGGAAGCGCTCGCGCACGATCACCTCGGGGAGCACGGTGTCGCGGGCCTGCTCCAGCCCCTCGACGAGGAGCCGCCGCACGGTGTCGGGCTCCAGCGCCGGCGAGTGGAAGTAGCTCTTCTCCACGCGCGCCGCGTTCACCAGCACCACCCGATCCACGCCGAGCTGCGCCACCACCGGCAGGAGCCGCTTGAACGCCTTCGGGCGCGGCATGGCCAGCACGAGGTCGATGCCCGGGCGGGGCGGCGGCGGGTCGGCGAGCGCCACGCGGAGGACCAGCGCCTCGGCGTCGAGGCCGAGCACCTCCGCCGTGCCGGCCAGGCCGCCCACGACCCCCGCGCGCAGCTGATCGCCGGCCTGCACGGCCAGCACCTCGCGCGCGTGCACGAGCCGGCGCCCGGTGAGCCGCGCGGTGCCGTCGGGGGCCAGCTCGTCGGGTTCCAGGAGGAGGAGGTTCATGGGGAGCCGACGTAGCCCGCGCGCCGCGACAGGGGGGGCGTTGCGGGGGGCACCCCCCCCGCCCCAAGACCCCGAGAACCTGTTAAACGCCGCGCTTCTCCGGAGCCTCGCGTGGAAAACCACGATCTCGAACCCGACAACGAACTCGGCGGCGCCGGCCCCGCCGACCCCGAGGCCGCGCGCCTCCACCGCGTCCGCCACAGCCTCTCGCACGTGCTCGCGCAGGCCGTCCTGGAGCTCCGCCCCGGCTCGACGCTCGGCTTCGGCCCGCCGATCGCCGACGGCTTCTACTATGACTTCGTGATCGCCGGCGAGCCGCTCTCCGACGCCGACTTCTCCGAGATCGAGAAGCGGATGAAGAAGATCATCGGCCGCCAGCAGGCCTTCGAGCGCGAGGACCTCTCCGTCGCCGACGCGCTCGCCCGCATCGAGAGCATGCGCGAGCCGTACAAGAAGCAGTACGCCGCCGAGCTCGCCGAGAAGCGTGGGTTCGAGACCATCTCCTTCTACAAGAACGGCCCCTTCGTCGACATGTGCGCCGGCCCGCACGTGACGAACACGAAGGAGCTCCCGGCGGACGGCTTCAAGATCCGCTCGCTCGCGGGCGCCTACTGGCGCGGCGACTCCCGCAACACGATGATGACCCGCATCTACGTGTGGGCGTTCGCGAACAAGGAGCAGCTCGACGCGCACGTGAAGGCGTACCACGACGCGCTGGCCCGCGATCACAAGAAGCTCGGCCCGGACCTCGACATCTACACGTTCGACGAGGACGTGGGCAAGGGCCTCCCGCTCTGGCTCCCGGCCGGCACCGTGCTGCGCGAGGAGCTCGAGAAGCTCGCCAAGGAGCTCGAGTTCAAGGACGGCTACCAGCGCGTCGCCACCCCGCAGCTCGCCAAGGCCGACCTCTACTATCGGACCGGCCACCTCCCCTACTACAAGCCCCACATGTACCCGATGATGGAGCTCAAGGAGGAGGGTCCGGACGGCGAGGTGGTCAAGGAGGTCTACTGCCTCCGGCCGATGAACTGCCCACACCACCACAAGATCTTCGCCGCGCGCAAGCGGTCGTACCGCGACCTGCCGCTCCGCCTCGCGGAGTACGGGCAGGTCTACCGCTTCGAGGACTCCGGCTCGCTCTCGGGCCTCCTCCGCGTGCGCGGGATGTGCATGAACGACGCGCACATCTACTGCACCGACGACAACTTCAGCTCCGAGTTCCTGAAGGTCATGGAGCTCCACCGCAAGGTGTACGAGACCCTCGGGCTCTCGAACTACCACATGCGGTTCTCGACCTGGGACCCCGAGGATCCGAAGGGCAAGGACAAGTACGTCAACGACCCGGCCGCCTGGGAGAAGTCCCAGAACATGGTCCGCGACGTGATGATCCAGTCCGGGATGCCCTTCGTGGAAGTGAAGGGTGAGGCGGCGTTCTACGGGCCGAAGATCGACATGCAGTTCAAGACGGTCACCGGCCGCGAGGAGACCGCCTCGACCAACCAGCTCGACTTCGCCGTGCCCGCGCGCCTCGGCCTGCACTACACCGGCGCCGACAACACCGAGCACACGCCCTGGTGCATCCACCGCGCCCCGCTCGGCACCCACGAGCGCTTCATCGCGTTCCTCATCGAGCACTACGCCGGCGCGTTCCCGACCTGGCTCGCGCCCGTCCAGGTGCGGCTCCTCACGGTGGCCGACCGCTTCGACGAATACGCGCACAAGGTCGCGGATCAGCTGCGGAACTCGTTCATCCGCGCCGAGGTCGACACCTCCGGCGAGCGCCTCCAGAAGAAGATCCGGTCCGCCAGCACCCAGAAGGTCCCGAACGTGCTGGTCATCGGCGAGCAGGAGGTCGCGAACGGGACCGTGACGCTGCGACGCTACGGCGTCGAGCAGCAGGTGACGATCCCCGTGGCCGAGCTCCAGGCCCGCGTGCTGGCCGCCATCAACGGCCGCACCAGGGACCTGCCGGAGCTGTAGGCGGGTCGGCCTCCCCGCGAAGGCGCGGGGGGGCCTGCCTACTCCACGACGCTGAACGTCCCCACGAAGCGCTGGCCGCCGCCGACGTCGTGGTCGAATTCGCCTTCCGCCGCGCCGCCGCCGATGGTGCCCTCGAAGTAGACCTCGCGCACCGACCAGCGGAAGTCCGCGTACCACACCCCACTGATCACGCCGTCGGCCGCGGTGCCGCGGACCTCCCCCTCGTAGACGACGCCGATCTCGTCCACCTCGCACCACGCCTCCCCCGCGAGGTCGCCGCGGTTGTCGACGTCGAACTCCCACTCCCCCGGGCAGGCGACCTCCTGGCCGTCGCCCTTCGTCTCGATGAGCACGCGCGCGTCCAGCGAGCCCGCGTAGGAGCCGGCGAAGGGGCTCGGCTCGGTGTCCGCGTCGGTGTCGGCGTCGGTGTCGGCGTCGGTGTCCGTGTCGGTGTCCGCGTCGGAGTCGGCGTCCGTGTCGGTGTCGGAGTCGGCGTCCGTGTCGGCGTCGGTGTCTTCGGGCTCGTCGCCGAGCTTCACGGCGCCGGTGCCGCAGGCGAGGAGGAGGGGCAGCAGCACGGGGGACTCCGGGACGGGGGAGGAGGGGCGCGTGGGAAGGGCGCGCGTACGCCCGTAACCCACGGATGGCAGCCACACCGCGTCACGTCGCGCCGCGGGCGGCTATCCTGCACGCGGAGGCCCGATGCCGGACGGACGAGAGCGAGGCGCGGCTCCGGCGCGGGTGCGCGCGCGGGTGGTGTCCCGGCGCGGGGTGCTCACGGGCGGCGCGGGGCTCGCCGGCGCGGCACTCGCCGGCGGGACGGGGCTCTTCGCGGGGCTCGCGGGCTGCGACGGCGAGGGCGCCCCGAAGGGGGACGCCGACCGGGAGCTCACGATGGACCCCGTCACCCCCAACGACGAGTTCTACGTCACGAGCTGCTGCGGCACCCCGACGGTGGACGCCGCCACGTGGGCCCTGGTGGTCCGCGACCGTGGGGTGGAGGTCGCCCGTGTCGACCTCGCCGCGCTCGAAGCGCTCCCGCCCCGCGACAAGGAGCACACGCTCGAGTGCATCGGCGCCAACGCCTACAACCACGCCATCGACAACGCGGTGTGGACCGGGGCGCCGCTGGCAGAGCTCTTCGGAGCGCTCGGCGTGGCCGTGCCCGCCGAGATCGTGGAGCTCCTGTTCGCCTCGGCGGACGACTACACCACCTCCGTCCCCGTCGCCGACCTCGCCCGCGCCTGGATCGTCTGGCGGATGAACGGCGAGCCGCTCCCGCCGGAGCACGGCTTCCCGGCGCGGCTGCTCGTGCCCGGGCGCTACGGCATGAAGAACCCCAAGTGGCTCGTGGGCATCAATCTCGTCGACGCGCCCGCGCTGGGCTTCTGGGAGGAGCGCGGCTGGTCGAACGACGCGACCTACCGTCCCAACGCGCTCGTGCACGAGCCCTACTGGTTCGGGGCCACCGTCGAGGCCGGCCCCGTGCGCGTGCTGGGGACGGCGTTCGCCGGGGAGGACCCCGTGGTGCGCGTGGAGGTGCGGGTGGACGAGGGCGCGTGGTCCGACGCCGCCATCGACTACGCGCCCGGCGCCGACATCTGGACGCTCTGGCACGCCGACCTCGAGCTCTCGCCGGGCACCCACGTGGTGCAGGCCCGGTGCACCACGGCGAGCGGCGCGGCGTCGGCGGCCGACCCCGACGGGACCGATCCCCTCGGCGGCTACGACGGGAGCATGGCCCTGGAGATCGAGGCCGTCTGACTACGCGATCGACGCGACCAGGCCCGCCACGACCACGGCGCCGCCCGCGACCGCGAACCGCGGGCGCAGGGACGGGTGGCCGAGGAACAGGCCGTACACGAGCTTCATCGTCACGTTGGTGGTCACCGCCGTGAGGATGCCGCTCGCCGCGAGCTCCGGCCCCACCTCGCCGCCGCCGGCCATGCGCGCGAGCGAGAGCGTGATCGCGTCCACGTCGGCGACGCCGGAGATCACCGCGAGCGCGTAGAGCCCCTGCGGCGGGAGGTACGTGCGGATCAGCGCCGCCGCGAGCAGGACCACTGCGAAGAACGCGGCGAACTGGATGGCGGGCGCGAGTCGGAAGGGGCTCTCGAGCTTGGTGAGCACGTCGTCGGTCGGCGGGGTCGCGTCGCGCCGCGCCCGCAGCCACAACGCGAGCGCCGCGATCAGCGCCACGGCGGCCATCGTGGCGAGCCGCCCGGCGAGCGTCCAGAGCAGCGCGGGGTGCACGATCGCCACCTCGACCGCCACGCGCGCGAAGCTCACCACCCAGGAGAGCAGGATCGCGCCGGTGATGACGGCGGGGAGGTGGGGGAGGGCGTGGCTCCGGCGCGCGAGGCTGAGCGTCACCGCGGTGGACGAGACGAGCCCGCCGAGCACGCCGGTGAGGAACGCGCCGCGCGTGGCGCCTGTCCACCGCACGGCGACGTAGCCGGCCATCGAGAGCCCGGAGATGAGCACCACGAGCAGCCAGAGCTCGTAGGGGTTCACGGCGCCCCACGGGTCGAGCGGCTCGCGCGGGAGCACCGGCAGGATGACGAAGCTCGCGAACAGGAGCCGCAGGGCCGCGAGGAGCTCCTCGGGGGAGAGCTTCCGCACCGTGGCGTGCAGCTGCTCCTTCAGCGCCAGCACGATCGAGGTCACGATGGCCATGCCCACGGCGAAGGGCGCGTGGCCGTACACCGTGGCGCCGCCGAGCAGGAAGGTGATCGCGCCGGCGAGCTCGGTGGAGTAGCCCGTCCGCTCCGGGTCCTGCCGGAAGCGGAGCGCGTAGGCGACCGCGAGGAACCCGATGGTCCCCGCGAGCGGCACGAGGAACACCGCGATCTGGCCCGTGTCCTGGGCGAGCCACGCGGAGATCGCCCCGGCCTCCGCCAGCAGGATGAAGGTCCGGAGCCCGGCGAACTCGCCCTGCACCGGCCCGTGCCGCAGCGTGCGCTCGGTCCCGATCAGCGCCCCGATGAAGACGGAGAGGGCGAGGCTCCAGAGGTGCGCGGCGTCCATTCGCCCGATCAATCGCCCGGTGGACGAGCTCGCGCCAGCCGACGCGTCAGTCTCCGACGCCGTCCAGCTCCCATTGCTCCATCAGCACCGCCGACCGCCGGGCGATCCAGTCGTCCGTGTCGGCTTGCGCGTCCACGACCCGGTCGAAGTCGACGCGCCGGCGAGGGTCACTCGCCACGTCGGCCTCGATGAGCGCCCACAGGCGCGCCCGCTCGGCGAGCAGAGCGTCGGTGTCCACGCTGCCGCAGACCTCCGCGACGGCGCTCAGCAACGCCGCCTCGCAGGTCTCGTCGCTCCGGCAGGCCACCACGAGGCTCGCGTCGGGCCTGCTCCAGCGCCCCTCCACGTCCATGAAGGCCCCGTCGAGGCCCGACAGCAGGACCTCGGCCCGCCCGCCACCGTTCACGAACACCCGGAAGTTGTTGGCGGCGAAGGCGTAGCCGTCCCACTGGCCGATCCAGGCCTCGACGGCCACGAGGCGCACGAGCGCGTCGAGCGCGAGCGCTCGATCGACGCGCCCGTACCAGTCGGAGGCCGGGTCCACGATCGCGTCCACGGCCGCGCGCAGGTCGGCGCCCCCGACGTCCTCGCCCTCCTCGAGGTCGAAGTTCGCCACGAGATCCGGGGTGAAGTCGGCGTAGACCTGCTCGTCGCCGCGCCACAGGAAGCCCCCTTCGTAGAGCCGCCCCTCGGCCGCGTCCACCCAGGTGCGGGCCATCCACCGGTCGTCGTGGGCCTCGACGTGCGCGTAGAGGCCGAAGTCGACGTCGTTGACCGAGAGGCGCACGAAGGCGACGCGGCTGTAGGGGAGACCGAGGGTCTCCGCGACCTTCCAGCCCAGCGCCTCGTGCAGCTGGGCTTCGTCGAACCACAACCCGTGCAGCTGGACGAGCTCGAGCCCCTCGTGGTCCTGGTCGACGTAGCGGTTCAGGTCGATCTTGAGCGAGGGCTTCCCCTCGAACGACTGCATCGTCCCCGAGCCCTTGATCCGCACGCCCACCCGCTCGAGGCGCGTCCCGTCCAGCGTGACGTTCCCCTCGCGCCAGGTCCACGGATCCTCGTTCAGGGCGGCGACGTCGTGCTCGTCGATCTCCAGGGCGACGGTGTGGACGCGGTCCGTGTCGAAGAGCTCCCCGCCCGCGGGTGCGCCGGGCACCTCGGCCGCGTCGGCCGAGCCGGGCCCACGGCGGTCGGCTGCGTGGCCGCCCGGCATCGGCTCGGTACACCCGAGGAGCAGCGGCAGCGCGAGGGACACGGGACCCGCGCGGCTCACTCCCCGCCCGCGCAGCCCACGCCCCACGCCGCCGCGAGCGCCTCCGACCGCCCCGCGATCCAGTCGTCGAGGCCGTCCTGCGCGGTGACGACGGAGCGCATCGCCATCGGCCGCCGCGGGTCGCTCGCCACGTCGTCCTCGATGAGCGCCCAGACCCGCGCGCGCTCGGCGAGGAGCGCGTCGGTGTCGATGCGGGTGCACAGGTCGGACACCGCGGCCTTCAGCGCCGCCTCGCACGTCTCGTCGCGCTTGCACTTGGTGACGAGCGACGCGCCCGGCTGGCCCCAGTCGCCGCCGCTCTCCGTGAAGCTCCAGTCGAGCCCGGAGAGGATCAGCTCGGCCTGGCCGCCGGCGTCCACGTACACGCGGAAGTTGTTCGCCGCGTAGGCGTAGCCGTCCCACTGCCCGATCCAGCCTTCCACCGCCACGAAGCGGGCGAACGCCTCCAGGTCGAGCTTCTCGTTCACCCGGCCGTACCAGTCGGGGGTCTCGGGGTCGAGGATCTCGTCGACGGCGGCGGTCAGGTCGGCGAGGTCCACGTCCTCGCCTTCCTCCAGGTCGAAGTTGCGCACCTCGCGCCGCACGAAGTCGGCGTGGTCGAAGCTCTCCGGGTAGAGCGGGTAGCCGCCCTCGTAGAGCCGCCCCTCGTCGCCGTCGGCCCAGGTGCGGTCCATCCACTCGTCGTCGTGGGCCTCGACGTGGGCGTAGAGCCCGTAGTCCACGTCGTTGACCGTGAGCCGCGCGTACGCGACGCGGCTGTAGGGCAGGCCGGCCATCTCCGCGACCTTCCAGCCCATCGCCTCGTGCACCTGCGTGGTGTCGATGATGAGCCCGTGCAGCTGGAGGAGCTCGAGGCCCTCGTAGTCCTGGTCGACGTAGCGGTTGAGGTCGATCTTGAGCGAGGGCTTCCCCGAGAAGGTCTGGGCGGTCGAGGACCCCTTGATCCGCACGCCCACGCGCTCGACCCGGGTGCCGTCGAGCGTCACGTGCCCCTCGACGTAGGTCTTCGGGTCCGTGTTCAGGCTCCCGATGTCCTCGTCGTCGAGCTCGAGCGCGACGGTGTGGATGCGGTCCGTGGCGAAGAAGGCCTCGCCCTTGGGCTCCCCGGGCTCGTCGGTGTCGCCGGAGTCGGTGTCGCCCGAATCCGTGTCACCCGAGTCCGTGTCGCCCGAGTCGGTGTCCCCCGAGTCGACGTCCCCGGAGTCGTCGGGGCGCCCGGTGTCGCCGGGGTCGGGCTTTCCGGGGTCGGTGCAGGCGAGGAGGAGCAGGGGGAGCAGGGACACGGGACCTCCGCGGCAGCCAGGAGTGCAAGGACGGGGCCGCGCTCCGGCAACCCTGTCGATACCACCGACTTCCGGGGAGCCGCGCGGGGAGCGGGGCGGCGATGTCGCGGTCCAGGTTCGAGGCCGGTCCCGCGCGCCCGCCCGCGCGTCAGTCGCGCGCGGCCGCCCACGCGGGCCGCAGGGGGGCGGTCCGCGGCCCGAAGTACACGTGGGCCACGCGGCGGGCGTAGTAGAGAAGGTACCGGGCCACCCCGCGGAGCCCGAGCCACCCCCCGGCCCCGCGGAACGACAGCCCCTGCGCCGTGACCCCCCCGGCGCCCATCCGCAGGATGCCGCGCAGGGTGGGCGTGCCCGTGGGGGACTCCCCCGGGAACACGTCGACGAACAGCGTGGTCGTGTCGGCCACCATCGTCGGCCACCACGCCCGCCGGGCCACCTCCTTGATGCCCCGGAGGTACCAGGCGCGCCCGTCCTCGGCGTCGAGGAGCAGCCCGTAGCGCATGTGCACGACGCGGCTGCCGAGAGCGGTGTCCACGAAGAGATCGAGGTGCCCGCGACGGACGGCGAGCGGGCGCGCGTGCAGCGCCGGCAGCAGCACGCAGCCGAAGGCCGGCGAGCGGTGATCGGGGTCCGCGAGGAAAACGTCCACGTCCGGCGTGACGACGGTGAGCACGAAGAGCGCGGAGGCGCCCGCGTCCCGCCCCGCGCGCTCGGCGTCCTCGTGGGAGGCCTCCACGCGCGGGGAGAGCCACCCCGCCATCGTCTCGGTGAAGCGCACGAGGTCCGGCATCGGCACGGAATAACGACGTCGCGGGGATCGGGGGGGCGTTGCGGGGGGGGGGGGCCCCCCCCCCCCCCCACCCCCCCCCCCCCGCGCCGGGGGCGGGGGGGGGGGGGCGGGGGGCGGTCCCGCCCCCGTGGGCCGCCCCGGGCACGTAATACGGCGGGGGGGGGGTGGGGGGGGGGGTGGGGGGGGGCCCCCCCCCCCCGCCCCAAGAAGAACCCGCTCGAGAACCGGGCTCAGCTCCTTCGGCGCGCGAGGCCGAGCAGCACGAGCAGCCACGCGAACCCGGCGAAGCGCGTCCGGCCGGTCGCGCAGCCGCAGCCGCTCGGCGCGTCGGGGGTGGTGATGCGCTCGGCGGCGGGCGGGTCGGTGTCGGGCGCGGCGGTGTCGCCGGCGGTGTCGGGCGCGGCGGTGTCGGTGTCGCCGGGGCCGCCGGTGTCCTCGCCGAGGCAGGGCGTGTAGGGGCCCACCGAGAAGCCGATGGCCTCGATCTTCGCGAGCTGCGCGCGGGTGATGGGCTCGTCGGGGCAGAAGGTGTCGGCGGTGCAGCCGCTCACGACGCAGGCGTCGGCCAGGGCCTCGATCGTGGCGGACTCGGTCTCGGAGAGGTCGGTGAAGCGGCCGGTGGGCGTGGCGTCGGGGAGGCCCATGCCGCGCTTCACGAAGGCCGCGGCCTCCCAGCGCGTCGCGACGCGATCGGGGCAGAAGTCGCCGTCGCCGCACCCGCTCGTGATGCCTGCCTGGGCGATCGCCTCGATGTAGGGCGCGCGCCAGTCGTCGGCGGGCACGTCGGCGAAGGTGCCGGGGGTGGCCGGGGCGAGCCCGAGCCCGCGCGCGACGAAGACCGCGAGCGTGCCGCGGTCGAGCACGCAGTCGGGGCAGAACAGCAGCGGATCGTCGTCGCACCCGCTGGTGACGCCCGCCTCGTAGAGGGCCTCGGCGTAGCCCCTGGCCCAGTGGTCGTCGGGGAGGTCGCCGAAGGTGCCGGTGGCGCCGTCCACGGGCGTCGGGACGCAGCAGGGCGTCTCGTCGGTGATCGTGAAGCCGAGGTGCGAGGCGACGACGCGCTGGCTGCCGTCGGAGGGCTCGTTCAGGACGCCGACGCCGTCGACCCAGAGGGTGGTGGAGCCCCCGCCGTCGAGGTTCAGCGCGCGCCAGGCCCCGAGGTCGAGCATCAGGGCCGCGAGCTCGGCGCGGGTCATGCCCGCGGCGGTCGAGGAGCGCCCGTCGACCGCGACGAGCAGCACGGTGCCTTCGTCGGCGGTGAGCCCGACGGCCGTGCGTGGGTGGCGGTCGCAGAAGTGGGAGTAGCAGTCCTCTTCGACGACGACGCCGTCGTCGAGCAGCAGCGGGTCGCCGGGGACCATCTCGCGCCAGGCCTCCTCCGGCGGGAGCGGCACGTCGGCGTCGAAGATCTCGACGGCTGCGTACTCGTCGAAGGCGATGGCGGTGTAGTGGTCGTAGTCGACGGCGGTGGGCCAGGTCTCCCCGTCGCCGATGGACCAGCCGATGGCGTCGTAGTCCTCGTAGCCGAAGAACGCCCCGTTGATCGCGACGACGGCGCCCACGTCCTCGGCCCAGTCGGACGTGGTCTGCCGGCGCTCCTCGTACTTCGTGGCGCGTGCGTGCATGCCCGGCTCGCACAGGTCCACGTAGGCGGCGACCACGTGCTGGCCGCCCTCCGTGCGCTCGAGCACGCTCACGCCGGGCGCGGGCGCGGTCCAGGCGTCGGCGGCGCGGGCGGGGACGGCGAGGAGCGCGAGGGCGAGGACGGCGGGCGGGGGGAGGCGCATGGGGGCGCGCGTCTAACAGGGCATCAGCTGCGGCGTGGGGGCGCGCGTCTAGCAGGGCACTAGCCGCGACGGGGGGGCGCGCGTCTAACAGGGCATTAGCCGCGGAGGGGGGGGCGCGCGTCTAGCAGGGCGCTAGCCGCGGCGGGGGGGGGCCGCGCGTCAAGGGCGGCACAAGCCCCCCCCCCCCCCCCCCCCCCCCCCCCCCCCCCCCCCCCCCCCCCCGGGGGGGCGCGCGTCTAACAGGGCATTAGCCGCGCCGCGGGGGCGCGCGCGTCTATCCGGGCACTAGCCGCGCCGCGCACCAGCCGTCGCGCTCGGTCACATCGGCGAGGCGGAGGCCGGCGTTCGTGCACGCGGTCACGACGGTCGGGAGCGCGTCGGCGACGAAGCCGGAGAGGAGGAGCGTCCCCGCGGTGCGGTCCGCCAGCGTGGGGACGAGCGCGAGCAGGGGCGCGAGGTAGAGGTTCGCGACCACGAGGTCGAAGCGCGCGTCGGGGAGCCCCTCGACGACCTCGACCGCGGCGGCGTTGGTGGCGGCCGTGCGCCGGGCGGCCCAGACGGCGAGCGGGTCGATGTCCTGCGCCACGACCGGGCGCGCGCCGAGGCGGGCGGCGACGAGCGCGAGGATGCCGGTGCCCGTGCCGACGTCGAGGACGGTGGCGGGGGCGCGGTCGGCGGCGCCGAGGTGCTCGGGGCCGAGGAGGTGCTCGGGGCCGAGGAGGCGCCCGGGGCCGAGGAGGCGCTCCAGTGCCTCGACGCAGAGGGCGGTCGTGGGGTGCAGGCCGTCCCCGAAGGCGAGGGAGGCCTCGAGCACGAGCGGGATCCGGCCGGGTGGCGCGGCGGCGCCGGGCGCGACCACCACGAACCGCGCGCCGACGGGGTGGGCGGTCGGTCCGGGGTCCCAGGTCACGGGCACGTCGCGCCAGTCCACGCGCGCGTCGGGGCCGAGGCGGTCCCGGAGGAGCGCGGCGGCGGCGGCCGTGGCGTCGGTCGGGGGCAGCCACGCGAGCACCTGAGCGCGCCCGCGCGGCGCGCCGGTCGTCCGGTCGCGGATCTGCACGCCCATGACGCCGAGGGCCTGGACCGCGGCCACGGCGGCCGCCTCCCGATCAGCGGGGACATCGACGCAGAGCTCGCGCGCGACGGGGAGCGCCATGGGGCCTCCTAGCGCGCCCGTGCGCCGTCGCGCCCGGTCGCGCTACGCATGAACTTGGTGTAGAGTCGGCGCGCCATGACGACCTACATCATCGCCGCCCTCTCGAGCCTGTGCTGCTGCCTGGGCTTCGTCCTCATGATCTTCCTCATCGTGGGGATGTTGTTCCTGCGCAAGCGCGGGAAGAAGGACATCTCCGCCCAGGAGGCGGTGAAGGTCGGCGCCGAGCAGGTGAGCCAGATGTTCGTGCGGCCGAAGAAGTCGCGCGAGGAGCTCATGCGCGAGGAAGACGAGGAAGAGCGGCGCCGCTGATCCCGGGCTCGCCAGGGGCCCTCTCCGAGGCGCTGCTCGTCGCCGCGCGGACCGGCGCGGACGTGACGTCCCTCGTGGACGCCCTCCGCGAGGTCGATCCCGCGCGCCTCGAAGGGGACGCCGCGCGCGCCGCGTTCTGGCTCAACGTGTACAACGCGCGCGTCCGCACCGCCGTCCGCGAGCGCGGGATGCGCGGGAACCTGCGCGCGTACCGTGGTTTCTTCCGGACGGTGGGCTGGGAGGTCGGCGGTCGGTCGATCTCGCTGCACGTGATGGAGCACGGGCTGTTGCGGGCGAACCGCGCGGCGCCGTGGACGTTCTGGCGGCCGCTGGGCGCCACGGACGCGCGGCGGGGGTGGGCGGTGTCGCGGCTCGACCCGCGCGTGCACTTCGCGCTCAACTGCGGGGCCGTCTCCTGCCCGCCGATCCGCGCCTACACGGCCGAGCGGCTCGACGAGCAGCTCGCGCTCGCGACGCGGTCGTACCTCGACGGCGAAGTGGCCGTGGAGGGGGAGGCGTTGCGTCTGCCGTACCTCTGCAAGCTCTACCGGGGCGACTTCGACGACGTGCGCGGCTTCGCGGCCGCCCACGTGGACGCGGCGCGCGCGGCGTGGATCCGGGCGCACCCCGGAGCGCCGATCCGGTGGGGCGTGTACCGGTGGGAGATCGATCCGGAGGGGTGAGGCGGGTGGGCGTGCCCGCCGCCGATCGCGGGCCGTGCCCGGCCCGCGATCGGCCGGGCCGGGAGCGGGTGGTGACGGCGGCGCGCGGCCGGCCGCCCGGTCCGGGCACCTTGTTGGGCCGCGGCGAAGTTGCGGCCCTTGTGGGCGTGGCGCCGATGAACCAGGAGTCCGGCCAGTGGAAGGGCCACCGTCGCACGCAGGGCGGACGCGTCCGCACGCGGCGCGCGTTGTACATGGCTGCGCTCAACGCCATCGTGCGCAACCCGCACATCAAGGAGTTCCACGCGCGCCTGAAAGCCAAGGGCAAGGCTGGCAAGGTCGCCCTCATCGCATGCGCGAGCTGCTGATCCACCTCAACGCGCTCGTGCGGAAAGAGGCAGCCGATGCCACGCACGAGGCCGCCTGAATGCCGCCGACGCGCGCGGCGGAGGGTCAGCGGAAACACAGTTGCTCACCCACGTATCGAGGGCCGTGTCGCCGCGCCGTGGGTCGATCCCCGACCGGGGACCGCGGCTTCTCCTGTCACCGCGCCGTGGCTCCACCACCGCGGGGATGTTGCTCGCGAGCGGCGGCCACACCGCGAGCGTGCCGCCCACGGCCTCGAAGAGCCTCGCCGCGCCGACCGCGCGCACCACGTCGAGCGACACGAGCCGCAGCTCCACCTCCGGGAGGTCCACGTGGCGAGGCGTCGAGGCTCCGGGCGCGCACCGGGCGCGTACCGGGCGCGTCGCAGGAGAGCAGCACGTGCACGTGGTCGTCCGCCACCGCGAACAGCACGCCCCACGCGCCCGCGGCGCGCCCCAGGGCGCGCACGGCGGCGCGCGGACCGTGCGTACCGAGCGGGTGCTCGTCAAGGGTCGGCGCGCCCTCGGCCCGAACGCGTGAACGCGTGGGATGTTCGCGCATCCCCCGCTCCTCGGACGGTATTTCCGTCCGAGGTCGGAGGATGTCGGCTCATCCCCCGATCTTGGACGGTATTTCCGTCCGAAGTCGGAGGATGTTCGCGCATCCCCCGACCTTGGACGGTATTTCCGTCCGAAGTCGGAGGATGTTCGCGCATCCCCCGACCTTGGACGGTATTTCCGTCCGAAGTCGGAGGATGTTCGCGCATCCCCCGATCTTGGACGGCCGCCGCCGCGCCGCCTCCGTCGCCGCCCCCACCACCGCGCCGTCCCGCGCTCACCACCCGTGCCGCTGCCGGAGGCCATCCCCGTGGCACCCCGAGCGCCGCCGACGCTGGCGGCGGAGGGAACCGGGCCGGCCTCCGGGTGCGCCGAGACGCACCCGGAGGCCATCACCGTGGCACCCCGAGCGCCGCCGACGCTGGCGGCGGAAGGAACCGCTGAAAGACGGTTGCTCACGCGGGGTTGCCGCCGGAAGATCCGCGACACATCGTGCGAAATCGGGAGTGGGTGTCGCCTGCTCCGCGCTACTCGGCCGCCTTGCGCCCGGCCGGGACCTCGGTCGGGGAGCGGCGACAGGAGTTGGACTGGGCGGTTCGTCGGTACATGTCGTGTTGCACATTTCGCCACGGCTCACCCGCCGAGTTGTGCAACGCGTCCCGGCCGCTCCTGTTGCACATCTCGCCGGTGACGGCTCACCCGCCGAGTCGTGCAACGCGCCGGGGCGCGTCACGGGCGTAGGTGTCAATGATCAATTCCTGACACCCTCTGCCCGGGCGTAGGTGTCACGGGCGTAGGTGTCAATGATCAATTCCTGACACCCTCTACCTGACACCCTCTACCCGGGCGTAGGTGTCAATGATCAATTCCTGACACCCTCTGCCCGGGCGTAGGTGTCACGGGCGTAGGTGTCAATAATCAATTCCTGACACCCCCTACGACACCGCAATCATCGGCTCCCCCGCCACGACGCGCCCGATCACGGTGGCGTCGGTGTCGCCGGCGGCGTGGAGGGCGGCGACCACGTCGGCGCCGTCGCCGGGGACGCCGAAGAGGACGCCGCCCGCGGTCTGGGGGTCGAAGAGGAGCTCGACGCGCACGTCGTCGGGGACCGCCCCGGCGAGGAAGCGCCGGGCGTGGGTGTTCTGGGCGTGGAAGGTGCTGCGCACGCCCTGGCGGAGCAGCGCCTCGACGCCGGGCAGCACGGGCAGCGCCGCCAGCGACAACGTCGCGCCGACGCCGCTCTCGCGCAGCATCTCGGCGAGGTGGCCGGCGAGGCCGAAGCCGGTCACGTCGGTGGCGGCGGTGGCGCCGAAGCGGCCGGCGATCGCGGCCGCTTCCCGGTGCGTGCGCACCAGGCGCGCCAACGCGGCGCGGACCCACTCGCCGCGGGCGCGGCCGGCGGCGTGGGCGAAGAAGAGCACGCCGGTGCCGAGCGCGCGGGTGAGCACGAGCGACTGCCCCGGCGCGAGGCCGCCGAGCGCGCGGATGGGCCCCTCGGCCACGCCGGTGACGGAGAAGCCCACCTGGAGTACGTCGGTGCGCAACGTGTGCCCACCGACCAACGTGACGCCGGCGCCATCCAGCGTGACCCGCGCGCCGTGCATCACCTGGAAGAGGGTCTCCTCGGTGGCGCCGTCGTCGGGGATACCCACCACGGCGAGCGCCCAGCGGGGCTCCATGCCCTTCACGTAGAGGTCGTTGATCGCGTTGGCGGCGGCCACGCGCCCGACCAGCCAGGGGTCGTCGCAGAAGGCAGTGAAGGCGTCGATGGTGAGGCCCACCCGGTCGCCACTCGGCGTGCGGACGACGGCGGCGTCGTCGGGGTGCGCGAGGCCCAGCTCCACGGAGGCATCCTCCCGCACGTCCAGCCGGCCCAACGCCCGCGCGAGCTCGCCGGGGCCGACCTTCGCGGCGCAGCCGCCGCACACGCCGTCCATCTCCATCGGCGCGAAGGCGGGCGTGTCGTCGGGCGCGACGGACTGGAACATGGCCATGAAGCGCCGGTCGATGCGGTCCTTCCAGCGCCACACCCACGCGCCCTCGAAGGCGAAGGGGCCCTTGGCGCCGATGGCGGTGCCGTCGCCGAGGTTCAGCAGCGTGAGGAAGCCGCGCTGGGGGTGGTACGAGCGCAGCGCGCCTCCACCCAGGTAGGCGAGCACGTTGTCGGTCAGGACGGGGCCCTCGCGCACGGCGTAGACGCCGGCCTTGGGGAGCGCGTGGTCGCCGACCGCCACGCAGTCGCCGGCGCCGAACACGGCCGGCGCGTCGGGCGACTGCAACGTCGCGCCCACCTTCAGGAAGCCGGCGGCGTCCGTCGCGAGCCCGAGCTCGCGCATCCACGGGTGCGGCGCCGCTCCGGCGACCCACACGAGCACGTCGAAGGGGAGCGACTCGCCCTCGAGGTGCGCGAGGCCGGCCTCGACCGCCGCGACGCGCCCCTGCCGGATCGTGATCCCACGCTTCCCCGCCGCGGCCGCGACGCGCTTCCCGAGCCCGGGCGTCCAGCCCGGCAGCAGCGTCGCGTTCGTGTCGATCAGCGTGACCTCGCCCCGGGTGCGGTGCCGCACGGTGAACGCGATCTCCACGCCGCCCGCGCCGCCGCCGACCACGACCACGCGCGGCGCGGTGTGCGCCGCGAGCGCCGCGTCGATGCGCTCGACGAAGCGCCCGATGGGCCGCGTGGGCACCGCGTGCGCGCGCACGCCGGGCGTGTCCAACCCCGCCACGGTCGAGCCCACGTCGAAGCTCACGGCGTCGTAGGCGACGGGCGGGCGCCCCTCCACGAGCACGCGGCCCGCCCCGGTGTCGAGGCCCACGGCGGGGGCGTCCACGATGCGGGCACCCGCGCGCCGCGCGAGGGGCCACACGTCGATCTCGGCCTCGTGCGCCGCGTACTGGCCGGCCACGACGCCGGGGACCATGCCCGAGTACATGGCGAGCGGCCGGTCGAGCACGACGGTCACGCGCACGTCGGGGCGCGGCTCCATCACGAGCCGGCGCAGCACCTGCACGTGGGCGTGGCCGCCGCCGACCAGGACGAGCTCGCGGAGGCGGGTGGCGCGCATCGGAAGGCGAGTCTATCGGGGCGGGAGGGCGGCTGCGTCCCGCGTCGTGGCCGACCCACCACGCGCGCCAGGTGCCCGGAAGGCGGCCGGGCGGGCCCGGCCGGTCCGGCGGCCGCGGCGCGGAGCGACGCCCCGCCGACCAAGCCGCGAAGCGGCGCGCCTGGAGGGGACCGACCCCGGCGCGACGCCCCGGCCGGCCGACATCACCCCACCCGACGCGCCGGGGGGGCGCCCCGAGGAGGCTGACCGGAAATCCTCCCGTCGCCCGCTGGACGCCTCGGACGCCCGCCGCGCCCCGGCCTCGATTACGGGCCTCGGGCCTGCGCGCTCGGCCGGGGTCGCAGCGGGCATCCCGTTGCGCCTCGGCGCGCTCGGTCCGGATTTCCGGTCAGCCTCCGAGCATCCCGACGAGCACCGCGCGGGTTAGACGCCCGGCTCCCCCGGAAGGACCATGTCGAAGGCGCCCGTCGGACCGATCACCGGCTTCCCCGAGTGGCTCCCGCCGCAGCGCTGGGTCGAGCAGGCGCTGACGGACCGCATCCGCGGCCGCTTCGAGCTGCACGGCTACGTGCCGATCGAGACGCGCGCGGTCGAGCCGCTCGAGGTGATGCTCGCGAAGGGGGAGACCGACAAGGAGATCTACGTCCTCAAGCGGCTGCACGCGGAGGAGGGCGAGGACACCGGGCTCGGGCTGCACTTCGACCTGACGGTGCCGTTCGCCCGCTACGTCGGCCAGCACCGGAGCGACCTGTCGTTCCCGTTCAAGCGCTACCAGATCCAGAAGGTGTGGCGCGGCGAGCGGCCGCAGGAGGGGCGCTACCGCGAGTTCTACCAGTGCGACGCCGACGTCATCGGCATGAACCACCTCCCCGTGTGGTGGGACGTGGAGATGACGATGCTGCTCCGCGAGGTGCTCGACGACCTGCCGATCCCGACGGTGTCGATCCAGGTGAACAACCGGAAGATCCTCGAGGGCTTCTACCGGGCGCTCGGCATCGAGGACCTGGCCGCCACGCTCCGGGTGATGGACAAGCTCGACAAGCTCGGCCCGCAGAAGACGCTCGCCGAGCTGGAGCGCGTGACGGGGCTCCCGAGCGAGAAGGCGTCGCGCTGCCTCGACCTCGCGAGCATCGCCGGGTCCGACCTGGGCGTGCTCGCGCGCGTCGAGGCCCTGGGCCTGAAGGATCCGCTGCTGCAGGAGGGGCTCGCCGAGATGGAGCTCGTGCTCCGCGAGACGGCGTCGCTGCCCGAGGGCCGCGTGGTCGCGAACCTGCGCATCGCGCGCGGGCTCGACTACTACACGGGCGTCGTCTACGAGGGCGTGATGGTCGGGCACGAGAAGCTCGGCAGCGTCTGCTCCGGCGGGCGGTACGACAACCTCGCGTCGGTGGGCAACTTCAAGCTGCCCGGCATCGGCGTGTCGATCGGGCTCTCGCGCATGCTGTCGCGGCTCTTCGGCATGGGGCTCCTCGACGCCTCGCGCAAGGTGCCGACGGTCGTGCTCGTGGCGCTCGCGAACGACGAAGCGCGGTCGGGGGCGCGGGCGGTGGCCGCGGAGCTGCGGGCGCGTGGCATCGCGACCGAGGTGTTCGACCGGCCGGTGAAGTGGGGCGACCAGATCAAGTACGCCGACCAGAAGGGCATCCCCTACGTGTGGTTCCCGGCCGGCGAGAAGCCCGACCACGAGGTGCGGGACCTGCGCACGCGCACCCAGGGGCCGGTGGAGCTCTCGACGTGGACGCCCGATCCGGCGGTCGCGCACATGGAGATCGTGCGGAAGTAGGGGCGGGGGAGCTGGGCAGCCGGCCGGGCCGGGGACGGCCCGCCGCCGCGGCGACGTGGGTGCCGGGGAGGGGCGTCGGCGGTTCCCTGCCCCGAATCCCCGCGCGGGTGAACGGACGCGCGGCTATCGTCCTTCCACCGGAGGCCACCATGTCCCTGCTCTTCCTCTTCGCGTGCGCGGGATCTTCTCCCGACGTTCCCGCCGCCGCCGGGCCCGCCATCCAGCACCCCGACGGGTGGCTCGTCACCGCGTGGGTCGAGCAGCTCGACGCCGAGGCCGTGGTGGCCGGGCCGAACCCCGTGGTGTTCGTGTTCTCGACGCAGAACGCCGTCTGCGAGATGAACACGAACGGCGAGATGGGCTGGGACACGGCCATCGGGCGCAACCCCCGCGTACAGGACGTGGCGGCGGACGGAGACGCGCTCGCCGTCTCCGAGGGCCGCGCGGTGGTGCTGCAGGGCGACTACGTGTACGCCGATGTCGACGGCGACGGCTCCCCGGGACGGGAGATCCGCGTCGACGGCGTCGTGGCCGCGCGCTTCGTCGAGGACGACGTGGTGGTGCTCGCGGAGGACGACGGGTGCCGGGTCGTGCTCGTGGAGAGCAGCGAGGCGGTCGCCGAGTGGAGCGTGCCCGACGGCGCGTGCGACACCGAGGCGCTCGCGGTGGACGACGGGGCGATCTACGTCGTGGACGGCGAGGCGCTGTACCGCGACGGCGAGCGCGTCGCCGGCGTGCCCGGCGAGCTCCTCGCGGTGCGGGACGGCGTCGCGGTGGTCGCGGAGGACGGCGGCGACGACGTGCGCGGGCTCGACGCCGCCACCGGCGAGGTGTCGTGGCACCACGAGGTCGAGGGCGACCTGGGCGCGGTGTCGCTCGGGAACGGCCTCGCCTACGCCACCTGGACGCGGGACGGGCGCACGCACGTGAGCGCGTGGTGGGCGGAGGACGGGACGGCCTTCGAGACGCTCGAGATCGGCGACGCGTCGAACCACGCGAGCATCGCGGCGGTGCCCGCGCTCGGGCAGGTGCTGGTGGTGGCCGGCGAGATGACCGTCGCCCTGGAGCGCGTGCTCGACGAGTAGGCGGACGCCGGCCGGCGGGCGGATCGGCGCGCGTGGGGCGGTCGCGACCGCGGGCCGCAGGCTGTGCGATAGTCCGCCGGTGAACCGCCTCGACGAGCTCCTCGACGCCGCCGCCGATCGTGGAGAGGGTGTCGCGCGGGCCGGCGCCGCGCGACACCTCAGCTTCGTGGGCGGGGGCGCGTGGACGTGGGCCGAGGTGCGCCACGCGGCCCTGCGCGTGGCCGGGGGCGCCCACGCCGACGGTGTGCGGCCCGGCCTGCCGGTGCTGGTGCTCGTGGCCGACCCGGAGGTGTTCGTCCCGGTGTTCTGGGGGCTCTCGCGGCTCGGCGCGATCCCCGTGCCGCTGGCGCCTCCGCGGGACGCCTCGGCGGGCGAGGTGGCGCGCGTCGGGCGGGTGCACGCGCAGCTCGGCGGACCGGTGGTGTCGGACCTCCCGGTGCCGGGCGCCGCGGACGCGCGGGCGTGGCTCGCCGCGGAGCCCCGCGAGGCGCGTGGCGACGGCGAGATCGCGCTCCTCCAGTTCTCGTCGGGGAGCACGCGCGAGCCGCGGGGTGTCGTGGTCACCCACGCGAACGTGCTCGCCAACGTCGGACAGCTCGCGGCGCGCCTGCCCATCCGGCCCGTCGACGTCGACGTCGCGTGGATGCCGTTCTTCCACGACATGGGGATAGTCGGCTGTCACCTGCTCCCGCTGCGCGTGGGGCTGCGACAGGTGCGCATGCGGCCCGAGCACGCGATGGGCGACCCGCTCGCGTGGCTGCGGGTGGTGGCGGCGGAGCGGGCGACGACGACCTCCGCGACGAACACGGCGCTCGTGCGGGCCGTCCGGCGGCTGCGAGGTACGGACGAGCGCCCGGACCTCGGCTCGCTGCGCTTCCTGTTCAACGGCGCGGAGCCGATCGACCCGGCGGTGTGCGCGGCGTTCTCGTCGCTCGCGGGGGTGCCCGCGCGTGTGCACGTGCCGATGTACGGCCTCGCGGAGGCCACGGTCGGCGTGAGCGCGAACGTCGGTGGCCTCGCGACGGTCGAGGTGGGCGGGCGGGCGCGCGTGGACCTCGGGTCGCCGCTGCCCGGCGTGCGCGTGCGGGTGGTCGACGGCGAGGACCGGCCGGTGCCGGACGGGGCGGCCGGCGCGGTGCAGGTCGCGGGGCCCAACGTGGCGCGCGGCTACTGGCGCGACGAGGCCGCCACGGCCGCGGCGTGGTGCGGCGAGTGGGTGCGCACGGGCGATGTCGGCGCGCTGGTCGGGGGGCACGTCGTGCTGGTCGGGCGGGACAAGGACCTGCTCGTCGTGAACGGCCGCAACCTGCCCGCGCACGACGTGGAGGCATTCGCGGAGGGCGTGGCCGGGGTGCGCGGGGCGGTCGCGGTCGCGGACGCGCGGGCGGCCGGGGAGCGCGTCACCGTTGGGGTCGTCGCGCCGGAGGAGACCTGGCGCGTGCTGCGGGAGGTGCGGCGCGTCGTGCGGGTCGCGCTCGGGGCGGAGGACGTGGTGGCGGTGCCGCTCGCGCGCATCGAGCGGACCACGAGCGGCAAGAAGCGCCGGGCGAGCTTCCGGGCGGCGGTGGAGGCCGGCGCCTTCGACGACGCGGTCGGCGACACGCTCGGCGAGGTGCGGAGGCTCTGGGAGGCGGCGTTGGGGCGGCCGCTGGGGGAGGGCGAGCTCGACACGGGCTTCCGGGCGCTCGGCGGCGGGTCGCTCGCGGCGGTGGAGCTGCTCGCGAAGGTGGAGGCGGGCTTCGGGCACGCCCCGGACCATCGGACCGTGCTGCAGGCCGACAGCGTGCGCCGGCTCGCGGGGTGGTTGGAGCGGACGGACCCTGTCGCGGCCGGGGCCACGGGGGCGGGCGGTGACGTGCGGGCCGGCGGGCTCGTCCCGGCTGCGGAGGGCGCCGCGGGGCGGCACGCGCCCATCGCGATCGTGGCGACGGCGTGCCGGCTCCCGGGCGCGGCGCATCCGGCGGACATCCCGGCGCTCGTGGCGGGGCCGGGGGCGATCCGGGCGGGCCGCCACGGCGTCGGCTGCTGGCTCGACGACGTGGCCGGCTTCGACGCGGCGCGGTTCGGCATCGACCCCGACGAGGCCGCCGCGATGGACCCGCAGCAGCGGCTGTTTCTGACCGTGGCGGTCGAGGCGCTGGAGCGGGCGGGGCTGGCCGGGCGGTTCGGGGGGGCGGGCGGCGAGCACGCGGTGGTCACGACGCGTAGGTGTCAATCAGCAATTCCTGACACCCATCGGGATGCGCGAGGGGGGCCGGAGGGCGGGGCGGGCGCGGAGGGGTCGGCCGGCCCGGGAGGATCCTCCGCCCGCCCCGGTCGGCCCGCGCACGGCGGGCCGACGGACGGCGAAGCCGGACCCCGGAGGACACCCGACCCCGGCGTCTTCGCCGGGGGCGCGCCCGACGCTGCGCCGCGCGTGGGCGTCTACGTCGGCGCGGGGCAGCAGGCCTACCTGGAGACCGTGCTCGCCGCGATGGACGACGCGCCGCCCGGGACGCTCGCCGGGAACCTGCTCTCGATGGTGGCCGCGCGTGTCGCCCACCACCTGGACCTGCGTGGGCCCGCGCTCACCGTCGACACGGCGTGCTCGGCGTCGCTCGTGGCGGTGCACCTCGCCTGCCAGGCCCTGCGGGCCGGGGAGTGCGACGTGGCCGTGGCCGGCGGCGTGAACCTGAACCTCGGGCCCGCCATGCCGCGGCTGTTCGCGCGAGCGGGGGCGCTCTCGCCGACCGGGCGCTGCCGGCCCTTCGCGCCCGACGCCGACGGGACGGTGATCGGGGAGGGGGCCGGCGCGGTCGTGCTCAAGCCGCTCGCGCGCGCGGTCGCGGACGGGGACCGCGTGCTCGCCGTGATCCGCGGGAGCGCGGTGAACAACGACGGCGCGTCGCTCGGCGTGATGGCGCCGAACCCCGCGGGCCAGGAGGCCGTGGTGCGGGCGGCGCTCGCGGCGGCGGGCGTGGAGGCGCGCGAGGTCGAGGTGGTCGAGGCCCACGCGACCGGCACCGCGGTCGGCGACGCGGTGGAGAAGGGCGCGCTGGCGCGCTGCTACCCGCACGGGCCGCGGATCGGCGCGATCAAGGGGCAGGTGGGGCACCTGCTCGGCGCGGCGGGCGTGACGGGGCTGCTCCGGCTGATCGGCGAGCTCGAAGGCGGGCAGTTGGGCGCCGTCAGCAGCTTCGGCTTCGGGGGCACGAACGCGCACCTCGTGCTGGAAGGCGGGCGCCAGAGGGAAGATCGGCCGGTGACCGCGGGGGCGCCCCGGCGCTTCTGGCTCGGGGAAGGGGACGCGACCGGCTGGGTGCACGTCGTGACGCGGGACGTGGCGGGCGGCCTCGCGTGGCGGCCCGCACGACCGGGGCCGGAGCGGCTGCGGGTGGGCGGGCGCTACGTGATCACCGGGGCGACCGGCGGGCTGGGCGCGGCGGTCGCGCGCTGGCTCGCGCGGCGGTGGCAGGCGCGGGTCGTGCTGATCGGGCGGCGGGACGCGGGCGGGCTGGTCGAGGAGGTCGGCCGGCTCGGCGGCGCCGCGGTCGGCGTGGCCGGGGACCTCGCGGCCGACGCGGCGGCGGTCTACGACCGCGCGTGGGCGGCGCTCGGGGAGGTGGACGGGGTGTTCCACCTCGCCGGCGGGCTCGACGCGGCGGGGATCGCGGCGAAGGTCGGCGGGGCCGAGGCGCTGAAGGGGCGGCCGGCGGGCTTCGTGTGCCTGTTCTCGTCGGTGTCGGCGGTGGTGCCGGGGCTCCGGACGGGCATCGAGGCCTACGCGGACGCGAACGCGGCCCTCGACCGGATGGCCCGCGAGCAGGTTGGGTGGGTGAGCGTCGCGTGGCCCCCCTGGGAGGGCGTGGGGCTCGCGGCCGCCTACGCGGGGGCGCTGCGGGCGCGTGGGGTGCCGCCGATCGGGGCGGCGCGGGCGCTCGACGCGCTCGGGCGGGCGCTCGCGGACGGCGCGCCGAACGTGGTGGTGCTGGAGCGGCCCCCGGTGGTGGCGGGCGTGGCCCCGGCGGACCTGCGCGCGCGCGTGCGGCGCCTCGTGGCGGACGCCGCGGGCCTCGCGCCGGAGGCGGTCGGCGACCAGGAGCGCGTGGCGCGGCTCGGCGTGGACTCCATCGCGGCGGTGGAGCTCGTGAAGGCGCTGGAGGCCGTGGTGGAGCGGCCGCTCCCGAGCACGCTCGTCTACGAGCACGACACCGTCGACGCGATCGTCGCCGCGCTCGAGGGCGGGGTTGCGCGGGTGGTGGCCGGTGAA
Source organism: uncultured Enterobacteriaceae bacterium (assembly GCA_964457335.1). GTDB lineage: Bacteria > Myxococcota_A > UBA796 > UBA796 > SXON01 > CAJBVW01. The sequence continues at coordinate 106 of CAYWGD010000035.1, read as the reverse complement.
GGCGGGGGGATGGCCGGCGCCGGTGCAGGCGGGGGGGCCCTCGGCGACGTGGGGGGTGCCGGGGGGGCTGCCGGCGGCGGGGGGATGGGCGGCGGCGGGGGGAGGG
>CAYWGD010000034.1:22254-64118 GCA_964457335.1 uncultured Enterobacteriaceae bacterium | reverse complement strand
GCGGTCATGGAGCGGGGGTCATCCGGGATGACTGGGTCTCCATGACCGCGAGGCGATCTTGGGGCGGCTCGCGCGAACGGCCCGCCGTCGCGCGGCGTGAGGTGCCCGGAGCGGGCGGCCGGCTCCGCCGGCCGGCTCGGCGCGGCCCCGGCCCTTCCGCGTGCTACCGACAGGGCGATCGGGCCGCGCCAGCCGAGCGGCTCCGCCGCGAGCCCCGCAGGGGACCGACCCCGCCGTCCTCGGCGGGGGCACGCCCAGCCCGCTCAGCGCCCCCCGGTCGGCGCGTGCCGCGCGTTGACGGGCCCGACGACGCCGGCGCGGTCGGGCGGGGGCCCCGCGGCGCCGAACTCCTTGAGCCCGGGCGCGTTCGCCTTCCCGAGCCAGGTCCGGTAGGTCAGCGCGTCGGCGACGTGCGCCGCCACGATGGGGTCGGGATCGGCCTTCAGGGCGGTGAGCACGGCCTCCGCGTCGGGCGACGGGAGCGTGCGGTAACAGCGCAGCGCCGTGTAGCGCACCCGGGGCCGAGGGTCCGCGAGGAAGGGCGCGAAGGCCGCGGCGCCGGTGCGCTCGCGGAAGTAGAGGCCCTCGAGGAGCGCGATGTCGAGGTCCTCCTCGGGGGTCTCGCCCACGAGGCGCACGCTGCCGCCGAAGGTGCGGACGCGCGGGAGGGCGTCCTCGCCGGGGATGCGGAAGGGCGCGTCGTACCGACCCAGGCGGCGGTCGAGCGGCGCGCCGGTGAGGACGGTGCCCGCGGCCCAGGCGGCGCGCGCGGCGTCGAGGTCGCCGGCGGCGAGGCGGACCGCCTCGAGCGCCCACGCGCCCCGGGCATGCGCGATCTCTTCGGGCCGTGCGGCCTTCGCCGCGGCGGGGTCGGCCGCGCCGGTGCCGTAGTAGCGGTTGAACCACCACCGCGCGCGCAGGATGTCGGCGCCCTCCTCCTGGAGCTCGGCGGGGAGCGCCGGGACGCCCGCGAGCCAGGCCTCGAGCGGCGCGTCGGAGGGCGGCACGCCCCACCCCGCGTGCGTGGTGCAGAAGGTGGCGAAGCGGCCGGCGCGCCCGCAGTGCGAGAGCCCGTCGACGAGCTTCCCGGCCCGCGCGAGCTCCTCGCCGGCGCGGAAGTGGCACTCGTCCTTCCAGGTGCCGGCGGCGAGCGCGCTGCACGCGGCTTCGGCGTTCACGACGTCGCCCTCGCGCGCGGCGCGGGCGCCGGTCTCGACGAGGCAGTCGTCCTTCAGCTGCTGGAAGGGCTGCGCGGCGCAGGCCTCGGGGCCCGCGGCCGGCGGCGGAGGGGCGGGCGCCGGCTCGGGGTCGCAGGCGGCGAGCAGCGCGGCAAGCGCGAGCCTCACGGGGTGGGCTGCCCGTCCAGGTGCGGCCGGCCGAGCGTCTTGGCGCACTTGTCCTGCATCGCGGGGGTCTTCACGCGCGCGCAGAGATCCCGGGCGCGGCTCGGGTTGTCGCGTGCGAGGCGGAAGAGCGCGAGGTCGCGCGAGGCGTCGTCGTCGATGTGCGCGAGCGCCGCGTCGAGGGCCGCCGGGTCGTCCATGACCTTCTTCACCTCGTCGTAGCGGCACTCCTCGCGCGCGATGGGGTCGCCGTAGGCGTCGCACGCCTCCAGGCCTTTCCCCCAGAGGCAGGCACCGACGAGCAGGATCAGGGTCGCCACGCCTTGAACGCCCCCCACGGCGCGGTCCCGCCCGCCGTGATCTCCGCGAAGTTCGCGCGCCCGACCGCGGCCTCGCCGGTGTCGACGCAGTGCTCGTAGGCCTCGGCCTCGAACCCTCGGCGCTCGTCCTCGGTGCGGCCGACCGCCGAGATCGCCGCCGCCTTGAACGTGGCCACGGCCGTGGGGGAGCGCCGCTTCACCATGTCCGCGAGCGCCTGGGCGCGCGCGAGCCCGGCGTCCACGTCCGCCGCGAGCTCGTCGACGAGGCCGATGCGCTGGGCCTCCTCGGCGCCGAGCTGCTCGCCCGTCATGCCGAGGCGGAGCGCCTGCGGGAGCCCGATGAGCGAGGAGAGCTCGCTCGCGCCGCCCGCGCCGGGGATGATGCCGAGGCCGGTCTCGGGGAGCCCGAACCGCGCGCCGGGGCCGGCGATGCGCCAGTCGCACGTGAGCAGGAACTCCGTGCCCCAGCCGAGCGCGATCCCGTCGACGACCGCGACGTGGAACACCGGCGCGCGGCGGAGGCGCGCCATCGTCGCCCGCTGGAAGCGGACGTGCTGCTTCACGTCCGTCACGCTCCAGCCCGCGCGCTCGGTGACGTTCGCCCCGGCGATGAAGATGGGCGTCCCCCGCCCCGAGACCCGCCGCGAGTAGGTGACCAGCACCCGTGCGTTGCCGGCCTCGAGCCAGCCGCTCAGCGCGTCGAAGGCGAGGACCTCGGCGCGGCCCATCTCGTTGGCCTTGCCGTGGTCGAGGGAGAGCCAGGCGACGCCGTCCTCGACGCGCAGCTTGAGCTGACCGAAGGCGACCTCGCTCACGAGGGCCTCGCCAGCACGTCGAACGTGACGCTCATGTCGGGGCTCACCGTCGACAGGAGCGTCGAGGGGTCGGGGATGTTCCAGTCGGTCCACTTCATGTCGTGGCGTCCCTTCAGGCGGAGGTTCTCCCCCTCCCACGCGTACGTGGCGGGGATGGCGACGGGGCGGACCACGTCGCGGATGGTGAGGAGGCCGGTCAACGTGACGGCGCCCGCGCCGGCCCCCGCGCGGAGCCCCGCCACCGCGCCCTCCACGCGCTGCACGACGAGCTGGATGACGGGGAAGCGCGGCGCCTCCAGGCAGAACCAGCTCATGCGGCTGTCCCGCGGGCCGAGCCCGGTGGTGAGCGCGGCCGCGTCGACCTCGAGGGCGCCGGCGAGCGTGTCGGTGTCGAGCTGGCCCCGGAAGGCGAGCGCCTGCCCGTCGACGGCGTGGAGGCTCGACGCGAGCTGGAAGGAGAGGCGTCCGCCGCCGGGCTCCACGTCGAGGACCGCCGCCAACGCGGTCGCGCACGTGATGGCCACGAACCCCATTCCGCCTCCGCCGGCAGCATAGCCCGCGGGCCGCGGTCGCCAAGCCGCGCTTCGGGGGGCCGAGCCGTGGTGGCTTCTGGGCACCCGGCTCCGCCGGTGCGGCGACGTCGGCGCCGGGAGGGGCGTCGGCGGCCCTCGTGCCGGTCACCCCGAGAGTTGCCGCACGGCGCGCCGCGCCTCGTCGAGCGACCCCGTCGGCCGCGCGCACGCCGCGAGGCTACATGCCATCGCGTGGCCCTCGCGGAGGCCGAGGCGGCCGGCCTCGGCGGCGTCGAGCGCGAGCGCGAGCACGGAGGCGTGGCCGTCGGCGAGGAAGGCGTCCCGGAGCGCGGGCGCGCGCCAGGTCTTCACCACGACGACGGGCGCGTCGAGCCGCTCCCGGATCGCCGCGGCGTTGGCGGCCATGAAGCCGAAGGCCTCGCCCTCGGCGAGGGCGGCGTCGGCCGCGCCGCGCGCCACGTCGAGCCACGCGCGGTCGCCGGTCAACGCGCCGAGCCGCCAGCACGCCTCGGCGTAGGCCGCGTTCGCGAGCATGGGCCGGCGCCGGTGCCGGAGGAGCCCGGGGCCGCCGGCCGGGGCGTCGAAGCAGCCGCCGGTCGGGGCCGCGAGCGTGTCGCGCGCCCAGGTGAGCGCGCGCACGGCGGCGTCGCGCCAGCGGACGTCGCCGGTGTGCTGCCAGAGGTGGAGCCAGCCCTCTGCGACCTCGGCCTGGTCGGACAGGAGCCCCGCCACGCCGCCGGGCGCGCGCAGGATCCGCCCGCCCTCCTCGCGCGCGAGGAGCCGCTCCCCGACCTCGCGGGCGAGCCCCGCGAGCCCCGGCCGCCCCCACGCGGCGGCGCCGCGGACGAGCGCGCCGGCCAGGAGCCCGTTCCAGCCCGCGTACGCGGTCGGATCGACGCGGGGCGGATCCTCGCGCTCCGCGAGCGGGCGGGCGTAGTACCCCTCGTCGGCGTCCTGGCTGCCGCCGAAGGCCCCGGCGTCGTCCTGCCACAACGTCGCGATCGCCCAGCGCACGGCGTCCTCGGCGCGGGCGCGCCAGGTGTCGTTCCCGAGCGCGGTCGCCGCCCGGGTGAAGAGGCGGATCAGCCGCGCGTTGTCCTCGAGCATCTTCTCGTGGTGGGGCTCGCTCCAGTCGTCCTGGGTGGCGTAGCGGAAGAAGCCGCCCTCCTCGCGGTCCCAGAGCCCGCCACCGGCCATGCCGTCGAGCGTGTGCTGGAGCATGCCGCCGTCGTCCACGCCGCGGAGCCGCCGGTCGAGGAGCCACTCGCACACGCCGGTGTGCGGGAACTTCTGGAGGTCGCCGAAGCCGCCGTGGTACGGGTCGTAGGCCTTGCGGACGCGCTCCCAGAGCTCGTCCGGCGCGGGGGGCGCCGCGGGCGCCGGCTCGGGCGGCGACGGCGCGATCGACCAGCGCTGCCCCGGCGCCGACACGCTCTCGAGCAGCATGCGGAGCTCGAGCGCCGGCACGTAGGTGCGGCCCATCAGCACCTCGCCCTCCGCGTCGAGCACCGCGACGGTGGGCCAGCCGCCCTGGTTGTAGCGCTCGTTCACGTCCGGCCGCTCGTCGGTGTCGACGCGCACCGGGACGAAGCGCTCGGTGATCAGCCGCTCGACGGCGGGGTGGGTGTAGGTGCCCTCGTCCATCACGTGGCACCAGTGGCACCAGGTCGCGCCGATGTGCAGCAGCACCGGCCGCCCTTCGGCCCGCGCGCGGGTGAACGCCGGCTCGCCCCACGGCTCCCAGGGGATCATCGGGACATCCCGGCCCAGTCGTCGGTGGCGAGCTTGCGCCAGCCCCGCGGCGGCGCGTCGAGCACCCACGCCTCGGCGCGGATCACGCGCAGGTTGTGCGAGGCGGCGACCGGGGCGCGCCGGAGCGGGCCCTCGCCGGCGGATTCGACCAGGTCGAGCACGGCGAGACGGGCGTCCTCGACCTCGACCAGCGCGCCGCGGATGAGCCGGCCCGCCGGGTCCGGCACGAGCGCAGGCCGGTTGCGCGGCCCCCGCCACAACGCGCCGCGGACCGTCGCCGGGGACAGCGGGAGCCCCGCGATCCAGCGGTGGTCCGGCTGCCCGGGCAGGGACGTGCCGTACACGAAGAGGGTGGCCATCGGGCGGCAGTATCCGGTCGGGAGGTGGGGGCGCGTCCGGTGCACCCGAGCCGCCGACGCCCGCCCCGGCACCGCGGCCGACGCACCGGCCGCCGTCCTCGGCGGTCCGGGTGCCCGAAAAAGAGCGCTGCCGGAGCGCTACCGCCGGCCGATGCGGCTCGCGAGCAGCTCGGCGAGCGGGTCCAGGCCCTCCAGGAGGTCGCGGTGCTCGGGGTCGGAGCCGAGCTTGCGGAAGAGCGTCTCCTCCACGGTGAGCCAGGGCGCGACGGAGGCGAGGAGCCCGAGCTGCTCGGCCACGTCGGCGAGCGTGACCCACGCGGGCCCCGTGGGGCTCCGGGCGATGACCCAGCCGCGGGCCACGCCGAGCGCGTCGACGATCGCGTCGAGCCGGCGCGGCCGGCCGCCGGCGGCCTGCACGAGGAGCTCCTGGCCGTACACGCGCATCTTCGCGACGCCGCGGCGGTCGAGGAGCCCGAGCGCCACGAGGATGGCGAAGGCCGGCACGTTGCGCAGCGCGCGCCCCCGCAGGCTCACGGCGTCGGGCACCACGCGGATGGGCCCCTCGCCGGGGTGCAGGAGCCCGCCGTGGGCGCGCACGCGGCGGTCGAGCGCGTGCGGCGGGCGCGCGGTCATGCCCTGCCGCGCGCCCTTGAGGAGCTGGTTGACCGTGGGGAGCCCGCCCGCGAGCAGCGTGAGCGAGGAGGGGAACGCGAGGACGAGGCCGCGCCGGTCGATGCAGGCGAGGAAGGGGTCGCCGTGCGTGACGGTGGGCTCGCCCGGATCGCCGGCCAGCGGGAAGTTGGCGAGGCGGCGGCCGAACAGGAGGCGGTCGAGGTTCTCGTCGAGCGTGCCGGCGCGGAAGAGCCGGTTGGTCCACGGGCGGAAGCGCCGCGCGTCTCCCTGCCGCCCCGCCGCGATCTCGACGAGGTGCTTGCGGAAGTCGGGATCGGAGAGCGCCACGGACACGGGCGACTCCGCGAGGTCGCGCCGCGCGGCGGCCCCGGCGGTCACGACGAGCGTGTCGCCCACGCGGACGGCGTCGCCGCGGCGCGTGGCCATCGCGAGGTAGCCGCCGATGCCGCAGTCGCCGCCGCCCGCGGCGTCGAGCAGCCCGCGCACCTGGTGCGGGTCGAGCTCGCCGTGGTCGAGCAGCGCGCGGAGCACGTGCGTGTACACGTCGGGGCTGTCGTCGGCGCCGGCGCGGAGATCGAGCGTCGGCGGGGGCGGCGCGGCGTCGCTCGCAAAACCCAGGGAGAGCTGCTCGGGGGGACGGGCGGGGAGCGGCACGTCGTCCTCCGGGGTGTCGGGGGGCGGGGGCACGGCCACGCGGACGGGCGGGCGGAGGCCGGGCCCGAGGAGGCGGCGGAGGCCGAGGGCGCGCTTGCGGACCGCGCGCGGCGCGAGGGACGGCTCGTCGGCGACGACGATCCGGGCGAGCTCGTCCAGCCCGATGGGCCCGGCCGCGGCGAAGGGGCCGAGCACCGGGTGGGCGGCCACGCGCTCCGCGAGGACCACGCCGCGCCGCGCGCCCGCGTACACGTACGCGAGGCCGGCGCGGGTGAGCGTGGGCTCGTCGCCGAGGTCGACGAGCCCCAGCCACTCCGCGGCGAGCAGGTAGGAGCGGAGCACGGGGACCTCGATCCCGAGCACCTCCGCGAGCGCACGCTGGCGCCGATGTCCGGCCGCCACCTGCTCGACGAGGCGCGTCAGGATGCGCGGGCTCGTCGCGTGGGGGAAGGAGGGCATGGCGTCGCCACTCTACCGCGTCCGGGGGGAAGTGGTGGCGTCTAGGCGGCGGGTCTTGTGGAAAACCCTACGTCCAGCCTTGACATGGCAAGAGGATCGATCGTAGCTTGGAGCCTCATGCACCGCTTCGAGCGCAGACAGACGCTGTTGCGGGGCCGGCGGGACTCCGCGTTCGACCCCGAACAGCTCCGCATCGAGGGAGCGCCGCGCGCGCGGCTGGCGCGGCGCATCCGCGGCCACCTCCGGCGGCTCGAGCCCATCGCGATGCTCACGCCGCGCTGGTCGGCGCCCCAGGGCTTCCTCGAGGATCTCGCGCTCGATCTCGCGGTCGGCGAGCCCGAGATCGGGTGCCGCACGGTGTCGTTCCGCCCGCTCATGGGCCGGACGGCGCCGGAGGCCTGGAACTTCCTCCTGCGCGTGCTCGGCGACCTCGCGAGCGCCGACTGGTCCGCGCGCATCCTCCCGATGGTGTGCGACCGCCGCGGCTTCTACAACGCCGCCGCCATGCTGCTCGACCAGGCGCAGGCGGACGCGGAGTACCCCATCGCGCTCCTCGCCCACGGCGCCGAGCACCTCCCCATCGAGGTGCTGGACGACGTCGCGCGCGTCTGGACCCGCTACGTCGAGTCGGTCCGCTCGGACCGGCGCTGCACGCTCCTGCTCGCGGGCTCGGTGGCCACGCCGGTGTTCGAGGCCGGGGCGCACACGCGGATCGACCTCGCGGACTTCGGCGAGATCGAGGCGACCGAGAGCCTCGTGCTGCAGCTCGGCGCGGTCGATCCCGCCGAGGTCGAGCGGGCCGCGCGCTTCTCGGGCGGCGTGCCGGCCATCGTGCAGGCCCTCGCGTCGGGCGTCGCGCGCGCCGACGAGCTCCCCACCTCGCCGCAGGAGCTGCTCCGCGCCGTCGGCCCCGTCGGGGACGAGATCCGCGGCGCCGTGCAGAGCGCGCTCACCACGCCGGACACCTCCGAGCGGCTGCACGCCCTGCTCGACGGCGAGCCCCAGCTCGAAGAGCCCGACGTCGACGAGGCGCTCCTGCTCGCGGGCGTCATCCGCCGGGTGCGCCGGGTGGGGGGCCCGCACGTGGCGCTCCGCTCGCCCGCGATCGCCGTCGCCGCGGGCTGATCGCCTCCGCTCGATTAGTCCGGGCCACCGGAGGACCGATGGACATCGACGCGCGGCGGGACGCGCTCCGCCGCACCCTCGACCTCGCCGGGCTCGACGACGCGGCGATCGACGACCTCGCCACCCACGCCGTGGTCGCGCGCGTCGCCGCCGGCGCGACGATCTCCAAGGACGACCAGCCCTCCACGGCGCTCTACGTCGTGGTCGACGGGCTCGTCGCCGTGTCGAGCCGCAGCGAGCACCGGCGCGCGCCGGTCGAGAGCGTGCTCGGGCCCGGCGGGCTCTTCGGCGAGGACCTCGTCGCCGGCAGCGGCATGATGGGGGCGGTCGCCTACCGTGCCTCCACGCTCCTCGTGGTCCCCGGCGACCACGTCCGCGCGGCGGCCCAGCGCCTCCCGGCCCTGAACCGCGTCGTGCGGCGGCTCGCCCTCATCCAGCGCGAGGCCCCCTGGATCGTCGACCAGCTCCGCCGCGCCCCGCTGCTCGGGCACGTCCCGCCCGCGGGCATCTACCCGCTGCTCGAAGGCGCCGACCTCATCGAGGCCGCGCGCGACGAGCTGGTGTACCGCCCCGAGGACGACGTGGACGGGCTCGTGCTCGTCCTCTCCGGCGAGGTGCGCATGCGCCCCGTGGAGGCCGTCGGCCGCGCCCCCCGCGCGCTCGCGCTCGGCGCCGGCGCGATCTTCGGCGAGGAGAGCCTGCTCGCCCCCGAGCCGCTGCTCTACCGGGTGGAGGCCGGCCGCGAGGGCTGCCGGCTATTGCGCATCCGCGCGGCGACGTTCCGGCGGCAGATGATCCTCTCCGCGTCGTTCCGTCGCGCGGTGCTCGCCAGCGGGAACATCGACGCCGCGGAGCGGACCGAGACCGTCGTGGCGCCGGCCGCCCCCGACCTGGAGATCCTCCGGAGCAACTGGGTCGCGCTCGTCGGCGACGAGCCCGGCATCCCGCTCTCCCGCATGACCGAGTGGCTCGCCGAGGCCGCGAACGCCGAGTGGGGCGACCGCGTGCTCGTCATCCACCTCGACCCCGCCGCGCCGGAGCCGCCGGACCTCGCCCCGCTCCAGGGGGCCTGGGGCGTGGCCCGCGTCCGCCTGCGCCCGGACCACCGCCCGCAGGATCCCCTGCTCGTGCGCGCGGCCGTCTCGTCGAGCCTCGTGTTCATCGACTTCGGCACCCTCGACCCGCTCGGGGAGCTCCCGCTTCTCCGCCGGGTGAACCGCACGGTGTACGTCGCGACGCGCCCCTACGTGCCCATCGCGGATCGGCTCCTCGACGAGCTCAACCGGCCGCTCGTCTACACCGCGGTCGTGCCGAGCCCGCGCCCCCAGCCGGGGATCGAGCGGGTCGTCCCGCGCGGGACCGTGCGCATCGGCCGGGACCTCGTCGACGCCGCGCGCGCGGACACGCCGCTGCACGCGCTCGCGCCGCGCAACCGGGCCCAGGTGAGCCGCTGGATGCGCGCGGTCACCGAGCGCCGCGTCGGGATCGCGCTCGGCGGTGGCGGGGCGCTCGCGTTCGCGCACGTCGCGATCTTCCAGGAGATGGAGCGGCAGGGGCTGCCCGTCGATCTCGTGGCCGGCGTGAGCGGCGGCGCCGTGATCGGCGCCTTCTACGCCGCCGGCGAGCAGCTCGCGCTCGACCCGGCCGGGCCCGTGCCCGAGGGGCTCGAGCGGTGGCCGGGGCTCGCCCGCTTCATCAACCGCGGCGGGGCGTTCTCGGCGGTCTGCGGCCCGGGGATCTTCACCGGCGCGCCGATCGCCGACTGGGTCGACAAGGAGCTGCACGGGGTGCTGCTCGAGGACCTGCTCGTGCCCTTCTTCCCCGTCGCGACCGACATCGACCGCGCCGTGCAGGTGTCGGTGCGCACCGGCCCCATCGGCTTCGGCGTGCGGGCGAGCGGCTCGCTGCCGGGCCCGTTCACGCCGACGACCATCTCCCGCCGCGAGCTCGACCACTGGCGCCCCTTCCCGTGGCAGGTCGGGCGGGCGATCCCCACGGCCGAGCCGGGGATGCGCGCGGAGGTCCGCTACGTCGACGGCGGCGTGCTCAACAACATCCCCGACGACACCGTGTACCTCGAGGGCGCGCAGGCCGTGCTCGCGAGCAACGTCGTGCCCGCACCCCAGCCGCGCGCGGAGTCCGAGACGCCCCGCGGCGCCCTCCACCGCGCGGCGTACGGGATCGGGCGCGGCCGGCCCGCGCGCTTCCTCCGGGAGTTCGACCCCGTGCTGCGCGCCGACGACGCCATGCGCTCCGGCTTCATGATGATGCACTCGCCCGCGGACTGGCGCGCCCGCACCGCCGACGCCCGCTTCCACGCGCGCACCAGCGGGTACTCCTTCCTCGACTGGGGGTCCGGCGACGCCATCCGTCGGCAGGCGCTCGACGACGAGCGCCGCGAGCTCGTCGAGGAGGCGGTCGGCCAGCTCAAGCGCCGCTACGACGGCATGCGCGTGCGCGCCGACGGCTACGGCGCGGCCTTCGCGGAGCCGCTGATCGAGTCGATGGTCGCCGCGGCGATGTCGTCGGTGAAGGCCCGCTGGTAGCGGGCGGCCCGGCGGCCGAAGACGGCCGCCGTCGGGCCCCTCCGGGCTCGCGGCGGAGCCGCTCGGCTGGCGCGCCCCGCCGCCTCCCGGCGGCGTGTCGCGCCGAGCCGGGCGCCGAAGACGGCGCCCGCCCGCCGGGCCCCTGCCGCGGTGCCGCCGCGCCAGCACTCGGCCGCCCCGAGAGAACGCGCGCGTCGATGGTGTAGGTCGTCGCCCCCGGGCAGCGCGGCCGGCGGCTACCTCGTGTACAACCCCGCGAGCCGCTCGGCCGGCACCCCGGCGCGCCAAGCCCACCGGAGCGCCAGCATCTCCGCGGCCGTCCGGCCCACGCCGCGCTGCTCCCAGCGCCGCGCCGACGTCGTCAGCGCGGGCTCCAGGACCGCGGGTCGCACGCGGGCCCGCGCCCGGTCCGTGAACACGAGGTCCTCGAAGGCCGGAAGCGCGGGCCACCCGCCCACGGCCGCGTAGAAGTCGCGCCGCGCCCAGATGCCCATGTCGCCCGTGCAGCTCCCGGTGCGACGCGCGCGCACGTTCATGACGTGCGCGGTCCAGCGGAGCACGGGGTCGGGGCTGCCGATGCGCACCACGAAGCAGCCCCACTGCGCGCCGCAGCTCCGCAGCACGTCGAGCGCCCCGTCGGGGACGCCGGTGTCCGCGTGCACGAACCAGAGCACGTCCCCGCGCGCGGCGGCGGCGCCGGCTGCGAGCTGGGTCCCCCGGCCGCGCGGCGCGACCACCACGCGCGCGCCCCCCGCTTCGGCCACGGCGACCGTGTCGTCGCGGCTCCCGCCGTCCACCACCACGATCTCGTCGGCGCCCCGCACCGCGTCGAGCAGCCGCGGCAGCGCCGCGGCCTCGTCCAACGCGGGGATGACGACCGACACGCTCATCGCCGTCCGCTCACCATCCCGCCGCGACCGCCTCGTACTCCGCGAGGGTGCCGATGTCGGTCCAGCGCCCGGGGTGCACGACGCCGCGCACCACGCCTCGTGGGATCAGCGCCTTGTACGCGGTGCGGACGATGCACTGTTCGCCCGGCGGCACGAGCTCCAGCACCTCGCGGCGCAACACGTGCACGCCCGTGAAGTGTTGCCCGGGGTCCCCGGTCCCGACCACGCGCTCGATCCCCGTCACCACGCCGTCGGCGAGCGCGACCCCGGTGTGCACCGGCGTCGCCTGCGGCCGGAGCGCCATGACGGCGGGGGCGTCCACCGCCCAGAGGGCGTCGAGGTCGATGTCCGAGAGGATGTCCCCGTTCGCGACCACGAAGCGCTCGGCCAACAGCGGCGCCGCGTTCTTGAGCCCGCCGCCCGTGCCGAGGATCGCGGGCGACTCGACGACGACGCGCACGCCGGCCTTGCCCTCCGCCCACGCCACGACCTGCTCCGCGAGCCAGAAGGCGTTGACCACGACCTCCTCGTGCCCGTGCCGCCGCAGCTGGTCGAGCACGTGGTCGAGCATCGGGCGCCCGCCCACGGGGAGCAGCGGCTTGGGCGTGGCGAGCGTGAGCGGCCGGAGGCGCGTGCCGAGCCCGGCGGCGAGCACGAAGGCGGTGGCGGGCATGGGCCGGCATCCTATCGCGCCCGGGCACCGGAGCCGCCGACGCTGGGTCCGGCACCGCCGTCGCCGCAACGGCCCGCGCCCGGCGCGGGTCCGGTTGCCCCGAGAGCCCGCCGCCGCAGCGGACGACCCGGCCGGGCCGTGTGAGGATCCCGCATGGAAACGTTGGCCTCCGTCCTCGTCGACAAGTTCGTCCGCCACGCCGACACCGTGGCCGTGCACTTCGAGGAGGGCGGCGCCTGGCGCGCGTTCACGTGGCGCGACGTCGAGGCGCGCGTCGCGTCGACCGCCGAGGCCCTCCGCGAGCTCGGGGTCGGCCCGGGCGACCGCGTCGCGATTCTCGGGAGCCCGCACCCGCACTGGCTCGAAGCCGACTTCGCCTCGCTCTGCCTCGGCGCCATCAGCGTCGGCATCTACCCCACGCTCACCCCCGAGCAGGTGCGCTACCAGCTCGGCCACTCGGGCGCGAAGGTGCTCCTCGTCGAGTCCCGCGGTGAGCTCGACCGGCTCGCGCCCGCGCTCGCCGACCTCCCCGGCCTCCAGGTGCGCACCTGGGACTTCCCACAGCGCGCCGTCGATCTCGACGCCTTCCGCGCCCGCGCCCGCGCCGTGAAGCCCGAGGACGCCTGCGCCATCTTCTACACCTCCGGCACCACCGGGGACCCGAAGGGCGCCGTCGTCACGCATGGGGCCATGCTCGCGGTGTGCCGCGCCTCCCAGGAGCCCATCCCCGTCTACCCGGGGGAGAGCTCGCTCCTGTTCCTCCCGCTCGCGCACTCGCTGCAGCGCATGGTCGCGTACCGCGGGCTCCTGGAGGAGGTGTCGGCGTACTTCGTGCCCACGATCGACAAGGTCGCGGCGGCGCTCCCGGTGGCCAGGCCCTCGGTGATCGCGACGGTGCCGCGCATGCTGGAGAAGATCAAGGCCGGCGTCGAGGCCCGCGTGGCCCGGGAGCGGCCGCTCCGGCAGCGGATCTTCCGCTGGGCGCTGGGCGTCGGCCTGGAGCGCTCGCGGCTCGTCGAGGCGAAGAAGCCCGTCCCCGCGCTCCTGTCCGCGAAGTGGCGCGTCGCGGACAAGCTCGTCTTCGCGAAGGTCCGCGACCGCTTCGGCGGGCAGCTGCGGCTCTTCGCCGTCGGCGGCGCGCGGCTCGACCCGGAGGTCGGGCGCTTCTTCCACGCGCTCGGCATCACGGTCTGCGAGGCGTGGGGCCTGTCGGAGACGTGCGCCCCCGCCACGCTCAACACCCCGGACGACTTCCGCTTCGGCACCGTGGGGAAGCCCATGGAGGGCGTGTCGCTCCGGCTCGAGGAGGACGGCGAGATCCTCGTGAAGGGCCCGGGCCTCTTCAAGGAGTACTGGCGGGACCCCGCGGCGACCGCCGACGCCTTCTCCCCCGACGGCTACTTCCGCACCGGCGACATCGGCGAGCTCGTCGACGGCTACCTCCGCATCGTCGACCGCAAGAAGGAGCTCCTCGTCACGAGCGGCGGCAAGAACATCCCGCCCGTGAACATCGAGAAGCGGCTCGAAGGCGGCGTCGTCGGGCAGGCCGTCGTCATCGGGAGCGACCGCCCCTACCTCGTCGCCTTGTTGGCGCCGGATCCCGAGCACGCCGCCGGGCTCGACGCCGCCGCGCTCCAGGCCGCCGGGGAGGCGCGCGTGCGCGAGGCCAACAAGGGGCTCGCCCCCTTCGAGCAGATCAAGAAGTTCGCGTGGCTGCCCGAGCCGCTCACGCCGGAGAACGGCCTGCTGACTCCCACGCTCAAGCTGAAGCGCCGCGTCGTCGACGAGCGCTACCGCGACGTCATCGAGCGGCTGTACGCCTAGGAGCGTTCGGGAAAATGCTCGCGTCGCGCGCTGGCGTCCGCTGGGTGCGGCCGCGCGTCTTCTTCGGTTACAGGTTTCAACCTGCGCCCTCGTCAGCCGCGCAGCCGCGCCTCAGCGGCCGCTCAGCGCGCTCGGTCCGCATTTCCCCGAACGCTCCTAGTCGAACGCGATCCCGAGGAGCTGCCTGAGCACGCCGCCGAGGCCCAGGCAGCCGCAGCAGATCATGAACAGGGCGAGCAGCACGCCCGCCGCGATCAGGAACTTCTTCGTGTCGGCGCCGTTGTCGTTCTGGGCGTCGGGATCGACGACCGCCACCGACTCCCCGCCGCGCACCGGCCCGCCCCACGCCGCCAGGAACGGCTGCACCTGGGGCAGGACCGGGGGCTTGTCCACGTCGATGAACACGATGGGCTCGCCGACGCCCTCGATGGTCAGGCGGGCCGTGTCGGTCGAGGTGCGCTGGAAGTGGGTGAACCGGAGGTTCCCCCGCGGGGCGGCCACGCGGCCCACGAGCTCCCAGCGGTCGAGGCCGGGCGCGGCCCGCATGCGGATGACGAGCAGCCGGTCGCGCGTGAGCGCCACCTGCCACCAGGTGCGCTCCATCCCGTTGACGGTCTCGATCCGCCGGCCCTCGCCCGCGAGCTGCGCGAGGACGGTCTCGCCGGGCGCCAGCATGTCGGTGAACGAGTTGTCTGCCATGCCCCGACCCTACCACGCCCGTACGGCCCGTTACCGCCGGCCTCGCGGGGGAGGTGGTAGATCTTCGACGCACGAGGGCAGCCGCATGCGCATCACGCTGATCAACCCGCCGCTCGACTCCGTCCTGGCGAACGGCCACGTGAGCCCCGTCACCGCCTACCTCTTCTACAACTCCGCCCCGCTCGGGATCCTCTACATCGCCGCGGTGCTGGAGCAGTGCGGGCACAAGGTGTTCGTGCTCGACGCCGCCGCCGAGCGGCTCGACGTGGCCGGCACCGTGCGCGCCGTCGAGGCCACGCGCCCCGACGTGATCGGCATCGGCTCCACCACGGTCGTCTTCGAGACCACCAAGATGCTCGGCGCCGCGCTCAAGGGCGCGATGCCGAAGATCCCCGTCGTGCTCGGCGGCTACCACGTCACGCTGCTCCCCGACGAGGCGATGCGCGAGACGTGCTTCGACGTGGGCGTGCTCTCCGAGGGCGAGCACACCATGGCCGAGCTCGTCCAGGTGTACGCCGGGAACAAGGCGCTCGACGACGTGATGGGCGTCTGCTACCGCAAGCCCGACGGAACGCTGCACTTCACGCCCTCGCGGCCGCGCTTCAAGGACCTCGACAAGCTGCCGTTCCCCGCGCGGCACCTGCTCCCGAAGGACCTCTACCGGCCCATCCCGATCGACGAGCACGCCTCGCCCAAGTTCGCGATGATGACGAGCCGCGGCTGCCCGCACGCCTGCGCCTTCTGCCAGAAGTCGAAGTCGGGCTACCGCAGCCACTCGCCCGAGTACATCGCGGACGAGGTCGAGCACCTCGCCCGCGACTTCGGCGCCCGCGACATCGCGTTCGTCGACTCGCTCTTCTGCGCGTCGAAGAAGCGCGTGATGGGCATCATGGACGAGTTCATCCGCCGCGACATCGCGAGCAAGGTGAGCTGGACCTGCTCCTCCCGCGTCGAGGTGGTCGACAAGGAGCTCCTGCAGCGGATGAAGGACGCCGGCTGCTGGCGCACCCGCTTCGGCATCGAGTCCGGCAGCGACCGCGTGCTCGACTTCATCTCCAAGGGCATCACCAAGGAGAAGATCCGCGCCGCCGTCACCGCCGCGCACGAGGTCGGGCTCCGCCCGAAGGCCTTCTTCATCGTCGGGCACATGCCCGACACGAAGGAGACCATCCGCGAGACCATCGAGTTCGCCAAGACGATCCCGCTCCACGACGTGACGGTGCAGATCAACACGCTGCTGCCGAAGACGCCGCAGATGGAGATCTGGGAGCGCGAAGGCAGCAAGTGGGGCCGCCTCATCAACGAGTCGACCGACGAGAAGAGCTTCTGGGAGCCCACCTTCGTGCCCTGGGGGCTCGAGCCCGAGGACATCGTCGAGTTCCACCGGCAGTTCTACCGGGAGTTCTACTTCCGCCCCATCACGATCGCGCGGCACCTCGAGACCATCAAGTCCTGGCGCGACGTGTACAAGTACGCCTCCGCCTCGAACTTGTTCTCCTTCCTCTTCTACAACGCCGAGAAGCCGGGCCTGAACATGCTCAAGGCGGCGTTCGGCATGGGCGCTTCGGACGAGCAGGCGGCGTAGCGCTTCGGGCGTCGGCGGCGGTCTACGGCGCGACGGCCGGCGCCGGCGCGCGGAAGTTCAACGGGTTCGGCGGCGCGTCGACGCTCATGAAGAGGTTCGGCATCGTGAAGGTCCCGTCGGCGTCGCGGATCGTCTCGGGCAGCGCGCCGTACGGGCTCCCGTCCCAGATCGTGTCGTACACGGCCTGGTCCACCGCGGGCGCGCCGGACGAGGACTGGAGGCAGAGCATCGTCACGGCGCCGGCGCTGTCGAAGGTGAGGCCGTACCACGCGGTGTACTTGGCCTTCCTGGCCTGGAGGTCCTGCGGCAGCGCCTCGAAGCGCCGGGTCCAGTGCGCGAGCGCGCGGAGCCGCATGTCCAGGAGGTAGCGCCCGGCCACCTGCGCCCGCGCGCTCGTCTCCTCCGCCGGGCGCGCGGCGAGCGCCGCCTTGTGCCGCGCGTCCAGCTCCGCCGGGCACGAGGTCATCGGGGGGTACGCCTGCGCGGCGAGGACGAGGGCGAGCCACATGAGGGTCTCCAGCGGGGATGGAGGGGGGGCGTTGCGGGGGGCCCGCCCCCCGCCCCAAGACCTACCGCTTGTTCGCCAGGATCGATTCGATCTGATCCATGATCGTGTTCATCCGCCGGGCGATCGCGTCGTAGGGGGCCGGGGTGGCCATGTCGACGCCGGCGCTCTTCAGGAGCACGTAGGGGTCGTCGGAGCCGCCGGCGCGGAGCAGGGTGAGGTAGCGGTCTTTGGCGCCGGGCTTGTTCGCGAGGATGTCCTCGGCGAGCAGCGACGACGCGGCGATGCTCGTGGCGTACTGGTAGACGTAGAAGTTGTAGTAGAAGTGGGGGATGTAGGCCCACTCCACGGCGTAGTGCTCGTCCACGCGGGTGACGCCCTGGTCGTGGCCGTGGTAGCGCCGCAGGATGTCCAGGTAGGTGGCGGACAATCCGTCGCCGGTGAGCGGCTCGCCGCGCTCCACCTGGGCGTGCATCGCGAGCTCGAGCTCGGCGAACTGGGCCTGCCGGAAGTAGGTCGTGCGCAGGCTCTCGAGCGCGGAGCCCAGGTAGTAGAGGCGCTCGTCGTCGTCCTTCGCGTTCTTCAGCATGTGGTCGACGAGCAGCGCCTCGGCGCACGTGCTGGCGATCTCGGCGATGAAGGTGGCGTAGTCGGCCGTCGGGTAGGGCTGGGCCTTCATGGAGAGCGCGCTGTGCGCGGCGTGGCCCCACTCGTGGGCGAGCGTCGTGACCGAGTCGTAGTCGCCGTTGTAGTTCATGAGCACGAAGGGGTGCACGTCGTAGGCGGCGCCGTCCATGTAGGCGCCGGAGTCCTTGCCGGGACGCGGGTACACGTCCATCCACCGGTTCGCGAAGCCGGCCTGGAGCACCGAGGTGTAGTCGGCGCCGAGCGGCGCGGCGGACGCGATCGCGAGGGCCTTGGCCTCGTCGATCGTCCAGGTGCGGTCGCTCTTCACGAGCGGCGGGTAGAGGTCGTGGTAGGCGAGGTCCGCGACGCCGAGCATCCGCGCGCGGAGCTTCAGGTAGCGGTGGAGCGTCGGCAGGTTGGCGTTCGTGCGCGCCACGAGCGTGTCGTAGATGCTCCGGGGCAGGTGGTCGGCGTCCATGGCCGCGGACACGCTGGAGTCGTAGCCGCGTGTCTTCGCGACGAACCAGTGGCCGCGCACGGCGGCGTCGAGCGCCACGCCGAGCGTGCCCTCGAAGCTCGCGAAGGCGCCGAAGAACTGCCCGTACACGGCGCGGCGCACCTCGCGGTCGGGATCCGCGCGGTGGAGCGTGTAGGCGGCGGGGTCGAGGCGCACGTCCTCGCCGTGGATCGCGAGGGTGGGCCAGGGCAGCTCGGCGTCGACGAGCACGTTGCGGAGCAGGTCGGGCGCGCCGCGGAGGTCCCCGGTGGCGGCGAGGAGCGCCTCGCGGGCGGGGTCGAGGGTGTGCGCGGCGTCTTCGCGCGTGCGCCGCAGGAAGTAGCGGTAGGGCGCGAGCGCGGGGTCCTTCGCGGCGAGCTTCTCGGCCTTCGTGCCGAGCGCCACGATCTCGGGCTCGTAGAAGCTCGTCGCCTCGGCGAAGGCGTTCCAGAGGAGCGTCGCGCGCTGCGAGCGGGCGCGCCAGGCGTCGTCGCGGGTGTCGGCGCCGCTCGCGTTCATCGCGTAGGTGCCCGCCCGCGCCACGGCCTTCTGCACCTCGAAGCGCTGCTCGAGGCAGGGCCGGAGCTGCTTCGCGAGCGTGCCCTCGCAGGCGCCGAGCGCCTCGACCGCGCCGTCGAGCCGCTTCATCTCGGCCTCCCAGGCCTCCACCGTCGGGTAGAGCGCGGCGAGGTCCCAGGTGTCCTCCGGGCGCTCGGCAGGCGCGGCGGCGAGGGCGAACGACGTGAGGAGGAGGGCGAGCATCGGGAGCCTCGGGAGCGCGGGGGGCTTAGCCGGTTCGGTCGGCGCTCGGTGCCGACGCCGGTGGAGCTGCGGGTGGACCGGCGGGTGGGGCGGCTGGGCGCGCCCCCGGCGAAGACGCCGGGGTCGGTGTCCTCCGCGGTCGGCGCCGCGGGCGCCTCCGTCGCCGCCCCGCGCGGGCGGCGACCGGCCGGGGCGGTGGGCCGTGACGTGGCGGCGGGGCTCACGGGCCCCGGCCGCGCTCCGGCCCCCTCGCGCGGCGCGACGTTGTGTCAACGTCGCCATCCGAGGCGTTCCCTTGTGGCATCTTCCCGGGCGTGCTCGCCCTGTTCTCGCTCGCCGAGGCCGCCCCGGTGTTCGCGGCCGACTCTCCCGGGCTCGCGGCGTTGGCGTCGCGCGCGTGGACGCACGCGACGGCCTGCGCGGGGCGGGAGGCGCCCGCCGCCGATGTGGTCACCCTCACGATCGGCGGGGTGGGCGGCGGCTTCGAGGGGCGCGCGTTCGTGGCGGGGCCGCGCCGCACGGTGTGGCGCGACGCCGCGGGGAACGTGGTGCGCACCGAGGAGACCTCGCCCGGCGGCCTCTACGAGATCCGGTTCGCGAAGGACAAGCCGAAGCCGAGCACCGTCGCGCACGAGGTCGCCCACGCGTGGGTGCACGGCGGCGACGCCCCGGCCCTGCGGGAGGGCGCCACCGACCTGCTCGCGGCCTGCATCGCCGCGCGCGATCCGGCGCGCTTCCCGCCCGAGCCCCCCGTCTCCACCGACCTCGGCGAGCTCGTGGACCTCCGCGCCTGGGACAACCCCGACGACGCGCCGTCCGGCGAGCGGAGCGCGGGGTACGAGGCTGCCCGGCGGATGGTCTTCGCGCTCGCCGAGGCCGTGCCGCGTGAGCGCTTGTGGCGGGCCAACTGGACCTGGGACGACTTCGACGCGGTGCTCGACGAGGCCGGCGAGGTCGGCACCCTGCTCCGCGGGGCGCTCTCGGGCGGCGCGGACGCCCAGCGCGTTCTGCTCGGAGACCCCGACGAGGACGGCGCCATCACGCTCGCCGAGCACGTGGCCGGCACGGACCCGACCCGCTGGGACACCGACGGCGACGGGTGGTGGGACGGCGCGCCGGCCGCGTTGCGGGAGGAGGCCGTGCCGCTCCCGCCGGGCGGGCGCCCCGTGTGCTCCGGGCGGGCGGCGGGGCCGCTCGGGGCGGTGATCCACGTGCGCGGCGGGATCGTGGGGATCGGCGGCCGGGTCCGCGGCGACCGGAGCCGCGCCCCCCACGTGGTGATCGACGGGGTGCGGCCCAAGGACCAGTCGACGCCCATGTACCTGGAGCGCGGCGCCTCGATCGCGCTCGACCCGCGCTCCGAGGCGGGCGGGTGGGGCGTGGTCGAGGGCACTGGGCTCGTGAAGGACCGGCGGTGCGGGTCTGCCGCGGGGTGGACGCTGCTCGGCTCCCGCGGCGCGGAGGACGCGGTGGTGGCGCTCGCCGCTGCGCTCCAGCGGGTGGCCCCGCGCGCGGACGGCATCCTCGGGCCCGATCGCACGCCGCGATACCTGTGGGTCGGCGAGCCGTTCCCCCGCGTCCTCTCGATGCAGGCGCGCTTCGTCCCCGGCGGCTGGCTCGACCGGGGCGCGACGGGCGAGTGGGACTACGTCGCGGCCTTCCTCGTCGCCCGCGAGCGCCTGCCCGGAACGGCGCTCCTCGGCGACGTCCCGGGCGAGGTCGCGCTCTTCGAGGCCTTCGCGCGCACGCTCGTCGACCGCGCGCCCGAGGTGCTGCTCGACGCCGTCGACGACGAGGAGGTCGCAGACTGGGCCACACGCGCGGGGGCCTGCCCCGGGGGCTGGGCGGCCCTGCTCGCCGGCAGGTGCGGCCGGCTCGATCACCCCGACGAGCGCGCTATCGAGCGGGACGAGCCCTCCGCGCCGCTCGTGCCGCCTCCGCGGTAGAGTCTCGGCATGCGCGGCGCCACCCAGGTCCTGGCCGACTGCCCCCACTGCCGCGTCGAGTCGGCGCTGGTCGAGCTCGTCGACCCGAGCGAGCGCATCGGCGTGGCGCTGGAGGGGCGCTGCCGGTTGTGCGGCTACGCCACGGAGCTCGGCGAGGTGGTTCGCCTCGGGCAGCCCTTCGTCGACCCGGACGATGTGATCGAGGCCCTCGCGCGCTGGGCCGCCGAGGACGGCGAGGAGGACGTGGCCGTGTTCGCGGTCGCGAACTTCAACGGGCGCGACCCCGCGGCCATCGCCCGCGCGGTGCTCGACGGGGAGCGCGTGGACACGGGCTTCGACGTGATCGCCTGGCTCTTCCCGGGCTTCCACGGCGGCGGGCGCCGCAGCGACGACGAGGAGCGCCCGGCGCCGCGTTTCGGTCCCACCCCACCGCGCGCTCCCGGCGCCGGTCCCGGGGGGTCCGGGGGGCCGCGGCCCCCCGGCGGGGGCGTTGCGGGGGCGGCGCCCCCGCCCCAGGAAGATCAGGCTCCAAAGACCGCAGATGCCCGCCGCAGCGACCCCCACGACATCGCGCGCGCGCTGGCCAGCGTGATGCTCGCCGACGGCGTGATCCGGCCCGCCGAGCGGCGCTTCCTCGACCAGGCCCTCGCGCGGATGGGCGCGCCGCCGCTCCGGGACGCGGACCTGCGCGTGTGGCGGCCGACCGAGCTCGGGCCGGTGCCCGACCCCGCGGGCCTCCTCGACACGATGCGGCTCCTCGCCCTGTGCGACCAGGAGGCCGACGGCAGCGAGCGCCGCGTGATCGAGGAGTACGCGCGGGCCTGGGGCGTGCGGCTCCCTGCGAACCCGCTCCCGCAGCCGGGGGCGCTGGCCGCGGTCGGGCGCGTGCTGCGCGACCTGCTCCTCCGGTAGGGCGTGCGATAGTTCGGCCACGAACAGGAGCCCGTCCGTGCTGCACGCCCCGCCCCGCCGCGACCCCGAGCTCGCCGACGCAACGGAGCGCTTCGTCGCGCAGTTCGCGGCCGCCCGCAAGAACGTGGCGAAGGTGATCCTCGGGAAGGACGACGTGATCTTCAAGGTCCTCCTGGTGATGACCGCGAAGGGCCACATCCTGCTCAAGGACGTGCCCGGCACCGGCAAGACGATGCTCGCCCGGGCCATCGCGGCGACCATCGCGTGCGAGTTCCGACGCATCCAGTTCACGCCGGACCTGCTCCCGATGGACATCACGGGCACGAACGTGTTCGACCTGCGCCAGAAGCAGTTCGCGTTCCAGCCCGGGCCCGTCTTCACCAACCTGCTGCTCGCCGACGAGCTGAACCGCGCCACGCCGAAGACACAGTCGGCGCTGCTCGAGGTGATGGCGGAGGGGCAGTGCACGGTGGAGGGCGTGACGCACAAGCTCGCGCCGCCGTTCCTGACGATCGCGACGATGAACCCGCTCGACCACGACGGCACCTACGTGCTGCCCGCGGCCCAGCTCGACCGCTTCACGATGCAGCTCTCGATGGGGTTCCCGAGCCCCGACGCGGAGATGTCGATGCTCGACGTGCACCTCGGCGCGCGCCCGCCCGTCGAGGAGCTCACGCCGGTGATCGACCGCGAGACCTTCCTGGAGTGGCAGGCGCTCGTGACGCGGGTGTTCCTCTCGACGGAGGTGAAGCGCTACCTCGTGAGCCTCGCGGGGGCGATGCGTTCGGACGCGCGCGTGCTCGCGCCGCCGTCGCCGCGCGCGATGCTCATGCTGGCGCGCGTCGCCCAGGCCCACGCGCTCGCGAACGGCCGCGACTACGCCACGCCCGAGGACGTGCGGGCGCTCGCGCCGGAGGTGCTCGCGCACCGCATGGTCATCTCCGGCGACGAGGTGGGCGTCGGCTACGTGCAGTCGGTGCTCGAGAAGGTGCCGCTCGCGTGATCCGGCACCTGGTCGGGATCACCTGGCACCTCGGCGGGATGTTCCTCCTGCCGTTCGTGCTCGGCTTCGTGGCGGCGCTCTTCTTCGAGGTGAGCGAAGTGGCGGAGACGATGTGGGTGATGCTCGGGCTCGCGCTCCTGCTCATCGCGCCGGCGTTCCTGGCGCAGCTCGCCGGGGTGGTGCTGAAGGTGGGCCGGGAGACGCGGCTGTTGCGGCAGCGCGGGCGCCTCGACGCGGCGTCCTGGGTCGCGGCCGTGCACCGCCACGTGCGCATCGTGACGCCGCGGGGCTGGGCGGTGCTGTTCACGGGGCTCTCCTTCGTGGTCTGCGCGCTCGGCGCGAAGTGGGCGAGCCTCTCGGTGCTCGCGGTCCTCGCGCTGCTCCTGTTCTACGGCACGGTCGGGGCCACGTCGTTCGTCTCGACCTTCCTGGTGGGGAGCTTCGAGGCGAACATCAAGCGCCGCGGTTCGATCACCCGCGAGATGGTGCCCGCCGTGGTGCTCGCCGGAGACCCCGCGGAGGAGCGCTTCACCTTCCGGCGCGTGCCGGTGCCGCCGGGCTTCTTCCTGCTCGTCGAGGATCCGCTCCCCGCGCGGCTCGGCACCACGAGCCGCTACGCGGTCGGGGCGGGCGCCCGTCGCGAGGAGCTGCTCGTGGGCGGGCGGCTCCGGGTCACGCCGCGCGGGCTCTACCAGCTCGGCCCGGCCGAGGTCTACTACCAGGACATGCTCGGGCTCACGCGCATCTCGCTCGCGAGCCTCGCCACGGCCGAGCTGAAGGTGCTCCCGCGCTTCCGCGCGCTCGACATCCGCGAGCCGCCGCGGAGCCGGCTCCAGTCGCCGGACGTAATCACGCGCCCGCACCGCTTCGCGACCGAGGACCACTTCCGCTTCCGCGAGTACGCCGCCGGCGACGACACCCGGCGCATCCACTGGAAGTTGTCCGTGCGCTCCGGCCACCTGACGCTCCGCCAGCCGGAGACGCGCGAGATCAGCACGCGTACGGTCGTGCTGGTGCTCGACACGTACCTCCCGGCCGGGCGGATGCTCGACGACGCGGTGGGCGTGGAGGAGGTGCTCGACCGCATGGTCGAGACCTTCCTGGCGCTCACCAAGGAGCTGGTGGAGCGCGGTGACAAGCTCACGCTCGTGGCGGTTGCCCGGCGCGCGGACGGCGGCGCCGTGGAGATCGAGGCGATGCCCGGCGCGCGCGGGGGGCACGCGCGGTGGCAGGACCTGGGCGCGCGGGTGGTGTGGCAGGGCTGGCACGACCTGCCGCAGCTGCTCGAGGCCGTGGGCCCGGGGATGAGCGGGATCGTGATCTCGAGCCGCTTCCAGGCGCCGCCGCCGAAGATGGCGGCGGGGCAGTCGCTCACGTGGGTGTACCTCCCGCCGGAGGAGGCGCTCGGGCCGCGCGACCCCACCCTGCTCCAGGTCCTCGCCGGCACGACGACGAACGCCGCGTCGTGGCTCTTCCGGCTGCCCTACCTCGCCGGCAGCGACGAGAACGCGCTCACCGCGCAGCTCCGCACGGTGCGCTTCCACGCGGCCCGGCTCGCGGCGCGGCGGCGGCTCCGCGCGATCGCGAAGCGTGACGGCGGGCGCATCCTGCAGGCGCTGATCGCGCGCGGGGACGCGGTGTACCGGCTCGAGCCGGGCGTCGGCACGCACCGGCTCGTGGGGCTCTCGGGCGGCGGGCTCGCGCGGGGCGCGGCATGAGCGGCGCCCCGACGAAGAGCACCTTCCGGATGCACGCGACGGCCTCGTCGCTGAGCGTGTGGCAGGCCGCGAAGGAGGCGGCCGTGCCGGTGCTCGCCTACCAGGCGTGCGCGGCGTTCGCCTTCGTCGCCTTCAGCGCCGCGGTGATGGTCGCGGACGGCTTCACCGGCGAAGGCATCGTCATCCTCGTGGGCCTCGGCTTCACCACGTTCGCGGGGGTGGTGGCCGGCCAGCTCCTGGCGTTCCTGCGCGTCCGCACCTGGCTCGTCCTGCTGTTCGGGACCTTCTGCTGGGTCGCCGCCGCGGCCGCCGCCGTCTCGACCGCGGCGCTCGGCAGCGTGGGCGCGCTCGTGGCCCTGGCGCTCTGGGTGTTCCCCATCGCGTTGTCGGGCGGGCTCTGGAGCCTGGAGACGCACCGCGCGCTCTGGTCCACGTGGCTCCCGCTGCTGTTCGCCACCGCCGCGGTCATCATCTGGTCGGAGTCCCGGGGCACGGTCGCGAGCTGGTTCGCCGGCGACAAGCACGCCATCTGGGACCTCGTCTCCGGCGGGGTGCTCGGCGGCACGATCGTGCTGGTCCTCGTGTTCCTCGTGTCGCGCGAGACCCACCGCCTCGCGCTCTGGCGCCGCGGGCCCACCGCGCCCCTGGCCCCCACCCGAAAGGAGCAGGGCGCCGCGCGGCCGCGCCTCACCGCGCTCTCGCTGCTCCTGCTGCTCGGGGCCGGCCTCGCGCTCACCGTGATGACGGCGCTCGTCTCGCCCTACCTCTGGCGCACGGGCGACGAGGGCGACCAGCAGTCGGAGTACACCGCGCCGTCCGAGGGGGAGCCCGCGCCCGACCCCGCGGGGAGCGAGTTCTTCGAGAAGCTCGTCGAGCAGCTCGCGAAGATGGCCGAGCAGGCCGTGGAGGCCGGGCAGAAGGCCGGCGGCACGGTCTGCGCGGGGCTGACGCTGCTCCTGCTCGCGATCCTGGGCTTCCTCATCGGGTGGCGGCCGCTGAAGCGCCTGTTCCTGCTGCGGCACCTGCGCGACCCGTTCTGGGAGGTGCCGGCCACGACCCGCATCGAGCAGGGCTGGCGCCTCGTGGAGATCGCGCTCGGCGACGCGGGCGTGTTCCCGCGGCCGGGCGAGGACGCCGCCGGGCTGGCCCGCCGCGCCGGGCCGGTGCTCGCGCGGCTCTCGCCGGTCGAGGTGCACGGGCTCGAAGACGCCGCCGAGGTGGCCGACCGCGTGCGCTTCGGGCTCGGCGTGGGCCCGGAGGACGTGGAGGTGATGCAGCGCTTCTCGGCGTGGGCGATCGACACCGTGTGGGAGCGCCTCGGGGACCGCGAGCAGATCCGCTGCTTGTACCGCGATCTCTGACCGGGACCTACGGCGTCGGGGCGGGGGCGGGGGCGCCTTCACCCGCGCCGGCGGTCAGCGTCGGCTGCGCCTTGGCCGCCGCCTCCAGCGCGTCGAGGCGCTTCTGGAGGTCGGCAACCTGCCGCTCGAGCTCCACGTCCCGGCGGGCCGCCTTCACGTCGAGCGCGGTCGCGCCCACGGCGACGACCTCGATCTGGCGGGCCAGGAAGACGCCGTAGGCGAGCGCGAGCAGCGCGGTCACCGCGGCGACGGCGACCACGGTGGAGAGGTTCTCGGGCGCGATGGGACCGACGCGTTCGGACATGGCGGGCTCCACGGGAGCGTGACGGTAGATCGCCGGGATTCCCGGTGTCAACGACTCAGAGGTACCACTCCGCGCCCAGCGTGACCGAGCCGCGGTAGAAGCCCCAGTAGCGGCTGCTGTACGGGATGTTCGCGCCCAGGACGATGACGACGGGCTTCTTGTCGTGGGACACGAAGAAGCCGTCCTTCTCGGCGAGCACGGTGGGGAAGCCGCCCTTGGTCGGGACGAACTTCATGCCGAAGCTCAGGACCATGAAGCGGAACGGGTCGAAGTTGTCGGCGCCGAGGTACTTCAGGGTGCCGCTCGTCTCCGCGTAGGCGTACACCACCTCGTTCGCGCGGAGCTCGGCGTTGAAGCCGTAGAAGTAGCGGAGGCCGAGGGGCGAGCGGAGCTCGGCGTCCAGCCCGACCATGGCCTGGAGGTAGAGGCCCTGCAGGATGGGGAGCTTCTGCCCGGCCATGATGGCCGGCCGGAGCGTGGGGAAGGTCGGGCTGAAGTTCAGGTCGAAGTCCAGCGCGCCGGAGACGACGGTGTTCGTGCGTGCCGACTTGATGAGCGCGTACTTGCCGCCCAGGAGGAAGCCGGTGCCCGTCGGGCCGCGGTCGATGCCGGCGTGCAGCGAGAGCTGCCGGAGCACCTGGAGCTCGGCGTCGAGATGCGGCGAAAACCAGTTCGGAATGCCGATCTCCGCCGTGCCGCCGATGCGGTTCCGGGGCTCGGCCGACGCGAATTGCAAAGGAGACGTGAAATTGAGCTCACGGTTGGCCGCGTCCTCGCGGCGGGCCCCCCGATCACTGCCCGGGATGCGCTCGCCGAAGAGCTCGGCGGAGAGCTCCTCCGTGCGCGTCTCGATCCGCTCACGGAACAGGGACTTCGGGTACTTCTTGAGGTACGCCTCCCAGGCGATGAGCTCCTCGTCGGGCGTGGCCTCCTTGAGCTTCTTCTGGGTGTCCCGGTAGATCTGGGCGGTGTCCTCGCCGGGGCCGCGCGGCTTGACCGTCTCCTGGTCTTCCTCGTCGCGGAAGTCGATCTCGCCCTCTTCCTCGTCGGTGAAGTCGAGATCTTCGGGCTCGGCTTCTTCCTTGTCTTCTTCCTGGATCCGCTGCGGCGGGGGCTCCTCGCCCTCCTCCTCGCCGGACTCCTTGAAGTCGTCGGGGTTCGGGACGGGGTCGTCCGAATAATCCTCTTCCTCTTCGTCCTTTTCCTTGTCCTCGCTCTTTGGCGCGGCGAACGCGGGGCCGGCCACGAACAGGGCGAGGAGGGTGGAGAGGCCGAGAAGACGACGCATGCAGGTCTCCGAGGGCGGGGGGCGGAGGATAATACAGACACGCGACGGGCGCGACGCCGACCGGCTGGTCGCGTGAGGGTGCGAGGGGATGGACGGAGCGGACGCGGAGCGCGAGACGGCTGACGCCGCGCGGGCGGAGGAGGTCCGCGCGTGGCTGGTCCAGCTGCGGGGCGGGGCGCCGTTCCTGTCCGCGGCCGACGGCAAGGTGCTGGCGGACTGGCTCGACGCGGGGGTCCCGGTGCCGACCATCCTCCGGGCGCTCGAGCAGGTGGCCGCGCGCCGCCGCGCGAAGCGCACGCGGGCGCCGTTCTCGCTGCAGGGCTGCCGGGCCGCGGTCGAGAAGCTCGCCAAGGCGGGTGGTGGCTGGCGGGTGCCCTCCGACCTCGTGGCCGCGCTCGCGCCCGACGCGCCCGACGCGCTCGCCGCCGCGGCCCTCGCGGAGCTGGGTGCGCTCGACGGCGACGCGGAGACGCGCGCGCGGGCGGCCTGCGCGATCCTCCGCCGCTTCCACGAGCGGGTGTGGGAGGGGCTCGGGGAGGAGCGGGTGGCGCTCTTGTCGGCCGCGGCCGAGGAGCTCGGCCCGCTGCGGGACGCGCTCGGCGAGGAGGGCTTCCGCCGCGCCTGCGAGGAGCACGCGCGGGATCGGGTGCGCGCGCGTTACCCGACGCTCTCCGCGACGCGCGTGTGGGAGGAGTTCGGACTTGGACTGGCGTGAAGGCTGGAGGGTCTGGCCGGACCCCGCGACGGGCCTCGCCCGCGCCGAGGTGCTCCCCGGGCCGACGTGCCCGTGGTGCGGGGGCATCGGCCGGCGGGAGGTGCAGATCGACGGCGTCTGGCGCGTCGGGAAGTGCCGCTGCCAGCGCCTCGTGGACCGCGTGGCACTCTTCAACACCGCCGGCATCCCCGCGCGGCACGCGGAGAGCACGCTGGAGAGCTTCCGCACGGACCTCCCGTCGCCGAACCACGCGTGGCGGCCGGTGCGCGCGTGGCTCGACGCCTTCCGCCCCGGCCAGGAGGGCCGCGGGCTCGTGTTGTGGGGGCCGCCCGGCCGGGGCAAGACGCACCTCCTGGTCGCGACCGTGCGCGAGCTCGTCTTCCGCTACGGCGTGCCCGCGCGCTTCATCGAGTTCACCCACCTGTTGAGCCGCATCCGCGAGGGCATCGACCGCAACGACGGCGACGCGACCACGCTGACGCCGCTCGTCCAGGTGCCGGTGCTCGCGATCGACGAGCTGGGCAAGGGCCGCAAGACCGACTGGGAGCTCGCCATCATCGACGAGATCGTCACCCGTCGGTACAACAGCGGCGGCCTGTTCCTCGCGACCACGAACTTCCCCTTCCGGCCGCCCGCCGCCCGCGCGCGCCCCCCCGCGACCGGCACGATCGCGCCCACCGGCACGCTCGCCACCGGCGGCCTCGAGACGCTCGAGGAGCGGCTCGGCGACCGCATCTTCAGCCGCCTGCGCGAGACCGTGAACTTCGCCGAGGCCATCGGCGAGGACTTCCGCGCGCTGCGGGGCATGGGGCGGTAGGAACGCTCCTCGCTCGGGGGGATCCGGGCAGCCGCTTCGCGCCGCGGCGACGGCGTGCTGGGGAGGACCGGCGGCGGCTCGGGTGCCCGCCGGATCAGTCCCCTCCGCGCGCCGGCTCCTCGTCCGGGCCCGGGGCCGCGGGGATCTCCTCGACCTCGTCGTCGGCCTCGGGGCTCTCGGCGCCGGGCTTCGCGCCCTTCGCGCCCGCCGCGGCGTCGCGGGCGCGGTCCACGGCGCTCTTGGCGGCGGCGCTCGGCGTGCCCTTCCGCGCGGGGGACTTCTTCGAGGGGACGGGCGGGTCGGCCTTCTCGGGGTCGATGCCGAGGCGCAGGTCGCGCACCTCCTCGGCGGCGCGGCGCGTCCAGGACAGCGTGGCGTCGACGGAGAGCGCGGCGGCGTAGGCGCGGTAGGCGCCCTCCCAGTCCTCGGCCGCGCGCGCCTCGTCGCCCTTCGCGACGAGCACCCGCGCGAGCGGCTCCGCCATCGCCACGAGCGCCTCGTCGCGGTGGTCGAGCTTCCGCGCCTCCGCGAGGAGACGCGCCTGCACGAAGGGGTCGGCCTCGGGGCGGGCGCGCTCCACGAGGCAGCGCACCCGCGCGGTGGTGACCTCGTCCACGTGGGAGAGGAACCACTTGTCGTTGCGCGCGATGTGCCGCCGCGCGTTCCGGAAGGTGTCGCCGGCGTCCTCGCAGGCGCCGTCCTTCGCGAGCCGGAGCGCCTCGGCCAGATCGGCGTCCGCGGCGGCCACCGCGGCGTCGAAGTCGACGACCTTCACCACCAGCCCCTCGGCGAGCCACTCCCCCTGCATGAAGCGCGGCGGCGCGCTCGTGGCGGCGGCCGCGTCGACCACGGCGACGGTCGCGCCCTTGGCGCCGTCCGTGGCGGGCTGCTCCGGCACGTCGCCTTCGGGGGCGCCCGCCGGCGCGGCCGCGCTGGTCGCGCCGGCGTACGGCACCACGGCGCCGGTCTTCTCGTCGAGGAGGACGAACCCCAGCGTGTAGTCGCCCTTCGCGAGCTCGTCCGGGAGCGAGAGGCTCCACTTCCCGTACACGAGCTCGCCCGGCTGCCAGGCCTCCGGCTTGTACCAGTCGTACCCGGGCATCACCTCGGCGACGTGCTGCACGCCCTCGGCGTTCGCCAGGAACGCGAGCACGCGGAAGCCGTCTTCCCGGAGCGTGGCGCGCCACGTGGTCGCAACGTAGAGCTTGCCGCCGGGCGCGACCTCGGGCGAGGGCACGTCCCAGCCGTCGAGCGTGATCCCGTCCCCGAAGGCGACGCGGCGGCCCTCGGGGCCGATCGGCGCCGTGCCGACGAGGTGCTCCTTCCGGACGTGGTTGCCCACGTGGAGGGACTTCCGCCCCGAGGGGTAGCCGGGGATCTCGACGTACTCGTCCTCCCAGCGCTCGTTGAGGTGGATCTTGCTCGTCCGGGCCCAGGAGCCGTGCACGTGCGCGAAGTCCGGCTTGCGCTCGTCGTAGACGTAGTCGTTCGTGAAGGCGCGGTTGTACTTGCGGTGGTGGGCCATCGGCACGTCGATGAGCCCCGCGATGTCGACGAGGTTCCACCCCGACCACCACATGTGGGCGCCCATGTCCACGTCGAGCAGCGTCACGTCCTCGAGCCCGAGGCGGCGCTGCACCCAGCTCATGTACTTGACGCGCTTGTGCACGTCGCGCGGGGCGGTCTCCGGGTTGTTCGCGAAGGTCCAGCTGCCGTTCACGTTCGGGAACGCGAGCGCCACGACCATCGGCGTGGCCCAGAGCGCCCGCACGGGCAGCCAGCCCGCGACGCGCCGCTGCGCGAACGGGAGGCGCTCCGCGAGCGCGCCGATGCCGACGCCGAGGAGCGTGAAGAGCGGCACGCTGGTGAGCGAGAACCAGCGGAAGCCCTTCATCCAGTCGGCGCCCGTCGCCACGACGAAGAACACGCCGCCGCAGAGCGCGCCCCACAGGAGCCCGCGGGCCTCCCAGCCCTTGCGGCCGAAGGTGAGGAGCCCGATGGTGACGCTCGCGCCGAGCAGGTACCACACGCGCGCGTCGCTCCAGTTCTTCCCGAGCGTGCGCGACCAGTCCCCGGCCCAGGAGGCGGGGATCCCGGCGCGGCCGTCCCACAGGAGGAACACCGCCAGGAACGCGAGGATCACGAGCCCGATCCAGCGGCGCCACGTGGAGAGGCCGGTCATCGCGATGACTGCGAGCGGGGCCGCGTAGATGACGCCGTACTGGGTGACGTAGTCGCGGATCTGCTTCCAGCCGCCACCCGTCCAGTTGAACGGGCGGAAGTCCTTCTCCTTCGCGTAGTAGGTGTTCGGAAACCACCACGCGAAGTAGTCGTAGCGCCAGGCGTTGTACGCGGCGTACGGCACCGCGAAGGCGCCGATCCAGAGCGGCAGCGCGGCCCACTGGCGGCGGGCAACCGTGCCGAGGAGGCGGCCGAAGAGCCCGAGCGCCGCGTACATCACGCCGTCGGGGCGCGTCATCGTGAGCCCGAAGAACGCGAGCGCGCTCCACGGGACGCGGCGGTCGTCCTGGATCTCCCGGGTGAGCGACCAGATGCCGCCGGCCAGGAGGACGTTGAACAGCGAGTTCTCGAGGCCGGAGGAGTTCCAGATCGTGAACTGGCTCGAGCAGGCGAGCAGGAGCGGCGCGGCGATGGCGACCGGATCCTTCGCGTCGGGCCGCGCGCGCCGCGCGATGCCCCACACGAAGAAGAGCGTGATCGCGCCGAAGGCCGCCCCCATGATCTTGGAGGACCACCAGGGCGTGAGCCCCAGGAGGTACCAGCCCGCCATGAGGAAGGTCCAGAGCGCGTTCGAGTAGCCCTCGACGCGCTCGCCGCCCGGGTAGGGCACGAGCCCCTCGCCCTCGACGAGGTGGCGCGCGTACGCGAACGAGATCGCGCTGTCCTCGATGTAGTAGGGCTGAGGCCACACGAACACGAGGTAGTGGCCCAGGTAGAGGGCCACGATGAACAGCAGCACCACGATCTGGGTGCGCTCCTCTGGCGTCCGCTGCATCAGTACGTCTCCGACGCGTTCGCGGATCCGCCCCAGTCGCTCACCCATCCCACCACCGGCGGTACTTTAGATCGTCTTCTTGACGCCCGCAGCCTCTCCGGCTGCCTGGCGGGCGGCCATCTGCCGCTTCAGCTCGTCGAGCTGCGACCGGGCGGTCACGTCGCCGGTCTTCTCCTTGATCTTCTTGAGCCGCGCGTCGAGCGAGTCGCCCTTGATCTCGCTGCCCACGTCGGCCTGCGCGTGCATCTTGTGGATGTTCTCGCGCACGTTCTCGAGCTGCTTGATGTCGGCGTCCGTGGAGAGCCCGTCGAGCGTCTCCTGGATCTGGATGCGCGCCTCGGCCGTGGCCTTCTTGGCGAGCATCTCGTCGCGCTCGCGGCGGAGCTTCTCGATCTCGCCCTGGAACGCGACGAGGGACTCCTTCGCCTCGTCCGCCTGCTTGCTCACCTTGTCGAGCTCGAGCTTGAGGTTCTCGATCGACTTCTCGAGCTCGTTCTTCTTCTGCAGGAGCAGGAGCGCGACCTCGTCGTCGTTGCTCTCGACGGCCACGGGGATCTGGGCGTTGACCTCGCGGAGCTCGCGCTCCTTCGTCTCGAGCTCGGTCGAGAGCTTGTTGCGGAGGTACACGATCCCGCCCACGGCCTTCTTGAGCTCGCGGTGGCGCTTGATCCGGTTGTCGATCGCCTGCTCGTAGACGATCTCGGGGTTCTTGTTCTCGATGCCGGAGATCCAGAGGCTCAAAAACCCGTTCCAGAGATTGGCGAGGCGGTCGAAGAAACCCATGGACGCTCCATAGCCCCCGGCGAGGGGCACGCATAACGCCGGTGCTTGCCCCATGTTAACGTCGCGCGTGCTTTTCTTCGTCTCCGTCGCGCTCCTGTCCACCCCCGCCCCCGCGGCCGGCGAACCCCCGGTGGCCGAGGCCGGCCTGGGGCTGCTCGCCCGGGTCGACGACACGGTCATCCTCAACGGGACCGGCTCGTACGACCCCGAAGGCGACGAGGTGACGTACACCTGGACCCAGGTGGGCGGCCCGCCGGTCGAGCTCGAGCGGGGCGACACGCCGCAGCCCCAGTTCCTGGTCACCTCCGCGGGCACCTTCCGCTTCGAGCTCGTCGTCAGCGACGACCTGAGCGCGAGCGCGCCCGACGGTACCGAGGTGGTCGTGCCCTACGAGGCGATCGACGGGGTGGAGACGGGCTGTTCGGCCGTGGGCGGGCCCGTCGCCGGGATCGCGGCCATCGCGGCCGCCGCCGCGCTCCTGGCGCGCCGCCGCCGTTGACGCGCGCGCCGTCCGCGCCGCTCTCCGCGCGCCGCCTGCGCGACCTCGCGGTGCACCTCTCCGAGGTCGAGCGCGTGGCCGCCACCTCGGCCAACCTCGCGCGCGACCCCGTGCGCTTCCCGCGCGCCTACACCGCCTCGGCCGATGTCGAGATCGCCGCGGTGCTCGCCGCCCAGCTCGCGTACGGCCGCGTGGACCTCTTCGGCCCGGTGATCGCCCGCATCCTCGCGATCATGGACGGGCACGGCGGGCCCGCCGCCTTCGTCACGGCCTTCGACGACGCGCGGGCCGCCACCCTCGACGGGATCCTCTACCGCTGGAACCGCGCCGAGGACTTCGTGCTCCTCTTCCGCGTGCTGCGGACGGTGTACGAGCGCCACGGCAGCCTCGGCGCGCTGTTCGCGCCGGGCCCCGCCGCGGCCTCCCTCGGCGGCGCGATCGACGTCCTGCGCGCGCTCGCCCCGGACGACGCGCCGCGCGGCTTCCGCACCTGGCTCGCGCACCCCGCCGACGGGAGCGCGTGCAAGCGCTGGCTCATGCTCCTGCGCTGGATGGTCCGCCGCGACGGCATGGACCTCGGGGTGTGGACGCACCTCGCGCCGCGCGACCTCGTGATCCCGCTCGACACCCACGTGATGCGGCTGTCCCGCTTCCTCGGCCTCACGCGCCGCAACGACGCGAGCTGGCGCACCGCGGAGGAGGTCACGGCCGCGCTCCGCCGCATCGACCCCGAGGACCCGGTGCGCTTCGACTTCGCGCTCGCGCACCTCGGCATCTCCGGCGCCTGCAAGGGGCGGCGGGATCCGGAGGTGTGCCCGAGCTGTCCGCTCGATCGGGTCTGCGCCGCGTAGGGCCTACCGGAAGCGCTCTTCCCACTCCCGCGCGCGCCGGCCCCCGCCGCTGAGCCGCTGGTAGAGCGCGCCGCGGAAGAGCATCGCGAGGTGCACGAGGGCGACGAGGCCGAAGCCGACCGCCCACGCGATCGCGCCGCCGCCCGCAGCGCCCATGGCGAGGCTGCCGGCGTTCGTGAAGCCGAAGCGCGGGCCGAACAGGCTCAGGATGGTGAGCGCGCGGTCGGGGAACGCGAGCCAGAGCGCGCCCAGCGCGAGCACCTGCGGCGCGAGCCACTCCGGCCCGTTGTTCATCATGAACTGCGCCGCGTCCTTGAGGAGCTCGGTGCCGCCGCTCCGGCTGCGCCCGATCATCTCGGGCACGGGGTTCAGGAAGAGCGCGATGGCGATGCCGACCGGGAGCGTCAGGAACCACGGGGCCCGCAGGAGCAGCAGGAGCAGCTCGAGGACGAAGATCGGGAAGAGGACCCCGATGATGTCCCACGTGTTGGCGCCGAGGTTCGCCCGCACGACGTCCGGACCCATGCTGCGCCGCATCTGCAGCGCGTCCCGCAGGCAAGCGAGGTAGGTGCCGGCGCAGGCCGCCTCGAGCATCGCGAGGATGAACCCCCCGAAGAAGCCGAGAGGTGACACGAGGATCCGGGCTCCCATGAGGATCGGGAAGCACGCCAGCAGCGCGATCAGCGCCCAGGCGCTTCGCGTGAAGGCCTTGCCCGCGTCGCGGGCGGCGTCCACATAGATCCGCAGGGTGGCGGTGAGGAGGCGCACGACGCCGCCTTTACCCCTCCGGGGGAGGCTGGTCCAATGCTGTTCGTCCTCGTCGCGTCCGCGCTCGCTGGCCCGACGCCCAGGTTGCCGGAGCTCTCCGCGGAGGAGTGGGCCCGGCTGGAGGCCGGGGAGGTCGTCCTGCGCGCGTCCGCCGACGGGGGCCGGGTGACGGCCACCGGCGTGGTGAAGGTCGACGCGTCGCCCGACGCCGTGTGGCCGGCCGTGCTCGACGTGCGCGCCCGCATCCCGGAGGGGCGCACGCTCAGCGACGTGCGCGAGTATCGCCGCGAGGGGCCCAACACCTGGTTCCTCGAGGTCGACATGGACGTGCTGGGCGCCGACCTCACGATCCACCACCGCTACGAGTGGGACCCGGCGCGCCACCAGGCCACCTACACGCTGGATCCCAGCCGCCCGAACGACCTCGCGGTGGCCGACGGCTGGTACCTCGTGCGGCCTGCGGGCGAGGCGACCCTGCTCGTGTTCCAGTCCATCACCGAGGCGAAGGTGCCCGTCCCCGGCTGGGTGAAGCGCTGGCTCGCGCGCGACCAGATGGAGGGGCTGCTCGAAGGCATCCGCGCGCGCGCCGAGCGGGACCGCACGCGGCGCGGGTAGCCCCCGGCGCTACGGCGTGCAGATGTCCGTCGAGCCGTTGCACACGAACGTGGCCGTGGCGCCGTACGACGTGTAGTCGGTGTAGCCGCTGCCCGAGTACTTGATGGTGACGTCCGTCGTGCTGTTGTCGGTGCCGCCGGTGCCGAAGTCGCACGAGGTCGACGTGAAGCTCGCCGTCGTGGTCGAGTGGTTCGACAGGTACACGCCGCCGCCGTGGTTGCCGGCCGTGTTGCCGTACACGCCGCCGGACGTGCAGGTGGCCACGCCGGTGTCGATGAAGATGCCGCCGCCGTCGTCCGTGGCGTCGTTGGTGTAGACGTACGACGTGGTCATCGTGAGCGTGCCGTCGTCCAGGTAGATGCCGCCGCCGTCGCCCGGGGTGTCGTTGTCGTGCACGTCGGTGCCGGTCAGCGTGGCGGTCGCCGTGGAGTTCAGGAAGATGCCGCCCGCCGAGGTGGTGCCGGTGTTGTCCCAGATCTCGGAGTCCTCGGCCGTGAAGCGCGCCGTCGCGGCCACGTAGACGCCGCCGCCGCTCGTGGACGCGGAGTTGGACGTGACCTCTGTGCGGACGAGCTTCAGCCAGCCGGAGGTGTAGGCCGCCACGCCGCCGCCGTAGGCCGCGCTGTTGCCGCTGACGATGCAGTCCGTGAGCGTGAGCGTGGGGGTGGTCGTGGGCGCGGTGCCCGCGGCGGCGATCACGCCGCCGCCGAACGTGCTGGGCGCGGTGCCCGAGCCGACGCCGCCCGAGATCGTGACGCCGGTGATGTTGACGGCGCCGCCCGTCACGCTCACGGTGGCACCCGTCGAGGCGTTGCTGACGATGAAGGTCTCGTCGGCCCCGTAGAGCCCCTCGACGTCGACGGTGTCGTTGTAGCCGACGAGCTTCGTGTAGAAGGTGCCGCCGCAGAAGTAGTAGGTGCCGCTCGTGTTGAGCGCGTAGGCGCCGGCGGTCGCGGTGAACGAGGACGAGATGTCCGTCCAGTCCCCGGCCGTCGTGACGTAGGACGCCATGTCGTCCTCGTCGTCGGCGGTCCAGCTGCCGGAGGTCGAGCAGTCGTTGGCCTCGCCGTCGCAGAGCTCGGGCGCGCCCGGGTACACCGTGTCGAGCGTGTCGTCGCAGTCGGTGTTGGTGCTCACGCGGCCCGAGCTGCTGCAGGTGCCGGTGCCCGCGCCGTAGGTGTCGCCGTCGGCGTCCGCGTAGTAGAGCGGGAGGCCGTCGTCCACGGTGCCGTCGCAGTCGTCGTCGACGGAGTTGCAGGTCTCGGTGTCGCCGGGGCTCACCGCGGCGTTCGCGTCGTTGCAGTCGTCGTTGTTGTCGGCGCGGTAGGTGCCGGACGCCTCGCAGGCGCACTGGCTCGTGGTCGTGCCGTACCCGTCGTTGTCGACGTCGGTGTACCAGGGGGTGCAGCCGGCGGCGCCCACGGCGTTGGTGCTGCCGTCGCAGTCGTCGTCGGCGGTGGTGAGGCAGGACTCCGTGCCGTCGGGGTTGACGCTGCCGCTCGCGTCGTCGCAGTCTCCGTCCGTCGTGACCGTGTAGTCGCCCTCCGCCTCGCAGAGGCAGGCCTCGTCGTCGTCGGAGCCGAAGCCGTCGCCGTCGGCGTCCGCGAAGTACGGCGTGCAGCCGAACGCGCCCTCGTCGTTGTCGGACCCGGAGCAGTCCTCGTCCACGACGTTCCCGCACACCTCGAGCGCGTCGGGGTTGATGCTCAGGTCCTCGTCGTCGCAGTCGGTGGAGTTGTCGAAGCCGTCCGCGTCCTGGTCGTAGTCGTCGTCCCCGGCGCAGTCTTCGTCGGTGCCGTTGTACCAGACCTCGGTCGCGCCCGGGTACGCCGACGCGATCGTGTCCTCGCAGTCGGCGCCGAAGGTGCCGCTGCCGTCCGCGTACAGGTCGGTGGGGAAGCCGTCGCCGTCCTGGTCGAAGTCCCCGCCGCCGTCACAGTCCTGGTCGAGTCCGTCGTAGTACCGCTCGGTCGCGCCGGGGTTCACGTCGTCGGGGTCGAGGGGGTCGAAACCGTTGAGCGGCGACCAGGCGTCCTCGAGCACGGGGTCGTCCCAGCAGTCGCCGGCCTGGTACTCCGCCGGGATCTCGAACTCGTAGCCGGAGACGTAGTAGCCGTCGCCGTCCTGGTCGCCGTCGTTGTTGTCGCAGTTCTCGTCGATGCCGTTGTACCAGGTCTCCTCGAGGTTCGGGTCGGGGTAGCGGGCGGGGTCCTCGTCGTCGCACTCCTCGCTGACGATCCAGCCGTCGCCGTCCTGGTCGAAGTCGTCGTTGCCCGCGCAGTCGGCGTCGGTGCCGTCGTACCACTCGTCCGACACGCCGGGGTTGACCTCGGCGGGGTCGAGCCCGCCGTCGTTCGCGAAGTCGTCGTCCAGCGCGTCGAAGCAGTCCTCGCCGTCCGCGTGGGTGGCGGAGGTGAAGCCGTCCCCGTCCTGGTCGAAGTCGTCCTCGCCGCCGCAGTCCTGGTCGATGCCGTCGTACCAGGTCTCGCCGGCGCCCGGGAAGACGGCGGAGGCGTCGAGCTGGTCGCCGGGATCGGCGGCGGTGAAGCCGTCGGGGATCACGTCCGGGTCGTCCCAGCAGTCGTCGCTCGGCAGCTCCCCGCTCGGGTCGGGGCTGTCGGCGGAGGCGTGCCCGTCCCCGTCCTTGTCGAAGTCGCTGCCGCCGCTGCAGTCCTGGTCGAAGCCGTCGTACCAGGTCTCGGTCGCGCCGGGGTGGATGTCGGCGCTCGTCAGGGTGCCGGCCGACTCCTCGTTCTCCCAACAGTCTCCCTGCGCGACGGTGTAGCCGTCGCCGTCGAGGTCTGCGGCCTCCCACTTGCCGCCGCAGGCCGAGAGGACGAAAAGAGCGAGGGTCGAGGTGAGCGGACGCATGGCGCCAGCCTACCACGGGAGCGTCAGGGCGTCCGGGGCCCGCGCGCGCGTGCGGCCCCCGAGCGAGCGGCTGTGCAGGAGGCCCGTGCTACATTCGGCCTTCCGGGGGAGCCAACATGCTCGTCGGCCTCGTGTCCATCGCGCTCGCGGCGCCGCTGTCCGCCTGCGGGGAGACGTGGACCGCCCGCGGCGTGGCCGACGTCGTCGAGTCCGCCGACCTGAGCGTCGGGGCGATGGACACCGCCGGGCTCCTGGCCGCGCGGGATCTGCTCCTGCGGCGCCTCGCCTGCGTCTCGGAGCCGCTCCCGGCGGCGACGGTGGGGGCGGTGCACCGGGTCGTGGCGACCGCGGCGTTCCTCGAGAAACAGGACGCCCGGATCGCGCCGGCCCTGGCGGGGCTCCTCGCCGCCGACCCGGGCTACCAGATGCCCCCGACGCTCTACCCGGAGGGGCACCCCATGCGGAAGCTCCTCGTGCACGCGGGCATCCTGGCGCGGAGCACCACGACCCGGCCGCTGGCCGTGCTCCCGAGCGGGTGGCTGGAGGTGGACGGGCTCCCGACCGCGGCGGCGCCCGCCGAGCGGGCGGCGATCGTCCAGCAGATCGACGCGCAGGGGGCCGTGGTCGAGACCCGCTACGTGTGGCCGGACGACGCGCTCGGCGCGTGGTCCGGGTCCGGCGCGCCCCTCCCGTCGGCCACGGCGAAGCGCCCGGCGCGCGTGCCGCTGGCCGTGGCCACGGTCGCGTCGGTGGTGGCCACGGGCGTCCTCTACGGGCTGGCCCGCGACCGCCACGACACCTTCTGGGACACCTCCGCGCCGCGCTCGGACGCGGAGATCGAGCAGCTCCGGGACACGACGAACGGCCTGACGATCGGCTGGGTGGCGGCGGGCGTCGCCTCGGTCGGCCTCGGCGTGGGGCTCGCCGTCGCGTGGTGAACGGGCGCCGCTACCAGGTGCGGGGCCTG
The DNA here is from genome assembly GCA_964457335.1 of uncultured Enterobacteriaceae bacterium. Classification (GTDB taxonomy): domain Bacteria; phylum Myxococcota_A; class UBA796; order UBA796; family SXON01; genus CAJBVW01. Next base: position 25,084 of record CAYWGD010000034.1, on the reverse strand, counting down.
CTCGGGGAGGGCGCGTTCGGCGCGGTGTACCTCGCGCAGTCCGTCGGCACCGGGCTCCAGCGCGACGTCGCGATCAAGGTCCTCCACCGCGACCGCTCCACGAGCCCCGCGATCGTCGGCCGCCTGCGAGACGAGGCCCGGATGCTGGCGCTGATCCGGCACCGGGCGATCGTGCGGGTGGACGATCTCGTCGAGCTCGACGGGAGCTGGTCGATCGTCATGGAGTACGTCGAGGGCTGCGACGTGGCCGCGCTGCTGCGCCGCGGGCCCCTCCCGCCGGCCGTGGCGCTCGCCATCGCGGAGGAGGTCGCCAACGCGCTGCACGCGGCGTCGCACCAGCCGGGGCCCGACGGCCAGCCCCTCCGGCTCATCCACCGGGACATCAAGCCGAGCAATGTGCGGTTGACCGCGCAGGGCGAGGTCAAGCTCCTCGACTTCGGCGTGGCGCGCGCGGACTTCGCGGAGCGCGAGGCGGGGACGACGCAGTCGGCGTTCGGGACGTTGATCTACATGTCCCCGGAGCGCTTCGAGGGGAAGGACTCCCACGCGGCGGACGTGTACGCGCTGGGGGTGTCGCTGTTCGAGATGCTGACCGGCGTGTCGCCGGGGAAGATCGCGACGGATCCCGGCCGGCAGCCGCCGGGCGGGCGCGTCGCGAAGCAGTGGGCGGCGCTCGCCTCGATGTCGACCGAGCTGCACGCGCTCCTCGCCGCGATGATGGCGTACGAGCCGGGCCAGCGCCCGACCGCGCGCGACTGCGCCCGCGCGTTCGCGGACCTGCGCGCGGTGCTCCGCGGGGAGCGCCTCGAGGACTGGGCCGCGCGCGTCGTGCCCGAGGTCGCGGCCGAGGGGCGCGTCGCGTCCCGGGCCGACTCGCGCACCGGCACCCTGCTCGTGGAGGGGGCGGGGCGGCCGCCCGCGCCGCCGCGTTCGTCGTGGAGGTGGCTCGCCGGGGGCGTGCTCGTGGGGGTGGCGCTGCTCGGGGCGGTCGGGTTCGGCGGGGTGCTGGCCTGGCGGGCCCTCCGGGAGCCGCGCGCCGACGCGCCGGCGGCCGCGCCGCCGCCCCCGGCGACGCCGTTGGCGACCGCGCTCGCCCCGCGTGGGGCCGGGTCCGTCGGGGAGCCGCTGGTGCCGCCGGGAGGAGCGCCGCCCGAAGGCGCGCTGCCCTCCGCGCCGGGAATGCCGGGCGGAGACAGGGGGGGCGTTGAGGGGGGAGCGCGGAGCGCTCGCGGAGAGAGCGACCCGAGCGCTGCGAGGGGCGGCGGCGACAAGCCGCCGAGCGAACGCAGCCCGCCCCCGGAGGCCGGCGGCGAGCCGGCCGTGAGGGGGGCGGAGGCCCCCCTGCCCCAGGAGCACGAGACCCGAAAGACGCCGGTGCGTGCAGCGGCGAAGCCGGCCCCTGCCCTCGGGGAGGTCCGCCTGGCCGGCGATCCCGCGCGCGTCACGTTCGAGGGCGCACCCGGGCGCTTCCTCGACCCGCGCGAGGTCCCGGGCGGGACCTACACGGCGACCGTCGCGTTCCCGGGTGGCGAGGAGGTCACCATCCGGAACGTGGCCGTGCGCGCGGGCGGCGTGACCACCTTCACGTGCAGCGCGAGCTTCTCGAACTGCACGGCGAAGCTGGAGTAGCACCCGGCGGCCGACCGGAGGGACCGGCCGGACCCGTCAGGGCGTGCAGTCCTCGTTCGCGGCGCCGGGCGAGCCGTAGTAGGTCGCGCCCGAGGCCCAGTCGGTGGTCGAGGAGCTGAGGCACCACTGGTCGTCGTTGGTGCCGTCGCTCGACCAGTCGTCGTTCGTGACGCCGGCGGTGGCGTCGAGCACGTCGCTGCTGAGCTGCACGGAGTTGGAGGAGGAGGACGGCCAGTCGTCGATGGAGGTGTTCCAGAAGTCGAAGTCGTCCACGTCGGTGGTGAGCAGGTCGAGGTAGAAGCCGCCGTTGTTGGTGGCGATCGCGCTGATCCCGGCGATCGACCACTCCGCGTCGCACTGCCCCGACGTGAACGAGGCGTCGTTCTGGCACAACACGGCGTAGCCGCCGGCCGGGATCTCCAGGTACGGCAGCTCGTCGGTGCCGCTGGTGGTGTTCTCGCTGTCGGTGGCGCAGACGTACGGCAGCGACTCGGTGGTGGTGCTGTCGGTGCAGACGGTGAGCGTCCAACCCTGGAGGTTCAGGGCGACGCCGGAGTTGTTGTAGATCTCGACCCACTCGTAGGAGCCGGCCGCGCCCACGAAGAACTCCGTGAAGACCACGTCGCCCTCGATGATGTCGTCCTCGTCGTAGAGATCGTCGCAGTCGTCGTCGACGAGGTCGCCGTCCGTGGGATCCGCCGCGCCGGGGTGGATGGCGCTGTCGGCGTCGTTGCAATCGTCGGAGTTGGCGGCGCCGGTGCCCGAGGCGCAGTCCGTCGAGGAGCCGTCCATCGTCGTTGCGAGGCCGTAGTTGTCGCCGTCGGAGTCGGTGTAGCAGGTGTCGACGTTGTCGCAGTCCTGGTCGATGCCGTCGGCGGTGGTCTCGGTCGCGCCGGGGTAGACGCTCGCGCTGGCGTCGTCGCAGTCGTCGTCGTTGGCGGCGCCGGTGCCCGTCGAGCAGCTCAGCGAGGAGCCGTCCGAGGTGGCGGTCGTGCCGTAGTTGTCGCCGTCGCTGTCGGTGTAGCAGGTGTCGACGTTGTCGCAGTCCTGGTCGACGCCGTCGGCCACGGTCTCGGTCGCGCCGGGGTAGACGCTGGCGCTCGCGTCGTTGCAGTCGTCGTCGTTGGCGGCGCCGGTGCCCGAGGAGCAGCTCAGCGACGAGCCGTCCGTGGTGGTGGTCGTGCCGTAGTTGTCGCCGTCG
>CAYWGD010000034.1:380-22154 GCA_964457335.1 uncultured Enterobacteriaceae bacterium | reverse complement strand
GCAGCTCAGCGACGAGCCGTCCGTGGTGGTGGTCGTGCCGTAGTTGTCGCCGTCGCTGTCCGTGTAGCAGGTGTCGACGCTGTCGCAGTCCTGGTCGACGCCGTCCGCCACGGTCTCGGTGGCACCCGGGTAGACGGTGGCGCTGGCGTCGTTGCAGTCGTCGTCGTTGGCAGCGCCGGTGCCGGAGGCGCAGCTCAGCGACGAGCCGTCCGTGGTGGTGGTCGTGCCGTAGTTGTCGCCGTCGGAGTCGGTGTAGCAGGTGTCGACGTTGTCGCAGTCCTGGTCGACGCCGTCGGCGGTGGTCTCGGTGGCGCCCGGGTAGATGCTGGCGCTCGAGTCGTCGCAATCCGTGGAGACGGTCGCGCCGGTGCCCGTGGTGCAATTCAGCGACGAGCCGTCGGAGGTCGCGGTGGTGCCGTAGTTGTCGCCGTCGGCGTCGGTGTAGCAGGTGTCGACGCCGTCGCAGTCCTCGTCGTCGCCGTTCGCCACGGTCTCGGTGGCGCCCGGGTAGTCGGAGGACGAGGCGTCGTCGCAGTCGTCGTCGTTGGGCGCGCCGGTGCCGGTGGTGCAGTTGAGCGACGACCCGTCGACCACGACGGTCGTACCGTAGTTGTCGCCGTCGGCGTCGGTGTAGCAGGAGTCGACGCCGTCGCAGTCCTCGTCGTCGCCGTTCGCGACCGTCTCGCTGGCGCCCGGGTAGTCGGAGGAGGAGGCGTCGTCGCAGTCGGTGGAGACGGCCGCGCCGGTGCCGGTGACGCAGTCGAGCGAGGAGCCGTCCGTCGTCGAGGTGGTGCCGTAGTTGTCACCGTCCGCGTCGACGTAGCAGGTGTCGACGTTGTCGCAGTCCTCGTCGTCCCCGTTCGCCACGACCTCGGTGGCGTTGGGGTAGTCGCCGGAGTCGGAGTCGTCGCAGTCGGTGCTGTACGGCGCGCCCGTGCCGCTCGCGCAGTCGAGCGAGGAGCCGTCGACCACGGTGGTCGTGCCGTAGTTGTCGCCGTCGCTGTCCTGGTAGCAGGCGTCGACGCCGTCGCAGTCCTCGTCGTCCGCGTTGGCGACGATCTCGGTGGCGCCGGGGTAGTCGGTGGGCGAGCCGTCGTCGCAGTCGGTGTGGTCGGTCACCCAGGTCTGCGAGGTGTTGGTCGGGTTGTCGCAGTAGGCCACGCCCGCGTGGTCGTCGTCGCCGTACCCGTCCTCGTCGTCGTCGTGGTAGAAGGTGGTCTTTCCGCTGGTCAGCGCGGACGAGTCGTTGTTGTCCGCGGTGCCGTCGCAGTCCTCGTCCGTGTTGGAGGCGTCGCACACCTCGGACGCGCCGGGGTTGGTCGTGCTCACCGCGTCGTTGCAGTCGGTGTTGTCGCGGACGTCGTAGTTGGTGCCCGTCTGCGCCTCGCACCAGCACTGGCTCGTCGTGGAGCCGTAGCTGTCGCCGTCGGCGTCGAGGTACCAGGTGATGCAGTCGTTGGCGTTCTGCAGGTCGTCCGAGCCGTCGCAATTGTCGTCGTCGACGGTGTTGCAGTCCTCGTTCGTGGTCGGCGCGGGGTTGATGGCCGCCTCGGTGTCGTCGCAGTCCGTGCCGGTCGAGATCCGGTCCTCGGCGTCGTAGCCGTCGTAGTCCGCGTCGTAGTCGCTGTTGCCGGCGCAGTCGGTGTCGTCGCCGTCGTACCAGGTGTCGGGCGCGCCCGGGTAGTAGGCCGAGTCGCCGTCGTCGCAGTCGAGGCCGTAGTTGCCCTCGCGGTCGGGGACGTCGTCGATCGTGACGCCGTCGTCGTCGAAGTCGAAGTCGGAGTCGCCCGCGCAGTCGGCGTCGACGCCGTCGTAGGGCTGGTCGACGTTGCCGGGGAACACCTCGTCCGAGTCGGGCTGGCGGTAGCCGTTGATCGCGTCGAAGTTCTCCGGGACCACGTCGTAGTCGTCCCAGCAGTCGTCGCCGCCGTGGTTGACGTCGACGTACCCGTCGAAGTCCTTGTCGTGGATGTTCCCGTCGCAGTTCTCGTCGATGTCGTTCGACCAGTCCTCGGGGATGTCCTCGTTCGGGTAGATCGCGGCGTTGGTGTCGTCGCACTCGGCGTCGATGTTGTAGCCGTCGCGATCCTGGTCGTAGTCGCTCCAGCCGTCGCAGTCCTGGTCGGTGCCGTCGTACCACTCCTCGGTGGCGGCGACGTTCACCTCCTCCGGGGTCTTGTCGTACTCGCCCGTCCCGCTCTCCGGGTAGGGGTCGAGCGCGGCGGAGTCGTAGCAGTCGTCGCCCAGCGAGCCGTCGCGCTGGCGGTGGTCGGGGTTCGAGGTCTCGTACCCGTCACCGTCCTCGTCGAAGTCGGATCCGCCGTCGCAGTTGGCGTCGATGCCGTCGTAGGAGATGTCGTCCGCGTCGGGGTGGACCGCGGCCGCCGTGAGGGCCGGGAAGCCGTTGATCGCCGCGTAGTCGTCGGGCACGACGTCGGGATCGTCCCAGCAGTCCACGCCGCCGTGCGCGAGGCTCTCGAAGCCGTCCCCGTCCTTGTCGTAGTCGGACAGCCCGTCGCAGTTCTGGTCGATGCCGTCGTACCAGACCTCGCTCGCCTCGGGACCGATGTCGCTACCGCCCTCGGGCGCGTCGAAGCAGTCGCCGTCGAGGATCGTCTTGCCGTCCCCGTCCTCGTCGCGAACACTCCAGGAGGATCCGCACCCGGCGAGCAGCGCGGGGAGCAGGAACAGGACGAGGCGGTGCATGGACGATCCGGGAGACGGGCCAGTGTAGATCAGCCCCGGAAGCCCCGGCAACCGGACGCCCCGGGCCCGCTCGCGCAGGTCCCGCGCAAAACCACTCGTCACGTCGGGTCATGGTGCGTACGAACGGAGCCCCGTCCTTTCGACAGCGCGGCGCGCGTAGGTTAGCCTCGCGACCCGCCGAACATGGAGCTCATCGCAGATGATTGAGGTTCAAGGGCTCACGAAGCGGTATGGAGACTTCGTCGCCATCGACGACGTCTCCTTCCAGGTCGCCCGAGGCGAGGTCGTCGGCTTCCTCGGCCCCAACGGCGCCGGAAAGAGCACGACGATGCGCATCATCTCGGGCTCGCTCGGCGCCTCGTCCGGCACCGCCAAGGTCGGCGGCGTCGACGTTGCCGAGTCGCCGCGCAAGGTGCAGGCGATGCTCGGGTACGCGCCGGAGGTGCCGCCGGTCTACACGAACATGACGGTGCGGGACTACGTCACGTTCGCGGCCACGCTCAAGGGTGTGCCCGACGTGCAGGCGGCCACGAAGAAGGCGCTCTCGCGGGTCGGGCTCGACGGCGTGGCCGACCGGCTCATCGACCACCTGTCGAAGGGCTACCGGCAGCGCGTCGGGCTCGCCCAGGCGCTCGTCCACGATCCGCAGGTGCTCGTGCTCGACGAGCCGACCTCCGGCCTGGACCCGGCGCAGCGCGTCGAGATCCGCAACCTGCTCGCCGAGCTGGCGCAGGGGGACCGCACCGTGGTCCTCTCCACCCACGTGCTCGGCGAGATCGAGGCGATCTGCTCGCGGGTCATCATCATCAACCGCGGCCGCATCGTGGCGCAGGACGAGCTGTCGCGGCTCGGCCAGCCCGGCCGCGTCGTGCGGATCGAGGTGGCCCGGCCCGGCCCCGAGGCGATCGCGGCGCTGGCCGCCGTGCCGGGGGCGACCGCGGTCGACGAGATGGAGGGCCGCTACGTCGTGCGCGGCGACGGGGATCTGCGCGAGGGCGTGGCGCGCGCGGCCGTGCCCTTCGGCCTGCTCGAGATGGCGGGGCGCGAGAAGCTCGAGGACATCTACTTGCGGCTCACGGCGGGAGGTGCGGCGTGAGGAACGTGCTGGCCATCGCCCGTCGGGAGACGGGCGCCTACATGACCAACCCGATCGGATGGATCATCCTGTGCGGGTTCGTGATCATGTGGGGCATCTTCTTCACGGTCATGTTGTTCGGGTACAACCAGGCGGCCGCCGAGGCCGTGCTGAGCCCCTACGGCGACCAGATGAACGTGAACGACATGATCGTCACGCCGCTGTTCGGGAACATCGGCGTGATCGCGATGCTCGCGTCCCCGGCGCTGGCCATGCGGCTCATCGCCGAGGACCGTCGGACGCGGAGCATCGAGCTCCTCCTCACGTCCCCGGTGAGCTCCACGCAGATCGTGCTGGGCAAGTTCCTGGGGGCGCTGGGGTTCGCGGGCGTGCTCGCGCTGGACACGCTCCTGTACGCGGCGATCCTCTTGTGGCTCGGTGAGCCCGATCCCGGCGTGCTCGCGGCGAACTACCTCGGCTTCTTCCTGATCTTCGGGACCTTTCTGGCGGCGGGGCTGTTCATGTCCTCGCTCACCGAGAACCAGGTCCTCGCGCTGGTGCTCGCGTTCGGGTTCAACCTCGTGGTCTGGATCATCGGCTGGGTCGGCTCGCTGCTCGGCGAGGGCACGCTCAAGACCACGGTCGAGTACATCTCGATGCTCAACCACATCGACGACATGAGCAAGGGCGTGATCCACGCCCAGGACCTCGTCTACTTCCTCACCTTCATCGGCTTCTTCCTGTTTGCCACGGTGCAGCGGGTCGAAGCCTTGCGGTGGCGCTGATGTTCGCCTTGCGCGCGCTCGGCTGGCTCTTCGGGCTGGTCGGCTTCTTCATGCTGGTGGTCGCGGGGCTCGCCTTCGGCTTCCTCGACGAGCCGCCGCTGGCCTTCAAGATCGTGGGTGGGCTCGGCGCGGCCATGGTCGCCGGCTGGATCTTCCTCGACTGGGGCTCGCTCTCCAACCTCGGGAAGGACCAGACCGTGCTGCGGAGCACGACGGCGTCCTTCGCCGCGCTCCTCGCGCTCGGCGTGGCGGTGACCGCGAACATCGTGGCCCACCGCTACGACAAGCGCTGGGACCTCACCGAGACCAAGCGCTACACGCTGGCCCAGCAGAGCATCGACGTGGTGAAGGGCCTCGACCGCGAGGTCGAGGTGATCGCCTTCTTCCGCACCGGCTGGCCGGAGGACGAGAGCTTCCGCGACCTCGTGTCGCGCTACCAGGAGCACACCTCGCTCCTGAAGGTCGACTACTACGACCCGTACGCCGACCCCGCGATGGCCGAGCAGAACAAGGTGCTCTCCGAGGCCGGGACGGTGATCCTCAAGGTCGGCGACAACACCCAGCGGCTCGAGAGCTCCTTCGACGAGGAGGCGTTCACGAACGCGCTCGTGCGCGTCACGTCCGAGACGCAGCACAGCGTGTGCTTCGTGTCGGGGCACGGCGAGCGCGAGGCGGACGACGACGCCTCCGGCGACGGCCTCGGGATCCTCAAGATCAAGCTCGAGGGCACGAACTACAAGGCGAGCACGATCTCGCTGCTCGAGACGCAGCCCTCGCCCGAGACCTGCGCCGTCGTGGTGCTCTCCTCGCCGCGGGCCGAGCTCCTGCCGAGCGAGCGGGACCGGCTCGCGCAGTACGTCGCCGCCGGCGGCTCGCTGCTCGTGATGGTCGACCCGCTCTCGGTGCCCGAGACCGCGAAGGACCTCGCGCGCTACGGCGTGAAGGTCGGAGACGACGTGGTGATCGAGGCCGACCCGTACCGGCAGACGGACGGCGGCCCCACCTACGTCCTGCTCGACCAGTCGAGCTACGACATCCACCCCATCACGTCGAAGCTCCAGGGCGTGGCGATCCTCGCGCTCGCCCGCTCGGTGGGCAAGGGCGACGAGATCGCCGGCCTCAACGTCCAGACCATCGCGCACGCCTCCGAGTCGAGCTGGGCCGAGACGGCGCTCCAGGAGTCGCCGGAGACGTGGAAGGCCGACGAGGGCGTGGACCTCGTCGGGAAGGTGCCGCTCGTGGCCGCCGTCGAGGTGACCGACCCCGCGGCGCTCCGCACGACCACCGACACCACCGCTCCGACCGCGCCGGGCGTCGAGGGCGCCCCCGCGGTCGCCCCGGTGACCCCCGCGCCCGAATTGCCCAAGAAGGCGGGCGGCAAGGTGGTCGTGTACGGCGACGGCGACTTCGCCTCCAACAAGCTCGTCACCGCGGCGGTGAACCAGGACCTCGTCCTGAACGCGGTCGCGTGGATGGTCGGCGAGGAGGAGCAGATCAGCATCCGGCCCAACGAGGCGGGCAAGGGCAAGCTGACCCTGAACGTCGTCACGCTGTTCCTGGCGGCGATCATCGTCCTGGTCATCGCGCCCGGCATCGCGATCATCGGCGCGGTCGGCACCTGGATCCGCCGCCGCCGGATGTAGGCGGCGGGCCGCTCGTCGACGAGGCGTGCCGCCGGATACGGGCGCGTTGACCCGCCGGGCGGGGGGTTGGACGCGTCCGGACCCGGCGGCTACAGTGCCCCCGGCGAGGGAACCATGAACAGCCCCGACATCATCGACCTCGCGGTCGCCATCGAGCTGGAGTGCGCCGCGCTCTACGAGGTGTTCGCGCGCTGCTTCGGCGGCCGGGACGAGGTGGTGTACTTCTGGCGCATCTACGCCGAGGCGGAGCGGTACCACGCGGCGAGCATCCGGATCCACCAGGCGGCGTTCTCGGGCGAGACGCTCGAGCGCCTGGACCTCGGCGTGGACGAGGCGGCGAAGGTGCTGGACGAGATCCGGGCGATGCGGGCCTCCTACGAGCGCACGCCGCCGACCATCGGGGAGGCGCTCAAGGCGGCGCGCCGGGTCGAGGAGTCGAGCGCCGAGCTGCACGGGCGCACGCAGTTCTTCAAGCTGCACCCCCACTTCGCCGAGCTCTTCCAGAAGATGGCGGAGGAGGACCGTGCGCACCGCGACGTGCTCGCGACGGCGGAGCAGCGCTTCGGCGCCGCGTAGCCGACCGACGCCGAAACGCAGAACGGCGAGCCGGGAGGCTCGCCGTTCGTGTCTGCGCCGGAGCGATCAGCCCAGGATCTTCTGGAGCTGCATCGCGAGGCCCACGTTCGAGGCCTTGAGCTTGCCCGTCATGAAGAGCTGCATGGCGTAGGTCGGGTTGTCGAGGACCTTCTCCCAGTCGGCCTTGGCCACGGTGATGACACAGCCGGGGCTCTCGGCCGGGCCCTCGCGCACGGCGCCGGGGGGCTGCGACAGGTCGATCGTCCACGTGCCAGCGCCCGTGATGTCGAACTGGAAGATCGCCTTGACCGTCGAAGCAAGGTCCGGCTTGGCCTTGAGCTTCTCGGGCATGTAGGTGTCGAAGAATTCGCTGGTCTCAGCCATGGTCGTCCCGGGTGACGGTGCGTCTTATCGCTTCCGGCGCAGCCCCGGCAACCTTCCGATCCACGCCGACAGCGTCTGCCTGGGGCCCAGGCGCTCGTCGTCCCAGCGATCCGGGAGGCGCTCCCACGCCCGCAGCCGGGCGACTTCCCGGCCGCCGCCCCACCAGCGCCAGCCCCAGCGGCCCCCGAAGCGCCCGGTCACGATCTCGCCGAGGTCCTCGGTCCGCAGGACCTCGGGGCCGCGGAGCGTGTGGTCGCCGCCCGCGTCGGCGAGTCGCAGCGCCGCGCGCGCGGCGTCGTCCAGCAGGAGCGGCGCGCTCGCCGGGAGCCCGCGCGGGAGCCGCACGAGGCCGCGCTCGCGGAGCTCCGTGACGAGGGGCCAGACGCAGTCGTCGTCCACGCCGACCAGCGGGCCGAAGCGCACCACGGTGGTGCGCGGCGCGCGCAGGAGCTGCTCGACGCCCCGACCGAAGGCGTCGATGCCGGGCTCGCCGACCCCCGCCGGACCGCACACGGTGACGGCGGCCGCGCCCTGGCTCCAGGCCTTCAGCGCGAGCCGCGGGAGCGTCGCGCCCCAGAGCTCCTCCGCGTCGCGCGCACGGCGTGGCGAGAGCGCGAAGAGCACCTGGGCGCCGTCAAGGGGGAGGCCGAGGCCCGCGTCCGCGCTCCAGGCGCGCCAGAGGCCCGCGTGGGACCGCGCGGTGGGGGAGCAGACGAGCACCCGCTGGCCGGCGGAGGCCGCGTGGCGCGCGACCGCGGCGCCGAGGTGGCCACCTCCGAACACGACGAGGTCGGCGACGGTCATCACTCAGTGCGCGGGCGCGGCGTCGAGGCGCGCCATGAATTCCCGGGCGCGCTCGCCGGTGACCGCGAAGGTGCCGAGGGGCGGCTCGTGCCAGCCGTGCCAGTCGGAGCCGCCGGTGAGCACGAGCCCGTGCTTCTCCGCGAGCGTCTTCAGGCCGTTGCGCGTGCGCCGGTCGAGGTTGGGACGGACGCCCTCCAGGCCCTGCAGGCCGGCGGCGACGAAGGTGGGCGTCCAGGCCTGGGCGTCGTTCAGGGAGGGGTGGGCCCAGCTCGTGAGCCCGCCCGCCGCGCGCGCGATGCGGATCGCCTCGACGAAGGGGAGGTCGATGAGCGGGACGACCGCGGAGCCGCCGAGGAGCGCGTAGCCCTCGCGCGGGTCGCGCACGTGCCGCGCCTCCTTCAGCGCCGAGAAGAGGTGGTGGCGGGTGAGGCTCCGCTCGCCGGCGTGGGCGGCCGCGTCGGCCTCGGGGAGGTCCGCGAAGCCCAGCCTGGCGCGCGCCGCGTCGTACCGGGAGGCCCGGGCGCGGGCCCGCTCGCGGAGGAAGTCCCGGAAGCTCGCGGGCATCTCGCCGGGAAAATAGACGAGGAGGTGCAGCTCGCGGCCGCCGTGGTGGCCGGACACCTCGGCCGCGGCGATCACCCGGACCTTGTGCCCCTCCCGCTCGTGCACGCCGGGCGTCAGCACGTTGGGCAGGTCGTGGTCGGCAACGGCCACCACGTCGAGGCGGCCCGCGAACGCGCGGTCCAGGAGGTCCGCGGGGGGGAGGCGCCCGTCCGAGCGGTCGGTGTGCATGTGGAGGTCGATCCGGCCGGGATCGTCGGCCGCGCGGACCTTACTCCCGAGCGTCGAACGCATCGAGCATCCGGGCGTGCGCGTCCACGAGCGCGCGCAGCTGGGCGAGGTGGTGGAGGCGCGTGGCCTGGAGCTGCACGACCTCCTCCTGGATGGCGCGCCGCTCCTCGTGCGCGGTCGCGAGGATCCGCTCGGCCTCGAGCCGCGCCTCGCCGACGAGCACGTCGGCCTCGCGGCGGGCGGTGTTCTCGAGGTCGACCGACATGCGACGGGCGAGCACGAGCGTCTGGCGGATCTCGTCCTGCTCGGCGCGCAGGCCCTCGACCGCGGCGTCGAGAGCGCGGAGCTCCTCGCGGAGCCGGTGACCCTCCTTGAGCGCGCCCTCCCAGGCCTCGCGCACGTCGTCGAGGAAGCGGTGCACCTCCTCGGGGTCGTACCCGCCCTTTCGGGCCGGTCCGAACTGCTTCTGGAGGATGTCCAGCGGGGTGAGCGCCATGCGTCGGGTGTATCCCGCGCTCCGGCCGGGGGCCGGCCCGGTCAGGGGACGCCGCGAACCGCGGCTTCGGGGTAGCGCTCTCGCAGGCGCTCCACGAGAACGTCCACCGGGCGTTCGGCGCCGGGCGGCAGCACGCCGAGCACGCGGTCGACCCCGTCGAGCCGGGTGGGGCTCGCGACGACGACGAAGGCGTCGGCCTGCCCGCCGAAGCGGTACCGGCCGTCGCCGGTGCCGAGCTGCCCCTTGTCCCCCGGCGCGGCGCTGTGGAACACCACCTCGGGGTGCCCGGCGCGCAGGGCCACGACCTCGACCCACGCGGCGTCGTCCGTGTCGAACACCACGCCGCCGCGATCCATGGCGGCCTCGAGCCCGAGGGCGGCGTCCCCGCCTCCGCCGCGGAGCGTGACGATGCCCGCCAACGCCGCCAGGAGCGCGACGACCACGGCGCCCACCCACCACCGGGCCGCGGAGGGCGGCGGAGGGAGCGGCTCGGGCAACGGGTCGATGCCCTCGACCTCGCCCCAGGCGAAGCCCTGGATGCGGGACAGGAGCTCGTCGGGCCCCGGGCCGACCACCGCGCGGGGGACCCACCGCCCGGGGACCACCCGGCGGAGGATCCGCATCCGGGCAGCGGGCGGCGCGCCCCGCTCGGCGGCGTCCACGAGCACCGCGGGGAGGTCCACGCGGGCGGCGTCCACGAGCAGCATGTCGTCCACGAGGAGCCGGCCGGCGTCCCCGAAGGTGCGGGCGAGCGCCCGCAGGTGACGACGCGCGTCGGGGTGCACGCCGACGCACACGAGGTCGAGCGTGGCGGTCGGGAGGCAGCTGCCGTCCTCGGGCGGGAACAGGTCCCCCGGGGAGAGCACGCCCTCCCGGAACATGCGGAGCGCCCGCGAGCACCGGGGGCAGTCGTCCGCGTGCGCGCGCCCCGCCTCCGTCGCGAGGCCGCCGGGGCCGGGGCAGAGATCACCAGCGGCTGTGGCGATACGCACGATCAGGCGATCCAGCCGTGTGTTCTCCCACCCTTCGAGAGGCACGCCGTCCTCGGCCACCACCTCGCGCGCGAGCTCCCGGACCGCGTCGCGCGCGCCGCGGAGCAGCGCGGCCTCGAGCCCGGTGCGCCGCTCGACCTCTTCGAGCGGCAGGCCGTCCGCGTAGTGGAGGCGGAGCACCGCCTCGTGGATGGAGTCGGACGCGGCGAGGATCGCCTGCCGCCAGGCGGGGGTGGGCAGGATGTCGAGGTCGGGGTCGCGCTCGAAGGGGGCGTACCGACCGGCGCAGCGCGCGAGGTAGTCCTCGACCGCCGCGCTCGCGATGGCCTCGGCCTCGGCGAGGCCGGCCTCGGCGGGGAGCCGCCAGAGCGCGTGGTCGCGCGCCGCTCGCAGCGTGGCCGCCCGTACCTCGACCCGCGCGCGCAGGAGGTCCCATGCGACGCGAATGGTCATCGGGCCCCAGAACCGACGGAGCGGGTCTGGGAGGGGCGCCTGGCGGGGAGCGGCGGGGAGGAAGTCCATCGGCGTGTGGACGCGGGGTGCGGAGCACCCGGGTCCCTCCCAAGCTATCGCGCGGCCCGCCCGCAGGGGCGGAAAGCGCGGCTAGGCCGCTTCTTCCCGGTCGGCGCGCGTCCCCGACGCGCTCAGGAGGTCGTTGATGACCGCCGCCGTCGCCACGCTCGCCAGCTCCTCGTCGCCGTACTGGGCGAGGAACTCCTCGTAGATGGTCGAGATGAGCTCACCGAGGTTCGTGTTGATCGACATCCTGCCCTCCTGAGTCCGCGGGTGCGGTTCCGCTCATTTCGTATGCAAGGCCCGTGCCGGAGGTCGAGGTGTCGCCGGAGCGCGTCCACGTCGGCCTCCTCCATTCGCTATGCACGCGGGGGGGCGCCCAGCTGTCGGACGATGTCAAGATTCCGGAACGATCCCCCCGGGAGACGCGGCCGCGACGAGGAGGTGCACCTCCTTCGCGCCCGCGGCGAGCAGCGCCTCGGCGCAGGCCCGTGCCGTGCTGCCCGTGGTCACCACGTCGTCGATGAGCAGCACGCGGCCCTCCACGGCGCAGGTGGCCTGGAAGGCCCCGCGGACGTTGACCGCCCGGTCCCGCCGCCCCACCCGCGCCTGCGCGTGCGAACGGCGACGCGCCAGGGGGTGGAAGAGGGGCAGGCCCTGGTGCGCGGCCAGGGGGTAGGCGAGGAGGTCCGCAGGGTTCACCCCGCGGACGAGCCGGCGCCAGGGGCTCGAGGGGACCGCCGCCACCTTGTCGAACCGCGTCACGTCGATCCGGCGGCCGCAGTGCCGGCCCAGGGCCCACAGGATGGCCTCGTTCCCGCCGTACTTGCCCGCGCGGACCATCGCTCCGACCGGCCCCGCGTAGCTGCCGAGGTACACGGCGCTCGCGATTCCCGGCGGGAGCACCGGGAGCGGCAGGAGCCGATCCGGGACCACCTCGACGCACGAGCGGCAGAGGTGGCCGTCGAGCGCGCTCTGCACGGCGACGGTGGGGGACGCGCCGCATGCGACGCAGCGATCGGTACCGAGACAGGAGAGGGCCTGGAGCATGGAGCGATCAATGCTCACGTCGGCAAACGCTGTCAATCAAGGTAATTACAGCTTTACCTTCGATCTGACTCCTTGGTTTTTTTGGATTCCCATGATCCCCACGGATCACCCTCGGGAATCCCTCCGACGGGGGACCAAGCGCCGCCGAAAGATATTTTTGCACCGCCGAACTATCGTTTTTTCGCTATCGGCGGTTGGCTTTTTTGAGGTTTTCAGGCGTGGTGGTACGGCTCGCCCGCGCGGATGGCGCACGCGCGGTACAGCTGCTCGACGAGCACCACGCGTGCGACCGCGTGCGCGAGCACCATCGCGGAGAGCCGGACGGTCCGCCACGCGCGCTCCCTCACGACGGGCGCGTGCCCATAGGCGCCTCCGACCGCGAAGACGACCGACGTCACGCCGTCCTGGGCGCAGCGCTCGAGCAGGGCCGCGAGGTTCGGGCTCGTGAGGTCCTCGCCGCGCTCGTCGAGCGCGACCAGGCGCCCGCGCGGGGGCACCAGCGCGAACAGCGCCTCGGCCTCTCCCTCCGGCGTGGAGGGGCGGATCGCGCGGTCCTCGAAGCGGAAGTGGCGGTCGATGCGGCGCCCCCAGTCGGCGCACGCCTCGTCGGCCCAGCCCACGCGGCCGGTCCGGACCGCGGTGACGACGAGCTTCACACGCCGGTCTGGCGCACCGCTCCGGCCGCCGGCACCGCAGGCAGGTCGAACGTCACGCGGCGCGCGTCGGCCCACAGCGCATCGAGATCGTAGAATCCGCGCATCGGTTCATCGAAGACGTGCACCAGCACGTCCCCGAAGTCGATGAGCACCCAGCGGGAGGCGTCCATCCCTTCCACACCGATGGGGCGGATCCCCGCCGCGCGCAGGTCCTCGATGATCCCCTCAGCGACCGCGCGGACGTGCCGGCGGTTGGTCGCGGTGCAGATCAGGAACCCATCACAGTACGAGGCGACGCCCTTGAGGTCGAGGTACGTCACGTCCTCCGCTTTCCGCGCGGAAGCCGACTTGGCCGCGAGCGCGGCCAGCTCAAGAGACTCGATGAGACACCTCAGCGGTCTTCACGAATTGATCACCCGGAACGAGGTCAGCACCACATAGCGCACCCCGTCCACCTCCAGCAGCTTCCCCACCAGGGAGAGACGCGCCTGTGCGTGCCCTTCCTGGTTCATCATCTCGACCAGCTCGTTCGCGATCACGTGGAAGCCGTCGGACACGGTGTACGGAGCCGCGACCATGCTCGGCAGGTTGTTGGGGGACGCCGCGAGCTCGCCCACGTAGGCCCACTCCTGGCCCTCCTCGAGCACCCGCCGCGCCATCATCCCCGTGGTGTACGAGCAGTTGCTGCCGATCAGCTGGCCGGCGCGCGCGCAGTGGCTCGCCTCGGTCGCGTCGACGCTCGCGGCACCCGGAACCGCGGACGCTGCCACGGCCGCGCCGGACGCTCGCGCATCGGGCGCTCCGGCCATGGCGGCGGGCAGCAGCGCGACGAGCGAAGCGAGGGCGAGAGCGGGCATCCGGGCTCCTGGGGGAATCTACCATACCGGCGGGTGGGGGGTCGGGCAAGTCATGGCTTGTCTCCAGCGGGCGGCGAAACCCCCGGATCGACGCCGATGCTGCCGACCGCGAAGAGCAGCTCGAGGCGCTGCGTACGAGCGCCCGAGACGGCGTCCACCAACACCTTCCCCTTGAGTCGAACAGCCGTCTCCTCGTCGATCCACACGTCCCCCGAGACCGCGGTGGGCGTCCAGCCGCGGTTCGGCTTCCCGTCGTCGGGCACGAGCGCCAGGTTGTGGTGCCGCGCGCGGCGACCATCCACGAGCTCGGCGTCGCCCGGCTGGTACGCGAGGGAGTCGGCCAGCGACTCGAGCCCCCACTGCCAGGGGTCCCAGACGGAGGCGAGCTGCACCCGGTAGGGCTCCGCGTCGCCCTTGCGGACCGGCGGGCCCTCCCCGCCGCCCGACCAGGCCACCGCGTCCCAGACCACCACCTCCGTGCGCGTCCGGCCGTCCCGCCCGAGGCGGTAGGACCAGTGGTCGGCGTCCCGCCACTTGACCTCCACCGTCTCCTGCGTGGTCTGCGGCGCGCCCCCGGCGGTGATCGTGCGCGTGACGGAGGCCTGGAGCTGGTACGACCCGAGGCTCGCGATCGTCGCGAAGGTCGCCTTCTCGGCGGCCTCGGGGAGGAGCGGCGTGGCGTCCCCCGCGCCGCCGCCACAGGCCGCGACGAGGAGGAGGGCGATCACGACTCGGCGTCTCCGCGGAGCCGCGTCCAGACCGCGCGGACGAGCGGCTGCACGTTCGTGCCCGTCGCCGCCGAGATGGTCATCACCTCGGAGGCGCCGGCCTCACGAAGCATCGCGCGCGCCTCGGCCTCGGCCTCGTCATCGACCAGGTCGCGCTGCGTCAGCACCACCAGCTCGGGCCGGGAGGCGAGCTCTTCGTCGTACCGGAGGAGCTCCTCGCGGAGCGCGCGGTAGCGCTTCCCCACGTCGTCCGCCTCGGTGGGCGAGAGCGACACGAGGTGGAGCAGCATCCGGCAGCGCTGGAGGTGCCGGAGGAACTGGTGCCCGAGCCCCTTGCCCTCCGCCGCGCCCTCGATGAGCCCGGGGATGTCCGCGACGACGAAGCTCCCCTCGGTGCCCATCGACACGACGCCCAGGTTCGGCGCGAGCGTGGTGAAGGGGTAGTCCGCCACCTTGGGGCGCGCGGCCGAGATGACCGAGATCAAGGTTGACTTGCCGGCGTTCGGATACCCGAGGAGGCCGACGTCGGCCATCAACCGGAGCTCGAGCTTGAGCCGGAGGTGCACGCCCGGCTCGCCCGGCGTGGTCGTGCGCGGCGCCCGGTTCGTGCTGCTCTTGAAGTGGATGTTCCCGAGCCCGCCCTTCCCGCCGGGGGCGGCGATGCGCTCTTCGCCGGGGGAGGTGAGCTCGAAGAGCGTCGCGTCCGTCTCCGCGTCGCGCACGATCGTGCCAACGGGCACGGGGATCACGAGATCCGCGCCCTGCGCGCCCGTCATCTGGCGCTTGCCGCCCGCCTCGCCGTCACCGGCGCGTAGGTAGTTGCGGCTGCGCAGATCGAGCAGCGTCTGCAGGCCCGTGTCGGCGCGGAAGGCGACGTTGCCCCCGCGACCGCCGTCGCCCCCATCGGGCCCACCCATGGGGACGTACTTTTCCCGGCGGAAGGAGGAGGAGCCTTTCCCCCCCTTTCCGCTCTGGACTTCGATCTCGACTTCGTCGACGAAGCGCACGTCGACGCCGCAGCCCGCTTAATCTGCGGAGCTGTTGACGGCGGCCGGGTAGACCGACACGTACTTGCGGTTCAGCCGGTGCTCGAACTTCACCTGGCCGTCGACGAGCGCGAAGAGCGTCCAGTCGCGGCCGATGCCGACGTTCTTGCCCGCGTGGAACACCGTCCCGAGCTGACGCACGAGGATGTTGCCCGCGAGGACGTCCTGTCCGTCACCGCGCTTGACGCCGCGGTACTGCGGATTGGAATCGCGCCCGTTGCGGGAGCTGCCCTGTCCTTTCTTGTGTGCCATCGTCGACCTCTACGCCGTGATGCTGTCGATCTTGAGGACGGAAAGCGAAGCGCGCCCGTTCTTCTGCTTGCGGCGGCGCTGGCGGTGCATGTACCGCATGGACTCGGTCTTCTTGCCCTTGGCGTGGGCGACGACCGTGGCCTTGACCACCGCGCCCGGCACCGTGGGGGCGCCGACGACCGTGTTGTCCCCGCCGACGAGGAGCACCTGGTCGAGCGCGAGCTCGGACCCGACCTCGCCCGCGACGCGGTCGACCACCAGGGTGGTCCCCTCGGACACCCGATACTGCTTGCCACCGGTAACGACGACCGCGTACATGCCTTCGACCCTTCCTTGAAGCCGGGCGCCCTTAACGACCTTCTTGCGAAGGGTCAAGTCACCCGCGCGCCGAGCTGTGCGCGGACGACATCGAGGCGCGCCTGGACGTCCTGCGTCGTCATACCCTGGTAGCGGTCCGGCAGCATCCGCCGCGCCGACGACTCGAACACCGCCAGGAGCTCCATGTACTCGAGCATCCGCAGGTCCCGGCTGGGGATCAGGTCGTTCACCGCCCGCACGAGATCGGCCTCCGTGAGCGCCTCGCGACCCTCCCACGCGGCGAAGTTCGCCGCCGCGAGCACGACCGCCTCGATCTCCGCCGCGGAGTAGCCGGCCGTACCGGCGACCACGGCGTCGAGCGTCGCCCCCTCGTCCAGCACGAGCTGGGCCTTGCGGAGGACCGCCGACGTGACCTCGCGGCGCTCCTCGGGCGTCTCCGGGAAGAAGAAGGGGATCTTCACGTCGAAGCGGCCGGGCCGCTTGAGATCGACGTCCAGCTTGTCCGGCCGGTTCGTCATCATCAGGATCACGACCCGCCCGCGGTGGGAGGTGTCCGACATGAACTCCTTGAGCCGCGCGATGACCCGGCTGGACGTGCCGCCGTCCCCCTCGCTGCCCGCCGAGAGCGAGCGATCCGCCTCGTCGATGATGAGGAGCACGTAGCCGAGCCCGTCGACCACCTGGAGGATCTTCTCCAGGTTGCCCTCGGTCGAGCCCACCCACTTCTCGCGGAAGTTCTTGAGCTTCAGGCAGGTGAGCCCGCTCTCGCGCGCGAAGGCCTCCGCGAGGAAGGTCTTGCCCGTGCCCATCGGCCCCACGAAGATGAGGCCCATCGGCACGCGGTTCCGCTTCCCGCCCTTGATCGCGTCGGAGACCCGCAGGAGCTCCTGCTTCACCGCGTCCATCCCGCCCACGTGAGAGAAGTCGTGGCCCGGCTCGACGAACTCCACGAGCGAGTGGCACTCCTGCTCGATGATCGCCTTCTTGCGGCGGTTCACGGTGGCGAAGTCGATCGCGTGCCCCGACTGGCGGGCCTGCCGGAAGATGCCGCGGATCTGGTTGAGGGAGAGCCCGGCCGTGACCTTGGCGAGCTGCGTGTCGTCGAGGTTCGACACGATGCCGCGCCGGTCCTGCACCCGGAGGAAACGCTCCCGGTCGACCTGCGCGGGCAGCGGCACCTCGAGCGGCGCCACGTGGCTCGAGCCCACGAGCCGCCGGTTCACGTCGGAGAGCGTCTCCGTGACCATCACGACGAGGTTGTCGCTCTGGAGCAGCGCGGGGTCGGCCCCGAGCCGCAGGAGCGTGACGAGATTGTTCTTGTCCGCCTCGCCCATGAACGAGAGCTCGCCGTTCGGCACGATGGTCTCGACGTAGTCGACGATCACCGCGGCGCGCTGGCCCGGGTCGGTCACGAGGTCCTCGAGCAGCGGCAGCACCTGCCCGGAGGTGCGCGGCAGCACGTCCACCGGGTCGCGCCCCTCGAGCATGCGGCGGGCGCTCACCGCGCGCTTGAACGCCGCCTCCTGCCCGCGGTTCCCGAACTCGAGCCCCTCGGACACGTTGTAGTAGACGACCAGGTCCTTCGCGCGGCCGAAGAAGCGCTCCAGGAACTCGCGCAGCGACACGAAGCGCGTGGTCCCGTCCGCCTCGGTCCACGGCTGGATGTCACGCACGTTGCCGTGCAGGAGGAAGACGCTCGATTCGCCGGAGAGGTAGCGGTCCCGCAGCGAGGTCGCCCAGGAGGGCAGCGAAGGTTCCATCCCGCTCGGCTATCGCGCTCCTACCGTGCGAGCCGCGCGATCCCCTTCTCGATCGCGTCCATCCGCTCGGTCAGATCCACGATGTCGCCGTCGGGGCCCACGATGTCCTCGAGCTCGTCCTCGATGCGCGTCACGCGGCCTTCCTGGCCGTCGAGCCGCGCGAGGCGGGTCTCGATCGACGCGAGCCGCGCGAGCACCGGCGCCAGCGCGCCCTCCCCCGCCTCCAGGCGACGGAGCCGGCGACGCAGCGACCGCATCCGCCGCGTGACGAGGTTCGCGCCCGGGTCCTCGCCCCCGGCCTCGAGCAGGCTCACGCGCGCGTCCAGCGCCCGCACGCTCTCCGCGACGGTCAGCAGCACGCCCAGGACCGGCACGCGCTCCGAGAGCTCCTCGTCCTTGCGCCCTTCGCGCACGACGCGGACCGACAGGTAGCGGGGCGAGCCGTCGAACAGGTGCGGGCGCAGCGCGTTCCCGGTGCCGAGCACGGTGTGGTAGTAGCCGCCGGCCGCGACCGGCACTCCGTGAACCTCGTCCTCCCAGAGCGTCGTGCTTCCTTCGCGGCTCGTGTGCAGGCCGAACGCGAGATCGTAGCTGCCGGGGTTGGCGGGGCGCCCGTCGGCGCGGCAGAGACGACCATGGAACTCGATCGCATGCACCATGTCGTACCCTCCGCGTAGCCCGGATCGATGGTACGGACGTTCCGTAGGCCCTGTCAAAGCGCGGCGGGCCCACCGGCCGCGAGAGGAGGTCGCATGCGGATCCTGATCCCGGGTGCCGGGGGCCTGGTCGGGTCGGCGCTACGAGCGCGCGCGGCCGAGCGGGGCGCCGATTGTGTGCTCCTCACGCGGGCCGAGTGCGACGTGACCGACCCGCGCGCACGTGACGCCGCCCTGCGCCGCCACCGCCCGGACGCCGTGCTCTTCTGCGCTGCCCGGACCTCCGTCGACGCCGTGGCCGACGACCCGACCGCCGAGGCCGTGAACGTCGAGGCCCCGGCCGCATGGGCCCGGGAGGTCGAGACCTGGCTCCTCTCCTCGAACTTCGTGCTCGGCGGGCCGGGCCCGCACCTCCCCGACGCGACCCCGCGCCCCTCCGGCGTCGCCTACGCCCGTCAGAAGGCCCGCGCGGAGGCGGCCGTGCTCGCGGCGGGCGGGCACGTCGCCCGGGTCGGGTGGGTGTACGGCCCGGGAGGCCGCACCTTCGCTTCCACGCTCGCGGCGCGGCTCCGGGCCGGCGAGCGGGTGCGCGCGATCCACGACCTCGTCGTCCAGCCCACCTGGTCGCTCGACCTCGCGGACGCGCTGCTGGCCCTGCCCCGCGGCGTCACCCACCACGCGGGCGCCGGGGAGGTCTCCTGGTACGGCTTCGCGCTCGCGGTGTGGGCGCGTATCGGCCGCGGCGCGGTCGAGCCCGTGCGCCTCGCGGACTTCGGCCTGCGCGAGCCCCGCCCCCGGGACGCACGCCTCGCGCCGGCCACGCTCGCGCCGTGGTGGACGCGCATCGACGAGCTGATCACGCGGACCTGAGCCGGGATTCGGGGTTCCCCCTCCCGGTGGTGCAGGCGCGCCGCGAGCCAGGGCGGACCGTCGGCGCCCGTGCGTGTGGGCGATCACGTGCCGGTGGGCACCGGAGCGTGGTCGGACGCCTCGTGCGACCGCCCTCCGGTATGGTCGCCCGCGCGGGCGTCCCCCGCGAAGGAGAGCCGAATGAAGGTGCGTACGAACGTCAAGGCCGGCCCGACCGAGGAGCTGTACGGGAACTTCAACTTCATCCTGGTGCCGAAGCTCAACCCGTAGCGGGTGCGGCGCGGCCGCACGGAGCTCCGACGCCCACCATCACGCAAAAGGGGGGGCGTTGCGGGGGGCCCGCCCCCCGCCCCCAGGAGAACCGGGCCCATCACCGCGCGAGGGCGGCCGCAGCCTCCACGCGCACCCGCGTCGACTCGTCTTGGAGCAGCGCCATGAGCGCGGCGCGGTCGGCGGGCTCGGGGGCGGCGCCGAGGGCCTCGATGAGCGCGAGCTGCAGCGAGATGTCGGCGTCGGGGAGCGCGTCGCGGAGCGCGGACCGGAGGCGCGGGGCGTCGTCGGAGAGGGTGCCCGCGGCGAAGCGCAGGGCGGCGGCCCGGGCGGCGAAGATGCGCACCTCGGGCTCCTCGTGGGCGAGCGCCTTCACGACGTCGCGCGTCTCGCCGTCGCCGTGGCCGAAGCGGAGCACCGCGGCGGCGTCGCGCACGAGCGCCGGGGCGAGCGCGGCGCCCTTCAAGAGCGCCAGGGCGCGGTCCCGCTGCCGGGCCTCGGCGAGGTAGTCGAGCGCCTCGAGCGCGGCGTCCTCGTCGGCGGTGAGCGCCTCGGCGAGGATGCGCTCGCCCGTCGGGTCCCCGAGCTCGAGGAGGGCGGCCGCGAGGGGGAGGCGGAGCTCGGGCTCGGCGACGTCGACGGCGGCGGCGAGCGAGGGGGTGAGCCCGGCGTCCGGCGCGGCGCCGAGGGCCCGCACGAACCAGAGCTCCATCGGCAGGTTGCCGGCCGCGAGGAGCTCGCGGAGGCGGTCGGCGGGGGGCGCGTCGCCGAGGCGGGCGGCGGCGAAGAGCAGCGCGGCGGCGCGGGCGCCCCGGGCGCTCGTGGCCGCGGCGACGATGCGCGCGCGGTCGGCCTCGTGCTCGTCGGCGGGGACGACCCCGGACACCTTCCCGTCCACGAGGAGCAGCGCGGCGGCGCCGCGGGACCAGGGGTCGGACGCCGGGTCGTCGACCACGGCGCGAAGGAGCGCGCGCGTCTCGGGCTCGCCGCGGCGGTCGGCGAGGGCCTCGATCACGGCGCGACGGACGTACTCGGAGGGGTCGTAGCGCCCGCGCAGGGCCCAGGCGCCGCCGGCCGGGGCGGGCTCGGTGGCCACGAGCGCGGCGAGGGCGGCGCGGCGCACCCCCACGTCGAGGTCGGCGGCCCCGGCCTCGAGCGCGGCGCGCACCGCGGGATCGAGCGTGGGCGCGGGCGCGGGGGCCTGCACGTCGGCGACGGGCGCGGCGGCGCGGTGGGCGCACCCGGGCCCGAGGGCGAGGAGGAGCGCGACGATCATTGGAGGAGCGCGTTGATGCGGCTCTGCGCCTTGCCCGACAGGGGATCCCCCGGGTCGTCGACGTAGGTGAGCACCTTCTGGTAGAGCCCGAGCGCCTTGTCGACCTGGTTGATGTCCTCGAGCACGCGCGCCTCCTTGTAGATCTCGGAGGCCTGCTCCTTGAGCCGCTTGCGGACCTCCGCGAGGCGGGACGCCGCGGCCTCGTTGTAGGGGTCCACGCGCACGGTCTGGGCGAGCTGGTTCCGGGCGGTGACGAGGTCGCCGTCCTTGTAGGCGGAGAGCCCGGCCGCGTAGGACTTCTTGCTGTCCGCCTTCATCCGGTCCTTCGCGGCCCGGATGCCCTCCTCGGCCTGGTAGTACTGGGGCGAGGCGCGCGACGGGTCGGCGTCGAGCACGGCCTGCCACTGCTTGACGGCCTTCGCGAGGTTGCCGCGGTCCATCTCCCGCTGGCCGGCCGCGACCATCTCCGCGAGCGAGGCCTGCTTCTGCTGCTCGCGCCGCACGGCGGCCCCGCGGGCCACGGCGGCCTTCCGCCCGTCGAGCTGCTCGGCGGCGGCGGTGAGCTCGGGATCGCCCGGGAGCAGGGCCAGCGCGGCGTCGAGGAGCTGGCGGGCAGCGCCGAGCTGGGAGGCGTCCTCCATCGCCGCGGCGGTGGCGTCGAGCGCCGCCTGCTTCGCGGTCGCGCGCTCGGTGGCCGACGCGGAGCGCGCCTGCAGGCCCTCGTACATGCGCTGCATCGCGATGAATTCGCACGCGACGTAGCCCATGCGCTCGGCGTCGGGGTTGCCCGGATCGAGCTGCTGGACCTTGTAGAACTGCGCCGCCGCCTCGAACTGCTTGCCCTCGGTGAACAGCCGCATCCCCTCGGCCATGAGCGCGGCGACCTCCTCGCGGCGGGCGGGGTCGAGCGCGGCGCGCGTGGAGGGCACCGTGGCGGGGGCGTCGAGCGGCGCGCCGGGCGGCGCTACGGTCGCGGCGGCGGTGGGGGCGGCGGGCGCCTGGGCCGGGGGTGTCGACGTGCCTGCGGGCGGGGCCTGCGTGGCGGTGAGGGCGGCCCCGGCGGTCGGCGCGGCGCCGCCGGGCGGCGGGCTCGGCGGCGGGGGGAGCGTCGGGGCCCCGGCCGCCGGCGCGGGGGCGCCTGTCTTGCGAGCCGAGGTTTTAAGGATGAACGGCGCCGACCGCCTTTGCGACACGCTGCTGGCCAACGACGTCGATGCCTGTTTCGCCAATCCCGGCACTTCCGAGATGCACCTGGTTACCGCGCTCGAC
>CAYWGD010000034.1:0-370 GCA_964457335.1 uncultured Enterobacteriaceae bacterium | reverse complement strand
GCGGCGGGGGGAGCGTCGGGGCCACGGCCGCCGGCACGGACGCGCCCCCGCCCGCCGCGGTCAGGATCGCGTTGCCGAGGTCCCACACCATCCGCCCGCCGACCATCACCAGGGCGAGGGCGAGGATGCCGAGCGAGATCTGGTTGATCGGGCGCGAGAGGAAGCCGGTGTTGCGGCGCGTGGCGCGCCCCTTGGGGCCCTTGCGCGCCTTGACCTTGTCGACGTCGAAGTCGATCTCGACGCCGGGCGCGGCCGCGGGCGCCGGGGGCGCGGGCGGCGGCGGGAGCGTGGCCGGGGCGGGGCGGGCCATGCCCGCCGCGCGCGGCGGGAACGGGAGGGTCGGCGGCGGCGGGACGGAAGCGCGGGGGGC
>CAYWGD010000033.1:0-64318 GCA_964457335.1 uncultured Enterobacteriaceae bacterium | reverse complement strand
GGCCGGGCGGGCGGCGGCGGCGCGGGCGGCGTCCAGCGCGGCGTCGAGCGTGGCCACGCGGCTCTCGAGCTCGGCGACGCGGGGGTCGGGGGTGGCGGGGGCGCGCGCGCCCTCCGCCTCGGTGCGGGCGGCGGCGGCCTCGGCGCGGGCCTCCTCGGCGAGGACGGCGAGCTCGCTCACCTTGCGGTCGAGCCCGTCCACGCGGCCGCGCAGGCCGCGCAGCTCGTCGCGGAGCGCCTGTACCTCGGCGGGGCTCGCGTAGCCGTGCTCCTTGAGCAGCTCGTGGACGATGTCGCGGATGGGCGCGTCGAGCACGCGGCCGGCGGGGCGCGCGAGCCGCGAGGCGAAGGTGTCGAACAGGGCCATGATGTATCACTCCTGTATCGCGTGTATCAGTGAGCTCTTGCCGGGTCAAGAGCCCGAACGGGGCCTTGGTGGCGGAAAGCGGCGCGGCGGCTCCCGGGCGGCGCGCTGATACATGTGTCGGGGCGGGTGTGTCGATACGCGCTGTCGCTTCGATCGGGTGGCCCTCACGCGGCCGTCGGGCACCCTCGGGCTCGTGCCCGTGTGTCAGCGCCGGACGCGCGCCAGCACGCCCTCGACGGCGCCGCGGTCGGCGGCGTCGGGGGCGAGGGCGAGGTAGCGGTCCAGGTCGCGGACACCCTCGGCGGCGCGGTCGAGCCGGAGCAGCAGCAGCCCGCGGTCGCGCAGCTCGGCCGGCACCTCGCCCACGAGCAGGAGCAGGCGGTCCACGATGGCCAGCGCGGAGTCGTGCTCGGCGCGGTCGACGTGGAGGTGCTTGAGGTTCGTGAGGACGCGCGTGACGATGGCGCGCGTCGGGGACGGCTCGATGAGCGACCGCGGGGCGCCGTCGGGGAGCCGGGCGAGCAGGTCGCCGGCGTCGGCGAGCGCGCCGCCCGCGAAGGGATCGACGTAGAGCGGCGCCCCGGGGAGGTCCAGGCGGGCGAGGAAGTGGCCGGGGTAGCCGATGCCGCTGATGGGGACGCCGACCCGCGCGCCGAGCCGCATCCACACGATCGCGAGCAGGATGGGGAGGCCCGCGCGCCGCTCCA
Source organism: uncultured Enterobacteriaceae bacterium (assembly GCA_964457335.1). GTDB lineage: Bacteria > Myxococcota_A > UBA796 > UBA796 > SXON01 > CAJBVW01. Next base: position 63,245 of record CAYWGD010000033.1, on the reverse strand, counting down.
GCACCCGGTCGAGGTAGCTGCCCTCGGGGCCGGCGAACACCTCGGGCGCGCCGCGGAAGCCGAGCGTGCCGCCGATCACGCGCGCGAGGCCCGCGGCGAGGCGGTCCGGCGGCATGGACGGCGTCACCTCGTCGGCGACGCGCTCGGCGAGCTGGTCGAGCTCGGCCGACACGGCGGCGGGATCGAGGCCGGGGTTGCCCAGGCGCGCGACGGAGAGCGCCAGCCGCTCGAGGTCCAACGCCTCGTCGGGCACGCGCGCCAGGAGCGCGAACTCGGTGAGCGGCGAGTGCCTCACCGGTGCGAGAACACCGCGAAGGAGCCGCGCCCCACCATCTCGGGCGGCCGGGCGGGGTCGAGCACGTCCTTCAGGTAGATGCGCGGGGGGCTCGAGAGGTCGGCCTGGCCGCCGCCCGCGGGGTAGCCCGCGAACACGACGTAGCGCCCGTCCGGCGAGATGAGCGAGTGGCTCTGCGCGTACTGGTCGAAGAAGTGCAGGTAGAAGAGGATGTCGCGCGTGGGCCAGAAGCTGCCGAGGCCCACGGGCTCGCCGCCCGCCACGTCGACCTTGTACCAGTAGAGGCAGTTCGCGTCGGAGTCGACGAGCGCGTAGAGCAGGTAGTCGCCGTTCGGGGACCAGAAGTAGGCGAGGCAGTCGGAGGTCGTGAGCGCGCGCGTCTCGCCGGTGTCGACGTGGACGAGGTCGATGCCGCGGTAGGGCGTGCTCTCGCCCTTGGGGGCGCAGGCCACCGCGAGCCAGGGCGAGCCCTTGGGGCCGGGGAGCACGGCCATGAGCCCGCGCCGCGAGAGCAGCGAGACCGCGTCCGAGCCGTCCGGCGCGCAGGCCACGACCTCCGAGCTGCCGTCGGGCTTCCGGAGCGCGACGACCGCGCGCTCCCCGGGGAACACCGGCGCGCAGAAGCTGCCGGGGGCGCGCTCGTAGAGCACGTCCTCGCCGTCGCCCAGCGGGTCGCGGAGCATCAGCCGCCCGGCGGGGTCGTCCTTGCTGCCGACGTGGATGAGCACGCGGTCGCCCGAGGGGGTCCAGTTGAAGAAGAGGGGGACGCCCTGCTCGATGGGGCGCACCTGCCCGAGGCGCTCCTTGCGGAGCAGCGAGAGGACGAGCTCCGAGCCCTGCTGCGTGAGCACCGAGATCGCGTTCCCGGTCGGGTGCCACTGCAGGTAGATCGGCGACATGTTCGGGATGTGCGCCCACTCGACCTGGCGCACGCCGTCGATGGAGAGGGTCACGACGCGCACGGGGCCGGACTCGTCGTCCCCGCCCTCCACCGCGAAGGCCGCGATCCACTCGCCGTCCGGCGACCAGGTGGGCCAGGACCAGGCCTCCTGCGAGCGCGTGAGCATGCCCCAGCCCGAGCCTCCGCGCGGCATCGGCGCGGTGAGCGAGGTCGGCTCCGCGCCCGTGGTGTCCGTCAGGTAGATCTGGCGATCGAGGCCCACGAAGGCGAGGCGGCTCACGAGAGCACGCTCCATGCGGTGGCGACGCGGTAGAGCGCGAGACCGAGCGCCGCGACGGCCAGGACGGGCACGACGATCGACGCCTTGGGGTGGTCGTGCACGGCGGCGAGGCGCTGCGGGCGCTTCTTCCGCTCGGCGTCGAGCTCCGCCTGGAAGCCCGGCGGGAGCGCGTCCTGGCGCGCGAGCGTCACGTAGGCGTGCAGCGCCGCGTCGTCGTTGGTGCCGAAGCTGCCGAGGGAGAGGCCGAGCGCGAAGAGGCTCACGGCGATGAGCCCGCCCGTCGCGCGGTCGGCCGCGACGGCGCCGATGGCGGCGCCGAGGTTGGGGGCCGCGACGCAGAACAACGCGGCGCCGACCCAGCGGAGGCGGCTGTAGCGGACGGCGCGGGCCTGCCAGACCTCAGCCGGCATGGGCCGCGACCGTGGACTGTTTCGGGAGGAGGCCCTGCAGGAGGAGGCGGACGCCGTCGGTCGAGAGCCGCTCGACGTCGGGGCGCACGCCGACCGCGCTCTGGCCCGCGAGCCCGTCGATGAGCGCCTTGAGGAAGAGCCCGACGGCGAGGGGGTCGTAGGCCTCGAAGGTGCCCTCGTCGACGCCCTGCTGGACAACGGCCGCGATCTTCTCGACGAAGCGCTGGTGGATCGCGTTCACCCGTTTGCGGATGTCCTCGTCGCGGATGGCCATCTCGCTCATGAGCAGGAAGAAGCGCGGGGGCGTCTTGAGCCCGGCGAAGTAGTCGAGGTACTTGCGGCCGAGGTCCACGAGCTTCACGGCGGCGGGGCGCGTGTCGCGGTCGGCCTCCTCGAGGAAGCTGATGGTGACGGCGTGCTCCTCGTCGACCAGGGCGTCGAAGATCGCCCGCTTGCTCTCGAAGTAGAAGTAGACGGCGCCCTTCGACAGGTTCGCGCGCTTCGCGACGTCCTCCACGCGCGCGGCGAGGTAGCCACGTTCGATGAAGATCGCGCGTGCGGCGCGGAGGATCTGCGCGCGGCGCTCGACTTCGGAGAGATGACGCGTCAATTCGTCTCCGGGGCAAAGGACGTGCCCTGCGTAACGTCTCTTCGGGGGAACCGTCGCGCCGGTCGGTCTCGCGGATGGCTCACCGGACCGATCCGGGGAGGGGCGCGGTGCCCTCGGCTTCGAACGCCACGTCGCTCGCCGCGCCCAGCTCGTGCGGGGCGAACGAGCGGTCGGCGTAGTGGAACCACCGCGCGGAGACGGCGCCGGGGGCGTCGTACGAGCGGATGCGGAGCGCGGTCACGTCCGCGACCGTGGCGCCCGGGGGGAGCTCGATGCAGGTGCGGCCGAGGCCGGAGAGGCGCGCGTCGGTCGCGCCGTCGGACTCCGAGAGGCCGTTGACCGAGGACCACCACACCCCGTCGGTCTCGGCCTCGAAGGCGACGCGGGCACCCCCCGCCACGTCGTAGTCCACGAACACGTAGTCGTCGGGCGCGCCGAGCAGGTAGTCGTCCTGGCCGCCGTCCTCGGCGACGAGGCCCTCGCGCTCGGCCTCCGCCCAGGCGGCGGCGAGCACCCACGGCTCCTCGTCGAGCACGCGCTCGCGCTGCAGCGTGCCGCCCTGGGTGGTGAAGTCCACGGGCATCGGCGAGAGCAGGTAGGGCGCGTCGTCGAGCGGCCCGATGAGGCCGTTGTAGGTGACGACCTCGAAAAGCGGGTGGGAGCCCTCCCAGGGGCCGTCGAAGGGCACCCAGGCGTGGTCGGTGGTCTGGATCTGGCCGCCGGCGGCGTCGTAGAGCCCCTCGATGTCCACGGGGCGGCCGTACGTCGCCATGAGCAGCGTGGGGACGAGCCCGGTGCCGCCGTCCTCGTCGGTGAAGACCCAGGTGTGCTCGTCGTCCTCGACGTAGGTGATCAGCGGCGTGTCGTTCCACCAGGCGTCGTCGTAGGTCCCGAGGACAGGGACGCCGGCGGCGGTGGGGTCGACGCGGACGGTCACGGCGAGGTCGAGCTTCGTCATGGACCCGGCGAGGATCTCACCGGACAGGTCGCCGCCGTCCCATGTGCCCAGGGACACGGTCTGCCGGACGGTGCCCACGCCACCGGGGAGGACGACGTGGCGGGTGCTGGCGCCGAGGCGCACCTCGATCAACGCGCCCGGTGCGTCCGCGTCGGCCCAGTCGCCCTCGAGGACGGGCGGCGCGACGTCCAGCACGATCTCGTCCCCGACGCCCGCGTCCTCCGGGAGCACGAGGCCCGGCGGGAGGTCCACGCAGTCGCAGCAACCGCCGAGGAGCGCGAGCAGGACGGTCCACATCGAGCGGGCGTAGCCCGGGTGCTCGAACCCGTCACCCGCCCGTCACCCGCCCGCGGCCCTCGCCTCCGCCTCCCGACGGCGCCGCTCGATGTCCTCCTCGATGCGCGTCTGGTAGGGCGGCGTGAGCTTCCAGAACAGGGACGCGCGCATCGACCACCGCGTCTCGGCGCGCGTGGACGCGGTGTCGTCGCCCCGGTCGAGCTGCGCGCGGACCTCGAACCCGATGGGGAGCCCCACGCGGTCGAGGAACACCCCGGTGACGCCCGCGACGCCCAGGTTGGACTGGTGCACGCCGAACAGGTCGAGCGACGCGACGGCGCGGGCCTGGGCGTACCACGTGTCGCGCACGGTGACGCCCGCGAGGAGGCCCGCCTCGCCGGTCACCTTGCCGGTCATGACGACGCCCTCGGGCTGGTCGCGCCAGCCCTGCCACCACGTGCCGTTGAGCCCGAGGCCCGCCGAGGGTCCGACGTACACGATGCGCGGGTCCACCTGCCAGAAGCCCGGCACGTTGAGCACGTAGTGGCCGGAGACGTCGGCCTCGACGAGCTTGCCGGCGGCGGCGTCCCCCCCGAGGTGCCCCTGCACCCAGGGCACGGCGAACGGCACGTCGTAGGGGTCCACGAGCCCGCGGAACGCGCGCGGCACCACGCCGATGACCGGCCCGTGGAAGCTCGACTCGAAACGCCACGCCCGCACGACGTGGCCGTCCAGGCGCGGGCTCCCGAAGGTGATCCACCCGGCGAGCGCGTCGCTCACCGCGGAGGCGCCGACGCCACCCTCGGGGACGCCCGCCGTCACCCCGCCGATGACGTCCGCGCGCAGGAAGTGGAACCCGGCGGCGTCGGCGGTGGGGAGGAGCGCGAGGAGCGCGAGCATCTACGGAGAGTATGGCCGGGGTCGCGGTAGGGGCGGGTCAACAGAATGTCTCGCGGGGGATCGGGGCCCGCCACCACGAAAGGGGGGGCGTTGCGGGGGGGCTCGCCCCCCCGCCCCAAGAGCTCGAAATACCCGCGTCGCGCCTACTTGATCTGGTTGGCGACGCGCTTCAGCTCGCGCAGGCTCTTGATCTCGAACAGCTTGCCCTTCACGGCGAAGGTCGAGAGCTTCTGCGCCTGGCGGACGTACTCGCCGTACTGGTACGCGCGGCCCCAGAACCAATCGTACTTGCGCTGGTTGAACACCCGCACGAAGCGATCGTTCGCCAGGAACTGGACGAACTCCTTCGGCAGGTTGTTGAAGAGCGTCAGGAAGAACAGGAAGTTCAGGTAGCTGCCGTTGGGGCTGTGGAAGCCGCGGCGGTAGATCTGGTTGTACTCGTCGGTGACGAAGCCGTCCTCGATGCTCTTGTGGTAGAACTCGGTGCCCGGGTACGGGATGAGCGAGGAAGGAAGCAGGTTGTAGGGCGGCGGAAGCGTCCAGAGCAGGCGCAGGCCCTTCATCACGTCCTCGGTGGTCTCCCACGGGTTGTCGAGGATCATGTGGTAGTCGGGCACCTGGATGGAGTCCCGGTACTTGCTGATGATGTTGACGGCCTTGAGCAATTGCTCGTTGGTCATGCCGCGCTTGTACATCTTCATCGTCTCGGTGGACCCGGTCTGGATCCCGAGCTCGGTGAAGCAGAGGCCCGCGTCGATCAGCGCCTTGTACTTCTCCTCGTTGATGGTCGTCGGCGAGCACTGGGCCCGGAAGGGCAGCCCGATCTCGCGCTGCCACACGTCGGAGAACTTCTGGATCTCCTCCGTGGAGGTGGAGAAGAACACGTCGTCCTGGAAGTGGACGATGCCGATGTCGGGGTGGAGCCGGGTGATCTGCTTGATCTCGCCGATCATGTGCTCGACCGAGCGGCGGCGCAGGTAACTCTGGCCCTTGTAGAGGTCGTGGTTGAACGCCACGCCGCAGTAGCTGCACTTGTGCGGGCAGCCGCGGGTGATCATCGTCTTGTACGCCGGGCGGAGCTCCCCGTTGCGGTCGGGGTAGGTCGGCATGATCTGCCGGTAGTAGCTCCAGTCCAGCCGCACGAGGTTCTTCGACTTCGCGTCGTAGGTCCAGTCGTCCTCGAAGCTGAAGTCCTGGTAGGGCAGCGAGTCTAGATCCTGGATGAGCGGGCGGTGCGGGTTCCCGACCACCTTGCCGTTCGGCTTGCGGATCCAGAAGTTGCGGACGTCGGTTACGTCCTTGCCGTCCTCGAAGCGCTCCACGATCTCGAGGAAGCTGTGCTCCCCCTCGCCGACGTGCACGTAGTCGACGAACTCGAGGCCCTGCTGGGGCATCGTTGTGGGGTGGAAGCCGCCCCACATCACGATCTTCTGCGGGTAGCGGGCCTGGATGGCGCGCGTGGCCTGCACGGCCACGTCGAACATCGCGGTCAGGAAGCTCACGCCGATCAGATCCGCGTCCTTCACCAGCTCGACGAGGTCCTCCACCATCGGCTGCGGCATCTGCATGATGTGGGACCAGGTGTCGCCCCGCCAGGAGGTCTTGAACCGGTTCCCGTAGGTGTCGGCCGGTAGGAAGATCTGGCGGACGCTGTGCCCGTGCAGCTTCAGGTAGCCCGTGAGCGTGCGGATGCAGGGGCTGTAGTGGTCCATCGGCGTAGGGCTGATGAGCGCGACCTTCATCGAGCAGGCTCCGGGCGTCCGGAAGAGGGTAGCCAGAGCCGGGGCCCATCGCTACCGGAGCGTGGGTGAACCCCGCTACCACCCTGGCAAGGCGAAGAGCGACAACCACTCGCCGCGCACTTCTTCGCGGCGCACGAGCCGGCTCGGGCCCAGCGCGTCCCGCGCCCCCGCGAAGTCGCCTCCGTGCTCGGAGAGCACGACCCACGCCTCGCGCGCGTGCGCGGGGAAGGCGGCGGCGAAGGCGCGGATCGCGGCGAAGTCGGCGCCGGCGTACATCGCGCGGCCGAAGGGGCGCGGCTCGCCGGAGGGGCCGACCGGCTCGCCGGGCCAGAACGGCACGTTGTAGACGACGCGGTCGAACACGCGGCCGGGGAGCGCGGTGAACAGGTCGCTCTCGACGCACGCGACGTCGAGCTGGTGGAGGGCGGCGTTGGCGCGCGCGTTGCGGACGGCCTGCGGATCGATGTCGACGCAGGTGACCTCGGCCCCCTTCGCGGCGAGCGCGAGGCCGACGACGCCGGTCCCGCAGCCCATGTCCACCCAGGTCTCGCCCGGGCGCGCGGCCTCCGCGGCGACGGCGGCGAGCCACGCGCCGACCTTGGTGGCGACGGGGTCGAGCACGCCGGGCAGCACCAGGAGCGGCTTGCCGTCCCAGTGGCGGACGTAGGCGCGGCGGGATTGCCAGAGGAGGAAGCGCCGACCGGAGGGCCGCGGGATCCGGCCGAGGAGCCCCCGCATCACGGGACCGGGATCCGCGGGCCCTCGCAGGGCCCCTCGACGACGGTGTCACCGGCGACGTGGAAGGTGCGGGCGCCGACCCCGAGGCCCTTCATCGCGGGCTTGGGCCCGACACGGACGATGATGGCGAGGTCGGCTCCCGCGGGCGCCGTGGCCTCGGGTGTCTCGGGGAGGCGCACCAGCACGAGCGCGCCGTCCTTCGCCACCATGCGCCACGCGCCGCCCTCGCCGACGAGCGTGTCGCCGACCGCGACCACGGGCCCCTTCGCGAGGGTGGTGAGCGCGTCGCGCGTCTCCGGGTCGAGGAAGGGTGGGAGCCCCCGCGGGCGGCCGAGGCCCTCCCACACGCCCAGGACGCGCGCGACGACGAGGTAGCCGAGGCCCGCGATCGCGCAGGTGGCGACGACGGGCAGGTCGCGGAGCACGTACGCCGTGACGCCGAGCACGCCCGCGGCGACGACCATCTTGAGGTGCGCCCCGACGATGCCGCGCCCGCGCACCCGGTCCGCGAAGCCCCAGTAGAGCAGCGCGCCCTCGCCGGTGACGGTGATGGCGTGGGAGAGCGGCAGCGCCTCCGGGCCCATCCCGCCCAGCCGCGTCAGGACGAGGATGACGGGGACCTTGGCGAGCATCGCGTAGAGCGAGAGCCGCATGGGCGTGCGGGGGTCCCCGAGGGCGTAGTAGACGGGCACGGCCACGCGGTGGAAGCAGATGCCGAAGACCGCGAAGGCGTACATCTGCAGCATCGCGGCGGTGCCGGCGGTGTCGGCTGCGGTGAACGCGCCGCGCTCGAAGAAGAGGCGGCAGAGCGGCTCGGCGAGCACGCCCAGCCCGACGGCGCTGGGGATGACCCAGAAGGCATTGGTGCGCAGCGCCTTGGCGAGGGCGGCGCCGAGCGCGTCGGCCTCCCCGCGGGCGGCGTGGTGGGAGAGCGCGGCGAGGGCGGCGGTCGCGACGCTGCCGGAGATGACGGCCAGCGGGAGCTGCACGAGGCGGAAGGCGAGCGTGAGCCAGGTGAGCGCGCCGTCGCCGTAGGTGGACGCCCACTGCGTCTCGACGAGCAGGTTGAACTGCACGGTGGAGATGCCGATCAGCGCGGGGCCGAGGTAGCGGAGCATCCGGCCGAGGCCCGGGTGGCCGCCGAGCGTGGGCCGGGGGCGCCAGCCGAGCTTCAGGAGCGGGGGCACCGTGATGGCCACCTGCACGAAGCCGGACAGCGTGGTCGCGATCGCGACGGCGACGATGGCGGGCAGCCCGGTGAGCCGCTCGAAGGGCTCCGCGAGGAGCGCGCCCGCGATGACCAGCAGGTTGAGCGCGTTCCCGGCGAGCGCCGGCCAGAAGAAGCGCCCCTTCACGTTGAGCATCGCGCCGAGGAAGCCCGCGATCGAGAGCCCGGCGAGGAACGGCGACAACCAGCGCGTGAGCGTGACGGTGAGCGCGTACTTGTCGGCGTCCCCCGCGAACCCGTTCGCGACGACGCGCACCCACAGCGGGGCGCCCAGGAGGAACACGAGGGTGGCGAGGCCCAGCGCGAGCAGCAGGACGCCGAGGAAGGCGTTGGCGAGCCGCCAGGCGCCGGCGTCGCCCTCCTTCTCGGCGGCGTCCGCGAACGCGGGCACGTAGGCGTTCTGGAGCGAGCCCTCGGCGAGCAATTCCCGCAGGAGCTGGGGGACGCGCAGGGCCGCGTTGAAGGCGTCGGTGACCGCGCCGGCCCCGAAGACGGCCGAGACGACCATCTCCCGGACCATACCGGTCACCCGCGCGAGCAGGTTCGCGACGGCGACGCCGCCCGCGCCCTTCACGGCTCGCCTCGCCGGATGCGGTTCGCGCGCTTCCCGAGCCAGCGGCCGAGCCACGCGATCGGGAGGAAGGTCAGCGTGAGGAGGACGAGCGCCCAGGGGGGCGGGCCGCCGCGGTCCACGCCGGTCATCCGCCGGGGGAGGGGCTCGGGCGCGGACGCGCGCTCGAAGAAGCCGGCCTCGCGCAGCTCGATCCAGGGCTCGCGGGCCTCCTCGTTCTTCACCCAGGCGCCGTGCCAGTTGTCGCGCAGCCGCCCGTCCTTCACGCGCAACAACGAGGTGGCGTCGGCCATCCAGCGCCCGTCGAGCGTCACCTCGGTGGCGAAGAAGCCGGGGTCGCCCGGGTAGTTCCCGTTGCGCACGCCGAGCCGGCCGCGCGGCCCGGGGAGCGCGGCGTGCCAGGCCACCGCGAAGTCGAGGAAGCCGCCGTCGCCGGCCGTGACCGCGTCCTCGATCGGGACGCGCGTGGCGGGCAGCAGCGCGCCGTCCCACGTGAGCTTGACCTCGCCCGCGAGCGACTCCAGGAGCCGCTTGCCGTAGCCGGGGTCCGTGGCGCTCCGGGCCTCCTCGAGGACGCGCCGCTCGGGCACCTCCGCGACGTACCGGAGGTCCACCGCGTCGGCGGTGACGACGAGCGCGACGCGATGCCCGATGTAGTCGCGGAGCGCCCCGGACGCGCCCGGCGCGGAGCCGGGATGGGCGAAGACCAGCGGGACGAACAGGAGCACCGGAGAGCTTCGCCCGCCCTCGGTCCCGCCGCAAGGTGAGCCCTCGACACGAACATGCGCGCCGAAAGCGCTCCCGGGGTGTACCAGATAGGGAGAGATCACATGGCGAACGGACTCCCCGGCCTCGACCTCGGGTCGAATTGGACCCCCCTCACGCGCAACGTCATCGTGACGTTGTTCGCGATCTACGTCGCCCAGCTGCTGTCGGGCGGCGTGATCGAGGGGCTGTTCGCCTGGCAGCCGTTCGGCGCCGGCTTCAAGCCCTGGCAGGTCGCGACGTCGTTTCTGCTCGGCGGGCCCACGCCGCTCGCGGCGGTGCTCGACTGGCTGGTCCTGTTCTTCCTGCTCGCGCCGGTGGACGGCCTGTTGGGCCGCCGCGCGCTGGTGCAGGCGCTGGGCGTCAGCTGGGTGGTCACCGTGGTCGCGAGCGCGGTGCTGCTCGCGACGGGCCTCGTCGGCCCGAGCGTGTTCCTCGGCCTCGGGCCGTTCCTGACCGCGCTGGTGGCGCTCTTCGGCTTCATGGTCCCGAACGCGCAGTTCCTGCTCTTCTTCGTCGTCCCGGTGCGCGCCATCTGGCTCGCCTGGGGCTCGGGGCTCCTCGCGTTCCTCTACCTGCTCTACTCGCGGGATCTCGGCTCCTCGCTGCTCTTCTTCGCGTGGGGCGGCGCGTCCGCGTGGCTCGCCATCCGCAACGGCGCGCTCCGCCGCACCCAGCTCAAGTGGAAGAAGCGCCAGATCGAGCGCAAGCTCTCGCGCTTCGAGGTGATCGAGGGCGGGCGCAACGAGCGGCGGCCCAAGCGCAGCTCCGACCCCAACGACTGGGTGCACTGAACCGCCGCTCGGCAGTTAGCTAGGGGGCTCTCGAGGAGCTCCCGGATGTCCAAGTCCCTTCAGGATCGCGTCGTGGTCGTGACCGGCGCGAGCCGTGGCGTCGGCGCCGCGGTCGCCGTGGCCTGCGCGAAGGAGGGCGCGAAGCTCGTCCTCGCGGCCAAGACCGTGGATCCCGACCCGCGCCTGCCCGGCACGCTGCTGGACACGAAGCGCATGGTCGAGGAGGTCGGGAGCGAGGCGGAGGTCGTGCAGTTCGACGCGCGGGACGCCGAGCAGTGCGCCGGGGTGGTGCACGAGGCCGCGAAGCGCTTCGGGCGCGTGGACGTGGTGGTCAACAACGCGGGCGCCATCTTCTGGGCGCCGGTCGCGGACTGGCCGCAGAAGAAGTTCGACCTCGTGTTCTCGGTGAACGTCCGGGCGAGCTTCGCGCTCGCCCACGCCGCCATCCCCTACATGCGCAAGCAGGGCTACGGCCACATCCTGATGATGTCGCCGCCCATCTGCCCGGCCGCGAGCGTCGGGAAGGCCCCGTACCTCGTCTCGAAGATCGGCATGACGATGCTCGCGATGGCGATCGACGCCGAGGAGAAGGAGCAGGGCATCGCCGCCCACGCGCTCTGGCCGGTGGCCGCCATCAAGACCGCCGCCACCGTGAACCTCGGGATGGGCGACGACAGCCAGTGGCGCACGGTCGACATCCTCTCCGACGCGACGATCGCCCTGCTCAAGCGCGACCCCCGCGCCACGCGCTTCAAGGCCTGGCTCGACGAGGACGTGCTCGCGGAGGAGGGCGTCACCGACTTCTCGAAGTACCGGGTCGTGCCGGACGTGGAGCCGCCGCCGATGTCGATCGAGCTCGTCGATCCGGGCTGGGCCGCGCGCCGGGGCCGCTCGTGATCGTCGCGCTCCTCGCGGGTGTGCTGGCGGCCGAGCCCGCGCACTACCACCCGGACGACGTGGCGAAGGCGAGCAAGCTCTTCGGGACCGTCGCGGAGTCGATGGGGCCGGCGTTCGAGGAGCGCTCGGGCGTCGTGGCGTCCCTCGGCGACGTGGTGGGCGAGCTCGAGCTCGGCGTGGCGCTCCTGGGGGCGTCGGCGCCCGCGGAGCTGCGCGCGTGGTCCGACAAGACGCGGCGCCGCGTCGTCGGCGAGTCCCTGCGGCTCCAGAAACACGTCGACCTCTTGCAGGAGGACTACGGCAAGGTCTTCGGCGCGGCGGTCGAGCGCGCGCTCCCGACGGTGGGCAAGGGCTACGACGTGCGGGAGTGCGGCGCCACGGGCGTGCTCGCCATGATGGGCCGCAAGAACTGCGAGGGCGTCGACCTCAACGCGAAGCTCGCCGCGGCCATCGACGCCGACGCCGCGCTCCAGAAGGAGCTCGCGTCCATCGCGGCGGTCGAGTGGCCGACCGTGGAGGCGCCGAAGGCCGAGCAACCCGTCGTGGCGCTCACCGGCACCACCCGGTGGATCGCCGGCGGGGACGTGGCCGAGAAGCTCGTCGGTGCGCGCCTGAAGGCCCGCCGCGAGGCGCTCGAGGCCGACCTCGAGGACCTCCTCCCGGAGGAGCCCACCGAGGCCGACGTGAAGAAGGCCCAGGCCCGCAGGGACGCCTGGGTGGCCGACCTCGGCAAGGACGGCGAGACGCTCCGCGCCGCCATCACCGCCGCGCTCGGCCGCGCCGCCAAGAAGGGCGGCCCCGCCGACGTGGGCTGGTGCGCGAACCCGGTCGAGCTCGGCGGGTGCCCGGGCGAGGACGTGACCGCGAAGGTCCTCGAGGTCCTGGGGGCGGACAAGAAGTTCGGGAAGGAGATTGCGGGGTTGGGCGAGTAGGGGATCTTGGGGCGGAGCCTGAAAGGCTGGCGGACTGAGCGACCCGAGCACTGCGAGGGGCGGCGGCGGCAAGCCGCCGAGCGAACGCAGCCCGCCCCCGGAGGCGGACGGCAAGTCCGCCGTGAGGGGGGGGAGGGCCCCCGCAGCGCCCCCCCGACGTTCCGTCAGCCCCTCCGCCGCCGCACGAGCGCGAGCCCCGCGACCGCGATGGCGAGCGCGCCCGCGCCCGAGGAGCCGGGGGTGTCGCAGCCGCAGCCGGTCGCGGACTCGTCGTACTTGGGCTCGGTGAGCTCGTCGGGGTCGGGGCGCCAGTCGACGGCGGTGTCGCGGGTGTCGGGGCCGGTGTCGTCGGGGAGGTCGGTGTCGGTGTCGCCCGTGTCGTCGCCGGTCTCGCCGCCCGTGTCGCAGTCCTCGTCGAGCGTGCCGTCGCAGTCCTCGTCGCCGCCGCCGCAGGGGTCGTTCGTGTTGGTGGGCGTGACCGCGGCGTCGGCGTCGTCGCAGTCGCCGCCGCCCCACGCGATCGCGTCGGCGCCATCGGTGTCGGCGTCGTAGTCGCTGGCGCCGTCGCAGTTGGCGTCGACGCCGTCGTAGTAGCGGTCGGTGGCGCCGGGGTACACGTCCGCGTCGGTGTCGTCGCAGTCCACGTCCGACGCGAACCCGTCGGCGTCGCAGTCGGTGCAGACGAGCACGTCCTCGCCGTCACAGTCCTGGTCGATGCCGTCGCCCTCGACCTCGATCGCGGCCGGGGAGATGGCGGCGTCGGTGTCGTCGCAGTCGAGGCCGCCGGTGCCCTCGGCGGCGTAGCCGTCGCCATCGCAGTCGTCGTCGTCCTCGCCGCCGCAGTCGGCGTCGACGCCGTCGTAGCAGGCGTCGGTGGCGCCCGGGTACACGCTCGCGTCGCTGTCGTCGCAGTCGTCGCCGCCGTAGAACGCGGTCGTGTGCCCGTCCCCGTCGACGTCGTACTCGCTGTCGCCGTCGCAGTCGGAGTCGATGCCGTCGTAGGGGAAGTCGGTCATCCCGGGGTTGATGCCGCCGACCGTGTCGTCGCAGTCGGTGCCGCCGTGGGAATCGGAGGCGTACCCGTCGAGGTCGCAGTCGTCGTCGTCCCAGTCGTCGCAGTTCTGGTCGACGCCGTCGTAGCAGAGCTCGGCGACGCCGGGGCTGACGGTGTCGTCGGCGTCGTCGCAGTCGGTGCCGCCGTTCGCCTCGCCGTCGTAGCCGTCGCCGTCGAAGTCGTACTCGGGGCCGCCGTCGCAGTTGGTGTCGACGCCGTCCCCCATCGGGTCGGTGGCCGCGGGGCTGACGGTGTCGTCGGCGTCGTCGCAGTCGTCGCCGCCCCAGTCCTCGGAGGCGTAGCCGTCGGCGTCGCAGTCGAAGTCGTCCTCGCCGCCGCAGTCGGTGTCGACGCCGTCGTAGCAGACCTCGCCGGTGGCGCCCGGGTAGGCGCTGACCTCGGTGTCGTCGCAGTCGTCGCCGCCCCAGGCGTCCGCGTCGTAGCCGTCGCCGTCGGCGTCGTAGTCGCTCGTGCCGCTGCCGGAGCAGTCCTGGTCGACGCCGTCGTACCAGATCTCCTCGGCGTCGGGGCTGATCGTGCCGTCGGTGTCGTCGCAGTCGCTGCCGCCGATCGAGCCGTCGATGGGGAAGCCGTCGCCGTCCGCGTCGTCGTCGTCGTCGCCCGCGCAGTCCTGGTCGACGCCGTCGTACCAGACCTCCGTGGCGTCGGGGCTCACCGTGGCGTCGCCGTCGTCGCAGTCGTCGCCGCCGAAGGAGAGGTCGTCGTGGCCGTCCTCGTCGGCGTCGTAGTCGGACAGCCCGTCGCAATTGCTGTCGACGCCGTCGTAGTACGTCTCGGACGCCGAGGGGTTCGTGTCGGGGTCGGTGTCGTCGCAGTCGTCGGGGTACGCGCTGCCGTCGCCGTCGGCGTCGAAGTCGTCGCCGCCCGCGCAGTCCTGGTCGACGCCGTCGTACCAGGTCTCCTCCGCGCCGTCGTAGGCGGTGGCGTCGGCGTCGTCGCAGTCGCCCTCGCGCTCGGTCTGGCCGTCGCCGTCGGCGTCGTCGAGGCCGAGCTCGGCGAACACGAGGTCGTCGAGCGCCCAGGTGTCCGCGCCGGTGATGACGAGCTCGTCGATGGAGAGGTCGTAGACGAGGCCGTAGAAGGCGTCGCCGGACGACGGGGTGACCGTGCTGGTGTAGTAGAGGACGCCGTCGTCGTAGGCCTGGACCGTGAAGGACACGTCGCCGTCGAGCAGGTAGAGCGCGAGCGCGGTCTGGTCCTCGTCGAAGAGGATGGTCGTCGACGCGGAGCCGACCGCGGCGAGGCCGCCGTGCGGCGAGGTGCCGTCGACGTCGGACGCGGCGACGAGCGCGCCGTCGAAGAGGACGCCCAGGTCGAGGTACTGGTCGTCGACGACCTCGGCGGCGGAGCGGTCCTCGAAGTCGATGACCGTGGAGGGATCGACCGCGGCGGCGGCCTCCCACGCGGACGCGCTCGTGTAGGCGGTGGCGTCGCCCGCGTCGACGATGCCGTCGCAGTCGTCGTCGACGCCGTTGGAGAGGTCCTCGGTCGCGCCGGGGTGGACCGCGCCGTCGGTGTCGTCGCAGTCCCCGTCGGCGTCGCTGAAGCCGTCGCCGTCGCGGTCGCTGTCGGCCGCCCACGCGACCTCGATGGCGTCGAGGCCGAAGCCGTCGGTGCCGGCGGCGGTGAGCGTGACGGCCGTGACCTCGCCCGCGAAGGTGAAGCCGCGGTAGAGGCCGCCGGTGCGGTCGTCGCCGGAGAGCGCGAACTCGTAGCCGGTGACGACGGCGCCGCCGGGGCCCGTCGCGGCCAGGGTGAAGTCGTCGTCGGGGTCCAGCACGCGCAGGGAGAGGGCGTCGACGGGGTCCGCGAACGCGATGCCGACGGAGCCGCCGGTCACGACGCGGGCGGCGATGCCGTCTACGGCGGCCGCGCCGTAGACGAGGTCGTCCGCCACGATGTCGCCCGCGAAGGTGAGCGAGCCGTAGCTCGCGACGTCGTCGCCGTCGCCGTAGGTCTCGAAGCCGTAGGTCTCGGTGGCGCCGCCGCCCACGTCGTCGAGGTCCCAGGCGAACTCGTCGGCGTCGGCGCGCACGCGCACCTCGCCGTCCACCCAGCCGTCGCAGTCGCCGTCGACGCTGTCGCCGAAGGTGTCGGTGCCGTCGGGGTACGCGGCCGCCTGGGCGTCGTCGCAGTCGTTGCCGCCGGCGACCGCGGAGACGAAGCCGTCGCCGTCGTCGTCGAGGAAGTCGGGGCGCCACGTCCACTGGTAGACCGCGCCGTCGGAGGAGTAGCCGACGCTGTCGTAGGGGGCGGTCGCGACGACGGTGGCGGGCCCGCTCGGGTTGGCGGCGACCGCGAGCGCGGTGCCCAGCGCGGCGGCGGAGCCGGAGCCGCCCACCACGTGGTCGGCGGTGGACGCCGAGACCGTGCCGGTGGGCGCCGTGGTGAAGACGTAGACCGCGCCGCCGCTCGAGCCGGCGTAGGTCATGTTCGGGGCGCCGATCACGAGGTCGTCGACGCCGTCGCCGTCGAGGTCCCCGGCGGAGAGCGTGCCGCCGAGCTGCGCGGAGGCGCGGGCGCCCTGGATCGTGGCGCTCGCGAGGTTGGCGGCGAGCGGGCAGGTCGCGCCGGGGTCGGCGAAGACGTAGGCGTTGCCCCCGTCGGAGTAGGCGCCGTCCTCGGTGGGGCCGCCGACGACGAGGTCGAGGAGGCCGGAGCCGTCGATGTCGGCGGCGAGCAGCGAGGCGCCGAGCCGCGCGCTGGGGCCGGGGGTGGAGAACTGGCAGTCGGCGTCGCCGGCGATGTCGTAGGTGCCGCTGTAGGTGCCGCCGGCGACCCAGTAGACCGAGCCGGCGTCGGTGGCGCCGTCGTCCGCGAAGAGCGCGGCGGTCACGATCTCGTCGGCGCCGTCCCCGTCGAGGTCGCCGACCGCGAAGGCCGAGCCGAGCTGGTCGGCGGCGTCGTCGCCGAGGAAGGTGGCGTCGGCGGCGGAGGCGCCGCTCGTGCCGGTGGGGACCGCGCCGACGCCGTAGACGACGTAGAACGCGCCGGCGTCGGTGGCAGCGGTGTCGGCGGTCGGGGCGCCGACGACGAGGTCGACGTAGCCGTCCCCGTCGACGTCGCCGGCGCCGAGCGCGGTGCCGGCCGCGGCGGTGGTGGACGGGCCGGTCCAGGTGGCGTCGGCGTCGGTGGTGGTGTTGGTGCCGCTCCAGCTCCCGCCGGCCCACACGTAGATGGCGCCGGCGCGGTTGCCGGCGTCGTCGTTGCCGGGCGCGCCGATCACGAAGTCGTCCTGGCCGTCGGCGTCGAAGTCGGTGGCGAGGAGCGCGGCGCCGTAGGCGTCGTCGGCGGTCTCGCCGGTGAACGTGGCGTCGGCGTTGGCGAGGTTGTCGCCCACGTCGGGCCGGTAGATCAGCGCGACCTCGCCCGCGTCCCGGTCCTGGGTGCCGACGAGGAGGTCGTCGGTGCCGTCGCCGTTGATGTCGCCCGTGGCGAGCGCGCGGCCGGCGTAGTCGAAGGTGTCCTGGCCGGTCCAGGGGTCGTCGATGTCGTCGGTGAGGACCTCGGCGCGGTCGGGGCGCGCGTGCTGGTCGGCGAACCAGACCGTGCTGCCGGCGGAGAACGCCGTGTTGCACGACCACGCGAGGCCGCCCTCGGGGCCGTTCGTGCCGATCGTGGCGGTGGCGCCGTCGTCGTGGGCGGGGTCGCCCCAGGTGGTGTCGTCGAGCACGACGACCGCCTCGCTGCGGCCCTCGAGCAGCCACACCTGGAAGCGGCCGGAGCTGCCGGCCACGTCGGCGTGGGACGCGCCGTCCCAGGACACCACGAAGGTGCGCCACGGGTAGGTGCCGAAGGTCTCGGTGTGCACGGTGCCGGCGGCGAGGTCGTCCCAGTAGGCGGCGATGCCCGTCCAGGTCGTGGCCGTGTCGGGGCAGATGCCCGTGGACAGCGGCGAGGCGCCCTGGAAGAACAGCGCGCCGTTCGACGAGATCGTCACCTCCTCCCAGCCCGTGCCGTAGAAGTCGAAGGTGAAGGGGAGATCGACGGTGACGGTGTCGTCGTCGCCTAGCGCGTGGGCCTCGCCGCCGGAGGCGTCGAGCCAGGCGTGGGAGGGCCCGTCCGCCTCGTCCGAGTCGGTGTAGACCATCGACCCGTCGTCCGGACCGCCCGTGGCCGCGTACGCAAGGGGGAAGAGCACGAGGGGGACGGTGAGGGGGAGGAGGCGCACGGCGCGACTCTACCGCGACCGCGCGGAGAGCGGGAAGCACGGGCCGCCCGCTTTCGCCGGGCCGGGCGGTGTGCCAGGATGCGCCCGTGGCATCGTCGTCCGCCGGTCTGTTCGCCGCGTTGGAGAGCTGGGACGCGCTCCGCGCGCGCCCGGCCTACCGCGTGGCCGGGGTCCTCGTGGGGCTCGCGCTCGCCGCGGCCGTGCTCGCCGCGCCGGCGCCCTCGGGCATGTCCGTGGAGGCGCAGCGCACCGCCGCGATGACGCTGACGATGGCGGTTTGGTGGATCGGGGGCGTGCTGCCCATGGCCGTCACCGCGCTCGTGCCGCTGGTCGCGCTCCCGGCGCTCGGCGTGGCCCCCACGCGGGACGCGGCAGCGCCCTACGCCGACCCGCTCATCTTCCTGTTCCTCGGCGGGTTCGTGCTCGCGCACGCGATGGAGGAGGTGGGGCTCCACCGGCGCCTCGTGGCGATGCTGCTCGCGCCCGAGTGGGTGCGGAGGAGCCCGCGCCGGGTGGTGCTCGCGCTGATGATCGCGGCGGCGACGGTGTCGTCGATCATCAACAACACGTCCGCGATGCTGATGATGCTGCCGATCGCGCTCGCGCTGGCCGACGGGGCCGGCGGCGGGAAGCGGCTCCGCGCGTCGTTCATCCTGTCGACGGCCTACGCCTGCTCGATCGGCGGCGTGGCGACCCTGGTGGGGACGGCGCCGAACATGGTGTTCGCGGGGCTCGCCGCGAAGATGACGGGGGCCGAGATCCGCTTCGTGGACTGGCTCGCGGTGGGCGTGCCCTTCGTGGTGCTCGCGATCCCGCTCGCGTGGTTCGTCGTGAACGGGCTGGCGTTGCCGGTGCCCGACCGGTCCGAGCGCGTGCCGCCGCCCCCCGCGCGCACCGCGTGGGGGGAGGGCGAGCGCGCCGTGCTCCTCGTGCTGACCGCGTGCTTCGCGGCGTGGTTGTTCCGCTCGCCGCTGGACCTCGGCTTCGTCCGCGTTCCCGGCTGGGGCGCGCTCCTGCCCGCGAAGATCGACGACAGCTTCGTCGCCATCGCCGCGGCGTTGACGCTGTTCTTGCTGCCGCGCCGCACCACACGCGCCGCGAGCGGCACGGACGACGACGGCGACGAGGGTCGCTTCCTGATCTCGTGGCGCCGCACCGCGAAGGCGACGCCCTGGTCGGCGCTGCTCCTGCTCGGCGGCGGCTTCGCCATGGCGGACGCGATCCAGGACTCGGGGCTCTCCACCTGGCTCGCGGGCGGCACGAAGGACCTCGCCGCGCTCCCCGGCCCGGTGGCGGTGCTGGCGGTGTGTGTGGGCGTGTCGTTCATGAGCGCGTTCACGTCGAACACGGCGACGACGCAGGTCGCGCTGCCGCTCCTGGGCGCGGGCGCGGTGGCCGCGGGCGTGGACCCGCTCGTGTGGATGATCCCCGCGACGATCTCCGCGTCCTGCGACTTCACCCTCGCGGTGGGCACGCCCCCGAACGCGATCGCGGCGGAGACGGGGGACGTGGCGCCGTCGGACATGGCGTTCGCGGGGGTGCTGCTGAACGTGGCGTGCGCGGGGATCGCGGCGGCGATCGCGCTCACCGTGGGGCCGTTGGTCTTCGGGTAGCGCCGCGCGAGGCGACCGGAGGGCGCGGCGGGCGCGGTGGAGCCCGGGGCCGGAGGCCGGGTGAGGCTGGGCGGCCCGCCGCGGTCGGCCGCCGCGCGGGCGGCCGACGGAGGCCCTCGGGGCCGACCCCGGAGGGGGCCGACCCCCGGCGTCTTCGCCGGGGGACGCGCCCGTGAGCTCCCGCCAAAAAAGCGCGAGCCGCGCCTGGGAGCGCGGCTCGGCTCGTCACGGGGCGGTCAGCGCATCCCGCAGCTCTCGCCCGCCTCGGCCACCACGTGGTCGTCGTGGTCGTGGCCGTGGTCGTGGTCCCGGTCCTGGTCCCGATCGCGGCGGTCCGAGTGGTGGTCGCGGGCCGGGGTGTGGCTCGGGACGCCGAAGGACACGCGGTTCACCTCGTAGGGCTCGAACTCGACCCAGGTGGAGAGGACCACGCGGCCGCGGTCGTCGATCACGGTGAGCTCGTGCCAGCCGACCTTCGCCTCGAGCTTGTGGACCGCGTCGGGGGCGAGGCTCACCATGCGCTTGCCGTCCAGCCGCACCTCGACGCCGAGCCAGTGGTCGCTGTCGAGCGACACGAAGCCGGTGCGGGGGGCGTCGACGCTCCAGCCGGTAGTGGTGCCGGCGCGGATGGCCGCGGTCTCGCTGTCGATGAACTCGCCGGTGACGCGGCGGGCGGTGAGGCGGAAGCCGCCGGCGGGGAGGCCCGTGTAGGTGGTCGAGCCGTAGGGCGCGACGTTCCGCACGAGGCCCTTGTCGCAGACGAGCTGGATCGGGATGGGGAGCGGGTTGCGGACGACGAGGTCGCCGAGGCGGGGCGGGCTGACGGTCCAGCGCGGCTCCTCGAAGGCGCGGAGGCTCATCGTGGCGCGGCCGAGGGGGCGGCCGTCGGCGACGAGCTCCAGGTCGGCGCGGCCCACGGTCAGCGAGACGACGCGCGCCTCGCCGGGGGTGAACTTCGCGCCGGGCCGGCCGTCGACGAACAGCTGCGCGTAGAACGGGCTGTCGTTGGTGACGAGCACCCGCGCGGTGCGCTCGGGGGCGAGCGTCACCGAGCTGGTGCGGCCGGGCACGACGTAGACCCGCTCGGACTCGAGCACCTGCTCCGCGCCGAACTGGAAGTAGGTGGCGCGGAGCATCGTCTCGCCGGGGTACGCGACCAGCTCGGCGGTCTGCCAGGCGGGGAGCGTGCGGCCGGGTTGGCCGGAGAGCGTGACGGTCACCGTACCGCCGGACTGGTTGTACACGACGACCCGCCCGGGAGGGGGGCCGTGGGGGTGCCGCGCCCAGGCGTCGCGCGGCGTGACCGCGGCGAGCGCCGCGAGGGCGGCGAGCAGCAGGTGGAGGAGCCTCGTCTTCATGCGTCTCTCCGTGCAGGGGGACTCTGTCTGCACGGCTACGAGACGCGGCCCGTCGGGGCGCCATTCGCGCTCGAAGTTTTTCGCCGAGCGGGCGTATCGCGCGCGCCCGCTGAGGTAGGGAGGGGTGGTGAACCTCGTCCTGCTGCTCCTCGTCGCGTGTACGTCGGCCCCCGTCGGCGGGGGGGGTGCGCCGGTGGAAGGGGAGGAACCCGAGCCGGTCGGGGAGCCGGAGACGATCGAGGAGGCGCCCGGCGACGCGCCCGGCGGCGCGCTGTTCGTCGACGACGTGGTGCACGCGCTCGCGCTGACGCTGGACGACGCGGCGTGGGCGGCGCTGCTCGCGGCGCCGACGGAGTACGTCGCGGCGACGTTCTCGGACGGGGAGCGCTCGCTGGTCGTGGGCGTGCGGCTCAAGGGCTACACGTCGTTCCAGCCGCTGACCGGGAAGCCGAACCTGCGCGTGAGCTTCGACCACTACGTGGACGGGCAGCGCTACGACGGGCTCGAGGCGGTGGACCTCGTGAACGAGGCGGAGGACCCGGCCGCGATGTCCGAGGCCGTCGCCTACCGCGTGTTCCGGGCGGCCGGCCTGCCCGCGAGCCGCACGGGCTTCGGCTGGCTGACGCTGAACGGGCAGGACTACGGGCTCTACACGCTCGTCGAGAAGAAGGACGACGTTCTCGTCGAGCGGTGGTGGCCCGACGACGCCGACGGGAGCGTGTACGAGTCGTCGTCGGAGATGTGGCCCTGCGACCTCGACGACGGCGGCGCGCCGCGCTGCGACTGCTGGGAGCGGGACGAGGTGGGGACCGACGAGCGCGCGGACCTGGAGGCGCTCTGCGCCGTCGCGACGGACACGCCCGACGGGGAGTGGTACGCGGCCATCGGCGAGGCGGTCGACTGGGACGACGTGGCCGGGCACATGGCGATGGAGATCGTGCTCGACGCCCACGATCACTACGCCGGCTACATGGGGAACGTGTACCTGTACCACCGCCCCGAGGCGGAGCGGTGGTCGCTGCTCCCGGCCTCGATGAACTCGGCGTTCGGGTCCGCGCGGTACGTCCCGGGCTCGTGCGGCACGTCGGGGCGCGTGCCCGGCGACTTTTCCGGCGGGCTCCTGGCCCGGCGGTGCTGGGCCGACGAGGCGTGCGCCGCGGACCTGTACGCGGCGATGGGGCGCGCGGTCGACGCGCTCGAAGGCTCCGACGTTCTCGCGCGGATCGACGCCTGGGAGGCGCTGCTGGCGCCGTACGTGGAGGCCGACGGGGCGTTGTCGGCGGACGCCTTCCATACGCACGTCGCGTGCATCCGGGACTGGTTGAGCGGGCGGCGCGCCGAGCTGGAGCCCTACCTGCCGGCCGAGTGCCTGGGGGAGGGCGGGAACCTCGACGTGGACGGGCTCGGTGACTTGTCGACCAACGGGTCGTGCGACCGCGCGTGGCCCGACGTGGTCTCCTACCCGGTGGCCGGGATCGAGGGCGCGCGGGTCGAGCTGATCGAGGCGCCCGAGGGGATCGCGGTCGGGGACGAGGTGCTCGTGCTGGTCGCGCAGGGCACGGCCGCGGACCACGGCGCGGTCGGGCGGTACACCTTCGGCGTGGTGACGGCGGTGGAGCCGGTCGCGCTCGTGCTCGACACGGCGCCCGACCTCGGGGCGGATGGCGCGAAGGTGATCGTCCAGCGCGTGCCGCGCTACGGCGACGTGGTCGTGCGCGCCGGGGGCAGGCTCACGGCCGGGGCGTGGAACGGCGAGACGGGCGGCGTGCTGGCGATGCGGGTCGCCGGGACGCTGGCGATCGAGGACGGCGGGGCGGTGTCGGCCGCGGGCCTCGGGTACGCCGGCGGGGCCACCGGGCCGAGCTACAACGTGGACGGCTTCCAGGGCGAGAGCGTCGGCGGCGTCGGGATCGGCGGGGCGGCGAGCGGCGCCGGGTACAACGAGTCGAACGGCGCCGCGGGGGCCAACGTCGGCGGCGGGGGATGCAACGTGGGCGGCGGCGGGGGCGAGCACGCGGGCGGCGCGACGGCCGGCGCCTCGTGGAACGGCGTCGCGACGGCGCCGGCGGCGGGCGCCACCTACGGGGACGGCGCGGGGTTGTACTTCGGGTCGGGCGGCGGCGGCGTCGTGAACCTCGGGGCCGGCGCGGGGCCGGGTGGCGCGGGGGGCGGCGTCCTGTTCGTCGAGGCGCGGGTGCTCGTGGCGGAGGGCGCCGGGGCGCTCTCGGCGCGCGGAGGGGACGGGGCGGGCTGGGCCGCCGGCTCCTACACCTACGGCGCGGGCGGCGGCGCGGGCGGGACGGTGTGGATCGTCGGCGAGACGCTCGAGCTCGCGGACGGCGCGGTCGTGGCCGCCGGAGGCGCGGGCTACGACGCGGTCACCCGGCCGGGTGGCGACGGCGGCGAGGGGCGGCTCCGGCTGGACTGCGGGACGTTGAACGGGGAGGTCTGCGGGGAGGCGGCACGGGCCGAATAGACGGCCTGAACCCCTTGACAGCCGCACATGCGTTCAGTACGTTGGCAGCATGGACGACCTCGCGCCCCGCCAGCGGGCATTGCTGGACTTCATCGCCTCGTACCAGGACCAGAAGGGCATCCCGCCCACCATCCGGGAGATCGGGGAGGCGCTCGGGATCAAGAGCACCAACGGCGTGAGCGATCACATCAAGGCGCTCGTGCGGAAGGGCTACCTCGAGCGGGTGGGGGACGCGCGCTCCTCGCGCGGCGTGCGCCTCTCGCAGGCCGCGCGCGGCGGCTTCCGCGAGGAGGCCACGGTGGCCGTGCCGCTCCTCGGGCGGGTCGCGGCGGGCTCGCCGGTGCTCGCGGAGGAGAACTACGCCCGCACGTTCCACATCGACAGCGACATGATGCCGCACAACGCGGCCACGTTCGCGCTCACGGTCACGGGCAACTCGATGATCGAGGACGGCATCCTCGACGGCGACTTCGTCTTCGTGAAGAAGCAGAACACGGCTCGCAACGGCGAGATGGCCGTCGTCATGGTCGACGGCGACGCCACGGTGAAGCGCTTCTACCGGGAGAAGGACCGGATCCGGCTCCAGCCCGCGAACGCGGCGATGGAGCCGATCTTCGTGGAGCCGGGCCAGGAGTGCGAGATCCTCGGCATCGTGGTCGGCGTGTACCGGCGCGTGCGCGCCTAGCGGCCACTCGACTACCATCGTCCCATGTCGCGCCGCCGCCCCGGCCTCTGGGCCGCGATCGGGCTCAACCTCGCGCTCCTCACGGTGGCCGTCTCGGTCCTGGACGCCGGCGTGTTCTTCCTGGTCACGCGGCGGGTGCTCCACGACGCGGCGACCGACCTCGCGGTGAGCACGGCCGACGTGCTCTCGGACGAGCTCGCGGCGGTCGGGCCCGACGGCTGGAAGCGGGTGATCGACGCGCATCGGCGGGCGGGGACGCGGGAGCTCACGCTCTACGCCTCCTCCGGCGAGGTGCTGGCCGGCGAGAACCTGCCCGCGGCGCCCGAGGTCCGCGCGGCGTTCTTCTCCCGCGAGGCCTCGGTGGGCGAGGGGGACGGAGAGGTGGAGGTGATCGCGCCGGTCGGGACGCCCGGGCCCCCGGCCGCGGTGCTCCGGCTGAGCCTGCCCCACACCGCCACGGCGTCACCCGCGTGGGCGGTCATCGGTGCGCACGCGGTCTTCTCGGCGGTCCTGATCGTCGTCTTCGGGCTCGGGCTCTTCCGGAAGAGCCTGCTGCGCCCCATCGAGCAGATGCGCGACGGCACGCGCCGGATCGCGGCCGGGGAGCTCGGGCTCCAGGTGAGCGAGGAGGCGCCGGCGGAGATCGCGGAGCTCGCCGCCGCGCTGAACACGATGTCGTCGGCGCTCGCGGACTACCGCGCGCGCACGGCCGAGCAGCTCCAGCGGCTCGCGGCGGCCAACGTCGAGCTCAGGCGCACGCAGGACGCGCTGCTCCGCAGCGAGAAGCTCGCCAGCGTGGGCCGGCTGGCGGCGGGGCTCGCGCACGAGCTCGGGAACCCGCTCACGGCGGTCCGTGGCTACGTGGAGATCCTCGCGCTCGGCGGGGCGGAGGGGGCGGACGAGGTGGTGGCGCGCTGCCAGGTGGAGGTGGAGCGGATGCACCGCATCCTGCGGAGCATGCTGGACTTCGCCCGGCAGGAGGAGCCCGAGGTCGTGGAGATCGACGTGCTCGACCTCCTCACGGAGGCGGTCCGGACGGTGCAGCTCCAGGGGCCCTTCAAGGCGATCGAGATCACGGTGGCGGTGCGTGGCGAGCCCCGGCTGCGGGGCGAGCCCGGGAAGCTCCACCAGGTGCTCGTGAACCTGCTGCTCAACGCGGCGGACGCGGGGGCGCGCACGATCCGGCTCGGCGCGGAGGAGGCCGGCGGCGAGGTGCGGCTCAGCTGTACGGACGACGGGGAGGGCATCGCCCCCGAGCACGTCGCGCGCCTCTTCGAGCCCTTCTTCACCACGCGACCACCGGGAGAGGGAACGGGGCTGGGCCTCGCGGTGTCACACCGGATCCTGGAGCAGCACGGCGGGCGCATCGACGTGGTCAGCACACCAGGACGGGGGGCGGTCTTCACGCTCCACATCCCGGTGGTGGCGGCGGCGTAGGGGCGCTTCCGGGGGCTCCGGAGCCGTACGCGCCGCGACGGGCCTCCCGGGGTCTTCCGCGGCGCCCCTGTCCTCTCCTCCGTTTCGGCATAACTAGGACGACCCCACGGGGGTCGGGGGTTCAACCAGGAAGCGCGTGGCCGAATCCGTCGCACGAATCCAGGCAGCTCTCCGCGGGCTCTCCCGCCGGGAGCAGCGGCACCTGCTCGCCCAGGCCGCCCTGGCTGCGCTCGCGGCGTGGTCCCTCGCGTGGGCGGCGCTCGCCGCGGCCGTCAGCTGGGAGCTCGCGACGCAGGCCTTCGGGGCGCTGTGGATCCTTGGGCTCGTGGTCGCCGGGATCGTGGCCGGGGCCGGGCCGCTCCGGCGCGTGCGCGACGCGCGGGACGCGCGTCGGCAGGCCCTGCGGGTGGAGCAGCTGCGGCCGGAGCTCGGCGGCGCGCTCCTGACCGTGCTCGACCGGGAGGCGGTCCCGCGGGGCTCCCCGGCGCTGCTCGCCCGGCTCGCGGCGCGGGCCGCGAGCGTGCTCGACTCGGTCCAGCCGGCGGCGGTCCACCCGAACGAGCCGATCAAGCGCCTCGGGCTGACCGCGCTCGCCGCGCTGGCGCTCCTCGCCATCGCGGGCCTCGTCCTGCCCCGCGGGCCGATCGACGCGCTGACGGCGCTGCGCACGAAGCCCGTCGAGGCCCCGGTGGCCGAGCTGCCGGTGGCCGACGGGCCCCGCGCGCTCGTGGGCGACATCACGCTCCGCTACCTCTACCCGACCTACACGGGCCGGGAGCCGGTCGAGGTGCCCAACTCGAACGGCGAGGTGCACGCGCCGCCGGGCACGCGCGTCGAGGTGCGGGCGCGCACGGCGGAGACCTACCCGTCCGCGCAGCTCGTCGTGTACGAGCGGGCGCCCGAGCCGGCCGAGATCGTCGACGGGCGCGGGCTCCGGACGGCCTTCACCGTCGAAGGCGCCGGCGTGTGGCGCTTCGTCTTCGGGGAGCTGCCCTCGCCCGACTACCGCATCGTGCCCGACCCCGACCTCCCGCCGGACGTGTCGGTGCAGAGCCCCAAGCGCGTGCTCAGCGCGGCGCTCGACCACCGCCTCCGGCTGCCCTGGGCCGCGCGCGACGACTTCGGGGTCACCCGGGTCGTCGTCGAGGTCGACGAGGGCGGCCGGAAGCGCGAGGTGCCGCTGCGCACGCCGCCGGACGTGCCCCGGGAGGTCGGGGGGGACCTCGCGGTCACGCCGAAGGAGCTCGGGCTCCGGGCGGGCACGGTGGCGAGGCTGCGCGTGGCCGCGTGGGACAACGACGAGATCTCGGGCAGCAAGGCCGGGTACTCGAGCGTGATCGAGATCGAGGTGGTGGGGCCGCGCGGCCGCGAGGAGCGACAAGCGCGCTATCGCAAGCTCCTCCGGGACGCCCTGGTCCTCGTGCTCGCGGACTTCCTGCTCGACCCGGCGCCCCCGGTGATGGTCGCCGCGGACGGCCCGGGTTGGGCCGAGGCCGCCGGCGCCCGCTACGAGCGCTTCGACGCGCTCGTGCAGGAGGCCTGGGGCGGCGCGGAGAGCGCCACGTTCGACGCCACGGTGCTCCGCCAGGTGAACGAGAAGCGCCGCGCGCTCCTCTCCTTCGCCGCCGGCATCTCCGGGGCGCGGCTCGCCGAGAAGGACGCGGCGACGTTCGTGCAGCTCCAGGAGTCCAACGTCGCGACCGTGGAGAACGCGGTCCTGATGCTCGACCAGGTGGTGCGCGCCGCCGCGCTGGCCTCGCTGGAGGAGCTCGTGACGCAGGTGGCCGAGGAGGCCACCGAGCTGAAGGAGGACTTCGCCTCGCTCGACAAGGCCGCGGCGCTCGCCCGGCTCGACCAGCTGGAGCGCCTCTACCAGCAGCTCATGCGCGAGGCCGCCAAGCTCGACGAGGGCAACCTCCGCGAGTTCGTCAACGACCGGAGCTCGCAGGTCCAGAGCCTGATGGAGGAGATCCGGAAGGCGATCCGCGAGGGCCGCATGGACGACGCGAAGGAGCTCATGGACCGGCTCGCCGCCACGATGGACGAGATGGCGCAGCAGGTCACGGACATGCAGCAGCAGCGCCAGCAGCAGGGCGAGGAGCTCCAGGAGGCGATGGAGCAGGTGCGCGGGGAGCTCGAGAAGCTCGAGGCGGACCAGCGCGCCCTGCGCGAGCGGACCCAGGCGGCCCGCGAGCAGTTCGGCCAGGACATGGACGAGGCGGTGAGCGCCTGGGAGGAGGTCGAGAAGCTCGCCGGCACGGTGGTCGAGCAGCTCGGCCGCATCGACGGGAGCCTCGATCCGCTCAAGGCGCCGGCGTGGTCCGGCGGCTCGCTGCTCGACGAGGTGAAGGCCGACGCGGGCGGGCTCCACGACTCGGCGCGCGCGCGGGACCTCCAGACGGCGCTCCAGCGCTCCGACCAGGTGTTCGGCGAGCTGGGCATGCTCCAGAACCGCATCGCGGCGGCGCAGCGCCGCCAGCACGGCTCGGCCGAGGCGCTGATGCTCGCGTCGCGCGTTGTCGACGCCCAGAAGAAGAACGTGGACGAGATCCGGGACCTGCTCGAGAAGATGGCGGACCGGCAGGCGAACACGTCGCCGGCGCTGCAGCAGGAGCTCCAGCAGATGGCGGAGCAGCAGCAGGAGCTCGCCGATCGCGCGCAGAAGACAGCCGATCGCGCCGGCCAGGTCGCGGAGAACCTGCCGATGGACGCCCCCGGGCTCCAGGACGGCGCGAAGCGCGGCGCCGAGCAGGCGGGGCGCGCCGCCGAGGCCATGCGCGACGGGCAGCCGATGCCCGCCGAGGGCGGCCAACGCGCGGCGGAGGAGGCCTTCCGGCAGGCCCAGGACGCGCTCGACGAGGCCTCGCGGAACCTGCGGCAGATGCAGCAGGCGAGCCAGGCGCGCGGCCGCGGCGACGGCGAGGAGCAGCAGGGCGAGCAGCAGGAGGGCGAGGGCGGCGACCGCTCGGGGGACGGCTCCCAGGTGCTCGGCGAGGACATCGCGCTCCCGGCGCCGGAGGCGTTCAAGACGCCCGAGGAGTACCGCCGCGCGCTGCTCGAGGGGATGGAGGGGGACGTCCCCGAGGAGTACAAGGCTTTGAACCGCAGGTACTATGAAGAGCTGGTTCGCCAGTAGTCTGCTCGCGTGGGCGGGCGCGGCGTCGGCGGCCTCCGTCGACGAGGGGCGCGCGTGCCTCGAAGCCTCGGATCTGCCGTGCGCCGAGGGCGCCGCGGCGGACGCGGGGGACAACGCCCGGGGCGCGCTCCTGCGCGCCGAGGTGGCGTTCGCGAAGGCGGACTTCGCGGAGGCGCTCCGGCTCCTCGAGTCGGTCGCGCCGGAGCTCGCGGGGGACGAGGAGTTCGAGCGGACGCGCTCGCTCTACCGGGCCACGGTCGAGGCGACGGACGGCTTCACGGTCGCGAAGCGCGGCGACGTCGAGATCCGCTACCTGCCCGGCACCGACCTCGTGCTGGTCGACGAGGCCTTCGAGGCGCTCCAGGCCGCCCACGACCGCATCGGCCCGCTCCTCGGCGGCGCGCCCCCCGGCGGCATCCGCATGGAGCTCTACCCGACGGCCGAGCGCTTCACGAAGGCGAGCGGGCTGCCCCCCGCGGCGGTCCAGACCACCGGCGTCGTCGCGCTCTCGAAGTGGACGCGGCTCCTCGTCACGAGCCCCCGCGCGCTCGGCCGGGGCTATGCCTGGAAGGACACGATCGCCCACGAGTACATCCACTACATCGTGGCGTGGCGCACCCGCGACCGGGCGCCCGTGTGGCTCCAGGAGGGCATCGCCCGCTCCCACGAGTCGCTCTGGCAACACGACGCCCCGCCCGAGCTGCAGCCCTTCCAGCAGTCGTTGCTCGCCGACGCGCTCGCCAAGGACGCGCTCGTCCCGCTCGAGCGCATGCACCCGAGCATGGCGTTCCTCGACTCGGCGGAGGAGGCGGCGCTCGCGTTCGCGCAGGTGAGCACGATGATGGTCCACCTCCGGGACACGGCGGGCACGGACGCGGTCTCGCGCGTGCTCGATCGCGTCCGCGAGGGCACCGACGCGCTGAAGGCCACCGCCGAGGTCGCCAACGGCGGCGACGTCGGCCACTTCATGACCGGCTGGAAGGGCATGCTCTCGGGCATGCACCTCGTCAGCCGCAAGCTCGCGGCCATGCCGACGGTGCTCGGCCCCGCCGAGGACGACTTCGGGATCGACCCCGTCCTCGCGAAGCGGCGGGACTTGGCCGGGCACGCCCGCCTGGGCGACCTCCTCCGCGAGGCCGAACGTCACGAGGCGGCGCTGATCGAGTACCGGAAGGCCATCCCCGACGGGGAGCCCGCCTCGCCGACGCTCAGCGCGCGGATGGCCGACGCGCTGGTGGCGTTGAAACGCACGGAGGAGGCGCTGTCCACGCTCCGCGCGTCGGTCACGGATTATCCGGAGTACGCCTCCACCCGGAAGCGGCTCGGGGAGATCCTGCTATCCCAGGGCAAGACCCGGGAGGCGCTCGTCCAGTTCCGGGCCAGCGCCGACATCAACCCCTTCGACCCCGAAGTCCAGTCCGCGCTCGCCGACCTCTACGCGAGCACGGGGGACACGGCGCTGGCAGCTCGCCACGCCCGCTATCGGGGCATCCTCGCGCTCGGCGGAGAGACGCCCGGCGCCCGCGGAGACGACGGATGAACCAGACGACCCCCCTCGACGACGGTGAGCTCTTCGATCGCCTGGGCCAGGTGCGCGCCCGGGTCGAGGAGCAGATCGCGCGGCGCATCGTCGGCCAGCGCGACGTGGTCGAGCAGATGTTGATCGCGCTCTTCGCGCGCGGCCACTGCCTCTTCGTGGGCGTGCCCGGCCTCGCGAAGACGCTGCTGGTCACGTCGACGGCGCAGGCCCTGGGGCTCGGGAGCGGGCGCGTGCAGTTCACGCCCGATCTCATGCCCGCGGACATCACGGGCACGGAGGTCCTCGAGGAGGACCGCAGCACCGGCCGGCGCGTGCTGCGCTTCGTGAAGGGCCCGATCTTCACGAACCTGCTCCTGGCCGACGAGATCAACCGCACGCCGCCCCGCACCCAGGCCGCGCTCCTGCAGGCCATGCAGGAGGGCAAGGTGACGGCCGGCGGGCAGACGCACCCGCTCGAGCCGCCCTTCCTGGTCTTCGCGACGCAGAACCCGATCGAGCAGGAGGGCACCTACCCGCTGCCCGAGGCCCAACTCGACCGCTTCATGTTCTCGATCGACGTGGGCTACCCCTCGGAGGCCGAGGAGATCGAGATCGTCGACCGCACCATCGGCGAGGAGGGCGCCCCGCCCGAGCCGGTGCTCGACCGCGACACCCTCCTGGCGATGCAGGGGCTCGTCCGCCGCCTCCCGGTGAACGACGACGTGACGCGCTTCGCCGTGCGCCTCGCCCGCGCCACGCGGCCGGGCCCGGGCGCGCCCGAGGTCGTGCGGAAGTACGTGCAGTGGGGCGCCGGCCCCCGCGCCAGCCAGTTCCTCGCCCTCGGCGCCCGCGTTCGCGCCGCCCTGTCCGGCCGCGAGACCGCGCACCAGGACGACGTGCGCGCCGTGGCCCGCGGCGTGCTCCAGCACCGCGTGCTCCTGAACTTCACCGCCGAGGCCGAGGGCCTGCGCGCGGGCGACGTCGTGGGCCGCCTCCTCGAGACCGTGCCGGAGCGCTGAACCTCTCGTGAACGGCCCCTGGGATCCCCGCGTCCTCGAACGCGTCCGCCACCTTCACCTGCACGCGCGGCAGGCGGTGGCCGGGCTCTGGCACGGCACCCAGCGGTCGATCCACACCGGGCACGACGTGGAGTTCGCCGACTACAAGCCCTACGATCCGGGTGACGCCCTCCGGGACGTCGACTGGCGCGTGCTGGCGCGCTCCGATCGCCTCGTCGTGCGGCGCTACCGCGCGGAGACCGAGCTCCCGGTCACCATCCTCTTCGACGCCTCGGCGGACCTCGGCTCCACCCCCGAGAAGCTCGACGCCGCGCGTCGCCTCGCCGCCACGCTCGCCTACCTCCTGTTCCTCGACGGGGAGCCGGTGGGCCTCACCATCGGCGCGGGCGAGGGGGTGGCCCTGCGGCGGCTCCCGCCGCGCCGCGGGAAGCGGCACCTCGCGCAGCTCTTCCTGCTCCTCGCCTCGGTCACGCCCGCTGGGCGGGCCGGCCTCGACGGGCTCTTCCGCGAGGTGGGGGCGACGCTCGGCGCGCGCTCCCTCGTCGCGGTCGTGAGCGACTTCATGGAGGAGCCCGCCGGCTGGGGCGCCTCCCTCGCCGCGCTCACGCGTCAACGGGTCGACCTCCGGGCGTTCCACGTGTGGGATCCGAAGGAGCTCGACCTCCGGTACGACGCCCCGCTCCGCCTCCGCTCCCCCGAGACCGGCGGCGAGATCCCCGTCGACCCGTCCGCCGCCCGCGCGACCTTCGCGGAGGTCGTCCGCGAGTACTTCGACGAGGTGCGCGACGCCGTGCACGCGCGGCGCGGCCGCCACTACGACGTGCCCGCCGACGCCGACCTCGCCCGCGTCCTCGCCCGCTTCCTCGAGGGGCGCGCATGAGCCTCGTCTTCCTCGCCCCGGCGGCCCTCGCGCTCGCCGCGCTCGCGGCGGGGCCGATCCTGGCGCACCTCTCGAAGCGCCAGCCCCGGGAGCGGGCCGCCTTCGGCGCGCTCATGCTGCTCGAGCGGCTCCAGCGCCGCCTGCACCGGCGGCGGCGCCTCCAGGACCGCCTGCTCCTGCTCCTCCGGCTCTTCGCCATCGCGGCGGTCGTGATGGCGGCGGCCCGCCCGCAGGCGCAGTGGCTCGGCGGCCCGCCGACCTTCGGCGGCACCGGCAACGTCGTCGTGCTCCTCGACGACTCGCTCTCCATGGATCAGCGCGTGCTCGGCGATCCCGCCTTCGCGCTCGCCCGCAAGGACGCCGCGGCCCAGCTCCGCGCGCTCCCCGCCGGCGTGCGCGTCGCGGTCATCCGCCTCGGCGGCACCGCCACGTTGGTCACGAGCGGCTTCACCACCGACGCCCGGCTCGCCGCGACCCTCGTCGAGGGGGTGGAGCAGACCTACGGCACGACTGACCTCCGCGGCGCGCTGCAGCTCACCCGGACCCTGCTCGAGGGCGCCGCCGGGGAGATCCTCGTCTACACCGACGAGGCCGGC
Organism: uncultured Enterobacteriaceae bacterium; assembly: GCA_964457335.1. Lineage (GTDB taxonomy): Bacteria > Myxococcota_A > UBA796 > UBA796 > SXON01 > CAJBVW01. The sequence continues at coordinate 30,983 of CAYWGD010000033.1, read as the reverse complement.
CCCGGCGTGATCGAGGACGCCTCCGACGACATCGACCGCCTGCTCGCGCTCGGCTCGTCGATCCTGCCCCGCGTGTACGGCTCCGACGCGCCCCGCAACGTGGCCCCCGTCGGCGCCGTGTACGGCGACGGCCTGGAGGGCGGCACGGTCACGGTGCAGCTCGCGAACTGGGGCGACGACGCGCGCGAGGTCCCCACCACGGTGCGCCTGCCCGACGGCGCCGAGATCACCGCGTTCGTCGAGGTCCCCGCCGCGGGTGAGGGCGGCCCCGGCCTCGCCGAGTCCCGCTTCACGGTGCCGCGGCAGGCCGAAGGCGGCGTCGCCCGCGTGGACGTCGACGACCCCGACCTGCCGCTCGACAACAGCCGCTTCTTCCACCTCCCGCGCATCGGCGCGAGCCGCGTGCTCGTGGTCGACGGCGATCCGGGCTCGACCCCGACGAAGTCCGAGGTCTACTTCCTCGAGCGCGCGCTCGCGCCCTGGGGCGGCGGCGGGGTGACGGTCGACGTCGTGTCCCCGAGCGGCATCTCCAAGCTCGACCCGAGCGTCCACCGCGTCGCGTTCCTCGCGAACGTGGCGGACCCCGCACCGGAGGCCCCGCGGCTCGTGGACTTCGTGCGCAAGGGCGGCGGGCTCGTCATCGCGATGGGCGACAACGTCACCGCCGAGCGCTACGACACCGCGCTCGCCTCGATCCTGCCGGCCTCGCTGCGCCGCACGCGCGACCTCGTGGACCTCGACGCGACCGAGGGCACGCCGCTGCAGCCGCCGGACGTCGAGGGCATCGAGCTCTTCCGCGTGTTCGCCCGCGCGGGCCGCGAGAGCTTCGCGCGCGTGCGCTCCCGCCGCGTGATGACCGTCGAGCCGCCGGTCGGCGACGACGTGCGCGTGCTCGCCTCCTACGAGGGCGGCCTGCCCGCGCTGATCGAGCGGCGCATCGGCAACGGCCGGGTGCTGCTGTGGACCTCCACGGTCGACCTCGGGTGGACGAACTTCCCGCTCCAGGCCGCGTTCATGCCCTTCGTGCAGCGCGTCACGGGCTACCTGGGCGGGGACGCCGGCGCCGCCGCGACCACCGCCGACGGCCTCGTGGACGCGCCGGTCACCCTCGCCTTCCCGCCCAGCGGCGGGGACCCCGAGGTCACCGGCCCCGACGGCGGCATCGTCGCGTCGGAGCGCGGCGTGGGCGCGTTGACGTTCACGCCGGCGGCGCCCGGCGCCTACGCCGCGGTCCCTGCGGGCCTCCCGCCGCTCGCCTGGGTGGCGGTGAACACGAGCCCCGCGGAGAGCGACGTGCGGCGCGGCCCCTCGCTCGTCGAGGTCCAGGCCGAGATCGCCCCCGAGCGCCTCCGCCGCACCTTCGACCTCGACCTCCCCCTCTTCGGCGCCGGCGCGGCGCTGCTCCTCGGCGCGGCGGCGCTCGGCCGGGGCCGGAGCGACGATGCCTAGCCTCACCCGCCGCAGCCTGCTGGCGGGCGCGGCCGCCTTCGCGCTCGCGCCGCGCGTCCGCGCCGTCGGCCCGGCCTCCGAGGTCGACCTCGCCGAGATCCAGCTCCCCTCGGGCACCGTCTCGCGCCCCGACGCCTGGACGCGGCTCCTGTTCGAGCTCCTCCAGAGCACCTCCGTCGAGGCCGAGCCCCGCGTCGTCCCGCTCGCCCCGGACGACCCCGCGCTCTTCCGGCACCCGTTCGCCGTCCTCGCCGGCGACGGCGCGCTCCCGAACCTCACCGAGGCCGCCACCCAGCAGCTCGTCCGCTACCTCTCCTACGGCGGCTTCCTGTTCATCGACGACGTGTCCGGCGAGCGCGACAGCGCCTTCGACGCGAGCGTGCGCGCGATGGTCCGCCGGCTCTTCCCCACGCGGCCGCTCACGGTGCTCCCCGCCGACCACTCGGTGTACCGCTCGTTCTTCCTCCTCCGGGAGCCCATGGGCCGCGTCGCGCTCCACCGCACGCTCGAGGGCGTGTCGCAGGGGAGCATGCACCCGCTCATCTACGGCCGGGACGATCTCTCCGGCGCGCTCGACCGCCGTCCCGACGGCTCGGACGCCTTCCCGTGCGTGCCCGGCGGCGAGCTCCAGCGGCGCGAGGCCGTGAAGCTCGGTATCAACCTCCTGATGTACGGCCTGACCTCCAACTACAAGCAGGACCAGGCGCACGTCGAGCAGCTGATGCGCGAGGGGCGCCTCGAATGACGGACTGGCTCCTCGGCGGCTGCTGCGGGCCCGGCGGGGCCCTCGTCTGGACCACCCCCGGGTGGATCGTGGGCGTGTGCGCCTTCGTCGCGCTGGTGGTCGTCGCGCTGGCGGCCATCCCCGCGCCGCGGGGCGCCGCGCGTTTCGCGGAGGTCGTCCTCCTCGCCGTGGCGGCGGTGGTGCTCGTCGTCGCGGTCGCCGGCCCGGTGTGGGTGCAGGAGGGCGACCGCGTCGAGCGCGGGCGCTTCGTCGTGCTGGTGGACGGATCGCGGTCCATGCAGGTGCTCGACGGCGACGGGAAGCCCCGCTCCGACAAGGTCGCGGCCCGGCTCGCGGCCTTGCCCGACGCGGAGGTCTACACCTTCGGGGATGCGCTGAAGCCCGGGGCCCCCGTCGCATACGACGGCGGCGACTCCGACCTGGGAGGGGCGCTCGCGGCCATCGCCCAGCGCTACGCCGGCGAGAAGCTCGAGGGCATCGCGGTGGTCACCGACGGCATCGACCGCGGCGGGCTCCGGCGCCGCGTGCTCGGCGAGACCGACGCGGTGCTCCCGCGGCTCAACGGCCCGCTCACGCTCTACCAGGCCGGCGAGGACGGCGGGCGCACCGACATCGCCGTGCTCGACGTGCGCGCCGGCGGCTTCGCGTTCCTCCGCGCGCCCTTCGCCATCGAGGTGGACGTGCGCGCGGTCGGCACGTCGACGCGCACGCTCCCGGTCCAGCTCACGCGTGACGGGCAGCCCGCCGGCTCCCAGACGGTCAAGCTCGACGCGGAGGGCAAGGGCACGGCCCGGTTCGAGATCACGCCCGAGGCCGTCGGCCGCTTCATCTACGAGGCCTCGACGCCCGTGGTCGACGGCGACGCCGTGCCGGCCAACAACGCGCTCTCGCTCGCCGTGCGCGTGGTGCGCGACCGGGTGCGCGTGCTCCAGGTGTGCGGCTCGCCGAGCTTCGACCAGAAGTTCCTGCGGCTCTTCCTCAAGGAGGATCCCGCGGTCGACCTCGTGTCGTTCTTCATCCTCCGCACCGACCGGGACATGGGCGCCGGCTGGGACAGCTCCGAGCTCTCCCTCATCCAGTTCCCCTACGAGAAGCTCTTCTCGTCCGAGCTCTGGTCCTTCGACCTCGTCATCTTCCAGAACTTCGACTACCGCCCCTACTTCGAGCGCGGCTCCGACGAGCTGCTCGCGAACATCGCCCAGTACGTGAAGGAGAGCGGCAAGGCCTTCGTGATGATGGGCGGCGACCGCAGCTTCGACCTCGGCGCCTACGCGAACACGCCGGTGGAGGACATCCTCCCGGTGCAGCTCGGCGTGGGCGGCGAGGCGATCGACCCCGCGAGCTTCTCCCCGCGCCTCACCGAGAGCGGCGCCCGGCACCCCCTGACCCAGCTCGTGGGCGATCCGGCCGAGAACGCCCGGACCTGGGAGGGGCTCTCCCCGCTCGACGGGCTGAACCTCTCGCGCGGCGCCAGGCCGGGCGCGGCCGTGCTGCTCGAGCACCCGAGCGCGAAGGGCGGCGACGGCAAGCCGCTCCCCGTGCTCGCCGTGGGCGAGTTCGGCGCCGGCCGCTCGATGGTGCTGATGGGCGACTCCTCCTGGCGCTGGTCCTTCGCCGAGGCGGGCGAAGGCCGCGGCAACCAGGCCTACCTGCGCTTCTGGAAGAACGCGATGCGTTGGCTCATCGGGGATCCCGAGGATCAGCCGGTCGCGGTCGAGGCGAACCGCGAGAACTACCAGGTGGGCGAGGAGGTCCGCATCACGGCGCGCGTGCGCAACGTGTCGTTCGCCTCCATCGCGGACGCCAAGGTGGACGTGACGGTCGACGGGCCGGGCGGCCGGGAGACGCTCCAGGGCGTCACGGGCGCCGACGGCACGGTGGCCGTGACCCTGCCGGCCGACGAGCGCGGGGCGCACCGGGTGAAGGTGGTGGCGAAGTCCGCCGCCGGGCAGGCGCTCGGCACCGCGCAGACGGCCTACGCCGTCACCACGCGCGACCCGGAGCTCGAGGAGGTCGAGCCCGACGCCAACTTCCTGCGCACGCTCGCGGCGCGCACCGGCGGCCTCTACGTCGCGCCGGGCGAGGCCGCCGAGCCCCTCCGGGATCCGGACGCCGGCCGCCGGGTGCGCGATCGGGCCGAGACGCCGCTCTACGCCGCGCCGATCGTGCCGCTCCTCTTCGGGCTGCTCGTGTCCGGGAGCTGGTGGATCCGCCGCCGCTCGGGGTACCGTTAGCGCCCCGAGGTCACGATGCTCGTCGCGCTCCTGCCCCTGGCCCTGGCCGGACCTGCGCGTTGCGTCGCCTCCTGGACCGGCCCCGCCGCCGGCTGCGCGCTCCGCGGCGAGCTGACGGCGAGCGCCGCGGGCCCGTCCGAGAAGGCGGCCGAGCGCGCGGTCCAGCGGCAGCTCGCGAAGGTGACGGAGCTCGCGGTCGCGGCCCACCGGGCGCGCATCCCGACGCTCGGGCCGGAGTCCTTCACGTCCTGCGCGGCGACGGTGAAGGAGGACGCCCACGTCAACTGCTTCCCCGACGAGGACCTCGCCGAGGAGGGGCTCTGCTTCGTGGAGCTGGCGGACCCGGAGTGCTGGACCGGGCAGGTTCGGCAGGTGGAGGGTGTGGGCTGGCAGGTGCTCGGCGCCGGGCGGGACGCGCTCTGCCGCGCCGTGGACGAGCGGCTCGTCGAGCAGAACTACACGGACGTGGCCACGCGCCGCGCGGTGTGCGCCGCCTCCTGCGCCGCGAAGACGACCGTGCGCTGCCTCACGGAGCCGTAGCGGCGATCCGCTGCGACTCCCGCGCGAAGCGCCCGTGCTCCAGGAACGCGAGCACCTGCGCGATCGAGGCCGAGGAGTACGGCATGCCCGCGTGCCGCACGGGGATCACGTGGAAGTCGTGCGCGTCCGGGTGGTGCGCCTCGTCGATGCAGACCTTGCCGTCGTTGTCGATGCCGAGCCAGGGGCTGTAGCCGCGCCCGCCGGTGCCGCCGGTGAGGATGCCCACCTCGGCGCCGCGCGGCGGCGGCTGGCAGGCCGGCGCGCCCGGGAGGAGCTGCCCGAGCGGATCCCAGCCGAGCACGTGGACGGGGAGCACGGCGCGGACCTGCTGGGCGAGCCGCGCCCCCTGGTTCGGCGGGGAGAGCATCACGACGCGGCGCACCAGCGGGGCGGGCAGCCGCGCGAGCGTCGCGCGGGCGAGGATGCCGCCGTAGGAGTGGGTCACGAGGTCGATCGTCGCGCCCGGGTGCCGCTCGGCGAGGGCCACGAGCGCGTCGGCGGCGCGGCTGGCGTGCCGGTCGAGCGGCGCGAGGTGGTAGCCGAACGTCGGGAGCGCCACGTCGGCGTACCCGGCCTGGCGGAGCGCGCGCGCGACGAGCCACATCGAGGCGCCCGTGCGGAGGAACCCGTGGAAGCAGGCGGCGACGCGGACCATGCCCACCGCCTAACTCGCGCTACTCGAACGCCATGTCCCCGAAGCGCGCCCGCACCGTGGCCCCGCTGGCGCCCACCTCGACGACCACGAGATCCTCGCCGAGCGTGACCATGGCCACCTGCGGCGCCTTGCCCGGGAGGATGCGGATGTCCTCGATGTCCACCCGGTCGTCGCCCTCGAGGAGCGCGAAGGGCTTGCCGCCGGGGAGCCACACGCCCATCGGCAGCGTGACGTCCTTCTCGGTCGCGCTCTCGCGGGTGTAGACGAGCAGCCAGCGGTCGTCGAACGCGCGCAGGTCGAGCGCGCCGATCTCGGAGGGGAGGTCCACGCGGGTGGCCTCGGCGTCCACGCCGAGCACCTGGAAGCGCACGCCCTTCTCGGCCTTGCCCACCCACGCGAGCGCGACCTGCTCGCCCTCCGCGCGGTAGGCGGCCGAGGTGAGGCGGCCCGGGTAGCTCGTCGGGGCCGACATGAGCTTGCCGATGCCGTCCCTGCGGACCGCCGCGACGGTCCCGCCCTTCCCGAGCAGCACGGGGTCGAGCCGCCCGCAGAAGCCGCGGTAGGTGCCCGCGGGCGCGCGCATGAGCTCGTGCAGCGTGGTGCCGTCGAAGCGGTGCACCGAGAGCGCACCCTGCCGCCCGATGCCGTAGATGAGGAAGCCGTCCTCGTCGGGGACGAGCACCGGCTTCACCACCGGGGTGTAGCCGAGCCGCACCGAGCGGGGCGCGCCGAAGCTGCCCGTGCGGTCCACGGCCAGGACCATGAGCTCGACGCCCGCGGGCCGGTCGAGGAACAACGCGCAGTGGAAGCCGTCCGGGGCGGGCAGGAGCCCGCGCGCGAGCACCTGGTCCACCGGGATCACCAGCGCGTGCGAGCCGGAGCGCTTGTTGCGCGGGCTCGTCGACACGATGCAGCGGAGGGTGAACACGTCGTCGGCGTCGGCGTTGTCCCAGAGCGCCGCGCAGGCGTTGCCCGAGAGGGCGACGGAGGGGTCCTCGAAGTGGAGCTCCACGCCGTCGTCCGAGGTGGCGGCGACCGTGGGGGTCTCCGCGACGCCCGCCGGCAGCTTCGCGGCGCGCAGCGTCTCGGTGTCGGCCTGCACGTCGAAGAGGTCGGCGCGGTCGAGGTTCGCGCGGGAGAGGTCGGCGCCCGTGAGGTCGGCCGCGGAGAGGTCCGCCCCGGTGAGGTTGGCCTCGGCGAGGTGGGCGTTCTTGAGCACCGCGCCGCCGAGGCGCGCGCCGGAGAGGTCGGCCTTCACGAAGCGGGCGCCCTGCGCGTTCACGCGGGCCAGCTCGGCGGTGGCGAGCTTCGCGCCGGTGAAGTCGGCGCCGCGCAGGTCCGCGTTGGCGAAGCGGGCCTCCGTGAAGTCCCCGCCGGTGAGCACCGCGTTCGCGAGCACCGCGTCCTTGAAGCGGGCCCCGGCGAAGCGGCCGCCCTCGCTCGTGAAGCCGGAGAGGTCGGCCTCGGAGAAGTCCGCCCCGGAGAACTCGCCGCCCGGCGCCCGGGCGTTGCCCAGGTAGGCCTCGCGCAGCCGCGCGCGGATGGCCACGCAGCGGTCGAGGGTGGCGCCCGTGAGGTCGGCCCCCGACAGGTTCGCCTTGGCCAGGATGGCGCCCGTGAGGTCCGCGCCGGAGAGGTCCGCCTTCTCGAGGTTGGCCCCCGACAGGTCGGCGCCCTCGAGCTTGAGCCCCGCGAAGTCGGCGGCGAAGAAGTCGAGGGTCACGCGCTGGCCGCGGCGCGCGTTGAACTCGTCGATGCGTCCGGCCGTCAAAAGCTCGAAAAGGGTCAAGTCCCGTTGCTCCCGTGCCCGGCCTGATAACACCCGGATGGCGCGCGCCGATGCCGGCCGGGCCGCTCGCGCGATCAGAGGCCCATCAACGGGTGATCACAACACGTCGCCCCAGCCGCCCGCCCACGGCGTCGCGTCGGGTCCGGGGAAGGGGTCGAGGGGCGGGCGCGGCCCGTCGAGCTCCACGGTGATCGGCGCGCCGGCCTCTCCGAAGCCCGCCGCCTCGACCAGCGCGGCATCCGGCATCCCGAGCGCCTCGCCCAGCCGCATCCCCCGCGCGGCGGGCTCGACGCCCACGATGCGCTCGCGGAGCCAGAGCGCGGCCGCGCCACGGGCCACGAAGCGCGCCCGGAAGCGCTCGCCCTGCAACGTCAGCGACCGCTCGAGCCGCCCCTCCGCGCGCGGCACGGTGGCGCCCTCGGGCAGGGGCGACATCGGCGCGCTCGCCGTGCGGGCCGTCTCCTTCTGACCGGCGTCCTCGTTCCCGGAGGTCACGTCCACGCCGATCGCGGGCCGCCCGAGCCAGCGCGTGCCGATCTCGCCGGGCGCGCACACGGCGCACGTGGGGTCGATCCAGCGGAGCTCGCCCTCGACGTACGCGGTGACGAGCAGGTGGTCGAAGCCGGTGAGCGTCGCCGGGTCGGCGTCCTCGCCGGTGAGCACCCAGCCGGCGCGGTAGCGCTCCTGGCCGAGGAAGCGGTGGAGCACGAGCGCGCGCTCCACGGGCGTGACCCAGCCGGAGCGCCAGGCCTTGTTGAGCTGCCGGGGGTGCAGGGGATCGGCGCCCGGGAGCGCGCCGTCGCGGAGGCCGCGGACGGCCGCGAGCAGGTCCGCGAAGAGCTCGGCCCGGTCGCGCTTTCCGCGCAGTTCCATCGGCACCGCCGGCTCGGGCAGGCTCACCCGCGCGAAGCGCCAGTCGAGCCCCGCCACGAAGGTGCCGACGTCGGGGATCACCGCGGCGTCCCCCGCGCGCTCCACGCGCCAGCGCGCGGCGCCGCCCTCGGGCGCCTCGAAGCGCACGCCGCCCTCGACCTCGCCCACGCGCACGCCGGGGCCCACGGAGGTGCGCCATGTCACGTCGGGGCCCACCAGCGTGAGGCTCCCGGGCGCGAGCGTGCGGGCCCCTTGCGGCGCGGCGCCCTTCACGGTGTAGGTGACGCGGGCCTCGGTCGTGCCGGCCGGGAGCTTCACGCCGTGCGGCACGGTCGGGAGCCCGCCCGTGTCGAGCTCGATCACGCCGCTCGGGAGCGGCAGGACCTGGTCGGGCGCGTCCGCCGGGAGGCCGAGCGCCAGCTGCACGCGCGTGCGGGCGCGCGCGCGGTCGGCGAAGCCCCAGCCGGGGTGGCGCGGGTCGAGCGTGAGCGTGTGCGTCTCGTCCGCGCGCAGCACGCGGAGGTCGGGCTCCGGCGCGGGAGCGAGGCGCAGGTCCAGCGCGTCGCCCGGCACGGCCACGCGGAGGTGGATCCAGCCCCCGGGTACGAGCTCGGGCGCGCCGATCTCCCAGCCGCCGCCCGGGAGGGCCCGCAGGTGATCCGCCTTCAGCCGCGTGCGCCGCTCCTCGGGCGACCACACGTACGCCTCCACCTCGAGCGGACGGTCGGACGTGAGCGTGACCGTCCGGCAGCCGACGGGCTCCTGGAGCGCGCGGACGGCGATCTCGACGCCTTCGTCGCTCTTCACCTGGTCCACGGCGCAGGCCGCGTGCGCGGGCGGGGCGAACAGCGAGAGGAGCAGCATCGGACCTCCGGACGGGGCGTCGTTATCCCGCAGGCGGGCGGTCCGGGGCACGGGAGCCGCCGACGTGGGCTGGGCCACCGTCGCCCCCGCAGCGCGGAGCGGCTGCCCCGAACCCGGGCTAGACAAGGCGGACCTGGAGTTTCGATGCGCCTGCTCCTGACCCGCACGAGCCCGTTCGCCCACAAGGTCCACCTCGCGTTGCTCGAGAAGGGCGTCGCGTGCGAGTACGAGTACGTCCAGCTCGGCGATCCCGCGCTCCTCGCGCTGAACCCGCTCGGGAAGGTGCCGACGCTCGTGCGGGACGACGGGCGGCCGCTCTACGACTCCGCGGTCATCCTCCAGTGGCTCGAGCGCTTCGGCCGGCCGCTCTTTCCCGCCGACCCCGACGCGCGCATCGACGCGCTCCAGTGGGAGGCCACCTGCGACGGGGCGTGCGACGCCATCGTCGCGTCGGTGGCCGAGCGGCGGCGGGCGGCCCCGGACGCGGGCTTCATCACCTTGCAGGAGGGCAAGGCCCGGCGTGCGCTGGAGCTGCTCGAGGCCACGCTCGGGCCCTCCGGCCGCTTCGACGCCGTGGACATCGCGCTCGTCGCGACGCTGATGTACGTCGATCTGCGCGCCCCCGCGCTCCGGGAGGGGCTCTTCGGCCTCGATCGGCGGCTCGCGGAGCTGGTCCAGCGCCCGAGCGTGGCCACGACGCGCCCGTAGGGGAGGGGCGCGGCTTCCGATCGGGTTCCGGGCAGCCGGCGGGGCCGCTGCGGCGACGTCGTGCCGCGGAGGACCGTCGGTGGCTCGGGTGCCGGGGCGCGGTCCGGTGTGGTATTTCGCCCGGAACCTTGACGAACGTGCGTCGGGGACAGGTGACGGACGTCCGTCGGACGGTGACGGACGTCCGTCGGCTCGTCGCGTAAAAGCCGGCGTTCGACCGTTGGCGCATCCCTTGCTCGGGGGCCGGCCGCCCATGTGGAGGCACTGTGATGAGCCCTCTCTCCCTGTCCGAGATTCCCCCCGTCGACCCGTGGTGGGACCTGTACATGCCCGCGAGCTTCGGCGAGGTCGACGCCGTCCTGGATGCCCTCGAAGCCGCCGAGGCGTCCGTACCGCTGGCCCGACGAGGCGACGTGTACGCGATCGCGGCGCGCGCGTTCGCCGTGTTGGGCCGCTTCGTGGAGTCCGAGCGGCTGGCCGAGCAGGCCTTCAAGCTCGGTGGGGCCGAGGCGGAGGCCCTGGCCACCTTCGTGGCGCCCGACGGCTTCGTCCGCGCGGCCCGACGCGTCGCGAGCGGGGTGCGCCCCGGCGCCCGCGCGGATGCCGCCTGTGACCTCGCGGCCCTCCACCTCGCGGCGGGCGACCTCCTCGGCGCGCGCGCGGCGGTGGCGCAGGCGGAGGAGCTCTGCCCCGGGCACGGTGAGACCGCGCGGTGGGCGCGCTTCCTCGGCGAGACGCCCGACGTGCGCGACGTGGTCCGCGAGGCGCGCGATCCCCGCCGGACGCGGCGGCAGGAGAGCGGTCCCGCCCGCGAGGCCGTCGAGCTCCTGCCCGTGCGCCGCACCGGTTGGCTCTCGGTGGAGCGCTACCACCGGCGCATCCTCGGCACGCCGCCCGAGTCCGCGTGGGCGCCCGCGGGGAGCGCGCTCGGACGGCTCCAGGACGCCGGCGTGGGGACGTACTTCTTCGCGCTCGACGTGGAGTACGCGCGCACCCCCGGCGACCACCCGCTCGTGGGCTTGGAGCTCGCGGCGGACGCGCTGCGCGCGCGGGTGGAGGAGGGGCGGGACGCCGCCGAGGCGGCCGCGCGCTTCTGGGACGCCGTGTGCGCCACCGACACGGAGGCGCAGGCGGACGGCGCGCAGATGCTCGCCGGGCTCGGGACCGCGGCGGCGGACATCGCGCCGACGGCGCTGGCGGCGCTGGAGTGGCTCGCCACGCAGCGCCCGGACCGCGGGTCTTTGTGGGAGGGGTACCGGGCGTGGCTCGAGCACGTGTCCGGCCGCGGTGGGGTCGCGCGGGCCCGAACGCTCGCGGCGGCGCGGCCCGCGGACCCGGTGGCGTGGCGCATGGCGATCGAGACGCTCCGCGCCGCGGGGGCCGCGGAGGAGGCCACGCGCCTCGTGCGCGCCGCGCGGAGCGAGCCGGCGCTCTGCGGGATGGCGTGCGAGCTCCTGGAGACGCGCGACCCCGCGCCGTTCCGGATGATCGTCAGCGGGCGGATCACGCCGCGCTGGCCGCCGCCGCAGCGGCGGAGGCGGTGAGGCAACCGCCGTCCGGGCTCGGGGGAGGGTGGCGAATCCTCCGAGCTCGGGCGGTCTCACCCCGGCTCGGCCGTCTCCGCCCCCGCGGCCTCCAGGAGCTCCCGGTACCAGCGGACGGCCCGCGCGGTGCGGTCGCCGAGCGCGGTGGCGCCCCACACGAGCACCAGCACCCGGCGCGTGTCGGGCGTGGTCTTGGTGCGCTGGGCGTCCTTGACCGCGTTGGCGCAGGGGCCCTGGGCGTCGGAGAGGCAGAGGAGCCCGCCGACGTCGATGGTCTGTCCGGAGGTGTTGAAGACGTAGCTCGCGTCCGCGGGCGCGAGGCCGATCCGGAGGGGAGGGATGGCGCGGTCGAGGTCCACGACGCTGATGGGGAGCCCGCTGTGGAGCGACACCGCGTTGCAGGCGTCGACCACCACGTTGATGGGCCCGAGAAAGCCGCCCTCGGCGGCCTTGAGCAGGTACTCGCTCGCGGGCTTGCTCCGGCCGGTGGGCTTGAAGCCGCCGTGGCGGAGAAGGTCGCGGACCGCGGCGCGCGTGGCGTCGTCGCTGGTCATCGGCGCGGGCGCGTCGAGGCGCAACAGCTCGAGCAGCGCGGCGGGGGAGGGCACCTCGCCGAGGGGCCGCGGGAAGGTGGCGGTGAACGCGCCGAGCGAGAGGAGGGGATGCGGATCGACCGTCAGCATCGGCGGCTCCTAACGCGCGCCTGTGCCGCCTCCGCCGGTGCCGCCGGGGGCGTCCGGAGGCCGGCCGATCCCGAGGCGGCCGGCGATGCTGGCCACCTGCGCGAGCGCGACGGCGCCGAAGGGCGTGGCGAGCAGCGGGCGGGCTACGCCGAGGAGCTGGATGGTGGCGGCGATGGCCTCGTTCGTAGCGGCGCGCGCGGGGTCCCGGTCCTGGGTCCAGATGAGCACGACGAGCAGGTTCAGCGCGTACAACACGTCGGCGAGGCGGGCGCGCTCGGCGGGGTCACGCGGGGCGTCGTCGGCGCCGGCCACGATGGTCTCCCACGTGGTGCGCGCGGCCTCGCGGAAGGGCTCGGTCGCGGCGCCGAGCACGCCGAGGTCGTCCCGCGGGTCGAAGGCCCGGGCGGCCACGGCGAGGAAGGGCTCGCGGTGCCGGTCGAGGTGGTCCACGGCGGCCTGCATCAGCACGCCGAAGCGGGAGGCGACCGTGCCGCCGTAGAGCCCGGCGGCGGTGGCCTGGAGCCGCGCCGACATGCCCTCGTAGAGCGCGACGGCGAGGTCCTCCTTCCGGGCGAAGTAGCGGTAGGTGAGGCCGAGCGACACGTCGGCGGCGGCCGCGATGTCGCGCATCGTGGTCGCCGCGAAGCCCTTCTCGGCGAAGAGCGCGAGCGCCGCCTCGAGGATGCGCTGGCGGGTGCGCTCGGACTTCGGCGTGGCGGGCGTGACGGGCGGCATCGGCGCCCCTTATCCGCGGCGGCGGTCGGCATCCGGCAGGGCGTCGGCGAGGGCCGACCGCGCGTGCTCGCCGCCCGCGGGCCACCACCCCATCCCGACGACCGCGTCCCCGATCGTGCGTACCTGCGTGACGATTGCCCCCTCCCGCAAGGGCGCGCCGTCCCGCCACGTCTTCACGTCCCACACGAGCCCGAGCGCCCGCAGGGCGCGCACGATCCACCACCCGGGGTCGACCTCCCACCACGCCACGCCGAAGCGGGCCGAGCGCGGCCAGGCGTGGTGGTTGTTGTGCCAGCCCTCGCCCATCGCGAGCGCGCCCCAGAGGAGGTGGTTGCGGCCCTCCTCGCCGCTCGCGGGCATGCGGACGCGCAGGTAGCCGGCGGTGTGCGCGGCGTAGTTCACGAACCAGTGGCCGTACACGCACGCGGCGCACCGCACACCCGCGCCCCATACGAGCCACGGCAGGCCGCCGTAGGTGTAGAGCAGCACGGCCCACGGGAGCTGCTGCCACTTCCACGTGCGCTCCAGGAAGCGGTACCAGGGGTCGGCGGCGCGGACGGGGTCGGGCGCCACGGTGGCGCCGGTGTGCTCCATCAAGAGGTACCAGGCGGCGTCCCGCCAGAGCGAGTGGTCGTAGGCGTAGTAGGCGGGCGCGGCGAGCTGGTTCTGGTGGCGGTCCCGGGTGTCGTGCATGCGCATGAGCCCGAGGGGCCCGGCGATGCCGGTGAGCACGGCGAGGTAGACGAGCACGCGCTCCGTCCACGGCCCCATCCGGTAGGCCCCGTGGATGACGCCCCGGTGGAAGCCCGCCGAGTGCCCGACACCGAGCAGGAAGAGCGCGGAGGCCGCCGCGAACACGGCGGCGCCGAGGTCGAAGAAGGCCGGCGCCGCGAGCGTGACGGCGAGGAGCCCGCCGTTCCAGGCGATCTTCGCCGGGGAGGCGCGCACCTCGCCGGGCGCGTGGGGGAGGGGGAGGGCGTGGTCGCGCATGGTTGGACTCCTGAACGTGTTCATACTGAACGTGTTCAATATGAACACGTTCACCAACGAACCGCAAGCCCCGCGTTCGACGAAGTCCGGCCTCCACCGGGGCCCGCCGCGCCCGGCGGCGGCGCGGCTCGCGGCGCTCCCGGCCCCCGCCTCGCGCGACGCGTTAGACGCGCGGGATGTCGTGGCACCGCCACCCGTTCGGCCTCGTCCCCCGCGGCAGCGTCGCGTGAGCGCCCGCGAGGTCGTCGTCCCGCTGCGGGACCTGGACTTCGCCACGCTCCAGTGGGGCGAGCCCGCCGGCGTGCCGACCGTGCTCCTCCACGGCTTCCTCGACCACGCGGGGAGCTGGGCGCGCGTGGCGGAGCGCCTCGACGGCTGGCGCGTGGCGCTGGACCTGCGCGGCCACGGCCGGAGCGCGTGGGTCGGCCCCGGGCAGAGCTACCACTTCCCCGAGTACGTCGCCGACCTCGACGCGCTCGTGGAGCGCCTCGGCGGCCGCGTGCGCCTCGTGGGCCACTCGATGGGCGGCACCCTCGCGTCGCTCTACGCGGGGGCCCGCCCGGACGCCGTGGAGCGCCTCGTCGCCGTGGACGGCATCGGCCTCCCCGACGCCGGCGCCGGCGCGCGGGACCGCATGGTGCAGTTCCTCGACGGGATCCGGCGGGTCCGCGCGCTCCGCCCGTACCCCACGGTGGAGGCCGCCGCCGAGCGCCTCGTGGCCACCTGGCCCCGCCTCGATCCCGCCTGGGCGGTCGAGCTCGCGCTACGCGGCACCCGCCCCGTCGAGGGGGGCGTCACCTGGTCCTACGATCCGCGCCACCGCGTGCGTGCCGCGGTCCCGTACCGCCAGGACCAGCATCAGCGCTTCCTGGCGGCCATCCGCTGCCCGGTGCTCTCGGTGCACGCGGGCACGTCGATATTTTCACCAGGAGACGTCGCGCGGCTCGAGGAGGTCATCCCCGACCTTCGCGTCGTGACCATCCCGACCGCCGGCCACATGGTCCAGCTCGACGAGCCCGACGCGCTCGCCCAGGTCGTGAGCGGCTTCCTCGAACCCCGAGCCGCGCCGTAACGCATCGTGACGCACGGTCGCGGGCGTGCACGCCTGCGTCGAGCACGGCCCGGTCGGAGGCAGGATCCTCAGGTCGCAGCGGACCCTCGCCTTGACAGTGCACCGTCGTTCGCGCATATACCGGTCCGCTCGGAGACCGTATGGCGATTCGCAGGCACGTTGTCATCACCGGAGGCGGGCGCGGAATCGGCGCCGAGATCGCGCGGCGGTTCGCCGCACAGGGGGACCGGATCACGGTGCTGTCGCGCACCCGCGACGAGGTGGAGAAGGTCGCCGACGAGATCGGCGGCTACGGCATCCGGTGCGACGTGGGCGAGCCCGCGAGCGTCGAGGCCGCGTTCATGGCGGCCGGCCCGGTCGACGTGTTGATCAACAACGCCGGCGTGGCGCGCTCCTCGCCGGTGCTCAAGACGGACGTGCGCGTGTGGGAGGAGCACCTCAAGGTGAACCTCACCGGCGCGTTCCTCTGCTCGCTCAAGGTGCTCCCGAGCATGGCGAGCCGCGGCAAGGGCCGCATCATCAACGTCGCGAGCGTGGCGGGGCTCAAGGGCTACCCCTACCTCGCGGCCTACTGCGCCTCGAAGCACGGCCTGGTCGGCCTCACCCGCGCGCTCGCCGCGGAGTACGCCGACAAGGGCGTCACCGTGAACGCGATCTGCCCGGGCTACGTCGACTCGCCGCTGCTCACCGGCGCGATCCAGAACATCGTCGAGAAGACCGGCCGCACCCCCGAAGAGGTGCGGATGGAGCTCGAGGCCCAGAACCCGCAGAACCGCTTCCTCGAGGCCTCCGAGGTCGCGTCGATGTGCGCGTTCCTCGCCTCCGACGACGCCCGCGGCGTCAACGGGCAGGCGATCCCCATCTGCGGCGGCGCGCTGAACGTCTGATGCCGCCCGCTTCGGACGAGGGCCCCGTCCAGCCTCCCGGCTGGGCGCGGCCGCGCGGCTACAGCAACGGCTACCGCGTGGGGGACGTGCTCTTCGTCGCCGGGCAGGTCGCCTGGGACGCGGAGCAGCGCCTCGTCGGCGCGGGTGACTTCGGCGCGCAGTTCGCGCAGGCGCTCGCCAACGTGCGCGCGGTGCTCGACGCCGGCGGCGTGCCGCCGGAGCGGGTCGGACGCGTGACCGTGTACGTGACCGACAAGCGCGCCTACCTCGCGGCGCTGCCCGCGGTCGGCGCGGCCTGGCGCGCGAGCTTCGGCCGGCACTACCCGGCGATGGCGCTCGTGCAGGTGGCGGACCTCTTGGAGGAGGGGGCGATGGTGGAGATCGAGGCGACGGCGGTGTGCCTGCCCGAGGCGGCGCGATGAGCCCGCTTCCCTTCCGGGTGGAGCTCGACGCCGGCGTGGCCACGGTCACGCTCGACCGGCCCGACCGCCTCAACGCGCTCACCTTCGAGGTGTACGAGAAGCTCGCCGCGTGGTTCCGCTCCCCGCCGGCGGGCACGCGCGCGGTGCTCCTCACCGGCGCCGGCAAGGGCTTCTGCTCCGGCGGCGACGTCGAGGACATCATCGGCCAGCTCTTCGCGCGGGACGCGGAGGGGCTGCTCGCGTTCACCCGCACGACCGGCGCGCTCGTCCGGGCCATGCGCGCGTGCCCCGCGCCGATCGTGGCCGCCATCAACGGCGTCGCGGCCGGCGCCGGCGCGATCATCGCGATGTCGAGCGACCTCCGCGTCGGCTCGACCAAGGCGCGCGTCTCCTTCCTCTTCAACAAGGTCGGGCTCTCCGGCGCGGACATGGGGGCCTGTCACCTCCTGCCGCGCATCGTCGGGCAGGGCCGGGCCGCCGAGCTCCTCTACCTGGGGGACGTCATCGGCGCCGAGGAAGCGCACCGCATCGGCTTCCTCAACCGGGTGGTCGAGCCCGAGGCGCTGCTCGCGGAGGCCGGCGCGATCGCCCGGCGCATCGCGGACGGCCCCGCGTTCGCCAACGGCGTCACCAAGGTCCAGCTCGACCGCGAGATGGACGTGTCGCTCGACGCCGCCATCGAGATGGAGGCGCAAGCGCAGGCGATCTGCATGCTCCACCCGGACTTCCGGGAGGCGCACGAGGCGTGGAAGGAAAAGCGTCGGCCCAACTACCGTTGACCCGGGAGGCCCCATGTCGGTGCTCGTGACCTTGCTCCTCGTGGCGTGCGGGAGCGCGCCTCCCGCGAAGCAGGCCGTCGCGGCGCCCGCCGCGCCGTGGGTGGACGGCGTGAAGGGCTGGTACTGCGGCAGCGACGCCGCTGCGTCCCCCGAGGGCGCGGCCGCCGAGGGCGCGCCCGCGACCCGCGACGTGGTCGTGAAGCTCGCGCCCACGAGCGACTCGTTCACGGGGCTCTACGTCGTGCAGGAGGCGGGGCGCCCGACGATCGGCACGCTCACGCGCTTCTCGCCCACCGGCGACCGCGCCGCCACGCTCCGCTCGGAGAACGATCTCGAGCAGCAGGGGGACGCGAAGCTCTCGTTTGGGGCCGACTACCAAACGTTGACGATCGAGTGGAGCGTCGGTCGCTTCGCGACGCCGACGACGACGACGCTCTCGGCGGTCGCGGACCCGAGCGCGTGCGCGGCGGGCAAGCTCCTCCGGTAGTTGGATGCCAGGCGCGCGGTGTTCACCGCCGGTCGACATCGCCCCCGTTCACGGGTGGTGAACAGCACATTGTGGTCGGCGTCGCAGGCCCGGCGGTAGTTGGTGGCACGAACCGGGAGTGATTCGTGACCGCCACACCCAAGCTCGCCTCGCCGCTCGACGAGGCCACCTTTGCCGTCTACACCTACCTCGCCGGGCTGGAGGCCGAGTGGCACCGCCGGGCCGCCGCCTGCGCTGACGCGGACGCGCTGCTCGCCGAGCACCAGGCCTGCGTCGAGGAGTGGACCGGCCCGGTGCAGGAGCGGCTCGACGCGCTGTTCGTGCCCATGACGGCGCTCTGGGAGGCCATGCCGGGGGCCGAGCGGACGCGCTCGCTCGCGCTGCACCGGCGGCTCGTGCAGCCCTTCTTCCTCCAGTCGCCGTTCTGCCGGCGCGCCGTGGACAAGCCGCTCGGCTACCCCGGCGACTACGGGCTCGTGGAGATGATCTTCGCGGGCCGCGAGGAGGCCAACAGCCCGCTCGGGACGCTGCTGGGCGCCTACGCGCTGACCGTCGGCCCCAGCGCGGCGCACCGCGGGCGTCTGCCCTGGGCGCACCGCCAGCTCGACGCGCACATCGCGGCGCAGGGCCTGGCGCGGCCGAAGATCCTCTCGTTCGCGTGCGGGCCCGAGGTGGTGCTGCGCGAGTGGGTGCGCCGCGGCCGGGCCGCGGACATCGTGCTCGCCGACCACGACACCGACGCGCTCGCGTGGGCGAAGAAGCGCCTGCTGCGGGCCTTGCCGCGCGGCGCCTCGACGACGGTGACCACGGTCGAGGCGAACGCCTTCGCGCTCCTGCGCGGCGTCCCCGTGGACCAGGCGCTCGACGGGCACGCCGAATTCGACGCGGTGCTGGTCCTCGGCCTGCTCGACTACCTCGACGACGCGCAGGTGGTCGGCTTCCTTCGCTCCCTCGCCGGCGCGGCGCGCCCGGGCGGCCTGCTCCTCGCGAGCAACCTCCACGCGCCGAACCCCTGGCGCTCGCTCATGGAGCTCACCTCCGACTGGAACGTGGCGCACCGCTCGGTCGCGGAGTTCGAGGGGCTCGTGAACGCGACCGGCGCCCTCCGCGGCGCGCGGTCGGAGCTCCACGAGAGCGGGACGAACCTGTACTGCGCGGCCTTCGCCGGCGGGACGCCGGCCTCGCTCTGACCCGCGCGGACGCCCGCCCACGCGCCTGGGAGGCGGCGCCGCGTCTCGGCGGCCGCCTTCCGCGCCGGAAGCTCCGCGGGAGGGGGGCCCGGGGCGGGCCCGCCGGGTAGATTCGGGGGCGATGCTCACCGAGCGCTACCCCTACCTCTTCGACCCCGTCCACGCCGAGCGGGAGGCGTCCGCGGCCGCTTTTCGCGCCACGGGCAGCATCCGCGACCGGGTCGCCGCGCTCGCCGCCGCCGGGCTGCTCGAGCCCACCGACGTGCGCGGCCTCGCGGTCACGCGCTGGCACCTCGGCTACCACGACGCGCTCACCGACCTCGCGTTCATCGTCCAGGAGCTGGGGTCGTTCCCGCTGCGCACCGCGGGTGGCTTCGACGCCGAGGTCGCGCAGGCGCGCGAGGGGGGCTCGGTCATCGCGTTCGCGCTCACCGAGCCCGAGGCCGGGAGCGACGTGCGCGGGCTCTCCACGCGCGCGGTGCGGTACGGCGACGGCTACCGGCTGACGGGCGTGAAGCACTTCATCTCGAACGCGCCCGAGGCGGACCGCGCCACCGTGTTCGCGCGGCTCGACGAGGGGATCGCGTGTTTTGTCGTCGACGATCCGCCGGCCACGCCGCAGCGGGTCGCGGGGCACTCCATCGGCCGCATCGACCTGCGTGACACACCCGCGCGGCTCGTCTCCACCAAGGGGCTCTCCCTCGCGTTCGCCACGCTGGAGCGCTGCCGCCCGTCGGTCGGGCTCGCGGCGATGGGCATGGCGCGCCGCGCGTTGGACGAGACCGTCCGCCACGTGTCGACCCGGCGCCAGTTCGGGGCCCCGCTCGCTGCGCTCCCGGTCGTGCAGGCGCGCGTGGCCGACATGGCGCTCGAGCTCGAGCCGGCCACGCTCGCCGCGCTGCACGCATGCTGGCGCCGCGACACGGCGCCGCCGACCGCCCGCACCGGGTACGAGAGCGCCATCGGCAAGGTCACCGCCACGGAGGCGGCGCAGCGCGTGATCGACGCCGCCGTGCAGCTCCACGGTGGGGCCGGCGTCGAGGAGGACAGCGTCGTGCAGCAGCTCTACCGGGACATCCGCCCGCTCCGCATCTACGAGGGCGCCACCGACGTGCTCAAGACCGTCATCGCCGCGCGATGGCTGGAGGACAAGTGAACCTCGCCGCGTACTTCCTCGATCACAACCTCGCCACGCGCCGGGACAAGGTGGCGCTGCGCTACCGCGACGCCTGCTACACCTTCGGCGAGATGTACGAGGGCAGCTGCCGCTTCGGCACGCACCTCCGCGCGCTGGGCGTCCGCGAAGAGGACCGCGTGCTCGTCGCGCTCGAGGACACCCCGGCGTTCGCCGTCGCGTGGTTCGGCATCGTGCGCGTCGGCGCCGTCGTGGCGATGATGAACCCGGGCGTCCCCACCGCGGACTGGGCGTACTACCTTCGGTACACCCGCGCGCGCGTGCTGGTCACGACCTCCGCCTTCGCCGAGGCCAACGCCGAGGCCATCCAGGAGGCGCTCGGCCGGCAGCTCGCCGCCGTGATCCGCGTCGACGCCGACGAGGACACCATCCGCGCCCGCTCCGCCGACTGCCCCTACGGGGACACCGGCCCCGACGACCCCGCGGTGTGGCTCTTCTCGTCGGGATCGACCGGCAAGCCGAAGGCCTGCGTGCACGTCGCGCAGGACTTCATCTTCAACACCGAGATGTACGCGAAGCAGGTGCTCGGCATCCGCGAGGACGATGTCACGTTGGGTGTGCCCAAGCTCTTCTTCGGCTATGCCACGGGCACCAACCTCATGTTCCCCTGGGCCGTGGGCGCGACCACGTGCCTGTTCTCCGAGCGTGCCACGGTCGACGAGGTCATCGCCAACATCGAGCGCTTCCGGCCGACCATCGTGACCAACGTGCCCACGATGATCCACCGCATGCTCGAGCACGAGCGCGCCGCCGAGATGGACCTCTCCTCCATCCGCCTCGTGCTCTCCGCCGGCGAGGCCCTCCCCGCCGAGCTCTACACGCGCTGGATGAACCGCACGGGCGTCGAGATCCTCGACGGCATCGGCTCCGCCGAGATGTTCCACATCTACATCACCAACTACCCGGGCGACGTGCGCGTGGGGACGCTGGGCAAGCTCGTGCCCGGCTACGAGGCGAAGATCGTCGGCGACGACGAGCGCCCCGTGCCCCCGGGCGAGATCGGCACGCTCTGGGTCAAGGGTGCATCCAACGCCATCTGCTACCACCAGGACCGGGCCAAGACACGTGTCACGTTCCGCGGCGAGTGGTGCACCACCGGCGACCAGTTCCGCCAGGACGAGGAAGGTTACTTCATCTACTGCGGGCGCGCCGACGACCTGTTGAAGGTCGGCGGCGTGTACGTGTCCCCCGCCGAGGTCGAGAACTGCCTCCTCACCCACGAGGCCGTGCGCGAGTGCGCCATCGTGGGCGTGGAGCGCGACGGGCTCGTGACCACCGTGGCCTTCGTGGTCGCCGCGGTCCCGGGAGACGAAGCCCTCCAGAAGGCGCTCCAGGAGCACGTCAAGAAGCGCCTCGCGCCGCACAAGTACCCGCGCCACGTGCGCTTCGTGGACGTGTTGCCCCGCAACGACCGGGGCAAGGTCGCCCGCGCCGAGCTCAAGAGGCTGGTTTGAATCCGCGGCTCGCCGAGCGCCGCTCGCCCGGGGCCGGCCTCGCCGGCGCCTGGGCGCTCCTGCCGCTCGGCTCCTGCGAGGCGCACGGGCCGCACCTGCCGCTCGACACGGACGTGCGCATCTCCGAGGAGATGGCGCTGCGCGCGGCCGCGCGGCTCGTCGGCGCGGGCCGGCCCGCGGTGGTGCTGCCCACGCTCCCGTACGGCGTGACCACGAGCGCCGCGCCGTTCCCTGGCACGCTCTCGATCCCGCCGGAGCTCGTGCAGGCGCTGGTCGTGGAGCTGCTCGCCTCCGCCGCGGAGCAGGGCGCCGTCGGTTTCGTGCTGGTCAACTCGCACTTCGAGCCCGCGCACATCGACGCGCTCTTCAAGGCGGCCGAGGCTGCGCGGGCCCGCACGGGCCGGCCGGTCGTCTACCCGAACCTCGCGTCGCGGCGCTACGCGGCGCGGCTCGGGGCCGAGTTCCAGTCGGGCGCGTGCCACGCGGGCTCGTTCGAGTCCTCGCTGGTGCTCGCCGTGCGGCCCGACCTCGTGGACGACGCTGCGCGGGCCGGCCTCCCGGAGGTGCCGATCGACCTCGCGGCCGCGCTCCGGGCGGGCGCGAAGGACTTCAAGGCGATGGGCGCGGCCGACGGCTACTTCGGCCAGCCGGCCGCCGCCTCGGCCGCCGAGGGGCGCGCGCTGTACGACGAGATGGCCACGATCGTCGTCGAGGCCGTGCTGGCGGTCTAAGAGGCTGACCGGAGTTCCTCCCGTCGCCCGCTGGACGCAGCGGGCATCCCGATGCGCCTCAGCGTGCTCGGTCCGGATTTCCGGTCAGCCTCTGAAGCGGGGTTTCGACACATCGCGTCATCGGGCCCCCCGGAACGCTGGCCCCCCGCGGTCCGCCTCGATAGACCGCGCCCGCTCTCGGGGTAGACATGGGTGGCATCCTCCTCCTGGAAGACGGACGCTCCTTCCGAGGCGAGGCGTTCGGGGCTCCCGCGACCAAGGTCGGGGAGGTGGTCTTCAACACGGCGATGACGGGGTACCAGGAGGTCCTGACGGATCCCAGCTACCGCGAGCAGATCGTGGTGATGACGACGGCGCACGTCGGCAACTACGGGGTGAACGCGGAGGACGTGGAGTCCGGGTCGGTCCAGGTGGCCGGCTTCGTCGCGCGGCACTTCTCGCCGATGGCGTCGAACCACCGGTCGAGCGGCACGCTCGCCGGCTACCTCGACGGCGCCGGCGTCCCCGGGGTGCACGGCATCGACACGCGCGCGCTCGTCCGGCACATCCGCAACAAGGGCGCCATGCGCGCCGTCATCAGCACCGAGGACCTCTCGGAGGCCGAGCTCCGCGCCCGCATCGAGGCCTGGCCCGGCATGGTCGGCCGCGACCTCGTCGTCGAGGTGTCCACCTCGAAGCGCTACACCTTCACCGAAGGCCTGCCCTACACCTCGGACCTCGCGTTCGCGCGGGGGGGCGTTGCGGGGGGCCCTCCCCCCGCCCCAAGATCATCCAGACCCCTCCGCGTGCACGTGCTCGACGGCGGCGTGAAGAAGAACCTCCTCCGCCTCTTCGTGAGCGCGGGCTGCGAGGTCGAGGTCTTCCCGGCCACCACCCGCGCGGAGGAGCTGGGGGACGGCGCCGACGCCATCTTCCTCTCGAACGGCCCCGGCGACCCCGCGGCGCTCCCGTACATGGTCGGCGAGATCCAGAAGCTCCTCGGGAAGAAGCCGATCCTGGGCGTGTGCCTCGGGCACCAGCTCCTCGGCCGCGCGCTCGGCGCCGACACCTTCAAGCTCCGCTTCGGCCACCGCGGCGGGAACCACCCGGTGCGGGACATCGAGACCGGCCGGGTCGAGATCACGAGCCAGAACCACGGCTTCTGCGTCGACCCCGCGGGCGTCGAGAAGGCCGGCGGCCGGGTCACGCACGTGAACCTGAACGACGGCACGCTCGAGGGCTTCGTCCACGCCGACCTCGGCGTCATCTGCGTGCAGTTCCACCCCGAGGCCGCCCCGGGGCCGCACGACTCCAGCCACCTGATCCTCGACCGCTTCCTGCGCTTCGCCGGGGGCCACGCGAACCTCTCGAAGGAGGCCTGAGATGCCGAAGCGCACCGACATCAAGAGCATCCTCGTCATCGGGTCGGGGCCGATCGTCATCGGGCAGGCCTGCGAGTTCGACTACTCGGGCACCCAGGCCTGCAAGGCGCTCCGCGCGCTCGGCTACCGGGTGATCCTCCTCAATTCGAACCCCGCCACCATCATGACCGACCCGGACGTGGCGGACGCGACCTACATCGAGCCGCTGACACCCGAGTTCGCGGAGCAGATCGTCGCGCGCGAGCGGCCGGACGCCATCCTGCCGACCGTGGGCGGGCAGACGGGGCTGAACCTCGCGCTCGCGCTCCACGAGCGCGGGGTGCTCGAGAAGTACGGCGTGGAGCTGATCGGCGCGAAGCCGACCGCCATCGCCGTGGCCGAGGACCGCGAGCTGTTCAAGGCCGCGATGGAGGAGATCGGCTGCCTCGTCCCGAAGGCCGGCATCGCGCGCACGGTCGCGGACGCCGAGGCGATCGTGGCCGACATCGGGCTCCCCGCGATCATCCGGCCATCCTTCACGCTCGGCGGCTCCGGCGGCGGCATCGCCTACAACATGGACGAGCTCCGCGACATCGTCGCCCAGGGCCTCGACCTCTCCCCGACGCGCCAGGTGCTCGTCGAGGAGAGCGTCATCGGCTGGAAGGAGTTCGAGCTCGAGGTCATGCGCGACCTCGCCGACAACGTCATCATCATCTGCTCGATCGAGAACGTGGACCCCATGGGCGTCCACACCGGCGACTCCGTCACCGTGGCTCCCGCGCAGACGCTGACGGACCGCGAGTACCAGCACCTCCGCGACCTCTCGCTGCGCATCATCCGGCGCGTCGGCGTGGAGACGGGCGGCTCGAACATCCAGTTCGCCGTGAGCCCCACCAACGGCGAGGTGCGGATCATCGAGATGAACCCGCGCGTGTCGCGGTCCTCGGCGCTCGCGTCGAAGGCCACGGGCTTCCCGATCGCGAAGATCGCCGCGCAGCTCGCGGTGGGCCTGACCCTCGACGAGATCCGGAACGACATCACGCGCGTCACCCCGGCGAGCTTCGAGCCGTCGATCGACTACGTCATCGTCAAGATCCCGCGCTGGAACTTCGAGAAGTTCCCGGGCGCCCAGCGGGGCCTCGGCACGCAGATGAAGAGCGTGGGCGAGGTCATGGGCATCGGCCGCACCTTCGACGAGGCGCTCTGCAAGGCGATCGCGTCGCTGGAAGGCGGCTTCCCGGACGTGGGCACGCTCACGGACGACCGCCTCCGCGAGCGCATCGCGCTCCCGACGCCCGACCGGCTCGCGGCGCTGCTCGAGGCCCTCCGCCGCGGCTTCACCGTCGACGAGATCCACGACACCTCGCGCATCGATCCCTGGTTCCTCGAGCGCATGGCGGCGGTGATCTCCGCCCAGCGCGCGTACGCGGAGCGGCCGCTGTCGGCCTTGTCCGCCGAGGACTTCCGCACGGCCAAGCGCACGGGCCTCACCGACGGCATGCTCGCCCGGCTGACCGGCGCCTCCGAGGCGAACGTGACCGCGCGTCGCGAGCAGCTCGGCGTGTGGCCGACCTACAAGCGCGTCGACACCTGCGCCGCCGAGTTCGAGAGCTTCACGCCCTACCTCTACTCGACCTACGAGGACGAGGACGAGGCCGGCGAGCACCCCGCGGAGCGCGTGGTCGTGCTCGGGAACGGCCCGAACCGCATCGGGCAGGGGCTCGAGTTCGACTACTGCTGCTGCCACGCCGCCTACGCCGTGCGCGAGAAGGGGCTCGCGGCGGTCATGGTCAACTGCAACCCGGAGACGGTGTCGACCGACTACGACACCTCCGACAAGCTCTACTTCGAGCCGGTCACCGCCGAGCACGTGCGCGGCGTCGTGCACCGCGAGGCCGCGAAGGGCGTCGTCCTGCAGTTCGGCGGCCAGACGCCGCTCAAGCTCTCGCACCGCGTCGGCACCGTGCTCGGCACGCAGCCCGACGCCATCGACATCTGCGAGGACCGCAAGCGCTTCAACGCGCTCATGAACCGCCTCGGCATCCGCCAGCCGGACGGCGAGATGGTCGCGGACCGCGAGGGCAGCTGGGCCGCCGCCGCGCGCCTCGGGTTCCCGCTGCTGGTGCGCCCCTCCTACGTGCTGGGCGGCCGCGCGATGAAGATCTGCTTCGACGACTCGGACTTCCACGCCGCCGTCGACGAGGCCATCCGCGTCAGCGAGGACCACCCGCTCCTCATCGACCGCTTCCTCGAGGGCGCCATCGAGTACGACGTGGACGCGCTCGCCGACGGCGAGTCGGTGCACGTGGTCGGCATCATGGAGCACATCGAGGAGGCCGGCGTCCACTCCGGCGACTCGACCACGGTGTACCCGCCGATCCAGCTCTCCGCCGAGAACAAGCGCGAGATGGAGGACATCGTCCGCCGCATCGCGCTCGAGGTCGGCGTCATCGGGCTCGTGAACGTGCAGTTCGCGATCCAGCGCGGCGTCGTCTACGTCATCGAGGTCAACCCGCGCGCGTCCCGCACGGTGCCGTACCTCGCCAAGGCGACCGGCATCCCGATCGCGCGCTACGCGACCCGCCTGCTCCTCGGCGAGAAGATCAAGGACCTCGGGGACCTGCGGCCCTGGGGACGCGGGATGTACTTCATCAAGGCCCCGGTGTTCCCCTGGCGGCGCTTCGCGGGCGTGGACACGGTGCTCGGGCCGGAGATGCGCTCGACGGGCGAGGTCATGGGCGCGGGCTGGAGCTTCGGCGAGGCCTACGCGAAGGCGCTCATCGCCAGCGGGATGACGCTCCCGACCGAGGGGGCCGTGTTCCTCTCGCTGCGCGACGGCGACAAGCACGAGGCCGCGCCGATCGCGGGCGCGCTCCGGCAGATGGGCTTCAAGATCTACGCGACCGGCGGCACCGCGCGGGCGCTCGCCGCCGAGGGGATCGAGGCCGAGCGCGTCTACAAGGTGCGCGAGGGCCGGCCGGACGTGGTGGACCTGCTCAAGAACGGGAAGATCCAGCTCATCATCAACAGCCCGCTCGGCAAGAAGGCCCAGTACGACGAGGCCGCCATGCGGCTCGCCGGCCTGCGCTTCGGCGTGCCGTGCATCACGAACCTGCAGGCCGCGCGCGTGGTGCCGGCCGCCATCCGGAGCCTGCGCGCCGGGGAGCTGCGGGTCGTGAAGCTGCAGGAGATCCGGAAGCCGGCGTAGCACCGCGGAGGCCGGGGCGGGGACCGTGCCGCCCGGCCGTACGGGTGGGTGGTAGGCTGGGAGTCGTCGAGGCGGAGCACGGTTGCCGGACGACGTGAGCGCGCCCTCGGGGTGGTTCTGGTTGGGGGGCGTCGGCATGGCCCTCGGAGGGCTCGTGCTCCTCGTCGTCGGCGTCGCGGCCGTCCCCGCGCTGGCCGATCTGGCCGTGATCTCCTCCGGCGCCACGGGAATCTACCTCCTCTGGGGTGCGCGGCGGCAGCACCGCGCCCGCGTCGCCACGCTGGCGCCGCACGTCCCCGAGGCGGGCCGTCGGCTCCGGGCGGCCGGGTGGCGCGAGGCCGGGCGCTTGCTCGGCTACGTCGCCGTCACCGCGCTCGTCCTCGGCGCGCTCCGCGGCGTGGCCGCGGTGTTCGTGCTCCCGTTCGCGTGGTCGGCGGTGGCGCAGCTCGGCTCGGGCCGACGGGTCCTCGTCTGGTTTCGCCGCTTCGGGCCGGACGAGGGGCTCGACTCGGGAGTGGTGGAGGCCGCGTCGCTCCACGGCACCCTCCTCACGCTCGTCGACCGCCGCGTCCGCGAGACGCGCGGCGCCCCGGTGGGGGCCGCCGGGCTCCTCGCCGCCATCGGCGTCGGCGCCGCGATCGTCTCGGCGACGGCCGCCCTCCGCGCGCTGGGGTTCGAGGTGAAGGGCACGATCGTCGCGGCGGGCTCCCTCGCGCTCATCGCCGTCGGCGTGGCGCTCGCCTCGGCGCTGTCCGAGCGCGGGACGCCGCGCATCTCGCGCAGGGACGAGATCGAGCCGGTCGTGGCGGCGGTCCTCGCCCGCGCCGGCCGCCGCTGGCGCTGGCCGTGGACCTCCACGGTCGTCTCCATCCCGACCGACGACGCGGTGTGGCCGCTCGTCGCGCGGCGCCTCGCCGAGGCGGCGGACGTGGTGATCGTGGACGCCACCGTGCCGGGCGAGGGGCTGGCGGAGGAGCTCCGCATGCTCGCCGAGCTCGGCCGGGAGGACGCGCTGGTCCTCGCAGAAGCGGGCCCCGGGACGCTGCCGGCGGCCATCGCCCGCGACGCCCGGCTCCTCGACGCGATCCTGCACGCGCGCCTCGCCGCGCCGTCGACGGGCGCCTCGCCACGGCCGCCCGCGCCGGCCTGGCCAACCGACGCGCCGGCCGCTCCGACGTATTCGTCGCCTCCCGCGCCCGGGGCGCTCGGTGAGGCGGCGGCGACCCTCCGGCGCGCCGTGGATCGGCTGCTCGCGAACCCCACGTCGTGGGGCGGCGCGACCAGCTTCATCCTGCTCCTCGTGGTGCTCGAGGTCGCGGTGTGGAACCTCGCGCTCGCCGGGCAGGTGCCGCTGCGGGCGGAGCTCCCGCACCCGGTGACCCGGCTCCACCCCGCGGACGAGGAGCTCCTCGAGCTCGCGCTCCAGTGCGCCGCGGCGCTGTTCGACGCCCTCCTGTACGTGTGGGCCTTCGCGTGCGCCCGCGCCGCGGAGCGTCGGCCCCGGACCGCGCTCCTCCGGCTCGTCGCGGCCACCGTCGCGGCCGTCTACGTGAAGCTCGCGTTTCCGCTCGCGCTCTCCGTCTTCGTCTTCACGGCCGAGGGAGGGCGGCTCGAGAACACGGTGCTCGCCTGCGCCGCGGCGGCCGACCTCGCCCTGCTGCCGCTCCGCGGGGGCTGGGCGAGCTGGCACCTGCACGCGGTGCCGACCCTGCTCCCGCTCGCCGCCTGGGTGGCCCTGGCGGCCGTCGCGCGGATCCGACGGCCGGCGCGCCGTGCCGGCGCCCCGTGAAGCGGCCCGCCGGAGCGGTCGGCGAGCCCTCCGCGTTCGCCTCCCAGGCGACGGGGCCGCGCGCCGCGGCCCCAGCTCAGAAGCTGATGCCCGCCGAGAGGTCGACCGCCGGCGCGAGCTCGATGCCCTTCCGCCCGAACGTGACCTCCGGGCCGCCGCGCGCCTCCAGCGAGAACAGCGCGAGCGTCACCTTCACGGCCAGGAACGGCCCGATGTGCGTGCTGTCGGCTCGCAGCTCCATGATGTTCGGGTTCGTGAAGCCGGCCCCGGCGCCGAGCGCGATGCCGTTGCCGAAGTTGCCGGCGATGTACTCGCGCACCTGCACGCCCACCTCCATGGGCACGGTGCGCGCGCCCAGGGCCCGCGACCCGGTGATCGCGAAGCTGCGCTTCTCGCCCACGCGGAACTCGGCGGTCCCTTCGAGCACGGGCCGGTCCATGAGCTTCAGCGGAGCCACGGACAGGGTGACCGATGGCGGGACGTTCTCCTCCTCCATCCAGGGCCCTCGTTTGCCGTCACCGGCCAGCGCAGCGCCGACCAGAAGAAGCGCCGTCAACGTCATCTCCCCTCCATCCAACCGGTTCGGACGTAGGCACCTGTCGGCGTTGGATGGGCATAAGCGCGCCAGCGTGACAACTCGGCGCTCCGGTCGGGCCCGGGCCTCGGTCGTACGGGTGCGCCCGCGCCGGAGCCCCCCGGCGGGGGATACGAGGCGGGGATGAAGGACGGCGCCAAGGCGGCATCCCAGGAGGCGATCGCGTCGACGTGGCGGGACGTCCCGCGCACGGTCGGCCGGGCGCTCGGGCTCGTGACGGGGACGAGCCCCGCGGCCATGGCCGCCCTCGGCGCGCTCACGCTGGTGGCCGGCGCGTTGCCGGCCGCGATCGCCTACGTGGGGAAGCTCATCGTCGATGCCGTGGTGGGCGCCGCCGGGGATCCCGCCCGGGCGCTCGAGGCCGTCGCCGCCGAGGCGGCCCTCGTCGTCACGCTCGCCGCGGCGCAGCGCGCGCTGGGGGTCACCGAGTCGCTCCTGCGGGCGCGCCTCGGTCACCACGTCAACGTGTTGATCCTGAAGAAGGCGCTGGAGCTCGACCTCACGCACTTCGAGGACGCGACCGTCTACGACCGCATGACCCGCGCGCGCCGCGAGGCCTCGTCCCGGCCGCTCGCGCTGGTCCGGCGCGTGTTCGGGCTCCTGCAGAACCTCGTCTCGCTCGTGGGCGTCGGCGCGCTCCTCATCCCGTTCTCGCCCCTGGCCGTCGGCGTCCTCGTCGTCGCGGCGCTCCCGGCCGTGTGGGCCGAGGCGAAGTACTCGGGCGAGGCGTTCCGGCTCTTCTCGTGGCGCACCCCCGAGACGCGCGAGCAGGCCTGGTACGAGACGGTCCTGGCGCGCGAGGACTACGCCAAGGAGGTCAAGCTCTACGGCCTCGGCGACTTCTTCTTGCGCCGCTACGAGGGCATCTTCGACGCGCTCTACGACGCCGACCGGCGGCTCACGCTGAAGCGCGGCGTGGTCGGCTTCGTCCTGGCGACGGGCAGCACCGCGGCGTTCTACGGCGCCTACGCCTGGATCGTCGTCTCGGCCGTGGCCGGGCGCATCAGCCTCGGCGAGATGACGATGTACCTGCTCCTCTTCAAACAGGGGCAGTCGGCGCTCTCGGCGAGCCTCTCCGCCATCGGCGGCATGTACGAGGACAGCCTCTACCTCAACAACCTCTACACCTTCCTCGAGATGCCGGTCGCGCCGCCGGCCGGCACGGCGGTGACGGGCCCCGACCCGGCGGACGGGCTGCGCGTGGAGGGCGTCTCGTTCACCTACCCGGGGGGCACGAGCCCGGCGCTGCAGGACGTCTCGCTCCACGTGCGGCCCGGCGAGAAGCTCGCGATCGTGGGCGAGAACGGGAGCGGCAAGACGACGCTGATCAAGCTCGTCACGCGGCTCTACGAGCCCTCCGCGGGGCGCATCCTGCTCGACGGGCGGGACCTGCGCGAGTGGGACGTGGCCGCGCTGCGGGCGCGTATCGGCGTGATCTTCCAGGACTTCGTGCGCTACCAGCTCTCCGCGGGCGAGAACATCGGCACCGGCGACGTGCACGGCATCGCCGACGAGGCCCGCCAGCGCGAGGCCGCCGAGCGTGGGCAGGCGTGGTCGTTCCTCTCGGCGTTCCCCGACGGCCTCCGCACCCGCCTGGGGCGGTGGTTCGGGAGCGGCCGCGAGCTCTCGGGCGGCCAGTGGCAGAAGGTCGCGCTCTCCCGCGCATTCATGCGCACGGGCGCCGACCTCCTCGTCCTCGACGAGCCCACCGCCGCGATGGACGCCGAGGCCGAGGCCCAGGTCTTCGACCAGTTCCAGGAGACGGCCAAGGGGCAGATGGCCATCCTCATCTCGCACCGCTTCTCGACCGTGCGCCGCGCCGACCAGATCGCCGTCCTCGACAAGGGCCGCATCACCGAGCGGGGCACCCACGCGCAGCTGTTGGCCCTCGACGGGCGGTACGCCCGGTTGTTCCGGCTGCAGGCGGAGGGGTATCGCTAGGGCTTCCTCTTCTTGGGGCGGGGGGGGGGCCCCCGCAACGCCCCCCCTCCCTCGCTGAAACTCCGACCCCGCAACGGCGGCCCT
>CAYWGD010000032.1:62587-64329 GCA_964457335.1 uncultured Enterobacteriaceae bacterium | reverse complement strand
CGATCTCCACGTCCCCGTCGCCGTCGAGGTCGTCGACGACCTGGAAGGCCTGGCCCATGTAGTCGTCCGACGAGTTCCCGTAGAGCTCGACCTCGGAGTCGGTGAAGGCGGCGTCGATGCCCATCTGGTCGACGTCGTGGAAGACGACGGCGCCGATGTTCGTGGAGGTCGTGCCGTACCAGGACGTGTAGTCGTAGGTGCCCGCGCCGATGATCAGCTCGTCCTCGCCGTCGCCGTCGAGGGCTTCGTACACGTCCACGTCGACGCCGATCGCGTCGCTCGAGCTCTCGCCGAGCACGGTCCAGGCGGACTCGTCGGCGGCGTTCATGTCGTCCTGGTAGCCGTCGCAGTCGTTGTCCGCGGCGTCGTAGGAGATCTCGGAGGCGCCGGGGTAGGACGTGGCGTCGCCGTCGTTGCAGTCGGTCGCGTCGGTGGTGTAGCCGGCGGGCTCGCTGCACTCCGTGGTGCTGACGGAGGCGTCGCCGAAGCCGTCGCCGTCGGCGTCCGCGTAGTACGTGCTGCCGACGCCGTCGTCGACGGTGCCGTCGCAGTCGTCGTCGATGGAGTTGCAGGTCTCGACGTCGCCGGGGCTCACGGTCGCCGAGGCGTCGTTGCAGTCGGTGGCGTCGGCGACGTAGCCGGAGGGGGCGCTGCAGGCGGCCGTGGTGCTGGCGGCGTTGCCGTAGCCGTCGCTGTCGGCGTCGGCGTAGTACGTCGTCGTGACGCCCTCGTCCACGGTGCCGTCGCAGTCGTCGTCGACCGAGTTGCAGGTCTCCACGTCGCCGGGGCTCACGGTCGCGGAGGCGTCGTTGCAGTCGGTCGAGTTGCTGACGTAGCCGGAGGGGACGCTGCAGGCGGCCGTCGTGCTGGCGGCGTCGCCGTAGCCGTCGCTGTCGGCGTCCGCGTAGTAGGTCGTCGTGACGCCGTCGTCGGTCGTGCCGTCGCAGTCGTTGTCGACGCCGTCGCACACCTCGGCGTCCGCGGGGCTGATCGCCGCGCTCGTGTCGTCGCAGTCGAGCCCGCCGTAGGTCGAGGACGTGTAGCCGTCGCCGTCCTGGTCGTAGTCGCTGGCGCCGTCGCAGTCCTGGTCGGTGCCGTCGTACCAGGTCTCGGTGGCGGCGGGGCTGATCGTGGCGTCGGTGTCGTCGCAGTCGAGCCCGCCGTAGGCGTCGGTGGTGTAGCCGTCGCCGTCCTGGTCGTAGTCGCTGCCGCCGGAGCAGTCGGAGTCGACGCCGTCGTACCAGGTCTCGGTCTCGCCGGGGTTCATGGCGGGATCGAGGTCGTTGCAGTCGGTGCCGCCGTAGCTCGAGGAGTCGTAGCCGTCGGCGTCGCGGTCGTAGTCGCTCGCCCCGTCGCAGTTCGCGTCCACGCCGTCGTACCAGGCGTCGGTGGCGCCGGGGTACGTCGTCGCGGAGGCGTCGTTGCAGTCGGTGCCGCCGTACACGTCGGAGTCGACGCCGTCGCCGTCCGCGTCGTAGTCGCTCGCGCCGTCGCAGTCCTGGTCGATGCCGTCGTACCAGGTCTCGGCCTCGCTCGGGCTGATGGAGGCGTCGGTGTCGTCGCAGTCGGCGCCGCCGTAGGCGTCGCTGCCCACGCCGTCGCCGTCCTGGTCGTAGTCGTTGCCGCCGTCGCAGGCCTGGTCGACGCCGTCGTACCAGATCTCCGTGGCGCCGCTGTTGATGCTCGCGTCGGTGTCGTCGCAGTCGGCGCCGCCGTAGGCCTCCGCGTCCTCGCCGTCGCCG
>CAYWGD010000032.1:37141-62487 GCA_964457335.1 uncultured Enterobacteriaceae bacterium | reverse complement strand
TCCTGGTCGTAGTCGCTGGCGCCGTCGCAGTCGGCGTCCACGCCGTCGTACCAGGTCTCGGCCGCCCCGGGGTTGACCGCGGCGGCGGTGTCGTCGCAGTCGGTGCCGCCGTACGCCGCGGCGTCGTAGCCGTCGCCGTCCTGGTCGTAGTCGCTGGCGCCGTCGCAGTCGGCGTCCACGCCGTCGTACCAGGCGTCCGTGGCGCCGGGGTACGTCGTGGCGTCCGCGTCGTCGCAGTCGGTGCCGCCGTACACGTCGGAGTCGACGCCGTCGCCGTCGGCGTCGAAGTCGCTGCCGCCGTCGCAGGCGCCGTCCACGCCGTCGTACCAGGTCTCGGCCGCGCCGGGGCTCACGGAGGCGTCGGTGTCGTCGCAGTCCGTGCCGCCGTACGCGTCGCTCGTGTAGCCGTCGCCGTCCTGGTCGTAGTCGTCGTCGCCCGCGCAGTCCTGGTCGACGCCGTCGTACCAGGTCTCGGCGGCCGAGGTGTTGATCGTGGCGTCGAGGTCGTCGCAGTCGACGCCGCCGTAGTCGGCGGCGTCCTCGCCGTCGCCGTCCTGGTCGTAGTCGCTCGCGCCGTCGCAGTCGGCGTCCACGCCGTCGTACCAGGTCTCGGTGGCGCCGGGGTGCGCCGTGGCGTCCGTGTCGTCGCAGTCGTAGGCGAGGACGTAGCCGTCGCCGTCCTGGTCGAGGTCGTTGCCGTCGCAGTCCTGGTCCACGCCGTCGTACCAGGTCTCGGTGGCGTCGGGGTTGATCGTGCTGTCGGCGTCGTCGCAGTCGCCGTCGGCCTCGGAGTACCCGTCCCCGTCGGCGTCCACGGTCGAGAGCGTCTCGTCGACCGAGCCGTCGCAGTCGTCGTCGATCCCGTTGCCGTCGATCTCGAGGGCCAGGGCGTTCACGGCCGCGTCGGTGTCGAGGCAGTCGGTGCCGCCGTAGGCGTCGCTGTCGTAGCCGTCGGCGTCCTGGTCGTAGTCCGAGCCGCCGTCGCAGGCCTGGTCGATCCCGTCGTACCAGACCTCCTCGGCGTCGGGGTTCACGGTGGCGTCGAGGTCGTCGCAGTCGGTGCCGCCGTACGCGGCGTCGTCGTGGCCGTCGCCGTCCTGGTCGAAGTCGCTCGCGCCGTCGCAGTCGGCGTCCACGCCGTCGTACCAGGTCTCCGTTGCGCCGGGGTTCACCGCGCCGTCGGCGTCGTCGCAGTCGCCGTCGTCCACCGAGTACCCGTCCCCGTCCGCGTCCGTGTCGTTCACCGGCTCGTCGATCGCGCCGTCGCAGTCGTCGTCGATGCCGTTCGCCTCGTCCTCCACGACGTCCGGGCCGACGGAGGCGTCGAGGTCGTCGCAGTCCGTGCCGCCGAAGGCGTCGCTGTCGGCGCCGTCGCGGTCCTGGTCGTAGTCGGAGGCGCCGTCGCAGTCCTGGTCGACGCCGTCGTACCAGCTCTCCTCGGCGCCGGGGTTCACCGTCGGGTCCGCGTCGTCGCAGTCCTCGTCGTCGAGCCAGCCGTCGCTGTCGGCGTCGCCGCCGACCGTCGCGCTCAACGCCACGTCGAGCGTCGCCTCGTCGGGATCGTTCGAGTTCACCCGCACGCCGCCCGTGTACGCGCCGTCCGCGCCGGCCGAGAAGATGACGGCCACCGTGACCGACGTGTCGGGATCGAGCGAGAAGGTGGTGGTGTCGATGAAGAACTCGGTCGCGCCCGAGACGACCTCGAGGTTGCCGACCAGCGGGATGTCGCCGACGTTGGAGAGGGTGAAGGCGCCGGTCGCGGTCACGCCGGAGACAACGCTGCCGAGGTCGACCGCGTCCTTGTCGATCTCGATGTCGGCGACCGGCTCCGGCGAGGTGTCGTCGTCGACGCCGATGGCGGTGTCGTCCCCGCCCGGCTTGACGACGTCGGCCGCGCAGCCGACGAGCGCGAGGAGCGGGGAGATGGCGGCGAGGAGCAACGACGTGCGCATGGGCGTCTCCAATGTCAAGCGTCCGTCAAGACGCTACCACGTCTGCTCCGGCCTCCGGACGCTGCCTCGCTCTCCGCCGCGGCACGAACCGGTCACCGCTCGGGCAATGCCACCGTACATACGGGCACACCCGCGACCACGTGGGTCCGCTCCGCGAGGCTCACGACGAAGCCGTCCGCCTCGGCCACGATCTCCTCGAGGAGCGCGCCCGCGAGCGAACGGATCTCCGCCACCGGCTCGCCCCGCTGGAGCAGGCGCCCGGGCGTCGCCCGCGGCACGAGGAGGCCCGTGGACGACGCGCGGGGCCCGCTGTCGCGCCGCCACGGGCCGCCTTCGACGCGGCTCGGGTGGGCGCCGGGGCTCTCCTCGACCATCCCGAGCGCGTGCAGCATCCCGAGCACCGCGCGCGCGGCGGTGCCGACGGCAACGGGGTCGAGGTACAGGCGGGGGCCGGCCTCGACTGTGACCGCGGGCACCTGGAGGCGGTTCAGCACGGCGCCGGTGAGCGAGCGGTCGAGCCGGTAGCGCGCGTAGCGGTCCTCCGGGTACTCGTGCAGCACCGTGAGCCCGCTCGCCTCGGCGAGCCGACGCGCCTGCGCCTCCAGGGGACCGCGCGTGCCGTGGCGGAGGCCGGTGGCCCGATCGAGGAGCGCGTAGGGGATCGACGCGGGGGCGTCGGTGTGGAGGTCCACGACGAGGTCGGGGTGTCGCGCGGAGAGGTCCGTCCAGGCCGCGTGCGCGAGGCGCTCCGCCGGGCTGCCCGTCGCGTCGCCGGGGAAGAGGCGGTTCAGGTCCTGGTCGTCCTCCGGCACCTTCCGCGAGCGGCGCTCCAGCCCCTCGGGATTCAGGGTCGGGTAGAGGTGGACCGTGCCGCGCACGAGCGCGGACTCGAGGACGGGGATCAGCTCCAGGACGGCGCCGACGCCGGTGCACTCGTCGCCGTGCACGTTCGCCGTGACGACGACGACCGGGCCCTTCTCCGGGGCCCTGCGGCGGCCGGGCGGCGCGGCGACGGTGACGACGGTGAGGTCGGCCCCGCGCGTCCCCAGGGCGATGCGGTTCACGGTGCGCGGCAATCAGCTCCCGCTGTCGAGGATGCTGCGGATGGACGCGAGCAGGTCCTGCGCGGTGAAGGGCTTCCGCAGCATCGGCGGGCGCGGCCCCGCGGACGCGTGGCGCGCGACGCGGTCCTCGGGGTGGCCGGACATCAGCAGCACGCGGGCCTCGGGGTGAGTGGCCGCGAGCGCCTCGGCGAGCTGCACCCCCGAGGCGCCCGGCATGACGACGTCGGTGAGGAGCAGGTCGATGCGGTTCTTCATGCTCCGCGCGAGCTCCAGCGCGGGCTCGGCGCCGGGGGCGGGGAGGGGGACGTAGCCGTGGTCGGCGAGCAGCTGGACGACGAGATCGAGCAGGGAGACCTCGTCCTCGACGACGAGCACGCGCTCGCCGCGGCCGAGGTGCACCGCGGCGGTCTCGGGCGGGACCTCGGGGCCGGCGGACTGCGGCACGGCGGGCAGGAAGACCGAGAAGGTCGTGCCCTCGCCGGGGTGGGTGCGGAGGCGGACGGTGCCCTGCGACGCGGTCACCACGTGCTTGACCATGGAGAGGCCGAGGCCCGTGCCCTTGCCCGGCTCCTTGGTGGTGAAGAAGGGCTCGAAGACGTGCGGCAAGACGTCCGCCGGGACGCCCGTGCCGGTGTCCTCGACCTCGACGAGCACGTGCGGGCCTACGACGCCGGGGACCTCGCCCTGCGGCACGTTCCGCGTGCGCACGGTGAGCTGGCCGCCCACGGGCATCGCGTCCCGCGCGTTGACGACGAGGTTGAAGAGCGCCTGCTCGAGGTGCGGGCGCACGGCGCGCACCGACCAGGGCCCGGGCGTGAGGTCCGTGGAGAAGGAGATGTCCTCGCCCGCGACCCGCTGGAGCAGCTGGCGGATCTCCGCGACCAGCGTGTTCACGTCGAGGAGCTCGGGGGTGCCGACGTCCTGGCGGCCCACGGACATCAGCCGCCGCGACAGGGTGGCCGCGCGCGCGGCCGCCGCGTGGATCTGCTCGGCGAACTCGCGGCTGCGCGTGTCCGGCGCCTTCAGGCGCGCGAGCTCGGCCACGTTCAGGATGACCGAGAGCATGTTGTTGAAGTCGTGGACGATCCCCCCGGCGAGCCGGCCGACGGTCTCGGTCTGCTGCGAGCGCCGGAGGTGGTCCTCCAGCATGCGCCGCTCCTCCTCGTGCCGGCGGACGGGCGTGAGGTCGACGAACTGGCCGATGCAGTAGCGGATCGTGCCGTCGTCCGCGCGGACCACGTGGCCCTTGCAGCGGAGCCAGGCCGTGCGCCCGTCCCGGGTGATCACGCGCCGCACCACGTCGCGCTCCCAGGCGTCGCCCGTGCGCTCGCGGTCCTGGTTCTCGAGCGAGGCGGACCGGTCGAGGGGGTGCACGACATCGACCCACCGCATCGCGCGGACCTCGTCCAGGCCGTAGCCGAGCAGCTCGCAGAAGGCGCGGTTGACCTTGCGGAAGCGCCCCTCGGGGTCGTTGACCGCCATCGCGAACGGCGCCTCGTCGAACAGCGCGCCGAACTCGATCTCCCGCTCCTGGAGCGCGCTCTCCGCCTCCTTGCGCGCCGTGACGTCCTCGATGCCGACGAGCACCCAGGCCGCGCCGTCCGGCCCGAGCCAACGCATGGCGGTGACGCGGCCCCACACGATCGTGCCGTCCGGGCGGAGGTAGCGCTTCTCGAGCTCGGCCGCGCCGTCGCGCCGCGCCGCCTGCGCGACGGCCACGCTGGCGGCGACGTCGTCGGGGTGCGTCACGTCGACCATGCGCATGCCGCGCAGCTCCTCGGGTGGGCGGCCGAGCATGCGGGCGAGGGCCGTGTTCACGACGTGGAACTGGAACCGCGGGCTCATCACCGCCATGGCCGTGGGCGCGTGGTCGAACAGGGCGCGGAACCACGCCTCCGGCAACGCGGCCAGGGATGGGGGGGCGGGCTCGAGCTCCGGCACGACCGCTCCCTACCAGCCTGCACCGCGGCGAACAAGGCCACGACCGCGGGTTCTCCCGCATGGAGCGCGCGCCCGCAGCCCGACGCCGCCTCCGGAGGAGCCCGTGGAGCGCGTCGGGACGCGCACGACCGTCAGTGGCCTAGTCCACCGCGCAGACGACGAACTTCAGGTAGCGACCCTCGGGAAAGTGCAGCGCCGCGGGGAAGTCGGGGGGCTGCGAGCCGTCGTGGATCATCCTGAGGCGCCGATCGGCCTTGCGCGCCCCGTTCACCAGCATGCCCTGGAAGCGGTGCGGGCTGACGGACCCGAGGTTCGACGCCGCGACGAGCCAGCCGCCCGGCGGGATCACGCGGAGCGAGGCGGAGACGAGGCGCGCGTAGTCCTGCTCCCCGGACCAGCTCCCGTCCTTGCTGTGGGAGTGGCCCGGCGGGTCGAGCAGCACCCGGTCGAAGCGCCGCCCCTGCCGCCGGAAGCGGTCCAGCGCCTTGAAGGAGTCCTCCGCGCACAGCTCGCCGGCGGGGAGGTCGTTGGCGGCGAAGTTGGCGGCCGCGCGCTCGAGGTAGTGCGGGGAGAGGTCGACGGTGACCGTCTCGGCGCCGCCGCGCGCGGCGGAGACGGAGAACGCGCCGGTGTGGGCGAAGAGGTTCAGGAGCGAGCGGCCGCCCCAGTGCGGCTCGAGCCAGGCCCGGTTGTCGCGCATGTCCGGGAAGAGCCCCACGTCCTTCCCGGCGCCGGGGCGGACGAGGAACGAGAGCCCGCGCTCCCGGACGGTCTCCTCGGGCGCCGGAGCGCCGCGGAGCACGCGGGGCGGAGGCACGGGGCGCTCCTTCTCCCGCGGGTCCGGGCGCCACGCGAGCAGGATCGCGCGGGGCTCGAGCAGCGCCTGGACGGTGTCGCAGAGCGCGTCGAGGAGCGGCTCGAGGGAAGGGGAGTCGAGGGTGACGACGACCTGGGTGCCCCACACGTCCACGCGGATGCCGGGGAGGTCGTCGTTCTCGGCGTTGACGAGGCGCCACGCGGTCGTGTCCGGCGGGAGCGCCTCCTTGCGGAGGGCGAGCGCGGACTCGACGCGGGCACCGATCAGCGCGGCGTCGATCGGGCCGTCGTCGTCGCGGAAGCGCCGCGCGGCGATCCAGCCGTCGTCCGCGAGGCCGACGCCCAGCGCCGCGCCGGAGGGCGCCACGAGGCGGACCGGCTCGCCGGGGCGGGCCCGGCCCTTCGTCACCTCGTTCGGGTAGACCCAGGGGAATCCCTGGCGTAGCCACTTCTCGCTGTACGGATTGACCGCGAGCTCCGCGTTCGCGCGATAGGATCCGGGGATGGAACGCCCACTCTTCATGCCGGGCCACCTCGCGTTGCAGGCCGAGTTCTACCAGTTCGTGCTGGCGGCCGTTTACCACGCCGACGGGCTCTGGGGGGACGCCACCTTCGACCTCTACGCGCGCGCCCTGCCCGAGGGCCACGGCTACTTCGTCGCGGCCGGGCTCGGCACGCTCCTCGACCACCTCTCCGCCCTGACCTTCACCGAGCCGGAGGTCGACGCGCTCCGGCAGGAGCCGCGCTTCGCCAAGGTCTCGCCGTCCTACTTCGACTGGCTCCGCCGCTTCCGCTTCCGCGGGGAGGTGTGGGCCGTCCCCGAAGGCACCGTCGTGTTCCCCGGCGAGCCGATCGTCCGGATCACCGCGCCGCTCGGGGCGTGTACGCTCGTGGAGACGCGGGCCATCCAGATCGTGAGCGCCGCGACCGCCATCGCGACGCGGGCCGCGCGGATGGTCGACGTGGCGAAGGGCCACGCCGTCCTCGACTTCGGGAGCCGGCGCTGCGCGGGGCCCGAGGCCGCGCTCCTCGCCGCACGCGCCGCGTACGTGGGCGGCGTCTCCGCCACCACGAACGCGCTCGCGGCGCTCCACCTCGGCATCCCCCCGATGGGGACGATGGCCGACACCTTCCTCGCGGCCTACGGCGACGATCGGCTCGCCTACGACGCCTTCCGGCTGCACTTCCCGGGCCTCGCCCACCTCTCGCTGCCCGACGACGACCCGGTCGACGGCGTGAAGCGCTTCCTGCCCTTCCGGAAGGAGGTGCAGACGGTGCGCATCGACCACGAGGACCTCGACCGCGTGTCCCGGCAGGTCCGCGCCGCGCTGGACCGCAACGGCATGCCGCACGTGCGCATCCTGGGCTCGGGGCAGCTCGACGAGGCGCGCATCCGCAAGCTCGTGGACGGCGGGGCGCCCGTGCAGCTCTTCGCGGTCGGCCGCGCGCTGGCCGCGGCGAGCGACCAGGGGATGCGCGTCGCGTTCCGGATCGCCGAGATGATGCGGGGGGCGCGGGCCGCGCCGGTCCTGCGCCAGGGGAGCGCGCCCTACCCGGGCCGCAAGCAGATCTGCCGGCACGCCGACCACGACCTGTTGTGCCTCGAGCACGAGGTCTGGGGCCAGGAGCGGCTCGGCGCCGCGCCGCTGCTCCGCTGCGTCATGCGCGACGGGGAGCGCCTGGAGCCGGATCCGCCGCTCGCGCAGCTGCGGCAGCACCGGGCCGCGC
Organism: uncultured Enterobacteriaceae bacterium; assembly: GCA_964457335.1. Taxonomy (GTDB): domain Bacteria; phylum Myxococcota_A; class UBA796; order UBA796; family SXON01; genus CAJBVW01. Next base: position 54,986 of record CAYWGD010000032.1, on the reverse strand, counting down.
AGGTGCAGGCCCTGCCGGCGCCGCTCCGCGACATCGAGCGGCCGTCCTCGTGGCCGGTGCGCGTGTCGGACGCGGTGTCGGAGCTGGCGCTGGCCGCGAGCGGCTAGCCGATCAGAACTGCGGCTCCCGGAGCGCGATCACCATCGTGCCGAGCAGCAGCAGGTCCCCGACCTGCGCCGGCGTCGGGCCGGTGAGCCGCTTCACCTGCTGCTCGCCGTCGACGAGGTAGGTGGCGCAGGTCTCGTGCAGGGGCAGCACGTCGATGCTCCGCAGGGTGGCCTGGAGCGCCGCGTGGTGGCGGCCGGTCAGCACCTTGTCCAGCGTGAAGCCCCGCTCGCGCGCCCGCGTGGCCCGCGCGCCCGGGAGCCAGCGGATGTTCTCCTGGGTGTTGCGGTCCGGCAGGAGCAGGCCCGGGTGGTTGGGCTCGCGGCCGAACTCCACCTGCTGACCGGAGCCGACGCCGAGGCGGATCTGCGAGTCGCCGACGAGCGCGCCGAGGTAGCCCTCCTGGCCGAGCGACACGAAGCGGAAGGTGCCCGCGGGCGTCTGGAGCGTCGTGCCGGAGGCGAGCGGGACGGGCGTGCCCGAGGAGCCGGGCTGGTTGTTGACCGTGACGCCGGGGGCCAGGGGGGCGACCGTCGCGCCGGCGCTCGACACGTCGACCCGCGCGAGCGCGCGCTCGCTGCGGTTGAGCCAGCGGCCGTCGGGCGCGAGGTCGTAGCTGTAGCCGGCGACCACCTCGGAGAGCGGGACGGAGGGCAGCGCGAGCCCCGCGACGACGAGGTCGAGCACCGACGCCGAGCCGGTGTCGAGGATGATCGTGTCGGAGCCGACCGAGCGGCTCGCAGCCTGCACCTGCTGGTGCACCGCGGTGCGGACCGCCGCGGGGGTGCCGATCACGAGCCCGCGCCCGTTGCGGACCCACTCGTAGCGGTCGGCCGGGGAGATGTTGTAGGTCGAGAGCCAGAGGCGGGAGGGCTCGAGCAGCGGCAGCCGGTCGACCGCCTCGGACAGCGCCGGCGACCCCGGGCGGAAGCCCTCGAGCACGAGCTGGCTGTTCGGCGGCAGCACGGGCACCGGGTCCCCCGCGCGCCAGATGACGAGCTGTCGGCTCCGCGCCGCGGCCACCAGCGCGTCGGGGAGCCACGCCTGGTTCAGGGGCACCGCGCGGTACACCTCGACCTCCCAGGGGATGCCCTTGAGCGTGTGCCGGCCGGCGGGCTCGTAGGGGATCTCCGCCTGGTTGATGCAGTGCCAGGTGGCCGGGGCGAACCAGACCTCGCCCGTGGGCGTGCGCGCGATGATGCGGGCGGCGAGGTTGACCGGCTCGCCGAAGGCGTCGCTGTCGGTCTCCTCGACGTCGCCCGTGGCCACGGCGGCGCGGAAGGAGACGTCCGAGCCGCGGCTCTGGTCGTGGGCCTCCACGAGGTCCATACACGCGCGGATCGCGTCGGTGGCGCTGTCGAAGAGCGCCATGAAGCTGTCGCCGATGTTCTTGACGATGCGCCCGCCGCGCCCCGTCAGGACGGGCTCGACGTAGCGCTGGTGCATGGCCAGCAGGTTGCGGAGCCCCTCGCGATCGGCCTCGGCCGTGCGCCGCGTGTAGTCCGCCATGTCGGTGAAGACCACGGTGCGGGTGCGGGTCCGGATGTGCACGCGGGGGCTCCTCGGCGGCGCGACTCTATCTCCCGGGCGGGGGGCGTGTCGACCGCCCCCGCGCGGAAGCCCCGGGTTGTCCGGTTGCGATCGGGCTCGGCGGGCGTGACCGTCCATTACTGACAACCTGTCACGGCACGCCGGGGGTCGGCCGCCGCCCGCGACAACCTGTCCCGCGGCTGACCTGTAAAGGGCCGTCCGGGGGCCCTGTCCGGCGGGCACGGAGCTTGCTAAGGCTTCGACCCTCCTGAAACCGTGGAGAGAGGACCCGTGCCTGATCCATCGGCCGCATCCATCCGACGCCGCGCGCTCGTCATCCTCGGGGTGATCGGCGTCGTCGGCTTCGGCGGCGGCGCCCTCGCCAACCAGGCGGTCGCCCGGTTGCTCGCCCTCCCCGACGGGGCCGAGATCCCGGAGTACGCCGACGCGGCCGTGGCCGACGCCGCGGGCCCCGACGACGGGCCCGACGGCGCGGGTCCGGACGGCGCCGAGCCCCGCAAGTCCGCCGCCTCGGCCCGCCCGCGCGCGCTGCCGGCGAAGACCTACGTCGACATCATCGTCCGGCGGAACATCTTCGACTCGACGGCCGTGTACGATCCGAGCGCGGCCAACGCCGTCGACGCGACGGGCGAGTGCCGCTCCGACGCCAACGTGCGGCTCCTCGCCACGGTCGTGGCGGAGGTCCCCGCGTACTCCTCCGCGCTCATCTCCGTCGGCGCCTCCCGCGAGGGCAAGACCGACGGCTTCGCCATGGGCGACGAGGTGGGCGGCGAAGGCCGCATCGTGCTCATCGAGCAGAAGAAGGTGTGCCTCGACGGCGGCACCTGCATCTGCATCGGCGCCGAGACCGCGAAGGCCGCGCCCGCCGTAGCCGGCAAGGAAGGCGAGGGCGAGGCCGGCGTCGAGAAGCTCTCGGACAACAAGTTCGCCGTGGAGTCCTCGCTGATCGAGGACTCGATCAACAACTTCGAGAAGCTCGCCGGCCAGATGCGCGTCGCGCCCCACAAGGGCTCGGACGGGGCCATCGACGGCTACCGCCTCTCCGCGATCCGCCGCGGGAGCCTCTTCGACAAGCTCGGCATCAAGAACGGCGACATCGTGCACGGGGTGAACGGGAACCCGCTCACGAGCACCGAGTCGGCGATGCAGGTCTACCAGACCCTGCGCAACGAGCGCAGCTTCAACTTCGAGATCACTCGCAGGAACCAGCGCCAGACGCTGGAGTACGAGGTCCGATGACCTCCGCGACCAAAGGGATGACCAAGCAGATGACGAAGTGGACGGCCTCCTCTGGTTCGGCAACGCGCGCGATCGCGACGCTCCTCGGCGTCCCGGCGCTCCTCCTCTCGCTCGCCGGGCCCGCCTGGGCGCAGGACGACAAGGGGGACGACGAGAAGAGCGCGCAGGACGAGAAGGGCGCGAAGGACGAGAAGGGTCCCGCCGGCGGGAAGGGTCTCGAGCGCATCCGGCCGCTGCAGGGCCCCGGCATGCAGCCCGGCGGTCCCGGTGGTCCCCTCGGCGAGGACGGCCCGCCGCCCCCGATGCCGGGCGGCCCGCCCCCCGGCGCGAAGGGCGCCCAGGACGAGCCCGGCGTGCCCGACGCGAACAACGGCGCGACCGGCGCGGTCACCACCAAGAAGGTGCCCTGCGTCGAGCCCACGTCCAAGGTGACGATCGACTTCGTCGACGCGCCGCTCATGGACGTCGCCAAGTACATGGCCGAGATCACCTGCCGCAACTTCATCCTCGGCGAGGACCTGAAGGGCCAGGTGACCATCATCAGCCACCAGCAGGTGAGCGTGGCGGAGGCCTACGAGGCCTTCCTCTCGGCGCTCGAGGTGGCCGGCTACACGACGGTGACCGTCGGCGGCAGCACGAAGATCGTCGCCACCTCGAAGGCCGCGAACGCGCCGCTCCGCGTGTACGAAGGGGACAACATCCCCGGCACCGACAACTTCGTCACCCAGATCATCGAGCTCGAGAGCGTCAGCGTGAGCGACATCTCGACGGTGGTGCGGGAGCTGTCCGGGCCGAGCGCCAAGGTCATCGCGTACGCGCCGACCAACACGCTCATCCTCACGGACGCCGCCTACAACATCCGGCGCGTCTACCGCATCGTGAAGCAGATGGACGTGGCGGCGCCCAAGAGCCGCATCGAGGTGATCCCCATCCGCTTCGCCACGGCGTCCGAGGTGGAGACCATCCTCGAGGAGATCTACGGCGTGGCGGCGACCACGAGCAGCGGGGCCGCGGCCCCGCAGACGGCCGCCGAGCGCGCCGCCGCGCGCCGCCGGAGCCGCACGGAGCCCGCGCCCGAGGCGGCCGCTTCGAGCACCAACGTGGGGGCCGAGGGCGCCTTCATCTCCAAGATCATCTCCGACGAGCGCACCAACTCGCTCATCCTCATGGCGAACGACGAGGCGATCGCCAAGGTGAAGGAGCTCGTGGCGCAGGTGGACGTCGACATCGACCCCGCCAGCCGCGCCCAGATCCACGTCATCTACCTCGACCACGCCAACGCGGAGGACGTCGCCAACGTCCTGTCCAACCTCGCGAGCAGCTCGACGGGCGGCGGCGGGGCGCGGACCGGCACGGGCAGCCGCACCGGCGCGGGCACGCGCAACCAGCGCTCCACCGGCGGGACCCAGCGCACGGGCGGCGGCAACATCGGCGGCGGCGGCTTCGGCGGCGGGCCGGGCGGCGGCTTCAGCCCGGGCGGCCCCAAGCCCTACGAGCCCGGCGGCGCGGCGGGCGACGGCACCACGAGCGGCGTCGCGGCCGCGTTCGACAGCGGCGCGCTCCGCATCACCGCGGACGAGAACACCAACTCGCTCGTGCTCCTGGCCTCCCCCGAGGACTTCCAGGTGATCAAGCGGGTCATCGACCGCCTCGACATCCCGCGGCGGCAGGTCTACGTCGAGGCCGTGGTCGTCGAGGTGGGCTCCGAGGACGACCTCAACCTCGGCGTCGGCTACCACTTCGGCGCGGGCGGCGCCGACGGGGCGATCAACTACGGGTCGGCGCAGATGAACGCGTCGTCGCTGGGGCTCGACCAGGCAACGCTGCTCTCCGGCCTCGCGATGGGCGTGCTCGGTAAGGCCATCCCGGTGACCGTGTCGGACGGGCAGGGCGGCTCGACGGAAGTCACCGTGCCCGCGTTCGGCATCGCCATCAACGCGCTCGCGTCCAACTCGGCCGTGAACATCCTCTCGAACCCCAACATCCTCGTGCTCGACAACGAGGAGGCCACGATCAACGTCGGCCGCAACGTGCCGTTCCCGGTGTCCGCCGGCCGTGACAACAACGGCCAGCTGATCACCAGCTACCAGCGCGAGGACGTCGGCATCACGCTCGCGGTCACCCCGCAGATCAACGAGTCCAACTTCGTCACCCTCGAGATGAACCTCGAGGTGGCCGAGGTGGAGGAGGACAGCTCCGGGCTCGACGTGAACCAGTCGGGCTTCATCACGTCCAAGCGCGAGACCGAGAACGTGGTCGTCGTCCGTGACAACCAGACCATCGTGATCGGCGGGCTCATCGGCAACACGCAGACCGAGGTGGAGACGAAGATCCCGGTGTTGGGTGACATCCCCCTCATCGGCGTCCTGTTCCGCGGCAAGCGCAACTCCGAGCGCAAGACCAACCTGCTCATCTTCCTCACGCCGCACGTGATCAACGAGCCGGCCGACCTCGAGGAGGTGTACCGGGTGAAGGTCGCGCAGCGCGAGGAGTTCCTCAAGCGCTTCTACGGCAAGAGCCGGGACGAGCAGGAGGAGCAGCTCAACGCGCTGTTGCGCGGCAGCATGAACCTCATCGACGAGCCGAGCATGTACCGCACCAAGGAGCCGCCCAAGCCGCTCGAGACGGTGATCGGCGGCCCGGAGACCACCCCGGCGACCGCGCCCGCGAGCGGCGGCGGCGGCTTCGGCGGGCCCGCGGGCGGTACCGGGGGCGAGAAGCTCGACGGCACCCTCCCGCCGGCGGGGGAGTAGGGAATGGCCGTCCGTCGCGCCGGGATGGAGGAGCTGCTGCTCCGCGCGGGGGTCGACCCCGCGAAGATGAAGGACGCCCGCAAGGAGGCCGAGCGCAGCGGCGTGTCCCTCTCCGAGGGCGCGCAGCGCGTCAACGCCGTGGCGCCCGACGTGGCCGCCCGCACGCTGGCGGAGATGCTCGGGCTCCACTTCCGCGACCACCTCGAGCTCGACCAGATCGACGTCGAGCTCGTGCGCCCCATCTCGCTCGCCATGGCCCGCGAGGAGGGTGTCCTCCCGCTCTGGCACGAGGGCGGCTTCGTGCGCGTGGCCATCGCCGACGAGCGCGCGATGGGGCTCCTGCCCGACCTGCGCCTGCTCTACAAGAAGCCGGTGCGCCCGGTCGTCGTGCCCGCGGACGTGCTCCGCGACGCGACCAACAAGACCTACGACCGCGCCGCCCGCAGCGCCTCCGCGGTCATGGAGGAGATCCGCGAGGAGGGCGCGGGCGACGAGATCGCCGACGACCTCTCGCTGAACGAGGACCTCCTCGACGACCCCAACCAGGCGCCGATCATCCGCTTCGTGAACACGCTGCTGACCCAGGCGGTGAAGGACCGGGCGAGCGACATCCACATCGAGCCCTTCGAGCGCGAGCTCGTCGTGCGCTTCCGCATCGACGGCGTGCTCTACGAGATCGTGAAGCCGCCGCCCAAGCTCCAGGCGTCGATCGTCAGCCGCGTGAAGATCATGTCCGGGCTGAACATCGCCGAGAAGCGCATCCCGCAGGACGGCCGCATCCGCACGCGCTTCGCGGGCCGCGAGATCGACCTCCGCGTGTCCACCCTCCCCGTGCGCCACGGCGAGCGGGTGGTCATGCGTATCCTCGAGAAGGGGACCGTCTTCAACCTCGAGCAGATCGGCATGTCGATGGACACGGTGACGGAGTTCCGCCGCCTCATCCAGAAGCCGCACGGCATCCTGCTCGTCACGGGCCCGACCGGCTCCGGCAAGACGACCACGCTGTACTCGGCCCTCGCCGAGATCAACGCCCCGGACCTCAACATCCTCACGATCGAGGACCCGATCGAGTACGAGCTCCGCGGCATCGGGCAGACCCAGGTCAACCCCAAGATCGACCTGACCTTCGCCTCCGCCCTGCGCGCCCACCTCCGCCAGGATCCCGACGTCATCATGGTCGGCGAGATCCGCGACAAGGAGACGGCCGACAACGCCGTGCAGGCGTCGCTCACGGGCCACCTCGTGTTCTCGACGGTCCACACCAACGACGCGCCGAGCACGTTCGCGCGGCTCATCGACATGGGCGTCGAGCCCTTCCTCGTGGGCACCTCGATCATCTCGGTGCTCGCGCAGCGGCTCGTCCGACGCCTGTGTCCGCGCTGCAAGGAGGCCTACGAGCCCTCCGACGTCGAGCTGCACGAGGCCGGCATCACGCGCGAGCTCGTCACCGGGCACACGATCTACCGGTCCAAGGGCTGCCCCGCGTGCCTCTCGACCGGGTACAAGGGCCGCGCCGGTATCTACGAGCTCCTCACCGTGAGCGAGGCGGTTCGCCAGCTCGTCATGTCCGGCGCCAACGCCGGCGTCATCCGGAAGAAGGCCGTCGAGGAGGGGCTCAAGACCCTGCGTGACGACGGCATCCGGCAGGTGCTCCAGGGTGTCACCGCGCTCGACGAGGTCATGCGCGTCACCCAGGAAGACACGGTGGAGCTCGACTAACGATGCCGGTCTACGAGTACGTCGGGCTCGACGCCGGGGGCAAGGCGACCAAGGGCATCGTCGATGCCGAGTCGCCCAAGTCCGCGCGCGGCCGCCTGCGCAAGCAGGGTGTGTTCCCGACGGAGGTCTGGGAGAAGAAGGAGGGTGCCACCCGCGGCAAGGGGCTGAACGTCGAGATCGACGTCGGCAAGTACTTCCAGCGGATCTCGGTCCAGGACCTCGCCACGCTCACCTCCCAGCTCTCCACGCTCATCGGCGCGGGCATCCCCATGGTCGAGGCGCTCACCGCGCTCGTCGACCAGACGGAGAACCCCAAGTTGAAGGCGGTGCTCGTCGAGGTGCGACAGAAGGTCAACGGCGGCTCCTCGCTCGCCCGGGCCATGCGCGCGCACCCCGAGGTGTTCGGCGATCTCTTCGTGAACATGGTCGACGCGGGCGAGCAGTCGGGCGCGCTCGACCTCGTGCTCGAGCGGCTCACCCAGTACATGGAGAGCCAGGTGGCGCTGCGCGGCAAGCTCGTGGCGGCGGTCACGTACCCGGCGCTCATGCTGCTCGTGTCGAGCGGGCTCGTGCTCGGGCTCTTCACCTTCGTCATCCCGCGCATCAAGCGGATCTTCGACAGCTTCGACGAGGGCCTCCCGCTCATCACCGAGGTGATCTTCACGATCTCCAACGTCGTGACCGGCTACTGGTGGCTCCTCCTCCTGGTCGGGGGCATCGCGGTGTGGCTCGGCCGGCGTTGGGTGCGCACGCCCAAGGGAACGGTGTGGTGGGACCGCACCCAGCTCAAGCTCCCCGTGTTCGGGAAGATCAACCGCACGGTCGCCGTGTCACGTTTCTGCCGCACGCTCGCCACGCTGCTCATCAGCGGCGTGCCGATCCTCACGGCGCTCCAGATCGTCCGGACGGTCGTCGGGAACCAGATCATCGCCGAGGCCATCGACAGCGCCTCGCGGAACATCGCGGAGGGCCAGTCGATCGCGGTGCCGCTCAAGGCCTCGGGGCAGTTCCCCCCAATCGTGACACATATGATCACGATCGGGGAAAAGACGGGCGAGCTCGAGGGTATGCTCGGCAAGGTGGCGGACGCTTACGACGCCCAGGTCGAGAACACCGTCAACACGCTCACCTCGCTGCTCACGCCGATCATGACGTTGTTCATGGGCGGCGTGGTCATGGTCATCGCCCTGGGCATCCTGCTCCCCATGCTCAACCTCTCCTCCGTCGTACGGTGAACCAAATGACGCTCTCCCACCTCAGCCGCTCGTCCCTCCAGGTCGCCTCCCGGCGAGCCCTCGCTTCGCAGAAGGGCATGTCGCTCGTCGAGATCATGGTCGTCATCGCCATCATGGGCGTGCTCATGACGGTCGTGGCCGTGAACGTCATCGGCTTCCTCGACGAGGCCAACGCCGACGCGACGCGCATCCAGATCAAGAAGATGGAGGAGGCGCTCATCACGTACTCGGCGAAGCACAAGGGCAAGTTCCCGAGCACGGGCGAGGGGCTCGCGGCCGCGAAGAAGTACTTCCCGAACAACGAGGTCCCGGTCGACGCCTGGGGCAACCCGTTCCAGTACTTCGCGCCGGGCACCCACGGCGACAACGACTACGAGATCATCTCCCTCGGCAAGGACGGGAAGGAAGGCGGCACCGACGCGGACGCCGACATCCAGTCCTGGAACCTGAGCGGCGAGTAGGATGCGACCCTCCCGCCGCAGCTGCGCCCCGGCGCGGCGGGAGGCCCGCCGCCCGCGGGATTTCGCCCGGAAGGCCGGCATCTCGCTGATCGAGGTGATGGTCGTCCTCGCCATCATGGCGGTGGTGCTCGCCATCGGCGTGCCCAGCCTGACGGCGATCTTCGACCTCCAGCAGCGCGGCGCCGCCCGCGAGCTGGCGATGACCTACAGCTTCCTCGTCAACGAGGCGGCGATGCGGAACGTGACGTTCCGCATCGCCTACCACCTGGACGAGGGCTACTACCAGATCGAGGTCGGGGACCCCGACACGCTCGTGTTCTCCGACCCGGAGACGCGCGCCCGCTTCGAGGAGGAGCGCGAGCGTGACATGAAGCGCGTGTCCCGGCGCGACGGGCCGTCGGTGACCGACGACCCGGAGGATCAGGCTGAAGAGGGCGAGGAGTCCGACGCGCTCGAGCGCTTCCAGGGGCTGAACGCCCCGGGCTTCCAATCGAAGGTCGAGCTCCCGTCCAACTCGGTGTTCGCGTTCGTCTACACACCCCAGTACGCCGAGCCCCAGACGCCGTCCGAGGAGCCGCCCGAGAAGCCCGAGGACGTGAAGGTGGTGTACTCGTACGTGTTCGCCAACGGCGTCGCCGAGTACGCCGTGGTGCGCATCGTGGACGCCGGCGACCCCGAGGACGGCTACACCGTGGAGGTCGAGCCGCTCTCCGGCCGCGTGTCCGTCGAGAGCGAGCTCCGCGACATCGGGGAGTCCATGACCTGGATCCCCGAGGAGGCGCCGACCATCCGATGAGGCGCTCCTCCGCCGGCTTCACGCTCCTCGAGGTGGTGATCGCGCTCGCGATCCTCGCCGTGAGCCTGTTCGTGCTGGTGGACTCCCAGGCCTCCGCCGTCTTCATGACGCTCGACGCGCAGAAGACGCTGACGGGCACCTACCTGGCGCAGGAGAAGATGGCGGAGGCGATCCTCCGGCTGGAGCACGAGGGCTTCCGCGACGGGGACATCGACGAGGAGGGCGACTTCGAGGACTTCGGGTCCAACGACGAGATGGGCCAGGAGTCCGATCTCGGCGCGGAGTTCGACGACTACCACTGGGCGTACACGATCCGCGAGGTCGACATCCAGGTGGGGGACATCACGAGCGCGGCCGAGGAGCTCGGGGCGGCCGGCTTCGGCAAGCAGGGCGAGGACGGCGAGGCCGCCGAGGCGCCCGACCAGCGCGACCTCACCGACGTGGGCTTCCAGCCGGACATGTTGTCCGACATGCTCCGCCCCTACATCCGCGAGGTGCGGGTGCTCGTGTGGTGGGGCGAGGAGGAGCCCGACCTCGAGGAGGGCTGCGAGAGCTGCATCGAGATCGTGACCCACATGATCAACCCCTCGGGGCAGATCATCCCGGGCTCGACCGAGGAGCAGCCGTAATGAGCCCTCGCACGCGCGCCGGCTTCACGCTCCTCGAGGTGGTCGTCGCCCTGGGCATCCTCGCGCTCATCGCGAGCCTCACCTTCAGCACGATCGCGAGCGCCTTGAACACGCGCGACATGCTCGAGGCCGACGACGCGGTGAACCAGTCCGCGCGCATCGCGATGGCGCGCATCCGCCGCGACCTCTCGCTCGCCTACCTCACGAAGAACACGTCCGCGGTGAACACCTACCGGACGCTGTTCGTGGGCCAGAACAGCGACCCCGACCGCGTGTGGTTCGCGTCGCTCGCGCACCAGCGCCTGTACCGGGGCGCCCGCGAGTCCGACCAGACCGAGGTCACCTACTGGACCGAGGACGACCCCGACACCCGCGGCGCCAAGGTGCTCCTGCGCCGCGAGGCCCCGCGCATCGACCAGGAGCCCGAGCGGGACGGGGCGATCGCGCCGCTCGCCTACGACGTGGTCAGCTTCGACCTGCGCTACCTCGACTCGCAGACGGCCGAGTGGAAGGACGAGTGGGACACGACGGGCGTCGACACGCCCAACCGGCTCCCGCGCGCCGTGCAGGTGGCGCTCGTCCTGCTCGCCCCGGACCCGGAGGACGAGGAGAAGACCATCGAGCGCACCTACCTCACGACGGTCATGCTCGACTTCGCCCCGCGCCTGACGCTCAAGTCGGGCGAGGAGAACGAAGAATGACCCGCTTCGCGCGCGCCGGGCTCCCGCTCCGCCGCCGCCGCGGCGATCGGCGCGGCATCGCCATCATCGTGGTGATCGGCACGATCATGTTCCTGACGGTGCTCGTCACGGACATCACCTTCGGGGCGCGCGTCCGCTTCCTGACCGCCGTGCACGAGCGCGACGAGGCCAAGGCGCAGTGGCTCGCGCTCACGGGCGTGAACCTCTACCGGCTCGTGCTGACCGCCAACCGGCAGCTCGGCAACAACTCGATGATCCAGCAGCTGGGCCTCGGCGACTCGCTCTGGCAGACGATCCCCTTCATCAACACCGGGCTGCTCCGCATGTTCATCGCCTCCGACGGTGACGTGGAGGAGGAGGACCTCGCGCAGTTCGAGCAGTCCGGCGAGGTGAGCGAGGAGATCCGGGAGGAGAGCACCGAGGAGACGAGCCGCTTCGGCAGCCGGAACTTCCTCGACTTCGACGGGGACTTCTCCGCCGAGGTGCGCGGCGAGGAGTGCGGCATCAACGTCAACCGGCTCTCGTCGCGCTCCACCGAGGATCGGCCGGAGGACACCGCCACCGGCAAGCAGCTCCTCGGGCTCATGACCGGCGAGGAGCACGACCAGTGGCTCCGTGACCGCAACCTCGAGAAGCTCGACCTCATCGCCAACCTCGCCGACTGGGTGGACGCCGACAACATCGTCGCGAGCGGGAAGGGCGGGTACGAGGACGACTTCTACAACTCGCTCGCCTCCCCGTACCTCGCGAAGAACGCGGCCTTCGACACGCGCGCCGAGCTGCGGCTCGTCGAGGGCTGGCAGGACGAGGTGTACGACCGCTGGGGCGAGCAGCTCACCATCTACGGGAGCGGCAAGGTGAACGTCGCCTGCGCAGACGACGTCGTGCTCGCGGGCCTCATCAAGGCGCACGTCCTCCCCGTGCCCACCGACACCGAGATCGAGCGCATCCTCGGGGACCTGCGCAGCTACATGTCGATGAGCTCGTTTTCGAACGGCAGCCAGTTCGTCACGTACCTGAAGGACCAGGGGCTCACGGTCGACGACGACATGGCCGACGAGATCGGCACGAAAACCAACGTCTTCACGATCACGAGCACGGGGCAGGTGGGTGACGCCACCGCCAGGATCACCGCCGTGGTCGACTACACCTCTTCGAACGAAGGGACCGTCCTGTACTGGCGGGTGGATTAGGGGCGCACGATGGCAATGGTCTATGGGATCGACACCGGGTCCTGGCGGGTCCGGATCGCGGCGATGGAGGGCAGCTTCCGTCGCTTCGAGATCCGCGACGCGGCCCAGGTGGGCGTGCCCCTCGCGGAGGACGGCACCCCGCTGGTCGCGGACGCGATCGGCGCGCTGCGCGACCAGGAGCCCGCCTGGGAGGCGGCGGAGAAGGCGGCGGCCTTCCCGCTGGACGGCGGCGTCGTGCGGCTCGTGAAGCTGCCGTTCGCCGACAAGAACGCGATCGCGCGGGCGCTCCCCGCGGAGGTCGAGGGCAACGTGCCCTACGACCTCGAGGACATGGTGCTCGGCACGCGGCTCGTGGACACGCAGGCGAACGCCAGCCGCACCGTCGTGTTCATCGCGCCGAAGGAGGACCTCCGGGCCCGCGTCGACGCGCTCGCGGCGGCCAGGGCCGAGCCGAAGACGCTGTGTATCGACGCCGACGCGCTCGCGGCCTACGCGGGGCGCGGCGTGCAGGTGGTCGTGGACGTGGGGCACCGCCGCACCGTCCTCGCGCTCTGCCAGAACGGGCAGCTGCTCGGCGCGCGGCTCGTGTCGGCGGGGGGCTCCGACCTCACGGCGGCGCTCGCCGAGGCGCTCGGCGTGCCCTTCGACCGCGCCGAGGAGGCGAAGCACGGGATGACCGTGCTCCCCGAGGCCGGCGAGGCCCGCGCGGAGTGGGAGGGCGAGGATCGGACCGATGCCGCCTACGAGCCGCCCACCGGGCCCTCGGTCGCGGACGACGCGCTCTCGCAGGCGGTCGACGGCTGGTGCGCCGAGGTGCGCGCCGAGCTGATCGCGCTCGAGGACGAGCTCGGCGTCGGCATCGACGACCTGCTCCTGTGCGGCGGCGGCGCGAAGCTCGAAGGCCTGGGCGCGCGGCTCGCGGCCCGCACGGGCGTCCCCGCCCGGCCGGTGGTCGTCCCCGGCGGGCACGGCGTCGAGTACGCCCTCGCCGTGGCCCTCGCGCGCGTCGCGGCGGGGGAGCTCAAGGTCGCGGACCTGCGCATCGGCGACCTCGCCTACCACGGGCACGCGGAGACGCTCTGGAACGTGCTCGGCGCCACCGCGCTCGGGGCCACCCTCGCGGGGATCGCGGCGGTGACGCTCTTCGGCGTGCAGCTCTACGACGCGAACCAGCGCCTCGACGAGCTCGACGGCCAGATCGTCGAGGTGGTCACGGGGAGCTTCCCCGACATCGGCGCCGACCGCCTCACGGAGCCCTCGATGGCCGTCGCCATCATGCAGGAGCGCGTCGGCGAGACGACGCGCAAGATGGAGGCGCTCGGGGCGACCGTCACCGGCGTGCCGCCCACCCTCGACATGCTCAAGACCCTCTCCGAGCGGGTCCCGCCGCACTCCCAGGCGCGCATCGACGTGCGGGAGCTCACCATCTCGGACAACGCGGTCAGCTTCCGCGCCGAGACCGACAGCTACGAGAGCGCCGCGAAGATCGAGGAGTCGCTCCGCCGCGAGAAGCGCTTCGAGGCCGCCCGGAAGGGCGAGGAGAAGAAGGTGGGCGAGGCGCTCACCTTCACGATGACCATCCCGCTGGGCGAAGAGGCCGCGGCAGCCGACGGCGAGGAGGGCTAGACGATGGCCGGCGTGACGTTGATGGAGCCCGTCCGGGAGCGCTTCTCGGAGCTCGTGGCGACGATGAGCCCGCGCGACCGCGCGCTGTTCGTGGGCCTCGTGGTCTTCGTGGTCCTGGCGCTGCTCGCGGGCGGCTGGTGGCTCGGCCGCTCGATCCTCGGGGACGTGGAGAGCCGGGTCGCCGCGCGCGAGCAGACGCTCGTGCAGCTGCGCGCGCTCGCCGCCGAGCACGCGACCGCCTCGGACTCCGTGGCCGAGATCGAGGCCGACCTGCGCAAGAACGCGGGGCAGGACCTGCCCTCGTTCATCGAGAAGAAGGCCTCCGAGGAGGGCATCTCCGCCAACCTCCAGGGCGTGCGCGAGAAGCAGATCGCGACCGAGGGCACGCTCGAGGAGCGCACCTACACCGTGGAGATCACCAAGATCACGCTCGCCCAGCTCACCGCCTTCCTCTACGCGATCGAGACCGACGGCTACCCGCTCCGGGTGCGCTCCACGAAGGTCAAGTCGATCACGCAGCAGGGCGTGAAGCTGGTGAACGTGTCGATGGAGGTGAGCGCGTTCCGGCTCACCGACACCGAGGCGGCCGCGGCCGCGCCGGAAGAGGAGGCTGCCCAGTGATCCGTCGCATCCTGTTCGGGGTCGGCGCCCTCGCGTGGGGCGGCGCCGCCTTCCTCGTGGGGCTCTACGTCACGTTCCCGGCCGAGGCCGCGCGCGAGCGCGTGGTCTACGAGTTCGGGGCGTACACCAAGGACGAGTACTCCCTCGACATCGGCGACCTCGCGTTGTGGCGCCTCTCGGGCGTCGCGCTCGAGGACGTGACCTTCTACTCGGTCAAGAAGGGCCGGCGCTCCAAGGACAACCCGGAGCCGCCCAAGGAGCGGAGCCCGCTGTTGCACCTCGACGGGCTGGCCGTGCGCGCGGCGCCGATCCCGATGCTCATGGGCAAGCAGGCGGCGGCGTTCGTGGCCGAGATCTACGGGGGCGCGGTCGACGGCGTGTTCTCGCAGTCCGCCGAGCTCGTCGAGCTCTCCTTCGACGCCGACGACGTGGACCTCTCGAAGCTCCCGGTCGCGACCGACCAGATGACGCTCAACCTGCTCGGCGTGCTCGCGGGCGAGGCCGACCTCGTCTTCGACCAGAACGAGGTCAAGCAGTCGAGCGGCTTCCTCAAGCTCTCCTTCGAGGGCCTGGGCCTCGGCCCGGAGAGCGCGGTGGCGGGCTTCACGCTGCCCGAGGTCACCTTCACGAAGGCCGGGGTGGCCTTCGAGGTGAAGGAGGGCAAGCTCGAGGTCACGGAGGGGCTGTTCGAGAGCGAGACGCTGAACGCCGAGCTCACCGGCGACATCGTCCTCAACAAGAAGCTCGCCCGCAGCCGCAACCGCCTGGAGCTCAGCTTCTCGCTCCCCGAGGACCTCGACAAGCTCGCGCAGATCGTCCCCGACCTGAAGCGCTCGCGCGACGAGGACGGGAAGTACCACATGAACATCGGCGGCACGATCCTCTCGCCGTCCGCGCGCTTCACCCGCGCCGGCGTGCGGCGCCCGGGCGGGAACAAGGACGACGACGGTCCGCCGCGCCTCGCGGGCGACGACGGGCCGCGGCTCGGCGGCGGCGCCGCGGATCCGGGGCTGTCCGACGAGGAGCGTCGCAAGGCCCGCGAGGAGCGCATCAAGGAGCGGCGCGAGCGGCTCCGGAAGCGCCGCGAGGAGGCCGAGGCCCGCAACCCGCTCAACAGCGACGAGGGGCCGCGGGAGAAGGGGGACTTCGAGGACGAGGGCTTCGAGCCCGGGGACGAGGGGATGCGCGACGGCCCCCGCTTCCCGCCCGAGGGCCCGATCGACGGGCCGATGGACGGCCCGCCGGACGGCCCCATGGACGGCCCGCCGATGGACGGCCCTCCGATGGACGACATGCCCCCCGAGTTCGATCCCGGGATGGAGCAGTAGCCGCCCATGTCGTCGACCCAGGCCGGCGTCCTCGCCGACGTCCCCGCGCACGCGCGCTTCCTGACCTTCCGGCTCGGACACACCGGGAACCCCGCGGCCACGCTGGCCGCGCTCGCCGAGCGCCCGCTCGGCCCCGACGTGCTGGTCGGGGTCGGGGACCCGCTCGCCCGCGCGCTGGGGGCTCCGCTCGACGGCCTGCGCCCCTTCCCGGCGCTCGCGAGCCCGGGGATCGCCGTCCCGTCCACGCCGGCGGCCCTCTGGATCCGGGTCGCCGGGACGGACCGCGGCGCGCTGTTCCACGCCGGGCGCGCGCTCACCGCCGCGCTCGCGCCCGCGTTCGCCCTGGTCGAGGCGGTCGACGGCTACCGCCACGACACCGGCCGGGACCTCACCGGCTACGAGGACGGCACCGAGAACCCCACCGGCGAGGACGCCGTCGCCGCCGCGCTCGTCGCGGAGCGGGGGGAGGGGATGGACGGCGGGAGCTTCCTCGCGGTCCAGCGGTGGGTCCACGACTTCGACGCCTACGGCGCGATGGCGGCCGACGAGCGCGATCGGTGCGTCGGCCGCCGCGTCACCGACAACGAGGAGCTCGACGACGCGCCCGCGTCGGCGCACGTGAAGCGCACCGCGCAGGAGGACTTCTCGCCGCCCGCGTTCGTCCTCCGCCGCTCGATGCCCTGGCACGGCGACGGCGGCGCGGGGCTCGTGTTTTACGCCTTCGGCGCGAGCCTCGACGCCTTCGAGGCCCAGCTCCGGCGCATGGTGGGCCTCGACGACGGCGTCGTGGACGCGCTCTTCCGCTTCACGCGCCCGGTGACCGGCAGCTACTTCTTCTGCCCGCCGCTCCGCGAGGGCCGTCTCGATCTGCGGGCGCTCGGCATCGGCTGACCCCGCGAGGAACGCCGCGGGAACGTGACGGTCGTGGAAGATCCTCGCGACGGACGAGACGAACGGCCGTGTCGGAGGTATGGTCGCCGGCCTTTCCGGGGACCCCATGCGCCTCTTCGCGTCCGCCCTCCTGACCCTCGGCCTGGTTGCCTGCGAGCCCGACGCCGACAAGCCCTCCGACACCGGCGGGCACGACCTCGATTCGGGGGACGCCGACACCGACACGGACACGGACACCGACACCGACACCGACACCGACACCGACACGAGCGTCGGCGAGGACGCGGACGCGGACGGGTTCACGGCGGCCGAGGGGGACTGCGACGACGGGAACGCCGACATCAACCCCGGCGCGACCGAGATCTGCGACGCGGTCGACAACGACTGCGACGAGCTCGTCGACGAGGACGTGACGCCCACCTGGTACGCGGATGCCGACGGCGACACCCACGGCGACCCCGCCACCACGACGGCCGCCTGCGAACAGCCCGAGGGCTACGCCGCGATCGGCGACGACTGCGACGACACGTCCGCGCTCTTCCACCCCGGCGCCGACGAGTCCGACTGCACCGATCCGAGCGACTACAACTGCGACGGCTCCACCGGCTACGTCGACGACGACGGCGACGGCTGGGCCGCCTGCGAGGAGTGCGACGACGCGAACCTCTCGGTGAACCCCGACGGCGTCGAGTCCTGCAACGACCTCGACGACGACTGCGACGGCACGGTGGACGAGGACGACGCCATCGACGCGCTCGCCTGGTACGCCGACACGGACGCCGACGGCTACGGCGACGCGACGGTCATCGCGACCGCCTGCGACCAGCCGGCCGGCTACGTCGACCGCGGCGACGACTGCGACGACACGTCCGCGCTCTTCCACCCGGACGCCGACGAGTCCGACTGCGCCGACCCGAACGACTACAACTGCGACGGCTCGGTGGCCTACACGGACGTCGACCGCGACGGCTTCCCGGCCTGCGAGGACTGCGACGAC
>CAYWGD010000032.1:0-37041 GCA_964457335.1 uncultured Enterobacteriaceae bacterium | reverse complement strand
CGGCCTGCGAGGACTGCGACGACCTCGCCATCGACGTGAACCCCGGCGGGGTGGAGACCTGCAACGAGGTCGACGACAACTGCGACGGCACGGTCGACGAGGCCACCGCCGTGGACGCGCCGACCTGGTACGCGGACGCCGACGGCGACACCTTCGGCGACCTCGTCTCGACCACGGTCGCGTGCGAGGCGCCCGCCTCCTACGTGGCCGACGCGACCGACTGCGACGACACCGACGGCGCCACCTTCCCCGGCGCCGACGAGACCTGCGACGAGGTGGACGACGACTGCGACGGCACGATCGACGAGGACTCGGTCGACGCCCTGACCTGGTACGCCGACCTCGACACGGACACGTTCGGGGACGCCGCCGTCACCACGCGCGACTGCGACCAGCCCGCCGGCTACGTCGCCGACGCGACGGACTGCGACGACGCCGACCTCACCACGTTCCCCGGCGCCGACGAGTACTGCGACGAGGCCGACGACGACTGCGACGGCACCGTCGACGAGGCCGACGCCGTCGACGCGGCGAGCTGGTACGCCGACGCGGACGGGGACACCTACGGCGACGCGGACGTGGCCGCGACCGCCTGCGCGGCGCCGCCCACCTACGTGGCCGACGCGACCGACTGCGACGACGCCGCGGACACCGTGTTCCCGGGCGCCGCCGAGACCTGCAACGAGACCGACGACGACTGCGACGGCACCACGGACGAGGACGCGACCGACGCGCTCACCTGGTACGTCGACGCCGACACCGACGGCTTCGGCGCCGCCGGGAGCACCGCCGCGTCCTGCACGCAGCCGAGCGGCTATGTCGCGGACGCGACCGACTGCGACGACGCGGACGTGACCGCGTTCCCCGGCGCGGCCGAGACCTGCGACGAGGTCGACGACGACTGCGACGGCACGGTCGACGAGGACCCGACGGACGGGACGACGTTCTACGCGGACGTCGACGGCGACGGGTACGGCGACACGAGCGTGTCCGGCGCGTACTGCGACCTGCCTGCCGGCTACGCCGCGGTCGACGGCGACTGCGAGACGAGCCAGGCCGACGACTACCCGGGCGCCCCGGAGCTTTGCGACGGCCGCGACAACGACTGCGACGGCACCGTGGACGACGACGCGGGCACGGCCTGGTACGCCGACGCGGACGAGGACGGCTACGGCGACCCCGACGACGTCGAGATCGCCTGCGAGGCCCCGGAGATGTTCGTCGCGGACGACCAGGACTGCGACGACACTGACAACGGCGTGAGCCCCGCCGCGACCGAGATCTGCGAGAACGGCATCGACGAGAACTGCTCCGGCGACGCCTCCGACTGCGCGCCCTCGGGCACCGACGCGCTCGCGACCTCCGCCGACCTCGTCCTGAACGGGACAACGTCGACCGACTACGTCGGCACCTCCACGCTGATCGGCGACTTCGACGGCGACGGCAACGCCGACCTCATCGTCGGGAGCAACGGCTACGACACGTCGGGCTCGCTCCAGAACATGGGCCGGATGTACGTGTTCTACGGACCGATCTCGAGCGGCGCCACGCTCGCCACCGCGGACGCCACGCTCACCGGCGCGAAGTCCTCCGGCGACAACGCGGGCACCGCGCTCGCGGTCGCGGGCGACGTGGACGGCGACGGCGACGACGACCTCATGGTCGGCGCGCACCTCGTGAACGGCTCGGCCACCGACGCGGGCGCGGCCTACCTCGTGAGCGGGCCGATCTCCACGGGCTCGATCTCCCCGACGGCGGGCGTCACCACGGCGTTCAACGGCAGCGTGGCCGCCGACTATGTCGGCTACTCGGTGGCCGGCGCCGGGGACGTGAACGGCGACGGCCTCGACGACGTGCTGGTGGGCGCGACGCAGTACGACGCGCCGGGTGCGACGGAGTCCGGCGGCGCCGGCCTCTGGTACGGCGGCGGGACCACCGCCAGCGAGACGTTCAGCGCCGCGGACGTGTTCTTCTCCGGCAACTACGAAGACCAGGGCACGGGCAGGTCGGTGGCCGGCGCGGGGGACGTGGACGGTGACGGCTACGCCGACTTCCTCGTCGGCGCGCCCGACAACTCCGTGACCAGCGTCGCCGAGGGCAGCGTGTGGCTCGTGTACGGGCCGCCTTCGTCCACGGCGCTCGATCCCTCCACGGCCGACGCGGCCGTGAACGGCGCGGCCGTACAGGACGCCTTCGGCTGGTCGCTCGCGGGCCTGGGCGACGTCGACGGCGACGGTGGCGACGACTTCGCGGTGGGCGCGCCCTACGTCGACGCGGCGGGCACGAACAGCGGCGCGGTCTACGTGTTCACGACCGCACCCTCCGGCACCGTGAGCGCGTCTTCCGCCGACGTGATCGTGACCGGCGTGACCGCGTACGACTACACCGGCACCGACGTGTCCGTCGCCGGCGACGTGAACGGCGACCTCGCGGTCGACCTGCTCTTCGCGGTCCACGGCTACGACGGCGGCGGCTCCTCCGGCACGGGCGGCCTCTGCCTCGTGTACGGCCCGCTGGTGTCGGGGACCGTCTCCGAGCGCTGCGACGGCCTCTGGTACGGCGCGTCCGGCGACGGCGGCAGCTTCTCGTCCAACTCGGCCTCCTCGCTCTCCGGCGGCGGCGACATCGACGCTGACGGCTACGACGACTTCGTCTACGGGCTGACCGACGCGGACCCCGCCGGTGTGAACCGCGCCGGCACCGCGTGGTTGTTCTACGGGTCGGGGGAGTAGGGGGACCGCCCGCCACCACGAAAGGGCGGGGGCGTTGCGGGGGGCCGATGAGGCCCCCCGCCCCAAGAGCCGGGCTACTCCGCCCGCGCCTTGGCCCCCAGCCCGAGGTCCTCGATGCGCGCCTGGAGCGTGTTGCGTGCGAGGCCGAGCAGCGCGGCCGCGGCCTTCCGGTTGCCCTGCGTGCGCGCGAGGACGAGCTGGATGAGGGCGCGCTCGGCGCTCTTCACGACGAGCCCGTGCAGCGTCTCGCCGGGGCCGGGCGCGTAGGCGCGGACGACGGGGAGGAGGCGCACGCGGGCCATCTCCTCGAAGCTCTCGGCCTCGCGCTCCGCCTCGGCCGTCGGGAGGAGGAGGGCGCGGAGGTCTTCGGGGAGGGTGGCGCCGCGGAGGACGGGCTCGTCGACGCGGCCGAGGGCGGCGACGACGAACATCTCCAGCTCACGATGGTTTCCGGGCCAGCGGTGCGCGTGGAGCAGCGCCCACATGCCGCGGTCGAAGCCGCGCCGGGGCAGGCCCATCCGCCGCGTGTGCTCCTCGAGCCAGTACGTCGCGAGGCCGCGGAGGTCGTCGGGGCGCTCGCGGAGCGGTGCGATGGCGAGGCGGTCCCACTTGATGCCCGGCGCCGGCTCCTCGAGGCGGGTGCCGCCGATGACGCGCCAGCCCGCCGCGCGCGCGGCGCCTACGACGGCGCGGAGGTCGTCGCGACGGTGGGCGGACTCCAGGTAGACCGTCCCCGCCGATCCGTCCGGGACCCAGGCCTCGGCCGCGCCGACGGTCACGAAGGCGCCCGGGAGCGCGCAGAGGCGGTGGAGCACGCGGGCGACGCGCTCCTTGCCCGTGCCGCGCTCGCCGTGGACGAGCACCGGGAGCCCCGACGCCGCGAGCTGGGCGAGCCGCTCGAGCGGGCTCGGCCCGAGGCCGTGGAGGCCGAGCAGGCGGCGCTCCGCGACGTCGACGGCGTGTCTGCCCGCGTGCTGGCGCGCGAGCCGGAGCACGGCGCGCTCGGTGGTCGGCACGCGCGCGAGCGGGGGGAGGGGACCGCCGAGGACACGCACGACGGGCTGGTGGGTGAGCGTGCCGACCAGCGCCGCGAGCACGTCCGCACGCAGCCCGGGCAGCTCCGGGTCGACCAGGAGGAGGCGCGTCGTGGGCGCGCAGGCGGCGCGGCAGGCGGCGTCCCAGTCGGACGCGGACGCGACCGGCAGGCCCTCCCGAGCCAGCGGCAGGGTCACGGACTGCCGGACGACCTCGCGGGCCGTCGCCACGATGATGGAGGACATGCGGCCGGACTGTTATCCTGGCGCTCCCGCCTGCATGCCCTCCCTGCTCCCCCTCCTCCTCCGTGGGCTCCTCCCCCTGAGCCTCGCCCAGGAACCGGCGATCGACGCCGATGCGCCGGCCGTCGAGCCCGAGGAGTCCATCTGGAACTTCATCGAGTCGGCGGACGGCACGCCCCCGAGCCCCGAGGTCGTGGCGGCCACGCGCGAGCTCGTCGAGGAGCGCACCGCCGAGCTGGGCACCGTCGGCCAGGTCGGGGCCACGCCGCCCATCGAGTTCTACCTCGACCCGATCGGCGTCACGAACGCCGACCCGCTGCACCTCGACAAGGTCGACCCGAAGGAGTTCGACATCCCCGTCGTCGTCAACGACGCGGTGAAGGGGTGGATGCAGTATTTCCTCGGTCGCGGCCGGAAGTACTACGCGCGCTACCTCGAGCGGTCCACGCAGTGGCTCCCGATGATGCACCGCGAGCTCGAAGCGCGCGGGCTCCCCAGGGACCTCGTCTACCTCTCGATGATCGAGAGCGGCTTCTCCACCGGCGCCACGAGCTACGCCTCGGCGGCCGGCCTCTGGCAGTTCATGACCTACACCGGGCGGGACTACGGGCTCCGCACCGACTGGTGGGTCGACGAGCGGCGGGACCCCGAGAAGTCCACCGACGCCGCGCTCCGCTACCTCTCCGACCTCAACAAGATGTTCAGCGGGGACTGGTGGCTCTCCTGGGCCTCCTACAACGGCGGCCAGGGCCGCGTGATGAAGGCCACGCGCTACGCCGGCACCACCAACTTCTGGAAGATCGCCGAGGGTAGCTGGCTCCACACCGAGACCGAGAACTACGTCCCGAAGATCATCGCGGCCGCGATCATCGGGAAGCACCCCGAGCGCTACGGCTTCGTGGGCGTGCGGTACATGCCGGAGTGGCGGTTCGACGCCGTCGAGGTGCCGGCGTCCACGAGCGTGGCCGTCCTCGCGCAGTGCGCCGGCATGAGCGAGGACGCCTTCCTGGCGCTCAACCCCGCGCTGCGCCGCTTCGCGTTGCCGCCCGAGCCCGCGATGCAGCGGGTGCGCATCACGTCGGGCAAGGCCGTGGCGTTCAAGGAGGCCTTCGCGAAGGTGCCCCCCGAGGAGCGGCTGACGCTCCAGCGCCACACGGTCAAGCGCGGCGAGAGCCTCGGCAGCATCGCGAAGAAGTACGGCGTGAGCTCGGAGGAGCTCGCCAAGGTGAACCGCATCCGGAACAAGAACTCCATCGCCGTCGGCATGGAGCTCGTGGTGCCGATGTCGGGCAAGGCGGTGGCGGCGGTCGACGCGGCCGAGGCGAAGAGCGAGCCGAAGACGGAGAAGGTCGAGAAGACCGAGACGAAGGCGGCGGCGTCGTCGACGGCGAAGGCGGAGGGCACCAAGACGAGCGGGGCCTCGGCGAAGTCGACGCCGGCCGTCACCCACACGGTGAAGAGCGGCGACACGCTCTCCGGCATCGCGTCGAAGTACGGCGCGACCGTCTCCCAGCTCCAGGCCTGGAACAAGATCAAGGGCACCACGATCCTCGCGGGCCAGAAGCTGATCGTGAAGCCGGCGTCCTCGTCGGGGGCGACCGAGGCGAAGGCCGCGTCGTCGTCCTCCTCGAGCGCGGGGAGCGCGAAGTCGTCGAGCTCGTCGGGCAAGACGACGACGTACACCGTGCGCCGCGGCGACACGCTCAGCAGCATCGCCGACCGCTACGACTGCTCCGTCACCGAGCTGAAGTCCTGGAACGGGCTGAAGGGCTCGACGATCTACGTGGGCCAGAAGTTGAAGATCAAGAGCTGACCGGGGCGGATAAGCCGCCCCCATGCTCACCGTCGAAGAAGCGCTCGCGCGCGTCCTGGCCTGTGTCCCCCAAATCGGCGTCGAGCGCGTCGGGCTCCGCGAGGCCCACGGCCGCGTGCTCGCGGAGACGGTGCACGCGCCCGGCGAGCTCCCGCCGTGGACGGCCTCCGCGATGGACGGCTTCGCGGTGCGCGCCGCGGACGTGCCCGGCGAGCTCCGCGTGCTCGAGACGGTCGCGGCCGGCGGGGTGCCGCGGCTCGTGGTCGCCCCCGGGACGGCGACGCGCATCATGACGGGGGCGCCGGTGCCCGAGGGCGCCGACTGTGTCGTGATGGTCGAGGACACGGAGGACGCGGGCGCCGAGCGCGTGCGCATCCGGGTGGGGGCGAGCCCCGGCCAGCACCTGCGGCCGCGCGGGAGCGAGGTCCCCCGCGGGGCCGCCGTGCTCGAGGCCGGCAAGGTGCTGAGCTCGGGCGCGGTCGGCGTGTGCGCGGCGATCGGCGTGCCGTCGGTGCGCGTGTACGTGCGCCCCCGCGTGGCGATCCTCTCGACGGGCGACGAGGTGGTCGAGCCGGGCTTCCCGCTCGGCCCCGGCCAGATCCACTCGAGCAACGGGCACGCGCTCGCGGCGCTCGTGCGCGAGGCCGGCGGCGAGCCGGTCGATCTCGGCAACGCCCCGGACGATCCCCGGGCGATCGCCGACGCCTTCCGATCGGCCCTGCGGTGCGACGTGGTGCTCTCCACGGGCGGGGTGAGCGTCGGCGACTACGATCACGTGAAGGGGGTGCTCGCGGACCTCGGGGTGGCCATGGACTTCTGGCGCGTCGCGATGAAGCCGGGGAAGCCGCTCGCGTTCGGGGCGATCGGCGGACGGCCGGTGTTCGGGCTCCCGGGCAACCCGGTGAGCTGCATGGTCAACTTCTACCAGTTCGTCCGGCCGCTCCTCCGGAAGATGCTCGGCGATCCGCGCCCCTTCCTGCCCGTCGTGGACGCGGAGCTCGTCGGGCGGACGCGGCGCAAGCCGGGACGGCCGGAGTTCATCCGCGTTCGGCTCTTCCGCGAGGGGAGCGCGATCCGCGGGGAGGTGGCCGGTCACCAGGGGAGCGCGGGCGTCCTGTCGATGGCCGACGCGCACGGCTTCGCGCTGATCCCCGGGGACGCCACGGAGATCGCCGGCCGGGTGGCCGTGCAGGTGTTCGACCCGGGCTTCCTCGCGGGGGCGGCGCCGGAGTACCGCTGGTAGTGCGCGGCTTCATCCTCGCGGGCGGCCTCTCCCGCCGCTTCGGCGCGGACAAGGCGCTGCACCCCGTCGACGGGCGGGCGCTCGCGCTCCGCATCGCCGACGTGCTGCGCGGCGCGGGGCTGGAGCCGTGGCTCGTGTCCCGGGAGCCGCGCCCCCTCGGGCTCCCCGAGGTGCTCGAGCCCGAGGGGCCCCGCCACCCGCTCTGGGGCGTGGCCGCCGCGCTGGGGGAGGGGGACGACGTGTTCGTGAGCCCCTGCGACGTGGTGGACGTGACCGTGGAGCAGGTCCGCGCGCTGCTCGACGCGCGCGCCGTCGCCGCCGGGCAGCCGCTCCTCGGGGTGTACCCGGCCCGGCTCCGGGACCGCGCGGTCGCGTTCGCCACGAGCGGCGCGTCCGTGCGCGCCTTCGTCGCGGGGTTGCCGGAGCTCGACGTGGGGCCGGTGACCAACCTGAACCGGCCGCGGTAGCGCTCGCCGCCTCAGCCCGCCGCGAGGCTCCGCTGCTCGTCGGCCGCCGCCTGGAGCGGCACGCGCACGGTGAACGTCGAGCCCTTCCCGACGGCGCTCGACACGTCGAGCTCGCCGCCGTGGGCCTGGACGATGCGCCGCGAGATCGCGAGGCCGAGCCCCGTGCCGTCGTGGCGGGTGGTGAAGAAGGGGACGAAGAGCTTGTCGAGGTCCTCGGGGGTGATGCCGACGCCGGTGTCCTCGACGGCGATCTCGATGGCGGGGGCGTCCTTCGCCTTGGGGTCGCGGAGCCTTCCCAGCCGCGTGCGTACCGTGAGCGTGCCGCCGTGCTTCATCGCCTGCAGGGCGTTCTGGCAGAGGTTCAGGAGAACCTGCTTGAGCTTGGGCGCGTCGACGGGGAGCGGCGGCTGCACCAGCGCGTGGTCCTCGACGAGCTGCACCGACGGCGGGAGCCCCTGCGCGTCCACGAGCCCGACCACGTTGCCCACGAGCGAGGCGATGTCGGTCTCCTCGAGGTGGATCTGCATCGGGCGCGCGTAGTCGAGGAACTGGCTCACCACCTGGTTGAGGCGGTCCACCTCGTCCACGATGATGCGGACCATCTCGGCGTCCGGGCCCTCGCGACCGGCCTGGAGGTACTGGGCGGCGCCCTTGATGCCGGCGAGCGGGTTCCGGATCTCGTGCGCGAGGCCGGCGGCCATCGTGCCGAGGGCGGCGAGGCGGTGCTCCTCCTTGAGCCGCTCGATGCCGTGCAGGTTCTCGAGGATGACGCTCGCGCGCGCGGCGGTCTGCGCGAGGCGGGCGACGTCCTCGTTCGTGAACGACTCGATCTCCTCCTCGTCCTTGAGCGCGAGCCAGCCGATGACGACGTCGCCCGACATGAACGGGACCGCCACGTCGGCGTTCATCGCCTCGAGCAGGCGGCGGCGCACCTCGGTCGCCTCGTCGGCGCCGCGCCGCCCGCGCTGCCGGTTCATCGCGGCGCGGCTGTACGCGCGCTGGCCGGCGGTGAAGCCGTCGGTGAACGGGTGCCGGGCCACCTGCATGATGGGCAGCTGCTCGCGCGTTCCGCGCTCGGCCACGAGCCGGTAGGTCCGCCGCTCCTCGTCCCAGAGGTACACCGACGCCACCGGCACGCGGCCCGAGGCGACGAGGCGGGAGAGGAGCTCGTGCGCGAGGCCGTCGATGGAGAGCGTGCGCACCAGGGCGGCGTCGAGGTCGCGCAGCGTCTCCTGCAAGAGCTGCCCGCGGCTGTTGAACACGCGCCCGGCCCAGGTCTCGAGCTGCTTCCGGAGCGGATCGTAGGCGAGCAGGAAGAGGCAGCTCGCGAGGAAGACCTGGAACGTGCCGTGCACCGGGTAGTCGCCGAGCAAGGAGGCCGCCGAGAGCGCGTCGATGGCGACGAGCAGGCTCCCGGCCACCGAGACCGCGGTCATGCGCGCGAACATCTCGGCGAGGTCGAGCAGCCGGTAGACCGTGATGATCTGGTAGAGGAAGTAGACGAAGATGCTGGCGAAGATGGCGCCGAGCGGCGGGAAGGCGCCCTGGACGACGGCCGGGAACGCCCAGAGGGACACGTCGGCGCCCGGGCCGCCGCCGATCGAGCGGGCGACCGCCTCCACGGCGGAGAAGGCCACCGCGAGCCCCGCCAGCGCCAGGAGGTAGCGGATGCGGGCGCGCTCGACGCGGTGCTCGGTCGACTCGTGGAGCTGCCACAACCGGTGCAGCGGCACGAGGAAGGCGCCGAAGACGTAGACGGCGAAGACCACCTCGGCGACCGACGCGCGCGGGGTGGAGCGGTAGAAGATGGCGTCGATCGCGACGAACGCGGCGGTGAGCAGCGGCGTCGCGACGTTCAGGGTGCGCCCGCGGG
This sequence comes from uncultured Enterobacteriaceae bacterium, assembly GCA_964457335.1. Lineage (GTDB taxonomy): Bacteria > Myxococcota_A > UBA796 > UBA796 > SXON01 > CAJBVW01. The sequence goes on along the minus strand of CAYWGD010000032.1, from coordinate 27,636 downwards.
GGTCGCGCACGGAGCCGGGCTTGGCGAAGAAGTGCTCGATGAACGCGAGCAGCGTGAGCGGCAGGAACGCCCCCGCCGCGGCGTGCAGGTACTTGAACGCCGAGAGCCCGGGCAACAGGTAGAGCGTGAACCCGAAGTAGGTGACCGCGAGCACCGACGAGAACGCGGCGAAGGCGCGGCGCACGGGATCGCCGCGGTCACCCAGGGGGACGCGCACGGCGAGGGCCCCCGCGGTGATCGTCGCCAGCGCGTAGAGGAGGATGTTCACGGCGCCATCGTACTCCGCGGGGCACCCGGGCGGCGGGGCGCGGGAGCGGTGGAGCGCGGCGGGCAGGACGGCCGCGCGCACCGGCCGGACCCCCCCGCCGACCGTCGGGACGCGGTATGGTCGCGCGATGGATCCCCGGCGCGCCCTGCCCTCCGTCGACCGCCTGCTCCGCGAGGTGCCGGACCTGCCGCGCGTGGCCGCGACCCGGGCCGCCCGGGCGCTCGTGGCCGAGGTGCGCGGCGGCGCCGAGGCGCCCGTGGACTGGAGCGCGGCCGTGCGCGCGCGCGTGGCGGGGGAGGAGCGCCTGCGCCTGCGGCGGGTGATCAACGCGACGGGCATCGTGCTCCACACGAACCTCGGCCGGGCGCCGCTCTCCGCGCGGGCGGCCGCGGCCGTCGCCGACATCGCGCACGGCTACGCCAACGTCGAGCTCGACCTGGAGACCGGCCGCCGCGGCGAGCGGCTCGGCGGGATCCAGGCGCCGCTCCGGGCGCTGGCCGGCGCGGAGGCCGCCGTCGCGGTGAACAACGGCGCGGCGGCGGTGCTGCTGATGCTCACGGCGCTCGCGGCGGGGCGCGAGGTCGTGGTCTCGCGCGGCGAGCTCGTCGAGATCGGCGGGTCCTTCCGGGTGCCCGACGTGGTCACGGCCGGCGGGGCGCGGCTCGTCGAGGTCGGGACCACGAACCGCACACGCGCGCGCGACTACGCCGCCGCGATCGGCCCGCAGACGGCGGCCATCCTCCGCGTGCACCCGTCGAACTTCAAGATCGTGGGCTTCACGGAGGCGCCGGCGCGGGCCGAGCTGGCGGCGCTGGCGCGGGAACGCGGCGTCCTCTTCCTCGAGGATCTCGGCGCGGGCGCGCTCGTGGCGGGGCTCGGCGAGCCGACGGTGGCGGAGGTGCTCGCCGACGGCGTCGACGTGGCCTGCTTCTCCGGCGACAAGCTCCTCGGCGGCCCGCAGGCAGGCCTGGCCGTGGGGAAGGCGCCGCTCGTCGAGGCGATGCGCCGGCACCCGCTGTACCGCGCGCTCCGCCTCGATCGCCTCGTGCTCACCGCGCTGGAAGCGACGCTCCGCGGCTACCTCGCGGGCGAGCTCCCGCCGGCCGTCGAGCTCTTGCAGGCCGACCCCCGCGCGCTGCGCCTGCGCGCCGACGCCTGGGCGGCCCGGCTCCGCGCCGCGGCGATCCCGGCGGACGTCCGCGCCGACCAGGGCTTCTCGGGCGGCGGGTCGCTCCCCGGGGAGGGGCTTCCCACCTGGGTCGTGGCGCTCGTGCTCCCCGAGGTCGACGGGGTGGCGGCCCGGCTCCGGGCCGGCGAGCCCGCGGTGGTCGCGCGCGTGGCCGACGGGGCGCTGCGGCTCGACCCCCGCACCGTGCTCGCGGGCGAGGACGACGCGCTGATCGGCGCGGTGATCGCGGCCGTGCGGCCCGAACGCGGCGCGCCGGGTTAGGGCGCGGCCGATGCCGATCGGATTCTACGAGCTCCTCCAGGTCGCCCCGGACGCCCCGGCCGACGTGGTGCGCGTCGCGTACCAGGAGCAGGTGGCGCAGGTGGTCCGCAAGCTCCGCGCCGCCGAGGCGCGCCAGCAGGACGTGGCCGCCATCGAGGCCCGGCGCGCCGCGCTCGCGGAGGCCTGGTCGGTCTTGTCCGACCCGCTCCGGCGGCGCCGGTACGACCGCTTCCGGGAGCTCTCCCGGGGCGCGCTCCCGGCCGATCCCGAGGAGCTCTGGAGCCAGGCCGGCCCCTCGATGATCGATCCCGCCGCGGCGGCCGCGCTGCACGTCCTCCGCACCCTCACCGACCTGAAGGTCGGCGAGCCCGTCTCCGACCCCACCCCCGTCGAGAGCGAGGTCTCCGGCGTGCGGCGGGTCGAGCGCCACGAGCGCGCGGTCGAGCGCACCGACAGCCGCGTCGAGCTCCGGCCGGAGCCGCGCGTCGAGCCCGCCGCGGAGTCGCGCCCCGTCGAGCTCCGCGTGGAGCCGCGCGTCGCCGAGCCCGACCCCCGGCCGGCCGCCGGCGAGGCCACCGTCGCCGTGCCGAACCCGAGCCGCGGCGGCCCGACGCCACCGCCGCTCACGTTCCCGGCGCCCAGCAACGCCCCCGGCCCCGCGAAGAAGCCCGAAGCGCGCGCCCCCGCGGCGTCCGGGCTCTCCATCGACCGCAACGTGGCCGCCGAGGACCTCGCGCGCCTGCTCGACCAGTACGGGCCCACCGGGGCTTTCCTCCGCGCCGCGCGCGAGATGCGGCGCACCACGCTCCCGCAGCTCTCGGCGACCACCCGCATCTCCCTGCGCTTCCTCGACGCGCTGGAGCGCGACGCCTACACCGACCTGCCGGGCGCCACCTTCGTCCGCGGCTACCTCAAGATGGTCGTCCGGTCGCTCGAGGCCATCCCGCCCGGCCCCGAGGTGGACGAGTTCGTCGAGGGCTTCATGTCCCGCTTCTTCCGCGCCCGTGGCTGAGCGCAAGACCTGGACCGCCGCCCCAGGCGCGCCGCGGCTCGACCGCGCGCTGGCGGACGCCTTCCCGGAGCTCTCGCGCGCCCGCATCCAGGCGCTGATCGCGGAGGGCCGCGTCACGATCGACGGGGCGCCCGCGCGCGCCTCCGTCCGGCCCGCCGCGGGGCAGGTCGTGGTGGTCGACGTGCCGGACGCCACGCCTTCCCAGGTCGTCGGGGAGGACATCCCGCTCGAGGTGCTCCACGAGGACGAGGACCTCCTCGTCGTGGTGAAGCCCGCCGGCATGGTGGTGCACCCCTCGGCGGGGCACGGCACGGGCACGCTCGTCCACGCGCTCCTCGGCCGCGCGGGCTCGCTCTCCACCATCGGCGGCGTCGAGCGCCCCGGCATCGTCCACCGCCTCGACGCCGGCACGAGCGGCGTGATGGTCGTCGCGCGCAACGACGTGACGCACCGCGCGCTCTCCGCGCTCTTCGCCGCCCACGACCTCGAGCGGCGCTACCTCGCCGTGGTGCACCGCGTGCCGCTGTTCGACGGCGGGACCTTCCGCTCCTACCTCGCGCGCGACCCCAAGGACCGGCTCCGCATCGCGTCGGTGCCCGAGGAGGTGCCCGACGAGGCGCTCCCCGAGCCCGAGCGTTGGGGCGACGAGGAGGAGCCCGAGGAGGCGCCGACGCCCGAGCGCCGTGCCGGCCGGCTCGCCATCACCCACTGGCGGGTGCGCGCCCGCGCCGATCGGCTCTCGCTCGTCGAGTGCCGGCTCGAGACGGGGCGCACGCACCAGGTGCGCGTGCACCTCTCCGAGGCGGGGCACCCCGTCGTCGGGGACACCCTCTACGGCCGGCGCGATCGCGTGCCGCCTGCGACCATCCGCGCGCGGGTCGAGGCGCTCGACCACCCGCTCCTGCACGCCTGGCACCTGGGCTTCCGCCACCCGCGCGACGGGCGCGCGCTCGCGTTCTCGGCGCCCCCGCCGGCCGACTTCCTGGCCGTGTGCGAAGCGGCGGGGCTCGTCGTCCCGCCGCTCACGCTCACGCCGATGGGGCCGGCCGCCCGGAGGTAGCCGGCCCGGCGCGGCCTACCCGCAGTGCGGGTCGGTCGACGGGTCCTGGTCGACGTCGATCCAGAGCCCCTCCCGCCAGGGCGAGCTCGCGTCCTCGACGTGGAGCTCGAGGCAGTAGGGCTCCGCGTCCGGGCACGCCACGCAGGTGTCGCCGAAGCTGACCGCGAGCGAGCAGATGTCGAGCCCCAGGCCCTCCGCGAGCGGGCGCGTGTCGAGCAGCCCCGTCACGGTCACGTCCGTCGCCTCGGTCGCGTCGTCGGAGAACGTGCCTTCGACGGCGAGGTCGTAGATGTCGAACGCGATGTCGTTCGCCTCCATCTCGGCGTCGAGCGGGCCCGCGGAGAAGAAGGGGTGCGCCGTGAAGGGCGCGGCCGCGAAGTCGATGGCGACGGTGCAGGGGTACTGCGCGGTGGCCCCGCGGAACTCGTAGCCGGCGGCCCCGACGAGGTCGATCTGCGCGGTGTCGGCGCTCTGCACCATGAACAGGATGCTGTTCGTCTGCAGCTCGCCGGCGAGCAGCTCGCCCACGTTCGGCTTCACCCAGGTGAGGTCGCTCCCGTCGAGCTCCACGTCGTAGGTGCGCTCGGTCAGGTCGACCGGGAGCTCCTCGCCCACCGTGGTGAACGCGGCCGTGAGCGACGAATCGCACACGGTGGCAGTGGCGTCGTAGGTCGTGCCGTAGGCGAAGCCGCCGTCGGGCACGAACGTGGCGTAGGTGCCGTCGTCCGCGAGGGTCAGGGTGCCCGCGACGCCGTTCACCTCGATGTCCGCGGCGGTCACGGCCTCCGAGAAGCTCGCGACCACCGGGGTGTCGAGCTCCACGTCGAGCGCGCCGTCGGCGGGCTCGATCGACGTGACCGTGGCGGTGCACGCGGGGTCGGTGTCGGTGTCGGCGTCCGTGTCGGCGTCGGTGTCGCTGTCCGAGTCGGCGTCGGTGTCGGCGTCCCCGTCGCTGCCGACGGGATCGTCGGTGCTGTCCGACTTGGGGTCGGGCGCGCAGGCGACGAGGAAGAGCAGGGTGGCGAGGCGCATCTCAGCCCTCGCACACGGCGTCGGGCGCCGGGGGGCCGTCCTCGCACGCCTCGCAGTTGGTCCCGGCCACCGGCACGAGCGCCCCGGAGACCTCCTCACCGTACACGTCCTCCGCGCGGAGCCCGAGGCAGAAGAACTCGCCGTCCCCGGGGCAGGCCGAGCAGCTCGCGCCGAAGCTCCCCACGAGGTCGCAGATGGCGCCCTCGCCGCCGCCGATCAGCGGGTCGAGCGGGCGGGTGTCGATGCTGCCGGCGACCACGCCGTCGTCGAAGTAGGTGCCGTCGGAGGCGAACGTGCCGCTCACCTCGAACTGCGAGATGGTGAGCGTGTAGCCGGACACGGCCATCGTCAGGTCGGTCGGCCCGATGGCGAAGTCGGGGTTGCCGCTGAAGTCGGCGGTCGGGAAGTCGATCGTCGCGAGGCAGTAGTCCTGCGTGGTCGTGTCCTCGACGGAGAGCGCGCCGAGGATCTCGAGCTCGGTCTCGGTGGCCGACTCGACCCCGAGGAGGATCTGCTGGGTGAGGTAGGCGCCGAGGAGCGAGCCGATGCCGGGCGGATCCACGATGGTCGCGTCCGCGATGTTCACGGCGTAGGTGCGCCCCGTGAGGTCCTCGCTCACGGGCTCCGTGTCGGCGTCCGTGTCGCTGTCGGTGTCCGCGTCCGTGTCGCTGTCGGTGTCCGCGTCCGTGTCGCTGTCGGTGTCCGCGTCGGTGTCGGCGTCCGACTCGGTGTCGCCCTCCCCCGAGTCGTGCCCGACGGGGCCCGTGTCGCTGGGGATCTTGGTGGTGTCGGCGCAGCCGGTCGCGAGCGCGGCCGCGAGGGCGGAGAGGAGGCAGAGGCGCATGGGTGTGCTCGGGTTCACGGGTAGTATGGAGGAGGAAGGCGGCCATCCGCCAGGGGGGCGTCCGGGGGCACGGGCGCCGACCGCGGGCGCCCATAGCCCCCAAAAGCACGGAGAGCCAGGGTCTCCCCTGGCTCTCACGTCACGCGGGGAGGGCTACTCCGCGCAGACCGCGTCCTCGGCGGGCGGGGTCGTCTCGCAGTCGGGGCAGTCGTTGCCGACCACCTCGACGAGCGTGAGGCCCGAGACCTCCTCGGCCGTGATCTGGTCCGCCACGAGCGTGAGGCAGTAGGGCTCGCCGTCCGCGGGGCAGGCGGTGCAGGTGGCGCCGAAGCTCACCGCGAGGTCGCAGATCGCGCCCTCGTCGCCGCTGTCGTCGAGGAGCGGGGCGAGCGGGCGGGTGTCGATGGTGCCCGAGAGCGTGCCACCCGCGAAGTACGTGCCGTCCGGCGCGAAGGTGCCGGTGATCTCGAGGTTGCCGATCTCGATGCTGTAGCCGGCGACCGAGAGGGTGGTGTTCTGCGGGCCGATCTGGAAGTACGGCTGCTCGCTGAAGTCGGCGACCGGGAAGTCGATCGTCGGGTCGCACCAGTCCTGCGCGGGCGGGCTCGCGTCCTCCTTGCCGATCGCGCCGATCATCTGGACCTCGGTGGCGCTCACGGTGTCGACGCCGATGAGGATGTCCTGCGTGAGGTAGGACGAGAGCACCGAGCCGATGCCGTCCGGCTCGACGATGCGCGCGTCGCCGAGGGCGAGGGCGTAGGTCTTGCCGACCAGCGCGTTCGCGTCGTTGAGCGGGCCGCCCACCTCGGAGGTGGTGAAGGCGAGGTCGACCGTGCCGCCGCAGTAGTCGAGCGTGACGGTGTAGGACGTGCTCGCGGAGAGCGGCGCGTCCGGCGTGAAGATGACCGTCTCGTTGTCGTCCGCGAGCGTGCTCGTGCCGGAGATGCCGGTGGAGGTCGCGATCGCGGTCGGGTCCGGATCCGAGAGGTGGAACTCGATCGCGGCGCGGTAGTCGGCGTCGACGGCGCCCGAGGAGGGGATCGTCGAGTCGACGATGACCTCGCAGCTGGGGCCGTCGGTGTCACCGGTCTCGCCGTCGGCGGTCTTGTCCTCGGCCGGGCAGCCGATGAGGAAGAGGAGCGGGAGGGTGAGCAAAGAACGATGCATGGGGGAGTCTCCTTCGATGTCAGGCAACGTGGCGGCGGCGCGAAGCCTACACGGCCGCGCCACGCCACGTCAACTCGCCTTCCCCGCGGCGTCCGTATAGCGCTGCGTGAGGTCCTGGCGCACCGCGTCGAGGAGGTGCTGCTCGTCGACATCCAGGTTGCCCTTGGTCTTCTCGGCCAGGATCCCCAGGAGATCGAGCGTCTGCTTCGCGAGCGTGAGGTCGACGGCGCGCTCGGGCGCGCCCGGCTCCCGGACACCGAGGTGGGTGAGGCCCGAGCTCGCGAGCGAGATCACGAAGGTGCTGAAGGAGATCGGGGTCTGGCTGGGCATGAGGTCCTCCTGGGCGGCTCGCCCTATCACGCCAGCCGGGATAGGACCGGCCCGTGAAGCGGCTCTTCCTGGCTTTTCTCTGGATCTTCGCCCTGTCCGTGCCCGAGGCGCGAGCGGAGCGCCCCCGCATGACGGCCCAGCAGGCGTACGAGCTGGGGCTCCGCTACCTGAAGAACGGCTCCTACACCAAGGCGTTGGAGCAGCTCAACCGGGTCCGCACGTACTACCGGGACGATCCGTACGCGCTCAAGGCCGAGCTCGCGATCGCCGACGTGCACTTCAAGAAGGCCGAGTACGACGCCGCGCGCCTCGCCTACGACGAGTTCCAGCGGGCGCACCCGCGTTATCGCGATCTCGACTACGTCGTGTACCAGCTCGGGCTCACGCTCTTCAAGAAGGCGCCGGTCGTCGCCGCGCGCGACCAGACGGCCACGCGCGAGGCCGTGGACGAGTGGACCGGCTTCGGGCCGCGCTTCCCCGAGAGCGAGTGGCGGGACGAGGTCGACAAGGGGCTGAGCGAGGCGCGGAACCGCCTCGCGCGCAAGGAGCTCCTCGTGGCGCGTTTCTACGCGCGTCGCGAGGCGTGGACGAGCGTGGTCGGCCGGATCGAGCCGATGCTGCGGGACTACCCGACGAGCCCGGACCGCGTCGAGGCGCTCGGGCTCCTCGGCGAGGGCTACGCGGGGCAGGGCCGGATCGAGCAGGCCCGGCAGGTCGTCGAGCGGCTCCGCACCGAGGCGCCGGCGAGCCGCGCGTTGCGCCGCGTCGAGAAGGCCATCGGCAAGGCGCAGGAGCGGGCGGCGGAAGAAGCCGCGGCCGCGGCCGAGAAGGCCGCCGAGCTGGGGACGAAGGGGCCGCAGTAGGGGGCCCAGGCGCCCGAGCCGGGGGGCGGCCTCCGCGCGGTTGTCAAGAAACCATCGGGTCGCCGCGCGAGGGGCCCGGCGGGCGCGCGGGCGCGGAGCGACCGCGCGGTTCGGCGCCGCCCGGGCGGCCGGGCGCGTCAGCGACCGGCCGACCGGGCTCGCGCCAACCGAGCGCGGAGCGCGAGCCCGGAGGGGCCCGACCCCCGCCGTCTTCGGCGGGGGACGCGCCCGGATCGATCAGAGCGTGAGGCCGCCGTCGACGTCGATGCAGCGGCCGGTGAAGTAGTCGCACTCGATGATGAACTTCACCGCGGTGAAGATCTCCTCGGGCTTGCCCACGCGGCGCAGCGGGACGGGCTTGAGCATGCCCTCGAGCACCTCGGGGCGCATGCCCTGGAGGATCGGGGTGTCGATGAAGCCCGGGGCGATGGCGCCGGTGCGGATGCCGTAGCGCGCGAGCTCGTTGGCCCACAGCTTCGTGTCCGCGATGAGGCCGGCCTTGGCGGCGGAGTAGTTGGTCTGGCCGGGGTTCCCGTGGCGCGCGATCGACGAGATGTTGATCACGACGGAGGACGCCACCTTGTTCTGGATGACGTGCGCCGCGAACTCGCGGGTCAGCAGGAAGGGGCCGGTGAGGTCGACGTCGATGACCTGCTGCCAGGCCTTGAGCGACATCTTCTTGATCTCGCCGCTCTCCTTGTCCGGCTTCACGAGCAGCCCGTCGCGGAAGATGCCGGCGTTGTTCACGAGGCCGTTCAGGCTCCCGAGCGCCGCGGAGGACTTCGCGATGAGGTCGACCACCTGGGCCTCGTCGGCCACGTTGGCGACGAAACCGACGACCTTGCCGGGCAGGCCCTTCGCGTCGGCCTCGGTGGCGGCGATGCCGTCGGCGTTCACGTCACAGAAGGCGACGTTGGCGCCCGCGCCGGCGAGGGCCAGGACGAAGTGCTTCCCCATGCCGCTCGCGCCGCCGGTCACGAGGATGTTCATTCCTACGATGTTCATCACACTCTCCGAGAGGGCGGTCGGACTAACATGACGGGCCAGAGGTTTCGATGCCGTCGATCCGATCGTGGTCCCGCCCCGCCGTGTGGCTCGCGTCCGCGCTGATCGTGGCGGGCTGCGACGGGCCCGGGGACGAGGCGGCGGACACCGCCGACGCGGGCGCGGACACCGACGACACGCGCGACACCGACGACGGCGACACCGCGGACACGGGCCCCGACACCGGCGACACTGCGGACACGGACACCGCGGACCGCGAGACCGGCGGGCCCGACACGGACACCGGCGAGACCGCGGACACCGGCGGCGACACGGACACCGGCCTCGGCGACACCGGCCCCGGCGACACCGGCCCCGGCGACACCGGCAAGGACACGGGGGAGACCGGCGCCGCGCCCGGCTGGGCCGGGGTGGTGGACGTGAACGCGCTCCCGTCGGTGACCGAGGACGGCAACGTCGCCGACGGGCGCATCGGGTCGATCGACAACCTCTCGGTCGTCGGGGACGTGACCGGCGACGGGCTCGACGACACCGTGCTCGGCTCGCCCTTCCACGCGCCCGGGGCCGTGTTCGTGCTGCCCGACTCCTCGGCGTGGACCGGGGATGTCGAGACGGACGCCGTCGCGAGCGTCGTCGGGCTCTCCGAGCTCGGTTTCGTGCCGCTCTCGATGCGCGACGCCACCGGGGACGGCTCCGCGGACCTCCTCGTCGGGGACCGCACCGCCGACAACCTCGGCGTGGGCTACGTCTTCGCGGGGCCGGTCGCCGGGTCGTACACCGAGGCCGACGCGACGATCGCGGTCACGGGCGACTGGACGGGCGCCGAGTGGGGCGAGGCCATCGACGCGGGCGACCTCGACGGGGACGGCGTTAACGAGCTCGTGCTCGGGGGCGCCGAGACCGGGGCGGGGGTGGTCGGCGTGTACGACGCGGTGCCCGGCAGCTACGCGGCGAGCGACGGCACGCTGACCTGGGGCGTCGCCACCGGGGACGACTTCGGCGCCACCGTGGTGGCCGGCGACATCGACGCCGACGGCTACGAGGACCTCCTCGTCGGCGCGCCCGGCGTGGACAGCCCCGCGGCCGACGCGGGCGCGGTGTACGGCCTGCCCGGCGGCGCCACGGGCGTCGGCGCGACGGCCTGGACCTTCGAGGGGCCCGGCACCGCCATGGCGTTGTACGGGACGAACAGCCGCGGCATCGCGCGCCCGGCCGACGTCGACGGATCGGGCGGCCCGGACGTCGTGCTCGCGTCCTACTGGACGAGCACCGTCGTCGTGTTCGCGGACCCCGCCCGCGGCACCTGGGCCTTCACCGACGCGGCCACGACCGTCTCGGAGCCCGGCTCCGACGCCGGCTCCAGCCTCGTCACCGGCGACCTCGATCTCGACGGCGACACCGACCTCCTCATCGGCTGCTACAGCGACGACTTCTACGCCCCCACCGGCGGGTCCGCCTGGATCCTCCTCGACCCGCCCACCGGCACCCTCGGCCGCGCCGACATGGACGCCGTCCTGTACACCCCCGTCTCCGACGAGTACCTCGGCACCGCGGTCGGCACGCGCGACGGCCTCCTCTACGTCGTCTCCTCGCGCCGCGACACGACCGTCACGAACGGCGGCACGCTCTACGAGATCGGGCCCTGGTGAGGCGGCATCGAGCCGTTCGGGGCGCGCCCGCCGGCGCGGACGCCGGCGGTCGGGTGTCCTCCCGGCGCGGGCTTCGCCCTTGGTCGGCCCGCTCCGCGCGGGCCGACCGGCTCGGGCCCTGCGACGCGACCTGGCCTCCGGCCCGCGGCTCCTCCGCGCCCGAGCCGCCGTCCGGCCCCCCTCGCGCGTCGACGGAGACCCAGCCGGTGCCTTCCGGGAGCTGGTCTCGCCCACGCGGGTCGCCGGGGCTAGCCGTAGTAGCCGAGGGTGCCGTCGTCGTGCACGCCATACAGGGCATCGCCGCTGATGGAGGGGCTCCGCAGTGCCACGCCCGGGGCAGGGACGCCCAGGGTCACGCCCTGCTCGGCGTAGGCCCGGTCCGACCCCCAGCACACCCGGGCGGCGTGCCCGGGGAGCCGCCGGGCCCCGAGCGGCCTACGCCGCCGGGCCCCGAGCGCCCTACGCCGCCGGCGCCCCCAACACCTGCGGCACCGCCGCCAGCATCTCGGGCACCTTCGCCGGCTCCTTCCCGCCCGCCTGCGCCAGATCCGGACGTCCGCCGCCCTTCCCGCCGACCATGGAGGCGAGGGCGCCGATGATCTTCCCGGCGTTGTAGCGGCCGCCGGCGAGGTCCTTGCTCACCGCCACGAGCAGCCGGACGCCGTCCGGGTCGCGCGCGGCGAGCACGACCACGCAGGTGCCCAGCGTGTCGCGGAGGCGGTCGGCCTCCTCGCGCATGACCTTCGCGTCGGCGTTCAGCTCCGCGGCGAGCACCTTCACGCCGTCGATGACCACGGCGCGGTCGGCGAGATCGCCGGCGGAGGCGCGGGTGGCCTCCCGGCGCGCGGCCTCGAGCTCGCGGGCGAGGCGGGCCTTCTCGTCGAGGAGCCGCTTGACCGCGTCCAGCAGCTTGTCGGGCGAGGTCTTGAGCTCGCCGGCCGCGGCCCGGGCGGTGTTCTCCAGCTCGCGCACGTAGGCCTGGGCGCCGAAGCCCGTCTGGGCCTCGATGCGGCGCACGCCGGCCGCGATGCCCGCCTCGGACACGACCTTGAAGAGCCCGATGTCGCCGCTCCGGCGGGCGTGCGTGCCGCCGCACAGCTCCTTGCTGAAGGCGTCGACCTGCACCACGCGCACCCGGTCGCCGTACTTCTCGCCGAAGAGCGCCATGGCGCCGCCGCGGCGGGCCGCCTCGACGTCCTGCACCTCGGTCGCGACCGGGTGGTTCGCGAGGATCTGCTCGTTCACGAGGTCCTCGACCTTGCGGAGCTCCTCGGCGGTCATCGGCTTGTGGTGCGAGAAGTCGAAGCGGAGCCGGTCGGGCCCGACCAGCGAGCCCTTCTGCATCACGTGCCCGCCGAGCACCTGCTTCAGCGCGGCGTGGAGGAGGTGCGTCGCGGTGTGGTTGAGGCGGGAGCGGTTGCGCCGCGCGGCGTCGACCTCGAGCGTCACCTGCGCGCCCACGCGGAGGATGCCGCTCTCGACGCGCACGTGGTGCACGTGGAGATCGCCCGCGGGTTTCGTGGTGTCGAGGACCTCGGCCTCGCCGCCCTCCCAGCGGATCACGCCGGTGTCACCCACCTGGCCGCCGCTCTCCGCGTAGAAGGGCGTCGTGTCGGTGAGGACCTCGCCCTCCTGGCCGGGCAGGAGCGCGGTCGCGCGCGCGCCCTCGGACACCAGCGCGCGCACCGCGCCCTCGTCGGCGTCGGCGTCGTAGCCGGTGAAGCGCACGCCGACGTCCTCCGCGAGCTCGTGCCAGATCGCCGCGATGGACGCCTCGCCCGAGCCCTTCCAGTTGGCGCGGCCGCGGGCGCGCTGCTCCTCGAGCAGGCGCTCGTAGGCGACGGTGTCGACCTCGAGCCCGCGCTCCGACGCGATGATCTGCGTGAGGTCGAGCGGGAAGCCGTAGGTGTCGTACAACACGAACGCGGTCTCGCCGGGGACACGCGAGGGCTGCTCCGCGAAGACCTTCTCGAGCAGCGCCATGCCGCGGTGCAGCGTGGAGCCGAAGCGCTCCTCCTCGATCTTCACCACGTCGCGGATGAAGTCCGAGCGCTCGCGCAGCTCGGGGTAGGCCTCCCCGAAGTGCGCGATCACCGCCTGGACCGTCTCGTGCAGGAAGGGCCCTTCGAGCCCGAGCTTCACGCCGTAGCGGATCCCGCGGCGCATGATGCGCCGGAGCACGTAGCCGCGGCCCTCGTTGCTCGGCATGACGCCGTCGGCGATGAGGAACGCCGCGGCGCGGCTGTGGTCGGCGATGACGCGGAGCGCGATGTCCGTGGTCGTGTCGCGGTGCTGCTCCACGCCGGCGAGCTCGGCCGCCCGGCGCATGATCGGCTGGAACAGGTCGGTGTCGTAGTTGGCGTACACGCCCTGGACCACGGCCGCGACGCGCTCGAGCCCCGCGCCGGTGTCGATCGACGGCCGGGGGAGCGGGGTCATCGTGCCGTCCGCCGCGCGGTCGAACTGCATGAACACGAGGTTCCAGATCTCGACGTAGCGGGCGTCCCCGCCGGCGGGGCCGCGGGTGTCGCCGCTGATGGCCGGGCCGTGATCGTAGTGGATCTCGGTGCAGGGCCCGCAGGGGCCGGTCGGCCCCATGGACCAGAAGTTGTCGGCCTCGCCGAGCTTCTGGATGCGCGCCTCGGGCACGCCGACCTGGTCCCGCCAGATGGCGAGCGCCTCGTCGTCCTTCTCGTAGACCGTCACCCACAGGCGGTCCGGATCGATGCCGAGCTCGTCCGTGAGGAAGTCCCAGGCGTAGCGGATGGCCTCGGCCTTGAAGTAGTCCCCGAAGCTGAAGTTCCCGAGCATCTCGAAGAACGTGTGGTGCCGCGGGGTGTGGCCGACGTTGTCGAGGTCGTTGTGCTTGCCGCTCACGCGCAGGCACTTCTGCACGGAGGTGGCGCGGCTGTAGGGCCGGCGCTCCTTGCCCGTGAAGACGTCCTTGAACTGCACCATGCCGGCGTTCGTGAAGTAGAGCGTCGGGTCGTTCTGCGGCACGAGCCCGCTGGACGGCACCACCGCGTGGGCGTGGCGACGGAAGAAGTCGAGGAAGCGGGCGCGCAGCTCGGCGGAGGTCATGGTCGTACCCTGGTATGGAAAAGCCCCCCTCCTTATGCGCGGAGGCAGACTCGTACAAGGCCCTGCGTGGCGACGTCGCGGCGGTGTCAGTCCCCGTCGTCCGCGAGGCCGGAGAGGCGGAGCGCCACCTCGTCGGGGTTGTTGGCGAAGCGGAGCCCCTGCTCCTGCTGCACGCGCCCGCTGGAGATGAGCTCGTACAGGGCCTGGTCGAAGGTCTGCATGCCGTACTGGGCGCGGCCCTTCCGGATGTGGTCCCGGATCTCGCGCGTGCGAGCCCCGTCGATGATGCACTCGTAGACGGTGCCGGTGTTGAGCATGATCTCCAGGGCCGCCACGCGCCCGCCGGTGGTCGCGGGCACGAGGCGCTGCGACACGACCGAGCGGAGGACGGAGCCGAGCTGCAGCCGGATCTGCTGCTGCTGGTGGGGCTCGAAGAAGCCGACGATGCGGTTGATGGTCTCGTGCGCGTCGATGGTGTGGAGGGTGGCGAGCACGAGGTGCCCGGTCTCCGCGGCGTGCATGGCGATCTCGACCGTCTCCAGGTCCCGCAGCTCGCCGATCAGGATCACGTCCGGGTCCTGGCGGAGCGCGGCGCGGAGCGCCTGGTGGTAGCTCGCGGCGTCGAGCCCGACCTCCCGCTGGTTCACCACGCTCTTCTGGTCGGTGAACACGAACTCGATCGGGTCCTCGATCGTCAGGATGTGGTGCGGGAGGGTGCGGTTGATCTCCTCGATGATCGCGGCCAGCGTCGTGCTCTTGCCGGAGCCGGTGGACCCCGTCACCAGCACCATGCCGCGCGGCTCCTTGGCCACCTTCTTGAGCACCGGCGGCAGCTGGAGCTCGTCGATGGTCTTCACCTGCGCGGGGATGGCGCGGAGCACCGCCCCGATGCGCTGCTGGCTGCGGAAGACGTTGCAGCGGAAGCGGGCCACGCCCGGCACGGTGTGGGCGAGGTCGCAGTCGTTCGTGGTCTTGAAGCGCTCCCGCTGGACGGGCGACATGATGTCCCACATCGCCTTGGCCAGCTCGTCCTGCCCGATCGGCGGCATGTCCGTCACGGGGCGGATGTCGCCGTGGATCCGCAGGAGCGGGGGGAGGCCCACCTTGAGGTGGATGTCGCTCGCGTTGGAGCGCATGGCGAGCCGGCAGATCTGGGAGATGTCCATCGGGGAGAGGCTCCTCGGGGCGAACGCCCGCGGCGCCGCACTCTACCAAGCGTGCGCGGCCCGGCGGGAGGGGAGGGCACCGCGACGTGCCTCCCCTCCGCTGTCGGCCGGACCGTCCGCGCGACGGATCAGGCCTCGGCCTGCGCCCCGCCGGCCACCACGGTGACGGCCGCCTCGCCCTTGCCCATGATCTCGGAGCGGAGGCGCTCGCGGGCCTCGGGGTGATCCGCGAGGTAGGCCATCGCCTTGTCGCGGCCCTGGCCGATGCGCTCCTCTCCGTAGGCGAACCAGGACCCGGACTTGCGCACGAGCCCGAGCTCGACTCCGATGTCGATGAGCTCGCCCTCGAGGTTGATGCCCTTGCCGTAGATGATGTCGAACTCGACCTGCCGGAAGGGCGGCGCGAGCTTGTTCTTCACCACCTTGACGCGGGTGCGGTTGCCGATGGCCTCCTCGCCCGACTTGAGCGAGCCGATGCGCCGGATGTCCATGCGCACGGAGGCGTAGAACTTCAGGGCGTTGCCGCCGGTGGTGGTCTCGGGCGACCCGAACATGACGCCGATCTTCATGCGGACCTGGTTGATGAAGATCATCGAGGCGTTGGACTTGTGGATGTTGGCCGTGAGCTTGCGGAGCGCCTGGCTCATGAGCCGGGCCTGGGCGCCGGGCTGGACCTCGCCCATCTCCCCGTCGAGCTCGGCCTTCGGCACGAGCGCGGCCACCGAGTCGACGACCACCACGTCGACCGCGCCGGAGCGCACCAGCGTGTCGGCGATCTCGAGCGCCTGCTCGCCGGTGTCGGGCTGGGAGATCAGGAGCTCGTCGACGTTGACGCCGAGCGCCCGCGCGTAGTTCACGTCGAGCGCGTGCTCCGCGTCGATGAACGCGGCCACGCCGCCCTTCTTCTGCGCCTCGGCGATGAGGTGGAGCGTGAGGGTGGTCTTGCCGCTCGACTCCGGCCCGTAGATCTCGGTCACGCGGCCGCGCGGCACGCCGCCGACGCCGAGCGCGAGATCGAGCCCGATGCTGCCCGTGGAGATCGCGCTGATCTGCACGTGCTCGTGGGCGCCCATGCGCATGATCGAGCCCTTGCCGTACTGGCGCTCGATGGCGGTGACGGCGGCTTCGAGGGCCTTGGCGCGTTCGGGATCGATGGGCATCGTGGACTCCAGTGGGCGAGGGGGAAGCGTTCGGAACGCTGCAACCGTACCACGGGCCTGTACGGGCGCAAGGAGATGGCGACCAAAAAATGTCCGCTCTGCAAATATTCGTTCAGGTTGGCGGCTCGACCACCCGGCGCAGCAGATCCAACGCGGATCCGGTCGTGAAAAGCAGCACGCGCTCCCGGTCGTAGGGGAGGTGGATCCGCCGGTGCGTGGTCCCGGCGGGGCCCGCGACGGCGAGGTGCACGGTCCCGACGGGCTTCTCGGGCGACCCGCCCGACGGCCCCGCGATCCCCGTCACCCCGATGCCCCAGGTGGAGCCGACCCGGGCGCGGATGCCCTCCGCGAGCGCGCGCGCGACCGGCTCCGAGACGGCCCCGTGCGCGGCCAACAGATCCGGGTCCACGCCGCACTGCCGCACCTTCTCGGCGTTCGAGTAGACGACCGCCCCGCCGAGCAGGTAGTCCGACGCGCCCGGGATCGCCCCGAGCGCCGCGGCGATGCGGCCGGCCGTGCAGCTCTCCGCCGTGGCCACGGTCTCGCCGCGCCGCCGCAGGTGCTGGCCGACCACCTCGGCCAAGGGCCCGCAGTCCACGCCGAAGATCACGTCCCCGAGCCGCGACCGCACCTCGGTGATCAGCGGCTCCGCGTCCACCCCCGGCTCGAGGTGGATCTTCACGTGGATCTCCGGCATGTGCGCGCGGTACCCGACGATCACGCCCTCGCGCTCGAAGCCCTCCATCTTCTGCGCGGCGACCGACTCCGCGATCCCCATGCACCGGAACAGGACGGTGCGGCGCGGCGGGAGGCCGAAGCGCGCCCGCACCTCGGGGATCACGTGCTCGCGCACCATCGCCTTCATCTCGAAGGGCACGCCGGGCAGGAAGTAGAGCACCGTCCCGCCCTGCTCCATCCGGAAGCCCGGCGCCGTGCCGAGCTTGTTCTCCAGCACGGTCGCGCGTGTCGGGAGCACGGCCTGCTTGCGGTTGGCCGGCGGCATCTCGCGCTTCCGCGAGGCGTAGCGCTCCTGGACCTGCGCGAGCGCCTCCGGCTCGAGCTCCAGCACGTCGCCGAACGCCGCCGCGGCGGCCTCGGCGGTGAGGTCGTCCGAGGTGGGCCCGAGCCCACCCGTGCACACGACGACCGGTGCGCGCGCCGCCGACTCGGCCAGCACGTCCCGGATGTCGCCGAGCACGTCGCCCACGACCGTGACGCGGTCCGGATCGAGCCCGATCTGCGCGAGCTCGTGGCAGATCCAGCCCGCGTTGGTGTCGACCGTGGAGCCCGAGAGCAGCTCCTCTCCCTGCGAGATCACGTCGAAGCGTGGCATGGGCTCCGTTAACCGCCCGCATGCGCCACCCGTGCCCGCCCGTCCCGCTCGCGTCGGAGAGCGCCCGATGAGCGGCCGCGTCCTCGCCCTCGACGTGGGCACGAAGACCATCGGCCTCGCCGTCACCGACCCCGCGCGCCGACACGTCTTCCCGCTCCGCACCGTCGCGCGCCGCTCGGTCGCGAAGGACAGCGAGGAGATCGCGCGCATCTGCGCGTCGGAACGCGTGACCCAGCTCGTCGTCGGGCTGCCGCTCACGCTGGAGGGCGAGGAGGCCCGCTCCGCCAGGCTCGCGCGCCAGGTGGGGGACGCGCTCGCCGCGCGGACGAGCCTGCCGCTCGCGTGGGTCGACGAGCGCTTCAGCACGCTGGAGGCGGAGCGCCGCCTGCGCGACGCCGGCGCGCCCGCCGAGCGCCGCAAGCAGGTCATCGATCAGTACGCGGCCGTCGTGATCCTGGAGGATTGGCTGCGGACCGCCGCCCCTTCCTCGGGGTGATACGCTTCGGGAATGTCCCACGCCCACGAAGCGCCCCCCGGATCGCGGGTCGTCCGCGTCCACGTCGTCACCGTGTCCACCTCCCGCGGCGCCGCGAGCGACGTCTCGGGGGCGATCCTCCGCGAGCTCGTGACCGACCACCGGCACGTGGTGGCTGGCCACACGCTCGTGCCCGACGATCCCGCGAAGATCGGCGGCGTCCTCGACGGGCTCTTCGCCAACGCCGGCGTGGACGCCGTCGTGCTCACCGGCGGCACCGGCATCAGCGCGCGCGACTGCACGCCCGCGGTCGTCCGGCCGCGCCTCGATCGCGAGCTCCCCGGCTTCGGCGAGCTCTTCCGCATGTTGTCCTACCAGGAGGTCGGGAGCGCCGCGATGCTCTCCACCGCCCTCGGCGGCGTGGCGCGCGGCAAGCTCGTCTTCGCGCTCCCGGGCTCGCCGAAGGCCTGCCGGCTCGCGATGGAGAAGCTCATCCTCCCCGAGCTCGGCCACCTCGTCGGCGAGCTCGCCAAGGAGACGCCGCTCCCGGTCACGCCCGCCGCGCCGGCCGGGAAGCCCGCCGCCATCGGGCTCTCCGCCACGGCGCCCTCCGCCACGGCCCCCGCCGCCGAGGCCTCCCCCGGCGAAGCCCCCGCCGTGCCCCCCGAGATGCTCACGCAGATCCCGTCCCCCGAGCGCCCGCCGGAGGACGACATCGGCAGCGGCTGGCGGGCCGGCCTCCGCGCCCTCGGCGGCGAGCTGAAGCGCACGTCCTACGGGGAGATCCCCGAGTCGCTGGAGCGCATCGCGGCCGTGATGGACGTGCTGAACGCCGCGGGCGACCGCGCCGTCGTCACGCTCCCCAACGGCGCCGAGTACGCCGCGTTCGGCTACCCCGACCTCCAGCGCAACGGCTCCAAGGTGCTGCTGGTGCGCGCCGGCGAGCCCTTCGCGGAGGTCGTCGCGCTCCACCGCTGGCCGAAGCGCGTCGGCATCTGCGTCGAGGGCGAGGCCGGCATCGTCCCATCCGCGGACCTCGACCCCGGGCCCGTCGCCGAGGAGCGCACCGGCGCGCCCTACACCGGGCCGGGCCAGCTCTTCGCGGTCGAGGGCGGGTCGATCTACGTGCTGCAGGGCCGCAAGGTCGCGCAGTTCGACGGGCGCAACGTCGCCGACGGCTGGCCGCTCTCGTCGGCCGTCGGGACGCTGCTCCTCCATTGGAGCCAGCGGTAGCAGCGCCCACAAGGGAGGGCCCGAGAGGACGCGGTGTCCGGGTTAGGAGGCCGCGATGGATCCTCTCACTCTCCTCGAGCCGGCCGCCACGCGCGTGCGGGACCCGCTCACCGGCCGGTCGGTGTGGCTCGCCGGGCTCGTCCAGGACGCCCGCATCGACGGCGACGTCCTCCGCTTCACCCTCGCCTGCAAGCCCGAGCACTCCGCGGAGGACCGCGGGCGCATGCGCGAGGCGATCGTCCGCAACCTCGCGGACAAGTGGCAGGGCGAGGTCGCCTGCACCGTCCGCGTCGCGGGCGTCGCCGCCACGGCGCCGACCGAGGGCCACGGCCACTCCCACGGCGGCCACGGGCACGCGGAGCCGAAGAAGGACGCCGTCCGCGGCATGTCCGGCCCCGGCATGCAGCCCCACGGCGGGCCGATCGCAAAGGCGCCGCTCCCCGGCGTGAAGCACATCGTCGCCGTGGCCTCGGGCAAGGGCGGCGTCGGCAAGAGCACCGTCGCGACCAACCTCGCGGTCGGGCTCGCCAAGGCCGGCTACTCCGTGGGCCTGCTCGACGCGGACATCTACGGCCCGTCGCTGCCGCTGATGATGCACGTCAACGGCCGCCCGCTCGCGAACGCCGACAAGAAGATCGTCCCGCTCGTCGCGCACGGCGTGAAGTGCATGTCGATCGGGTTCCTCGTCGACGACAAGGAGCCCATCATCTGGCGCGGCCCGATGGTCATGGGCGTCATCAACCAGTTCTTCAAGGACGTGGACTGGGGCGAGACCGACTACCTCGTCATCGACCTGCCGCCGGGCACCGGCGACGCGCAGCTCACGATGGTGCAGGCGGTTCCGCTCTCGGGCGGCATCATCGTCACCACGCCCCAGCCGGTTGCGTTGCTCGACGCCGTCCGCGGCCTCGAGATGTTCCGGAAGCTCGACGTGCCCGTGCTCGGCGTGGTCGAGAACATGGCGTACTACGACGTCGGCGGCGCGCGGCTGCACCCCTTCGGGGAAGGCGGCGGCAAGCGCCTCGCGGCCGAGTACCACGTCGATCTGCTCGGCGAGGTCCCGCTCCGCGACGACATCCGGTCCGCGGGCGACGTGGGCCGGCCCGCCGTGCTCGACGGCGACAAGGTGTTCGAGGACCTCGCGGCCTCCGTCGCCAAGCGCCTGGCCGTGTGATGGGTCGGGAGGCTCTTGGGGCAGGGGGGGCAAGCCCCCCCCGCAACGCCCCCCCTCTCACACAGGGGGGTGAGCCTCCGGCGGACCGTCCCACCCGCGTGGGCCTGCTCGACCGCTTCGGGCGGCAGCACACGTACCTGCGCGTGAGCGTCACGGACCGGTGCAACTTCCGGTGCGTGTACTGCCTGCCGGAGGAGGGGCTCGACTGGATGCCCCGCGCGGACGTGCTCAGCTACGAGGAGATCGCGCGCATCGTGCGCGTGTTCGCGCGGCTGGGCGTGCGCCGCGTGCGCCTCACGGGCGGCGAGCCCACGGTGCGGCGGGACATCGGGAAGCTCGTCGCGGCCATCGCGGCCACGCCGGGCATCGACGACGTCTCCATGACGACGAACGCGCACGCGTTCGCGCGGCAGGCGGCCATGCTCGCCGACCGGGGGCTCACCCGGGTGAACATCTCGCTCGACTCCCTCGACGCCGAGCGCTTCGGCCGCATCACGCGCGGCGGCCGCCTGGACGCGGTCCTGGCGGGCATCGACGCCGCGCGCGCCGCGGGCCTGACGCCCATCAAGATCAACATGGTCGTGATGAAGGGCGTCAACGACGACGAGGTGGTCGCCATGGCGCGCCACTTCCTGCCGCACGCCGCCGACACCGTGCTCCGCTACATCGAGTACATGCCCTTCGACGGGCGCTGGCACGAGAACGTGAGCGCCGCCGAGATGCGCGCCCGCCTCGCCGAGCTCGGCCCGGTCGCGGCGCTCGACGCCTCCCTGGGCGGCGGCCCCGCGAAGTACTGGACCGTGGGCCCGCTGCGCGTCGGCTTCATCGCCCCGCTCACCGAGCACTTCTGCGCGAGCTGCAACCGCCTCCGCCTCCTCGCGGACGGCCACCTCCGCACCTGCCTCGCCCACGAGGACACCCCCAGCCTGCGCGACCTCGTGCGCGGCGGCGCCACCGACGACGAGCTCGAGCGCACCATCCGCGCCATCGTGCGCGGCAAGCCCGCGGGCCACGAGGCCGAGACCGACGGCGGGCGCTTCTTCGAGGGCGTGATGACGGGGATCGGCGGCTGATCCACCGGGCCGTTGCGCCGCGTCGGATCCGCACGCTCCACGGGAGACCCCTCGACGCCGACGCCGCGCTCGCGGTACGCTCCCGCCGATGTTGATCCTCGTCGCCACCGCCCGGGCCGCCTTCCCCGAGGACCCGTCCATCACCGCGATGGACGACTTCGCCGGCGCCTCCACGTACATCCCCGACACCTCCGTCGAAGCCGACTACGTGGTCGAGGGCTACCAGACGATGGTGAAGGAGCTCGGCGTCTCCATCGCGAACAAGCCGATGGCGCCGGGCGAGTCGCTCGGCATGAACGGCTTCCACGTGGGGATCGCCAACACCTTCGCGTTCATCCGCACGGGCAGCACCGACGGCACGCACCCGACCGGCTGGGACCTCGCGGACGACGAAGAGGATCCGCAGGCATTCCTCTTCATCCCGTGGCTCCAGGTGCGGAAGGGCCTCCCCGCCTCGCTCGAGGTGGGCGCCAACGCCGGCTGGATCGGCATGACGAACACCGGCGTGCTCGGCGTGTACGGCCGCTGGTCGCTCGTCGAGGGCCACCGCCGCATCCCCGACCTGGCGATCCAGGCCGGCTACTCCGGCTACATCGGCAACGACGAGCTCGAGCTCGGCGTCATGGACATGTCCGCGACCATCGGGTACTCGCTGCCCTTCGGCGTGACGCAGGGCATCAACCAGGCCGTGTTCAGCCCCTACGTGGGCATCGGCCTCAACCGCATCCACGCCGCGCCGCGCGCCGACCTCACCCGCACCGACCTCGACGGCCGGATCACCGAGGTGACGGGCTTCGCGGACGACACGACGCACTTCGTCGAGGGCTTCGCGCCCCTGCAGATCGACGGCGGCTTCCGCATCGTGAACGGCGACTTCGCGGCGACGCTGGCCGCCACCTACTCGCCCGGCCTCATCGCCACCGTCAACGTGGGCTTCGGCTTCGTCTACTGACGCGGGGCGCGCCGCGCGACGTGGAGGCGGGCGCGGGCCCCCCTCCGCTTGATAGCCGGCGGGGGTGATCCTCCCCGTCCTCGCCGTCTCGACGGCGTTCGCGCTCCAGATCGAGCTCCGCGCCGAGGTGGACGCGGACCTGCGCGTGATCCGCGGCACGATGACGGCCGACGAGCCCGTCGAGCTGGTCGACCCGCTCGGCAGCCTCCCCGCGCCGCCGGACGACCGGACGCTCTTCCGCACCTTCCCCGGCGCGCCCGACGCCGGCGCGATGCGCTGGACCCCGCTCGCCGACGGCCGCTCCTGGCGCTTCGAGACGCGCCTGCCCGTCCGCTACGGCGACGTGGGCGTGCTCCCGGGCGACGGCGCGTGGGCCAACGGCGCCTGGTACCCCCAGCCCGTCGAGCCCGGCGGGCGCGCGAGCGTCGCGGACTGGCGGGTCGACGTGCAGCTGCCGGCCGGCACCGTCGGGGTGCTCAACGGGCGCGTGGGGGAAGGGAGCGTCGCGTGGCGGGGCACCGCCGACCGCGCCGCGCTGGCCGTCGTCGTGGGGGCGCACGTCACCACGCTGCCCGTGCGGGACGGGGTGGTGCGGCTCGTGGAGCGGAACCCCCCCGAGCGGGCGCTCGCGCGGCTCCTGCCCCCGCTCGTCGACGAGGCCTGGCCGCTGCTCGAGCCGCCGGACCTCACGATCGTCGAGGATCTCGACCTGCTGCGGCTGGCGCGCGCGGCGCCCGGCATGGTGTTCCTCAGCGACCGCGCCTTCCGCGTATCGCCCGGGATCTTGCGGCCCTACCACGTGAGCGCCGTGCGGACGCAGGTCGTCGGCGCGGCGCTCCAGGGCGCGGAGCCCGCGTTCGCGGACGGCTGGGTGCGGGACTTCGGCGCGGCCTCGCTCGCGGCGGCGCTGCCGGCGCCCTCGGCGCGCCAGCTCCTCGGGTGGTTCTCCTGGAACCCCGTCATCGACGCGCTCCTCTACGACGGCACGCTCCCGTACTTCTCGGACGTGTTCGACGAGCCCTTCGGGGGCACCCCCGGCGTCTACGACACGCTCGGCGGGCGCATCCCGGGCCGCGCCGCCGCGCTGCAGCTCGACGATCTGCGCGGGCCCGGCACCGCCGCCGCGCTCACCGGCCTCGTGCTCCGCGGTGCCCCCTGGGAGCACGCGGTGGCCGCCCTGGCCGTGCCGCCGGCGCTGGTCGAAGCCTGGGGCCGGCCCTACCGCGCCGACCAGGACTACGCGCTCCGCGTGGAGCCCGACGGCGCGCGCGTCGAGCGCCGCGCCCCCGCGGACGCGCCGCCCGAGGTCGTGGTCGTGGAGGTGGACGGCGAGCCGCTCGCGCCCTGGATGGCCGGCCCCGGCCCCGACGAGCTCCCGCTCCCCGCCGACACGAAGAAGGTGGCGGTCGACCCCGGCGGCCACGTGCGCCAGGAGGAGCGGGCGAACGACCGCTGGCCGGTGCGCTGGACCGTCGTGCTCAACGGCGGCCTCTACAACATCAACCCCTCCCAGGGCACCTTCGACCTCCTCGGCGACCTCCGCTTCCGCCGCCGGAACGACACGCGCAACCTCTTCGTGGCGGGGGTGGAGCACGACGCCCAGGACCTCGTCTCGGTCGACCTGGGCTGGATCCGCTGGATCGGGCCGCTCGTGGACCGGCGCAACCGCGTGCACCGCCTCAGCTTCTTCGTCGGCCCCTCGCTGCTCGACCCCGCGTTCCGCCCCACCGACAGCGGCGCCGTCGCGATCGGCGGGAGCGCCGGCTACGCCTGGGACACGCGCACCGACGACCACTTCGCGCTGTCCGGGCACCGCCTCGCGCTCGGCGTGGGCGGGGGGTTCGTCCCCGCGAGCACCGATCGCTGGGCCGGCGCCTCGCTCCTCGGCGTGAAGCTCCTCTCGCCGCACCCGCGCCACGTGTTCGCGCTCAAGGGCAAGGTCGCGTGGGCCTCGGGCGACGTGGAGCACCGCCTCCTCCCGCTCGGCGGCGGGTCCGACGTGCGCGCCGTGCCGGAGGCCGCGGTCGTCGGGAACCTCCGGCTGGACGGCTCCTTCGAGTACCGCGTCGCGCCGCTCCGGAACGCGTCCCTGCCGCTGCCGTTCTTGTGGCTCTCGGACGTGCACGTCACGCCCGGCGTCGACGCCGGCGTGGTCTGGCGCGGGGAGGAGCGCTCCGCCGCGGTCGGCGCCGCGCTCGGCGTGCACGTGCTCACCGACCTGTTCGGCGTGCAGCCCTACCTGACCGGGGTGACCGTCGCGATGCCGCTCTGGACGGACGGCGTGGAGACCGAGGGGCCCCAGGTGTACATCGACTTCGCCCACGCCTTCTGACAGACTGAGCGGCGGAGGGAACCTCATGCTGCTCCTGCTCCTCGCCGCCTGCATCGACCTCGAGAAGCTCGGCGCCTACTCCTGCGACGAGTACTGCGAGCAGGTGCTCGACAAGACCGAGGAGTGCGCGGAGGCCGCCGTCCAGGCCGAGTGCGAGGCCGCGGGACAGGCCGACTGCGAGTTCACGGACGCGGAGCTCGCGGAGTACGCGTCCACCGCCCGCGAGGACTGGGCGGACGCAAGCCGCAACGAGATGGTCGGCTCCTGCAAGGAGGACATCGCGGCCTCCGGCAAGACGGACACGCAGTGCCAGGCCGAGACGGCGACGATCAACAACCTCACGTGCGACCAGATCCTCGACACGCTCGGCTCCCTGGCGGACGCGGCGGGGTAGCCGCGGAAGCGCGGGCAGGCGCCCCGCCCTTCTCTTGCCACGTCAATGGGGCTAAGCTCGGGCCGTGCTGTTGTTGCTCGCCCTCCTCGCGTGCGCGCCGAGCGTCTACCGGGTGCCCGGCCCCCTCGCCGGCCTCGGCCGCGAGCCCGTGCCCACGTGGGGCCAACCCCGCGCGCCCGGCCCCTTCGCCCGGCCGGCCCGGCCCACGCCGCCGACCCCGCTGGAGATCGCCACGGCGGCCGCGGGGTTCGTGGGCGATCGCGCGCTCGTCGTGGACGGGGTGCGCTTCCGCTTCGACTGCTCCGGGCTCGTGGAGGCCTCCCTCGCGTCGGCGGGCTGCCGCTTCACCGGCTCGACCGCCGACCTCTTCGACCAGGCCCGCGAGCACCGGGTGCTCCATCGGCGGCGCACGCCCGTCCCCGGCGACGTGGCCTTCTTCGACGACACCTACGATCGGGACGGCGACGGCCGCCTGAACGACCCCCTGACCCACATCGCGGTGGTCGAGGAGGTCGACCAGGCCGGCACCATCACGCTCGTCCACGTGGGCTCCCAGGGCGTGACACGTTTCCTCATGAACCTGCGCCGCCCCCAGGAGCGCTACGACGACAAGGGGAACCTCATCAACAGCTACGTGCGCTCCCGGAAGGGCGGGGACTCCCCGCGCACGCGCTACCTCGCGGGCGAGCTCTGGGTCGCCTTCGGCAGCTTCTGGGATGCGCCGGTGCTCGATCAGGTGGCGAGCGCGGAGCGCTCCACGAGGTAGGGCCCGAGCAGGAGCGCGTCGACCTCCGACGCGCGCCAGGCGCGGATCGCGTCCCCGGGGCTGCACGCGATGGGCTCGTCGCCGAAGCGCAGGTCGAGCTGCCCCACCGCGACGAGCCCCGTCCGGCGGCGCACGTCGGCGAGCAGGCGCACGATGGCGGGCTCCTCGGCGGCGTCGACGAGGTTGGGGAGGGTCGTGCCGTCGCGGTGCACGACGCCGGGGTGCGCGCGCACGAACGCGGGGGTGGCGGGGAGCGCGATCGCGCGGGCCTGGGCGGCGGCGGTGGCGCGCGCGGAGAGCGGCATGGCGTCGAGCGCGTCGGCGGTGGTCACGGCGCAGCCGACCGCGGACCAGGCGGGGCGCCGGAGGGCGGCGAGGGCGCGCGCGCGCAGCGCCGGATCGTCGGCGCGGAAGAGCACGACCCGGTTGGCGAGCCCCCCGGGGCCGATCTCGAGCGGCCCGTCGAAGCGGGCGACGGTCCTGCCGGCGATCAGGAGGTCGGCGAGCGTCTGCCCGGGATCGTCCTGCTTCGTCCGCGGCAACGAGGCGACCGAGAGCGCCTTGTAGCACTCGTCGGCGGTGTAGCGCGGGCCGAGGCCGAGCGTGGGGAGCCGCTTCATGGCGCTGCCCGCGGTGCCGAGCGCCGCGCCGATGGAGAGCCCCTCGTCGCCGGGGGCCGGGAACACGGAGAGCGACTCCACGCCGGGCTCCTCGAGGAGCCGCGCGCAGAGCCGCGGGTCGCTGAACACGCCGCCCGCCACGACGAGGTGGCCGATGCGCGTCTTGCCGACCCAGTGGGCCACGAAGGCGCGCACCGCCTCCTCGATCACGTCGCGCGCCGCCGCCGCCACGTCCGCCGGGTCCACGCCGCCGATACGCCCCAGGAGCGGGTCGGGCTCGGGGAGGAAGCCCTTCGTCGAAAAACCGTCCCCCGCCACGCCGAGCTCGCGCCGGAACGCGGCCAGGAGCGGCTCGGGAGGGGAGCCGCCCGCCGCGAGGGCGGAGAGGTCGGCGATCTCGATCCCGAGCGCGCGGGCGACGCGGCCCGGGAAGGTGGTGATCGACGCGAGCGCCGTCTGGAGGAACACGCGATCGAGCTGGAGGTGCCGCCCGACGCTCACGGTTACGGTCGCGCCGTCCCCGGGCGTGTCGAGCACGATCACCAGCGCGTCGCCGCGGTCCTGGCAGCGGTAGGCCGCGGTGGCGTGGGCGCGATCGTGCTCCACGAGCTCGACCGTCGCGCGCTCGAAGCCGAGGCCCCGCAGCGTGGGCGCGAGGAGCTTCCGCGAGAGGTCCTGCTCGACCATGTAGAGGCCTGACGCGCGCAGCGCGGCCTGGTAGCCGCGCCAGGCGTCCCGGAGCCGCGGGGAGACCCGCGACTTCAGCTCGGGGCGGGCCCGGAGCAGCGTCGTGGAGGAGAAGGAGCCGCCGAAGACCACGCGGTCGACGTCGCGGGCGCGCAGCCCGGCGATGTCGAGCACGGCGTCGATGGCGCCGGAGGGGAACGCGCCCGAGTGGCGCGCGCGATCGATGCGCTCCTGGGCCACCGCGGCGACCAGGGTTCCGTCGCGCACGAGCGCCGCGCTCGCGTCGGGGCCGTCGGCGACGCCGAGGATGATCATTCCGGCGTCCTATCACGAAGAGGTACACACCCCGGGAGGTCGGGGGGGCGTTGCGGGGGGGGGGGGGCCCCCCCCCCCCCCCCCCCCCAAAAACCCCCCCCCCCCCCCCCCCCCCGGCCCCCCCCCCGGCGCGGGGGGGGGGGGGGGGGGGTGGTCAGGCAGCAGAGCGCCTCCAGGTAGCGCGTCGCCGCGATC
>CAYWGD010000031.1:0-64362 GCA_964457335.1 uncultured Enterobacteriaceae bacterium | reverse complement strand
CGCCGCGGCCGCGCCCCCGACCGGCGCGACGGCCGCCGCCGGCCCCCCGAGCCGCGCCGCGGACTTCTCCGCCCAGGCCCTGGACGCCCTCGACCGGCTGGCGGCGGCGCTGGCCGACGGCGGAGAGGTCCCCGCGGTCGTCGCGGCGGATCTCCGCAGCTCGGTCGCCGACCTGCGGCGCGAGGTGCGGGCCCTCGCCGAGGACGCCACGCGCGTCGAGGGCGAGCTCCAGCGCCTCCCCGGGCACGACGGGGCCGCGTGGGCGGGCGAGCGGCTGGCGCGCCTCGACACGCTCGCGCGCGCCGGAGTGCCCGTCGATCCGGAGGAGCGCGCCCGGCTCGAGGCGGCGGTGGCCGCCCACGAGGGGGCCGTCGCCGCGGAGGCCGCGCTGGAGGCGCGCCTGACCGCCGACCTCGCGCGGCTCCTGGAGATCGACGCCACGGCCCGCCGCCTCCGGCGCGAGCTCGCCCTGGAGCACGGGCAGGCCCGCGCGCCGGAGCAGGCGCTCGCCGATCTGCAGGGACGCGCGCGCGCGGCCGCGGCGGTCCGGCGGGAGCTGCGGTAGCCGGGCACGGGAGCCGCCGACGTCCCTCCGCGCCTCGGCGTCGCCGCACCGCGGAGCGGGTGCCCGAAAGGAAGGCACGACCACGGTTCGGCGCGCCCGGGCGAGCCCCTACACCAACGGCCGCGCGAACGCGAGCACGTGCCCGTCGGGATCGAGGCTGTACGCGACCTCGGCCCCCCAGTCGCGCCGGGTGAGCGGGCTGAGCTCGCGCGCGCCGGCGGAGAGCGCCCGCGCGTGGAAGGCCGCCGGGTCGGGCACGACGAGGTAGAGCTCGGCGCGGGCCTGGCCGGGCGCGGGGAACGTGAGCCCTCCGAGCAGCCGCGCGATGCCGGCCTCGGGCATGAGCCCCAGCACGGCGCCGTCGGCGAGCGCGAGCTCGGTCATGCCGGGCACGTCGAGGCGGGGCTCGATCCCGAGCACGGCTCGGTAGAACGTCGCGCTCGCCCGCTGATCACGCACGTAGAGGATGAAGTGGGCGGGCATGTCAGGCCGGGCCCGGTCCGGCGAGCGCCGGCTCGCGACCGAGCATCGTCCGCAGGCAGACGGCGACGTGCTCGCGCCGGACGGCGTCGTCGGAGAAGTGGACGTCCGCGACCTGCTCCAGGAACGGGCCGACCAGGAGCGGGTACACGAGCCCGCCGACGGCCTGGATCACGCGCAGCCGGAGCCCGAGATCGTCGGCTTCGCCGGTCGCTTCGCGCACGGTCTCCAGGAGGACCCCGATCCCGCGGGACCGGACGAACTCGAAGTACTGGCGCTGCGCGTCGCCGGCCGCGAGCTTCAGGCCCAGGGCCTGCCGGTAGACCTCGGGGTGTTGCAGCAGGGCGGCCGAGAACTCCTCGAGGAACCGAGACAGGCGGACCCGCGGGGAGGCGCCGCGGTCGGCCAGGTTGACGAACGCTGCCCGGAGCCCGGCCGTCAGGACGAGGAGCACCTCGTCGACGAGCGCGTCCTTCGAGCCGAAGTGGTAGTTCACGGCGGCCACGTTGACCCCGGCGCGCTCCGCGATGGTGCGGACGGTCAGGGACCCGAGCCCCTCGCTCCGGATGAAGTCGAGCGTGACCTCGAGGATCTGCTCCCGTGTCGCCTTTCCCGCCGGGCTGTTCGGTCTGCGCAAGCTGTCTCCGTGAGGCGCCCCCGGTCAGGTCCCGGCGGCCGCGACCATCCTAGCCTGCGCCGGCCGGGACGCGATCCACCCGCTCAGCTCCACCAGCATCATCGCCAGGTGCAGGGCGATACCCGCGTGGGTGATGCCGTAGCGCTCGATGTCGTCCCAGAACACGAAGTTCGCGGCGAGCGGGGCGGAGTGACTCAGCATGCCGATGACGTGCCACACGCGCGGGGTCTCGCGGAACGAGCCGACCCAGAGGGCGACGCCCAGGGTGGTCATGAGCAGGTAGGCCTGAAACAAGCCGACGTACCCGATCGGCTCGGCGTGGAGCATCCCGAACTGCCCTTCGCCGGAGGTGTAGCCCCCCCAGGCCGAGACGGTCAGCGCGAGGGTCGCCACGATGAGGAACGAGCCGTGGACCCGGAGAACGGTGCGGCTCACGAGGGTCTTCTGGTCGGCGTTCATGGCCTTCCTCCCTTGGATGCGGGTTTCTACGCGGCGGCGGTCCCGGCCTGGTTCGACAGCCGGGCGGCGGCGCCCGCCTGCGCGACGACGAAGGCGAAGTGCAGCGCCGTCACGACCGCGCCGAACACCCGCAGGTCCAGCGCGCCGAACGCGGCTTCGAAGAAGAGCAGGTTGCTGCACCCCAGCACGAAGTGGACGGCGGCGGCCCCTACGTGGAACAGCTCGCGGTCGCCCCGCGCCGCGCCGCTCCACAGCAGCGCGCCGAGGACCACCGCGAGCAGGTGGGCCTCGAAGCTGCCGATGGTGAGCGTGGAGCGGAACATCACCTCGCCGAACGGACCCTTCCCCAGGAAGTGCCCGACCGCGTCGGCGGTCGCGGCCGCGCTCCCCGTGAACATGAGAAAAGCGCCGTTCAATCGCATGAGCTTGCTCGGCTTCATCGTGGGCTCCGGGGTCTCGGAGGACGTTCAAACAACGTATCACACAGTGTTTGATACGTAGCGGACCTCGAGCCGGCTGTCGAGTGGAATCTCTGCATGCCGCCCGGGCGGCGCGGACGGGCACGAGCGACAGTCCCCGTCGCACGACGAAACCGGGGACTCTGGCTACGCCGCCCGCCGCCACCGCCCGATCAACTCCCCCCGCGCCCGCGACCACCTCGACAGGTCGACCCGCGCCGGGTCCGCCCCATCCTCCGCGGCGATCGCCAGCGCATCGAGCGCCTCGTGCTCGACGACGCGGATCTGCCCGAGCAGCCGCCGCCGCTCGCGACGCTCCGCCTCGCTCGGGACTTCTCCCCGCGTGGCGGCCTGGATCGCGTACACCTCGTGCATCCGCTCCCGCTCCCAGGCGCGGAACGCGTGGTGGACCGCCTCCGCGCGCGCGTCCACCCAGCGGTAGGGCCAGAGCAGCTCGTCCACGTCGAGCGGCCCCGTGATCAGGCCCTTCGAGCGGTAGTCGGCCACCAGCGGCGTGCCCGCCTCGACGCGGAGCTCCTTCGTCATCCGGGCGTCGTGGTCCCAGAGCCCCGCCTCGCGCAGGAACGACAGGTTGGCGCGGACCTCGGGCAGCGTCATCTCGGGGTCGAAGAGGATGAAGCCCACGTCGACGCCCACCCCTTCGGTGCGCAGCACCTCGAGCGCGCGCAGGTTGCGCTGCGCGGTGGCCGGCTTCATGTAGCGCCGGACCTGGTCGCGCACCCCCGACTCGATGCCGACGAACACCTCGCGCAGCCCCACGGCGCGCATCTCCCGGAGCACGTCGACCCCCGACGGCCTCCCCGCGGCCGCGGCGAGGATCGTGTCCACGCGCATGTCCACGTAGAGCGTCACGTCCGGGGCGATGCGGCCCGCGGCGCGCGCCGCGCCGATCGCGCGGGCGAGCTCCACGGCACGCTCCGGCCGGCCGCCGATGAAGTCCTCGTCCGTGAAGAAGGGGTGTCGCGCCCCGCCCGCGGACATCTCCTCGAGCTCCGCCACGACCCGCTCCGCGCGCACCACCCGCCAGTCGATCTGGTCGGCGTACTTGTGCTGGATCGCGCAGAACGTGCACCTGCCCCACGCGCACCCGCGCGAGGTCTCGGCGCGCACGATCCCCTGGCGGCGCACGAGCTCCGGGACGTAGTCGCGGCGCGGCGCGACCGCCGTGGACAAGCTCACGAGCGCGCGGGGGGTGCGGACGACGCGGTCGCCGAGGGTGTACACGAGGTTGGGAACCCGGTCCCGCTCGAGCGCGGCGAGCAGTCCGGCGCGTCCGGCGCCACGCAGCGCGCGGACGATGCCGACGAGCGAGTCCTCCCCCTCCCCGAGGACCAGCACCGCCTCGGGGAAGCGGCGGAGGAGCTCGTCGGGGGCGAAGGTGGCGAGGAGCCCCCCGACGACGAACAGCGGACGTGACGCCGGCGGAAGGGCCGCGAGCGCCGCGGCGAGGGCCTCGAGGTCGGCGAGGCTCCCCAGCGGGGTGGAGAGACCGACGAGGTCGTAGTCGGACAGCCGCCCCGGGGAGACGGGGCCGTCGACGGGGACGTACGTGAGGTCGACACGGGCGGCCTGGCCGAAGGCGGCGTCGACCGTGGCGGCGAGGGCGCCGATCCCGATGGGCTCGTTGAGCTCCTCGCGCGTGGTCCCGGGGTCGATCAACAAGAGGCGAGTGGGTGCGTGCATGGGGTCCTCTCGGGACCGGACGCGCGCGGAAGCCCAGGCGGACAGTGAACGCCCACGTGGCAACCGATTCCAGGCCGCAGGAACTTTCGGGGACTCCTCCCCCAGCCTGATCCACGCTTGCAGACCCGACGCCGCCTTCCGCAGGCGGGGTTGCCCAGCTCGTCGATCACCAGCCCGCCAGCGCTCGCCGACCGGCGGAAGGCGCGCCCGGCGCGACGCCCGACGAGGCCGTCGTCGGCCTCCCCACGTCGGCTGAAGACCTTCGCCTGCCAGCCGCCCGCGTCCAGCCATCGGACGCGCGGTGGGCCCCAACGAAGAAACCCGGGTTTCCACTCTCGTGAAAACCCGGGTTCTCCATATGGTTGCGGGGGCCGGATTTGAACCGACGACCTTCGGGTTATGAGCCCGACGAGCTACCTGGCTGCTCCACCCCGCGGCAGAGACTGTTTGTAGATGGTTGCGGGGGCCGGATTTGAACCGACGACCTTCGGGTTATGAGCCCGACGAGCTACCTGGCTGCTCCACCCCGCGGCAGCTTCCCCCTCTTATCCTTGCGCTCGGCCCTGTCAAGGCGCTTGCGCAGCCATTGCTCGTCCGGCTTCGCAAAACCGACCTTGCGGCTCTTGGACTTGTGGCCCACGTTCACCGCGGGCACGCCGGCCGCGAGCTCCTGCAGGCGATCGACCTCTTCCCGGGTGAGCGTGCGGTACTCCCCACGCTCGAGCCCGCGGAGGCTGATCGTCGCGAAGGACTCGCGCCGCAGCTTGCTCACCGGGTGGCCGACCGCGGCGAGCATGCGGCGCACGAGGCGGTTCTTTCCCTCGGTGACGGTGATCTCGACCCAGCAGTTGCCGGTGTCGGTGCTCTCGACGACGCGCGCCTTGCACGGCGCGGTCTTGCCGTCCTCGAGCATGATCCCGTCCTGGAGCCGCTGGAGCGTCTTCTCGCTCGGCGTCTTCCACACCTTCGCGAGGTAGCGCTTCGGCACGCCCGTGCTCGGGTGCGTGAGCTTGTGCGCGAGCGGCCCGTCGTTCGTCAGGATCAGCGCGCCCTCGGTGTTGATGTCGAGGCGCCCCACCGGCTCTACGCGGTCCGGCACGTCGCGCAACAGCTCGAGCACGGAGGTGCGGCCGCCCGGGTCGTCGCGCCCGGTGATGTAGCCCTTCGGCTTGTAGAGCAGGTAGTACACCCGCTTGGGCGGCGCGCCCACGAAGCGGTTGTCGACGCGGATCTTGTCCTTCTCGGGGTCGACCGGGTGGCCGGGGTGGGACACGACCTCTCCGTTCACGGAGACGCGCCCCTCCTCGATCATCCGCTCGGCTTCCCGGCGGCTCGCGACCCCCCGCTCGGCCAGCACCTTGGCCAGCCGGCGCTTCCCTTCCTGCTCTTCCACGTTCGCTCCTGGCGCGTCTCACGACGGGCGAAACGGCGTCTAACGTGTCGGGACCGCCGCGTCCCCTGCTTCCAGCGCGTTCTTCGTGAGGCCGGGGCCTCGGCCCGCGGACGGGCCCCGCGCGCGTGGACGCCGTCGAGCCTTCTGGACGCGCCTCCGAGCCCGATGCCCGCTACATTCTCGGGCCCATGACCCACGCATACCAGCTGCTCACGCCCCGCAGGCCGCTCGCCTCCGCCTACCAGGCGACGCCCGCGCACCTCCACCCGCACGGCCGCGACGACGTGCGCTTCACATTCGACGCGGCCCTCCACGGGGTCGAGTGGGACGCCTCCCCCGGCCCCGGCGAGTCGCTCCGCGGCGTCTACGACGGGCCGGGCGGCCGGCTCGAGCTCACCCTCGCGACCGGGCACCCGGAGGTCCTCCTCCTGCGCGCCACCGCCGGGCAGGCCACCGCGCGGCTCGTGCGCTCCCTGTGCGACCGCACGGGTTGGACGGCGCTCGACCTCCAGACGCTGAAGCTCCTGCCTCCGCGCGCGCCCGCCTCGTTCCCGCTCGACGAGTAGCCGCTACTCCGCGTCCGGGAACGGCACGACGCCGCCGTCCGGCGCGTCGTCCTCCTTGAGCGCGCGCAGGTCCTTGAGCGTCGGGAGGTCCGCGAGGCTCCGCATGCCGAAGAGCTCGAGGAAGGCCGGGGTGGTGCCGTAGGTGATCGGGCGGCCGGGCTCGTCGGAGCGGCCGACCACCTTCAGGAGCCCGCGGTCGAGCAGCGAGCGGAGCACGCCGCCGGAGTCGACGCCGCGGATGTCGTCGACGACGCCCTTGGACACGGGCTGCCGGAACGCCACCACCGCGAGCGTCTCCAGCGCGGCGCGCGAGAGCTTCACCGGCTTGCCCCCGCGGATCGCCGCGACCCACGGGGCGAGCCGCGCCTCGGTGCGGAGCTGCCAGCCGTCGCCGACCGGCGCCAGCCGCACCCCCGCGCCCGTGCGCCGCAGCCGCTCCCCGAGCGCCTCCAGCGCGCCGTCGATCACCTTCGCGTCGACCATCAACGCGGCCGCGAGCTGCGCCACCGTCACGACGCCCGCCGAGGCGAACAGGCAGGCCTCCACCGCCGGCACGATCAGCTCGGTGGGCGGCGGGCCGCGCTCCCCGTCCCCGGCCTCCCGCTCCGGCTCCGTCCCCACGGGCCGCAGCTGGACGACGTTGTCCGGCTCGTCCGGGACGATCTCGTCATCCATCCTCGTCGCCCTCCGTCTCCTCGACCGGGAGCGCGGAGAGGTCCGCGTCCTCCAACCGCACCTTGCCGACCAGCCGCACCGCCCCGAGGTGCATGTTCTGGACGACGTCGACGAACTGGAGGCGCGCCATCTCGAGCACGCCGAGGAAGGTGAAGATCCGCTTGGATCGCGAGCCCACCTCGAGCAGCACCTCGGAGAGGATCGTCTCCTCCCCGGGCGGGAGCCGGCCGAGGATCCACCGCACGGTCTCCGCGAACGAGAAGCGCTCGCGCACCACGCGGTGCTCGTGCGGGGGCCGCGCGGCGCGCTCCGCGGCCCCGTAGAAGAGGCGGAGGAGGCCGAAGATGTCCGTGCCCGGGTCGATGTGCTGCTCGTCGGGCGCGGGGGGCTCGGCGGGGCGCGCGAACACGTCCCGATCGAGCCGCTCGCGGCGCCCGAGCTCCTCGGCCGCGTCGCGGTAGCGCTCGTACTCCAGGAGCCGCCGCGCGAGGGCCTCGCGCGGGTCGATCTCCTCCTCCTCCTCGGCCTCCTGCGGCGCCCGCGGGAGCAGCTCGCGCGCCTTCAGCTGGCACAGCGTCGCGGCCATGACGAGGTAGTCGCCCGCCTGGTCGACGTCGATCTCGTCCGCGCCGTCCAGGTACGCGAGGTAGGCGTCGCAGATCCGCGCCACGGGGATGTCCCGCACGTCGACCCCCTCCCGGCGGACCAGGAAGAGGAGCAGCTCGAGGGGCCCGTCGTAGACCCCGATACGGACCGGGGGCTCGTAGACTCGGGCCGCGCTCGACAGGTGGGGGGCCTGCAGCGCGAGCATGTTCTGGGGGGGGAGGGAGGGGGGACGATCGGCTCCCCGGTGGAGGGAGCGCGAGGTGGTCCGTTTCTACCGGATCGGCTGCGCCTTGACAATGTGGGGACGCGAGATAGTTGGCCGGGCCCAGAAATCGGAGACTACGTGGCCCACCACAAGGACGCCATCAAGCGCATTCGCACCAGCAAGGCCGCCAACGAGCGGAACCGTTCCAACCGCAGCCGCATGCGCGGCAAGGTGAAGGAGCTCCGCTCCCTCGTCGCGGGCGGGGATCACGCGGCGGCCGCGGCCGATCTGCCGGCGACCGTGTCGCTCCTGCAGAAGCTCGCGCAGAAGGGCGTCATCCACCCCCGGAACGCCGCCCGCCGCATCAGCCGCCTCTCCAAGGCGGTGAACGCGCTCAAGACGGACGAGTCCGCCTCCTAAGGCGCCCTCTCCCGCGAGACCCCGTCGGCGCCCCCGGTCCTCCGGAGGGCGCCGGTGGTGTTTTTGTCGCCGCCGAGTCGTCCGCGCGCGCGTCGACGGGGCGCGTCCCCGGCGAAGACGCCGGGGCCGGACCCTTCCGGGCTCGGGCTTCGCCCTCGGTCCCGGCCGGGGGCCGGGACCGGCCGCCGGAGGCGGCCGCCCTCCAGGCTCCTCGCGCGGATCGTGCCTGCGGGATCTCCCTGCTCCCGCGCGGTTCATGTCGGATACCCCCGCTCCGTGACCGCCACGCGGTCATCCAGGGCACCTCATCCCGGATGACCCCCGCTCCGTGACCGCCACGCGGCCATCGAGGGCACATCATCCCGGATGACCCCCGCTCCATGGCCGCCCCGCGGCCATCCAGGGCACCTCATCCCGGATGACCCCCGCTCCATGGCCGCCCCGCGGCCATCCAGGGCACCTAATCCCGGATGACCCCCGCTCCATGACCGCCCCGCGGCCACTCGGGCGCGGATCCCGGCGGGGGGCTCCCCTCCACTTCAGCGCTGCAGCAACCGCAGCACGAACGCCTCGAACACCCGCCGGTCGCCCGCGCGCGAGGAGTTCATCGCGCGGTTCACGGCCGCGAGCTCCTCGAGCACCGCCGACGGCGACACCGGCCGCTTCGTGATCTGTTCCCGGAGCACGCGGAGCTTCTGCGGGGGCATGCGCACGTTCGCGTCCCGCTCGGACAGCCCACGGCGGAGCGCGTCCTGGAGCGCGAGCACCTGCCGGAGCTGCCACGCCACGGAGCCGAGGAGCTTGTGCGGAGCCTCGCCGTCCTCGAGGAGGTGGTGGAGCGTGTCGAGACCGCGGTCGAGGTCGCGCGAGACGATCGCGTCGGTGAGCGCCCACACGTCGGCCTCGGCGGTGGACGCGCACACCTCCTCGACCACCGCGCGCGTGATGGTGCCGCCCTGCCCCACGTAGTCGGCGCACTTGTCGACGTCCGCGGCGACGAGCGCGAGCTCGCCGCCCGTGAACTCGGAGAGGAGCTGGGCGGCGTCGCGGTCGATGCGGGCGCCACGCTCGGTGGCGCGGGCGGCCGCGAAGGCCGCGGGGTCGACGCCCTCGCCGTCGAGCTTGAGCACGATGCCGGTCTTCTTGACCGCGTTGACGATGCGGAGGCCGCGGTCCACGCCGCCGCTCGCCGACGGCATCTTCTCGCCCACGAGCGCGAGCACGGTGCTCGGGCACGGGCTCTGCACGTAGGCGAGGAGCGACTCGAGCAGCGCGACGTTCGCGTCCTGGACCTGCCGCACCACCACGAGCCGCCGCGCGGCCATCATGGGCGCGGTGGAAGCCACGTCGCGGTACGCGAGCGCCGCGTCCTCCCCCGCGGTGAAGACCGCGTGGTTGAACGCCGCGGTCGGCCCGTTGGCGACGGCGGCGCGCAGCTGCTCCTCGGCCTGGCGCACGAGCAGGAGCTCCGAGCCGACGAGCACGTAGACGGGCGCGGGGTTCGTGAGGGAGCTCTGGAGGGGCGCGAGGGGGTTCATCGGGGCTCGGGCGAGCCTATCGCGTCGGGAGGTGCCGCGGTCGGGTCAGGGCGCGAGCAGCCAGGTGACGCCGTCGTCGGCGACCTGCCGCGCGAGCGCGCGGAACGTGTCCTCGCGCAGGCGCCGGGCGGACGCGGCGTCGCCGGGGTCGACGACGGTCCAGGACCGCGTGCGCGTCACGGTGCGCCCGTCGGCCTCGAGCCGCAGCGTGAGGCGGGCCTCGTAGAGGAGCACGTCGCCCGCGCGGCGCGAGGGGCTCCAGGCGGCCTCGGTCACGGTGACGCGGAGCGCGCCGCCGGCCGGGTCGAGCGCGCGCCGCAGCCCCAGGGACGTGGTGACGGCCTCCTCTACCCAGTCGTCGACGTCCGGCTCCGCGACGGGCGCCGCGACCTCCGCGACGGTCCAGGTTCCGCGCACCGGCAGCACGCCCACGTGCACGGAGCAGCCCGCGAGCAAGAGCGCGACCGTTGACAGCGACGACACCGTCGGGGACGATGCCTCCCAGTCCCCCCTCCTGTCAAGGTTGGCGCCATGCTGCCGTCGCTCCTGCTCCTCGCCGCCCTCCCGACCGCCTCCGCCCAGGACGCGGGCACCACCGCCGAGCCCACCGAGGCCGCGCCCAAGAAGCGCGAGTTCCTCATGGAGGTGGGCTTCCGCGGCCGGTACATGGACCTCCCGGACGAGATCCTCGACCTCGCCTACTTCCGCAACGACGACGACGACACGATCCCCGACCGCCCGCACGTGAGCGCGTACTCGCTCGGGCTCGAGTTCGTCATCAAGGACAAGCAGGCGAACGGCATCTTCTACGTCGAGTACCTGAACCCGATCATCGAGCCCGGGTACTGGGACGACAAGGAGGAGCCGCCCGACCACCTCGACGGCTCCTGGCTCGAGCCCGACAAGTTCGGCCTGGTGCTCATCGGCGCGAGCTACGCCTACGAGCTCCGCGCCACGAACTGGCTCTCGTTCCTGTTCGGCGCGGGCATCGGCGGCGCCATCAAGATCGGGGACCTGCGCGAGTGGCAGCCCGGCGAGGACCCGGCCGACGAGGCGGGGAACAACAACAACACCGACGTGAGCTGCGGCGCCGCCGGCACCGACGGCGCGGCCGCCTACATGCGCAAGGACAACTGCGCGGACGACGGCGTGCTCGACATCCCCGTCGCGCTCCCCTACCTCGACATCAACATCGGCCCCCGCTTCAACATCTCGGATCGCGCCAGCATCCGCATCGAGGGCGGCGTGCACGCGCTCCTGCCCTACGGCGGCGGATCCGTGGGGATCGTGTTCTGAGGCCCGCGGGGCTTGCGTACCAGAAGGCGAACGGATAAACCCCGGCCGCCTCGCGATATTGGAGCAACCCCTTGGTCATCGTCACCGTCCGCGACAACGAGCCCTTCGAGAAGGCCCTCCGCCGCTTCCGCCGCAAGGTGGAGCGTGAGGGGATCCGGAAGGACATCAAGAAGAACAGCTTCTACCTCAAGCCGGGGGAGAAGCGCCGCCTCAAGCAGCGCCTCGCCGAGAAGCGCCGCCGGAAGGCCGCTCGTCGCGCCGCGCGCAAGCCCGTCATGAAGGGCCCGACCGCGGCGTAAGCCGCGTCGCACGCACTTCGCGAGCCCACGAGACCCACGCCCAGGCGTGGGTTTTCGTGTTTTTCCGCTCGCACGCCCGCCCATCGCCCGACCGCCGCGCGGCCGCCCGCCCGACGTTCCGGTTCAGCGCCCCCCGCTCCCCTCCTCCCGCCCCCAGGCCGCGTTCTCGAGCGCCCAGGTGTCCGGGCTCGGCGGGGCGAAGCCCTCGAGCGCGACGTTCCGCGTGTCCGGGAACGCCGCGGCGAGGTCGCGACGAAAGAGGAGCACGCCCGGCTCCTCCGCGATCGCGTCGGCGAAGCGGGCGCGCGCGGCCGGCGGGGGCGGGTCCGGCGCGGCGGCGAGCACGAGGAGGCGCGCCTCCGCCCAGTCAAGGAAGCCGGGGTCGAGGTCGGGCGCGGCGGGCTCGAGCTCGCGCAAGCGGGCCAGGAGGTGCCCCACGCCGTCGAGCTCGAGCGACGCGCCCGCCCCGCGCACCCCCACCACCGAGAGCCCGCCCACCACGGTCCAGAGGGCGCAGGACGCAGCCGGGGGTGGGAGCGCGGCGGCGGCCTCCGGCGTCACGCGGTAGCCCCCCGCGTCGAGCGTGGCGGCGAACGCCGGCCAACCGAGGAGGCAGCGCCAGCCGTAGTCCTGCCCGGTCTCGAAGCGCTCGATCGCCGAGGGGGGGTCGAGCTGGCCGCGGGTCCACTCGGCGCGGGCGAGGCGCGCGAGCGCGACGGGGTCGTCGGGGTCCACGGCGAGCCGGCCCATCCAGAGCTGCACGGCGGTGTCGAGGTTGTCGCCGGTCGCGCGCGCCGCCCAGCGAGCGTCCGCCTCCGCGAGCACTCGGGCGCGCTCGGCCTCGGGGTCGATCGTGGCGCGGTGCACGCACCCGGCGAGCAGGACCAGCAGCAGGCGCGCCTCCCGCAGCGCCATAGCCCGCGCCGTGGGCGCGAGGTACGGAAGGACGTGCTCCTCCTCCTCGCCGCCTGCGCCCGCCTGCACGCGCCCGAGACCGCGCCGCCGGAGGCCTCGGTGGATGGCGCGCCGTCGCTCGCGGCCGGCCCGGGGGCCGTGGCGGCGGGCCGGCCGGACGCCGAGCCGCCTGAGGCCGCGGCCAGCGCGACGACGCTGGCGACGCTCGACGAGGCCGCCCTGGCGGAGCTCTTGCGCAACGACGGCGCCGGGCCCCTCGTGGTCAACTTCTGGGCCACCTGGTGCGGCCCGTGCGTGCGCGAGCTGGCCGTGTTCCGGGAGGTCGCCGCCGAAGGCGGGCCCGCGCGCTTCGCGCTCGTCAGCGTGGATGCCCGGCGCGACCGCCCGCGCGTCGGCCCCTTCCTGACCTCCCTCGGGCTCGCGTTGCCGGCCTACCACCTCGACACGGACGATCCCTCCTCCGTCCTGTCCCGCGCGGTGCCACGCTGGCCGGACATCATCCCGGTCACGCTCGTGCTCGAGCCGGGCGGCGCCGAGCGCGCGCGCTTCGAAGGCGTGCTCGACGCTCCGGCCCTGCGGGACGCGCTCTCGCGCTGATCACATCGCGCCGCGCTTGCGACGCGCTCGCACCGCTGGTAAACACGCGCGTGGGCCCCGGTGGTGGAACGGCAGACACAGGGGACTTAAAATCCCTGGCCTTCACGGGCGTGCGGGTTCGAGCCCCGCCCGGGGCACCCACCCTCGATCGGCCCGGAGCCGCCCGGGTGGAAGGGTGCGTAATTGACGCGCCACCGGCGTCCATCTACGCTGACGTTGGCCCCCTTCACGCCAGGAACGGACGAACCCGGAATGGGAAAGATCATCGGCATCGACCTCGGCACGACCAACTCGGTCTGCGCCTACATGGATCGGAACGAGCCACGCGTGATCATCAACGAGGAGGGTGGGCGGGTGACGCCCTCGGTGGTGGGCTTCTCCAAGGGTGGCGAGCGCTTCGTGGGCGACATCGCGAAGCGCCAGATGCTCATCAACCCCGACGCGACCATCCACTCCGTGAAGCGCTTCATGGGCAAGCGCTACAAGGAGGCGGGGAAGGACCTCCCGCTCGTCAACTACAAGGTGGTCGAGACCAAGAACGGCGATTGCGGCTTCGACATCAACGGCCGCACCTACACGCCGCCCGAGCTCTCCGCGATGGTGCTCCAGAAGCTGAAGCGCTCCGCGGAGGACTTCCTCGGCGAGGCCGTCACCGAGGCGATCATCACGGTGCCGGCGCACTTCAACGACCGCCAGCGCCAGGCCACCAAGGACGCCGGCACCATCGCGGGCCTCAACGTCCTCCGCATCATCAACGAGCCCACCGCGGCGGCGCTCGCCTACCTCCACGATCGGCGCAAGTCCGCCCGGATCGCCGTCTACGACTTCGGCGGCGGCACCTTCGACATCTCCATCGTCCAGATCGACCGGGACCTCGGCGAGGTCTGCGCCACGCGTGGAAACAACGCGCTCGGCGGCGGCGACATCGACCGAGTGATCATGGACTGGCTGCTCGAGCAGTTCCGTCGCGAGCACGGCTTCGACATCTCGGGCGACAAGGTCGTCCGCCAGCGCGTCCGCGACGCCGCCGAGCGCGCCAAGCTCGAGCTGTCCGCCGCGTTGGAGACCGAGATCCAACTCCCCTTCCTCACCGCGACCCAAGACGGCCCGCTCCACCTCCAGTGCACGCTCACGCGCGCGCAGTTCGAGATCATGGCGCTGCCGCTCTTCGAGAAGACCATCGAGGAGTGCCGCCGCGCGCTCGGCGACGCGAAGATCGGCGTCGAGGAGATCGACGAGGTCGTGATGGTCGGCGGCTCGAGCCGCATCCCGCGCGTCAAGGAGATGGTCAAGGAGTTCTTCAAGCGGCCGCTCAACCAGGCCTTCAACCCCGACGAGGTCGTCGCGGTCGGCGCCGCCATCCAGGCCGGCATCCTCGAGGGCGAGGTCAAGAGCGTCACCCTGCTCGACGTCACGAGCCTCTCGCTCGGCATCGAGGTGGAAGGCCGCAAGTTCGCCAAGCTCATCCCGAAGAACACGGTCATCCCCGCGAGCCGCACCCAGCTCGTGAGCACGGTCATCGAGAACCAACGGACCGTGAAGATCCACGTGCTCCAGGGCGAGAGCGCGCTCGCGTCCGAGAACACGAGCCTGGGCGAGTTCGAGCTCACCGGCATCGAGCCCGCGCCACGCGGGGTGCCCCGGATCGAGGTCAAGTTCGGCATCGACGCCAACGGCATCGTGAACGTGACCGCTCGTGACACGCGCTCGGGCGTCCAGGGCAACATCACCATCCAGGCGCCCACGGGCATGTCCAAGCTCGAGGTCGAGCAGGCCCGCGAGGAGAACGCCAGCTACCAGCGCGACCAGGAGGCCGCGACGGCGCTGAAGGAGCTCCGCTTCCAGGTGGAGCGCCAGATCGTCACGCTCGAGACCTTCATGCGCGAGCAGAAGGCCGTCCTCCACAAGACCGACGTCTCCGAGCTCGAGCAGGCCCTGAAGCGCGGGCGCATGGCGCTCACGAAGTCCACCGACAAGTCCAACCTCGAAGAGGTGGGCGCCTGGCTCAAGCGCTTCCACGCGCACCTCGCGGACAAGATCAACGGGAGCTCGGCGATCCACTGATCGGCGCGTATCTCCGTGATCTTCAACGGGATCTTCTTGGGGCGGGGGCGGGCCCCCGCAACGCCCCCCGTCCTGTCGCGTGGTGCGGCCCGGACGCGGACCTACGGCACGTCCGGCGCGGGGTTCTCCCACTCCACGAGCTCGCCGTCGATCGTGCCGCTCATCGTGTTGAGCGTGCTCGGCGTGCCGCTCCCGACCCAGGTGGCGTCCACCGCCTCGGCGGCGTCGACCGAGACCGTGCCGTCCCAGTCGTGGTTCAGGATCCAGTAGTCGTAGCGCTCGTCGTGCACGGTCCACGCTGCCGTGCCGGCCACGTCGGCGGACGGGAGCGCGAGGCGCGCGAGGTCGAGGTCGAGGGTCCAGCCGTACCACCGGAGGCCGGGCTCGTCGGGATCCTCGTGGTAGCCCACGGTCCACGCGATCGTCATCTCGCCGTCGAGCGTCCAGGTCGACGCCGCGCCATCCGGGTAGGAAACCACGCCGGACGTGGACTCCCCGTCCTCGAGGTCGTCGAACCTGTCGCCGATGGTGTCGATCAGCGTGCGGGCCACCTCGTTCATGGCCTGGGCGAGCTCGACGAGCACCGTCGCGCGGTCGGGCCCCGCCTCGCCGGTGTCGTCCGGCGCGCCGGTGCACGCGGAGAGGAGCAACGGGCTCATGGTCGGAGCATCTCCCACGCCAGTGTAGCCGCCCGATCGGCGACGCCCCCCTGCCCCAGCACGGCGCGCAGCTCCTCGGCGGGCGGCGGCTCGGCACCCTTCAGGCTCTGCGTCAGCTCATCCGGCGTAAACACCTGCACGTACTCGCGGACCGCCTCGCGACCGAGGAGGATGTTCGGGAGCGCGAGGTGCTTCACGCCGCGCACGAAGAGCCGCCCGAGCCAGTACGTCAGGGGGTGCACCCGGTGCGCGACCACCATCGGGATGCCGGCGAGCGCGATCTCGAGCGTGCTCGTGCCCGACTTGGTGAGCGCCCGCTCGGCGCGCGCGAGCGCCTCCTCGGAGGTGCACACCCGCACGTTCGGGGGCAGGACGCCGAGGTCCGCGCGGTCGAGCGACGCGGCGAGCGGCAAGAGCACCTCGCGCGCGTCGAGAGGGGCCACGGCGGCGAGGAAGGGCCCGAGCAGCCGTCGAAGCTCGGCGCGGCGCGATCCGGGGAAGATCGCGACCACGCCGGGCTCGCGGGCGGACGGGCGCACCCGATCCACGGCGGGGTGGCCGATCCAGCGCGCGTCGAGGCCGTACGGCGTGTAGTACGCCGGCTCGAAGGGGAAGAGGCACAAGAGGCGGTCCATCGACCGCGCGATGTCACCCGCGCGCCCGGACCGCCACGCCCACACCTGCGGGCTCACGAGCCCGAGCACGCGCACGCCCTTCGCCTTCGCCTGCCGGGCCAACGGGAGGTTGAAGTCCGGCGCGTCGATGACGACGAGCAGATCGGGCTTCTCGTCGATTGCGCGCAGCATCGCGACGGTGTTGTGCCGGAGCTCGCCGAGGTGCTTCACCACCTCGACGAGGCCCATCACGGGGTTCATCGGGAGGCTGTCGGGGAGCGCCTGCGCGCCCGCGTCGAGGAGCCGCGGCCCGACGAGCCCTCGCACGTCCAGGGGCCCGTGGCGGGCCATCGCGGCGATGAGCTCCGCGCCGAGCCGATCCCCGGAGGCCTCCTGCGCGCTCACGAGGACGCGCTTCACGCCCGCGCGCCCCCGATGGCGTCGCGGATTCGGAAGGCCAGCTCCAGGGC
This sequence comes from uncultured Enterobacteriaceae bacterium, assembly GCA_964457335.1. Classification (GTDB taxonomy): domain Bacteria; phylum Myxococcota_A; class UBA796; order UBA796; family SXON01; genus CAJBVW01. Next base: position 47,742 of record CAYWGD010000031.1, on the reverse strand, counting down.
GCGCAGCCCGTCGCGACCGGGCACGGCGTAGGGGCGCTCGCCCCGGACCGCGTCGCAGAACGCGCGCAGCTGCGTCGCGAGCGGGTCCTGCTCGGCCACGGGCACGCGCTCCTCGACGAGCTCCCCGCCGCCCCAGCCCACCCGGGCCACGGCGCGCTCCTTCAGGTCCACGCTGAGGTAGCCCTCCGTCCCGAACACCCGCCAGCGCCGCGCCGGCTGCCGCGCGAGCCGCGACGCGGTGAACGTCCCGACGCGCCCGGACGCCGTCTCCACGCGCGCGTGCGCGAGGTCGTAGCTGCCGGTGGCGATCGCGACGCCGTTCGCGCGCACCTCGACGACCTCTTCGCCGCAGAGGTGCAGAAAGAGGTCGAGGTCGTGGATCATCAGGTCGAGGATCACGTCGACGTCGGTGCCCCGGGGGGTCCAGCGCCCGACGCGCTCGGCCTGCACGAAGCGCACGTCCAAACCGTGCAGCGGCGCGAGCGCGGGGTTGAAGCGCTCCACGTGGCCGACGGCGACGTGGGGAAGCCCGGCGAGCGCGCGCGCCTCGTCGAGCGTGGCGGCGAGCGGCTTCTCGACGAGGCAGGGCACGCCGCGCGCGAGGAGCGGCAGCGCGACCTCGGCGTGAGTGGCCGTGGGCGTCGCGACGATGGCGGCGTCGATGTCGGAGGTGTCTCCGTCCAGGCCCTGGGCGGGGTCGACCACGACGAAGGTGCCGGCCGCCCCGTGGGGGGGGCGTTGCGGGGGGGGCCCCGCCCCCCCTGCCCCAAGAAGAACGAAGCCCAGCTCCACGAGCTTGCGCGCGTGGAGCCGGCCCATGTGCCCGTGGCCGAAGAGCGCGAGGCGGAGGGGACGCATCAGCCCTCCGGCTGCTCGGCCCCCGTCGACCGGCAGATGCCGCGCTGGCTCGTCTCGCAGAAGTCCACGAGCTCGATGACCTCGGGCACGTCGGCGTAGACCTCGCGGACCTGCTCGAGCGCGATGCGCATCGGCATGCCCTGCGCGAAGAGCTCGCGGTAGGCCGCCTTCAGCGCCTGGAGCACCTCGAGCTTGAAGCCCGCGCGGCGGAGGCCGACGATGTTGAGCCCGAAGAGCCGCGCGCGGTCGCCCTGCGCGATGGTGAAGGGCGGCACGTCCTGCGCGGCCATGGCGGCGGCGCCGACCATGGCGCAGCGGCCGACGCGGCTGTGCTGGTGCACGCCGGCGAAGCCGCCGAGGATCGCGCGGTCGTGCACGGTGACGTGCCCGGCGATCGCGGCGCAGTTGGCGAAGACGCAGTGGTTGCCGACGGTGCAGTCGTGCGCGACGTGGCTGCCGGCCATGAACAGGTTGTCGCTGCCGATGCGCGTGACGCCGCCGCCGCCGGCGGTGCCGCGGTTCACGGTGACGTTCTCGCGGAAGATGTTGCGCTCGCCGATGATGAGCTCGGCGTGCTCCCCGCGGTACTTGAGGTCCTGCGCGTCGCTCCCGATGCTGGCGAAGGGGAAGATGCGGGTGCCCGCGCCGATGGTGGTGGGGCCGGTGATCACGGCGTGGGGGCCGACGCGGACGCCGTCGCCGAGCTTCACGCCCGCGCGGACGATGGCGAAGGCGTCGATCTCGACGTCGTTGCCGAGCTCCGCCTTGGGGTCGACGAGGGCGTTGGGGTGGATCGCCATGCGGGCACTTCTTCGGGTGAGGGGGGGCGCGCACCTTACCGCGCTCTCGCGTCGCGCGCCTGCGGGACGCGCGCCGGTTATCGAGCCGCGTGTCCATCCTTTCCCGATTGCGCGGCGGCCTTCGCCGCACGCCCGAGCCCGCGGCGCCTGCGTCGCCGCCCGTCCCGGACGCAGCCGAGCGCCCGTCCCGTCCCGACGCGCCCGACGGCGCGTCCAACTACGTGATCGTGATCCTCGACAGCTGCCGCTTCGACAGCTTCGTCAAGGCCAGGCCGAAGATCATGCAGAAGCTGGGCCCGGTGCAGAAGCGCTGGACCTACGCGACCTGGACGGCGCCGTCCCACTACAACCTGCTGATCGGGCTCCTCCCGCACATCTCGCCGGCGAACGTGTATGCGTCCGAGTACTACAAGGACGACTTCCTCCGCTTCAAGGACCGGTTCAACTTCGACATCTCCTTCTCGAAGATGGTGCCGGGACTGTGGCTGCCGTCGTACCTGCAGTCGGTCGGCTACCGCACGAACATGTACGTCTCGATGCCGGTGCTCAACCCGGCCACGCCCATCAGCCGCGGGTTCGACGACTACGCGCTGATGGACCACCACAACGACATCGTCCCGATGATCCGCCGGATGCGTTTCTACGAGGAGCGCCCGAGCTTCTTCGTGCTCAACACGGGCGAGACGCACTACCCCTACGCCACGCCCGACGAGCCCGAGAACGAGTGGCCGCGCATCTCGGGCGTGAACGGCGTGTTCAAGCACCTCGACGACCACGTGCGCGCCGGCCAGCTCCTCCACCACGACGAGGCGCCGCAGTTCTTCGACGACGCGCGCATGAAGCAGCTGCACGCGCGGCAGGTGAACGCGGTCCAGTGGGTCGACCGCGCCATCGAGGAGCTGTTCGACACGGTGCCGGACAACACCTGGATCACGATCACGGCCGACCACGGCGAGCTCTTCGGGGAGAAGGGCTACTTCGGGCACGGGCCGATCAACCACGAGAAGGTGATCGAGGTGCCGTTCCTCGAGGGGAAGCTCAGGTAGCCCAGGCCGCGGCGTGCTCGGCGGCGAAGGCCGCGAACGTGCGCGGCGGGCGGCCGAGCAGCGCCGGGAGGTCGGGCGAGACCGGCGCGCAGCGGCCCGCGCGCACGACCCGGTAGAAGCCGACGAGCCGCTCGGCGCGCTCGGCGGAGAGGCCGGACGCGGTGACGGCGGCCCGGGCGGCGTCCTCGTCGAGCGGCACGTAGCGGATGGGCCGACCGGACACCGACGCGAGCGTGGCGGCGATCGTCGCGTGGTCGAGCGCCTCGCCGCCGGTGAGCGTGTACGCGCGCCCGGCGTGCCCCGGCCCGGTGAGGGCGGCGGCGGCCGCGTCGGCGACGTCGCGGGCGTCCAGGTACGAGAGGCGCGCGTCGGCGGCCGGCAGGGCGAGCACGCCGCGGGCGGCGATCCCGTCGGCGAGCGGTCCGGCGAGCAGGACCTGGAAGAAGAAGTTCGGGCGGAGGTGGGTCCACGCGATCCCGGAGGCCTCGAGCAGGCGTTCGACCTTGCGCAGACCGAACGCCTCGTTCCCCTCGACGCCCATGGCGGTGAGGTTCACGACGTGGCGGACGCCGGCCTCGCGCGCGGCGGCGAGGAACGGCGCGGCGAGGCGCTCCGGGTGGTCGTCGCCGGGGCGCGCGATGAGGAAGACGCGGTCGACGCCGACGAGGGCGGGCGCGAAGGTCGAGGGGCGCTCGAGGTCGAAGCGTACGGCGGGGCCGGGGCCCGTCCACGCGTCGGGATCGCGGGTTGCGGCGCGGGTGGGGACGCCGCGCGCGTGCAGCACGCGGAGCAGGTGGCCGCCGACCGTGCCGGTGGCGCCGAGGACGAGGATGGACATGGTGCACTCCTGAATGGATGGTTCACTTTTCGGGCACGGCGAAGCGCCGGACCCGGATCCACCGCGTTCAACGCGGGGAGAAGAAGGCCCGGAGGCCCGCGAGGTGGTAGCGGGCGTAGGCGTCCACGGCGCGGCGGATGCGCGGCTCGTCGTCGTAGCGGTCGAGGATCGCCACGAGCGACGCGACGTAGGCGCGGAAGAGCAGCGTGAGGTCGAAGTGCTCGGTCTCGTCGGGCTCCCGGAAGCCCGGGAGCGCGCGGAAGTGCGCCGCGGCCAGCTCGACCATCCGCGCGACCACCTCCTCCGGGAGGGCGGCGTACGGCGTGCCGGCGGCGCGGCCGAGCAGGATGACGACCTGGAGGCGGTGCGCGATGCTGAAGGCCAGGAGCGCCTCCGAGGCCGTCGCGTAGGCGGGGCCGGCGTCCGCCACCTCGGCGACACCCCGGAGGGCCTCGACGCGCTCCCGGAGGAGCCGCAGGAGCAGGCGGGCGACGGCGTCGGGGACGACCTCCGCGAAGAGCGCCTCCTTGCCCGCGGCGTAGTGGTAGAGGTTCCCGGGCGAGACGCCGGCCTCCCGCGCGATCTCGGCCATGCCCGCGTCGGGGTAGCCGCGCGCCGCGAAGACGCGGAGCGCCGCGGCGTGGATGCGGTCGCGGATCTCGGGCTTGGGGTACTGGGGCATTCGTGAACGACTCGTTCGTTATTTGTCCCGGCGGAGTCGTGCTGTCAACGCCCATGCGGCGCGGACGCGGACAGGACCATCCAGGCGCTCCGGTCGCTCGCGGCCGAGTAGCGGGCGACCCGCCGAGGGCGCGGCGCCCGGATAGCCTCCGGGCGTGGACCGCACGTTCTACCGCCGCCCCCTCCCCGACTCGCTCGTCCCCTTCTCCTCCGCCGAAGGGCGCGCGCTCTTCCGCGAGGCCCTGGCGCTCGGCGGGATGGAGGGCTGGTTCCCGCTCGCGGAGCACTTCCACACGCAGTCGGAGCCCGCGTTCTGCGCGCTCGGCTCGCTCGTGGTGGTGCTGAACGCGCTCTCCATCGACCCCGCCCGCCCCTGGAAGGGGCCCTGGCGCTGGTACGGCGAGGAGCTGCTCGACTGCTGCGACCCGCTCGACCTCGTGCGGCAGCGGGGCCTGACGCTGCCACGCTTCGCGTGCCTCGCGCGCTGCAACGGAGCGACCGCCGCCGTCCGGCACGCCGGCGAGCGCGACGCGGACGCGCTCCGCGCCGACATCGCCGCGGCGGCCGCGGGCGGGCCACCCGTGGTGGTCTCCTTCGGCCGCGCCGCCCTGGGCCAGACCGGCGACGGGCACTACTCGCCCGTCGGCGGCTGGCACCCCGAGAAGGACCTCGTGCTCGTGCTCGACGTGGCGCGGTTCAAGTACCCGCCCTTCTGGGTGCCGCTCGCGCGGCTGCACGCCGCGATGCTGCCGCCCGACCCCGAGACGGGCCGCTCGCGGGGCTGGGTGGTGCTCGACCGGGACGGCACCCGCGACGCGCAGGCCTTCCGCATCGCGTGCGAGACGCCGGGGTGGCGGGCGACGCTCGCGGCGCTGCGGGAGCGCCTCCCGCTGGTCGTCGCGGAGGGCCGGCCAGGGTCAGCGGAAGCGCTGGTGGCGCTGCTCGCGGCGGCCATCCCCGCCGACGTGCACGAGCTCCTCCTGCCCCGCGAGGGGGCGCCCGACCGCGTGCGCGAGGAGCTCGTCGCGAGCCGGCTCGCGGTGGCCCTGCCGGCGGGGATCGACCGCGCGCGGCTCGTGCTGTTCACCCTCGCAGCGCCGGACGCGGCCTGGGGCGCGCTGGACGCCGGCGTGCGGGCCGAGCTGGGCACGCTGCGGGAGGAGTTGGCGTCGGCGGCGCGGGGCGAGGTCGAGCGGCTCCGGGCGCAGCTGGACGCGCTCGCGTAGGGGGTCGCGTGAGCAAGGCCTTCACCCGCGACGGCGCCGAGGAGACGCCCGTCGTCCCCGCGCTCCCGCCGCTCCCCCCGGGGCCGCACTACCTCACGCCCGAGGGCGCCGCCCGGCTGCGCGCCGAGCTCGACCGGCTGCAGAGCGAGGAGCGCCCCGCGCTCCGGAAGAGCGAGGATCCGGCCGAGCGGGCGCGCCTCCCGCTCCTGGACCAGCGCATCCGCGCTCTGGTGGAGCGCGTCGAGCGGCTCGAGGTCGTGCACCCGCCCGCCGACCGCGGCGTCGTGCGGATCGGCGCGTGGGTGACCATCGAGGGCGACGCCGGCGAGCGCGCCGTCCGCATCGTGGGCATCGACGAGGTGGACCCGGCGCGGGGCCTCGTGAGCTGGCGCGCGCCCCTCGCGGCGGCCCTCCTCGGCGCGCGGGCGGGCGACGAGGTCGTGGTGGCCTCGCCGCGTGGGGAGGAGACCTGGACGGTGGTCGCGGTGCGGTACGAGGGGTGACGGGCGGCCCATGCTTCGCCGCGCGCGCTACACCGGGTTGTCGACCACCGTGGCCATCACCTCGCCCTCGGCGACGAGCTTGCCTTCCACCTCGACACGGGCCGCGAACTTCCAGATGGAGCGCTTCTCGGCCACCTTCTCGACGGTGATGCGGAGCGCGTCGCCGGGGATGACCGGCTTGCGGAAGCGGAAGCCGTCGAGCGCCGCGAGGTAGACGACCTTCTGGCCCATCTCCGGGTGCGCGGTCATGGCGACGATGCCCGCGGCCTGCGCGATCGCCTCGACGATGAGCACGCCGGGGAACACGGGGACGCCGGGGAAGTGCCCCTGGAAGCAGGGCTCGTTCACGCTCACGTTCTTGAGCGCGACCACGCGCACCCCGGGGTCGACCTCGAGCACCCGGTCGATCATCAGGAAGGGGTAGCGGTGCGGCAGGAGCTTGAGGATCTCGTGGATGTTCATTCTCGTTCCTTGAGCCGCGCGACCTCGGCCTCGAGGCGGCGCACGGTGGCCAGGAGCTCCGGCAGCTCCGGGAGGGCCGCGGCGAGGCGCAGCCAGCGGCGGTGCTCGATGGCGGGGATGCCGCTCCGGCGCTCGCCGGGCGTGGTGTCCTCGGTGAGCATCCCGAGCGCGGCGACCTGCGTGCCGTCGGCCACGTCGAGGTGCCCGAGCACGGTGGCGCGGGCGGCGAGGACGACGCCGCGGCCCATACGCGTGGAGCCCGCGACGCCCGAGTAGGCGACCATGAGGCTGTCGGGGCCGACCACCGCCGCGTGCCCGACCTGCACGAGGTTGTCGAGCTTCGCGCCGGCCCGGACCTCGGTGTCGCCCATCGCGGCGCGATCCACGCAGGAGTTCGCGCCGATCTCGACGTCGTCGCCGACGACCGCGCGGCCGGTCTGCGGGATCTTGACCAGACCCCGGGCGGTCGGCACGAAACCGAAGCCCTCGCCGCCGACCACGGCGCCGGGGTTGAGCCAGACGCGGTCCCCGAGGACGCAGCCGTCGCACACGACGGCGTTGGCCATCAACGTGCAGTCGCGGCCGACGCGCGCGCCGGCGCCGACGTACACGCCCGGGTACACGACGGTCCCCTCCCCCACGACGGCGCCCGGGCCTACGTAGGCGAAGGCCATGACGGTCGCGCCCGTGGCGTCGCCCTCCACGACCGCCATCGGGTGCGCGCCGGGAGCGGGCCGCTCGGCGGGGTGGAAGAGGCGGAGCACCTCGGCGAACGCGAGGTAGGGGTCCGCACAGCGGATCACCGTGCGGCCGTGGGCCTTGTCGACCTTCCCGACGAGCACGCAGCCCGCGCGCGTCTCGGCCATCCGCCGCGCGTAGCGCCGGTTGGCGAGGAAGCTCACGTCGTCGGGGCCGGCGTCCTCGAGCCCGCGCACCCCGAAGACGCGGCGCTCCCCCTCCCCTTCGACCACGCCGCCCACGGAGGCGGCGAGCTCGGCGACCGTCCGGCCGGCCACCGGATCACTTCTTCGGCGGGTTGGCCGCGTTGTAGCGAGTGATCAGGTCGGAGGTGATGTCGATGGTCGGCGCGACGTACACGACGCCGCCCTCGTTGACCTCGATCACCAGCGTGTAGCCCTTCTCGGTCGCCAGGGTCTGCGTGAGCTTCTTCATCTTCTCGATGAGCTGCTCCATCGCGGCCATGTAGGCCTGCTGCATCTCGCCCTCGGCCACCGCGGCGGCCTGCTGGTACTGCATGTAGGCCGTCTCGAACTCCTTCTCCTTCTGGGCCTTGGCCGCGTCGGAGAGGATGACGGACTGCTTCTCGAGCTCCGTCTGCATGGTCTTGAGCTGGGCCGCCTTCTTCTCCAGGGCGGACTTCTTCTCGGCGAACATCCCCTCGAGGCGGGCCTTGGTGGTGGCGCCCTCGGAGACGTTCTCGAGCGCCTTCTGGAAGTCGACGGTGGCGATCTTCACCTGCGCGGAGGCCGTGCCGGCGAACGCGAACAGGAGGACGAAGACGGAGAGGAGGCGGGCGAGCATGCGGGGCTCCGGGGCTAGAAGGCCGAGCCGATGGTGAAGTCGAAGACGGCCTTGCGCTCGTCCTCGTAGGGGTTGATCGGGAAGCCCCACTCGAAGCGGAGCGGGCCGATCGGGCTGAACCAGCGCACGCCGAAGCCGTACGCGAAGCGGAGGTCGAGCGGGTTGATCGCGCCCTCGCCCCAGGGGTCGCCGAAGGTGTTGCCGGCGTCGAAGAAGGCCACCACCGAGATGCCCGCCGACTTGAGGATCGGGGACTCGAGCTCGAAGTTGTTGATCCAGGTGTTCACGCCGCCGACCACGAGGCGATCGTCGGCCGCGGACGGATCGTCGGTGCCGACGAACGTGCTGCGGGGCTCGTCGTAGTTCTTGTACCCGGAGGCGCGGATCGACGGGCCGAGCGAGTAGGGCTCGTACCCGCGGATCGAGAGGATGCCACCGGCGCGGTAGCGGTGGATGTACGGGACGATCGAGCCGTCGGTCGACTCGATGTGGCCGATGGAGCCGTTGTACTTGAAGACGAGCCAGTCGTTCTTGGCCACGATGGGCTGGTAGAACCGGAAATTGGCCTTCGTCTCCCAGAAGTTGAAGTCGCCGCCGAACACCGAGAGCACGGTGTCCTCGTCCAGGCGGAAGCCGCCGGCGAGCTCCGTGGAGAGCGACGCCTTGAAGCCGCGCGTGGCGTTGATGCGGTTGTTCCGCTTGTCGATGTCGAGCGACACGCCGAGCGAGCTCGTGAGCCCGTTCCGGTAGAGCTGCCCGCCGAAGAGCCGTTCCTTGTACTCATCCAGGGACAGAAGACCCACGTCCTCGAACGTGTAGTCCAAGGCGACGCGGATGTCGTCGCGCTTGTCCAGGTACCGGCCGATCGAGATGCTGCCGCCGCGCTGGTACTCGTTCTCGATGTACTCGCGCTGGTTGTAGAAGCCGTCGACCCGGAGCGTCCACTGCGAGTCGAGGAAGTGGGGGTCGAAGAAGCTGACGTTCCCCTGCTTCGTGCGCGCGGAGATGTTGCCCGCGAGGCTCACCACCCAGCCGAGCCCGAGGAAGTTGGACTTCTGGATGTTGGCCGTGAGCAGGAAGCTGTCGGCGCTGCCGTAGCCCGCGCCGACCGAGAAGCTGCCCGTGGGGCGCTCGGCGACCTTGACCTTGAGATCGAGGGTGCCCGGCTCCTCGCCGGGGGCCGGGTTGATCTCCGCGGTCTCGAAGAAGCCGAGCCGCTCGAGCCGCTCCTTGGCCTCGCGCTGGGCGCTGCCGCGGAACACGTCGCCCTCGTTGATGGGGATCTCGCGGCGGACCACCTTGTCGTAGGTGGGGTCGTTCCCGACGATGTCGATGCGGCCGACCCGCATCTTCTCGCCGCGCTTGATGTCGATCACCACGTCGACGACGCCCGCCTCGGGGTCGGGCTGGGGCACCGGCGTCGCGTTGGCGAAGGCGTAGCCCTGGTCGCCGTAGAGGTCGCTGATGCGCTGCATGGTGTTCTGCAGCGTCGTGAGCCGGAACCAGTCGCCGGTGCGCAGCGGGGCGTTCTCCGGGCGGAAGTCGAGCGGGCGGCGCTTGACCTTCGGCTCCCAGTCGGGGCCGATCTGCTGCCCGGCGTCCTTGTCGCGCTCGTAGGCCTCCTGCACGTCGCGGAGGTCCTTGCCCTCGATGAGCGCGCGCACGGCGCCCTCGGTGAGGCCCTCGTCCGGGACGAAGTCGCCTTCGACCGTCACCTTGCCGAGGCGGTAGCGCGGGCCCTCGTTCACGTGGATCGTGACGTAGATGTAGCGCTTGTCGGGCGAGAGGAAGACCTTCGGCTGGTCGACCACCGCGTCGACGTAGCCCTCCTCGAGGTACACCGACCGGAGCACGTACACGTCGGCTTCCAGGTTCTCCTGGATGAACGTGCCGGAGCTCGTGAGCCAGGGCAGGATGCCGCCGGCCTTGGTCTGCATGAAGCGCTTGAGCTTCGCGTCGGGCACGTTCTCGTTGCCCGTGATGTCGATCGTCTGGACGATGACCTTGCGGTGCTCGGTGATCTTGAAGGTGAGGTCGACGAGATCGTCCCCCGCCGGGGTGATGACCGGCTCGACCTCCGCGAGGAAGAAGCCCTTCTCGAGGTACTTGTCCTTGATCGCCTTCACGTTCTGCGCGATGCGCGCGTCGCTCGGGACCGTGAACGCCTCGATGTCGACGGCCTCCTTGAGGTCGTCCTCCTTGATCTTCTTGGCGCCCTGGAGCTTCACCTCGCGCACGGCGGGCTTCTCGTGCACCTCGAAGCGCACGATCACGCCCTTGCCGTCCGGCGAGGGCACGGCGCGGACGACCACGTCGTCGACGTAGCCGGTGTCCCAGATCGCCTCGATGTCGCGCTGGATGCGCTTGTCGTCGAGCAGGTCTCCGGGGCGGAGGCGGACCACGTCGAGGAGGGCGGCCTCCTCCACGCGCTTGAGCCCCGTGACCTCGACCCCCACGACGCGGCCCTCGGCGGGCGCGGGCGCCTCGGCGTGGGCCAGGGGGGCGAGCAGGGCGGCCAGCAGGGCGGGGCTCACGCGGCCTCCTCGAAGCGGCCTTCCTTCAGGCGGAGGCGGCGGGGGAAGCGCGCAGCCAGCTCGGCCGAGTGGGTCACCACGACGAGCGTGGCGCGGCGCTCACGGTTGAGATCGAGGAGGAGATCGAGCACCTCGCCCGCGGTGGCGGGGTCGAGGTTGCCCGTGGGTTCGTCCGCCAGCACGAGGCCGGGCTCGAGCAGGAGCGCCCGCGCGATGGCGACGCGCTGCTGCTCGCCGCCGGAGAGCTCGCCGGGCTTGTGGGTCAGGCGCTTCGCGAGGCCCACCTGCACGAGGCGCTCCTCGGCGCGGTGCCGGGCCTCGGGCAGTGGCATGCCGCCGATGATGGCGGGCATGGCGGCGTTGTCGACCGCGCTGTGGTCGGGCAGGAGGTGGTGGAACTGGAACACGAAGCCCACCTGCCGGTTGCGGTACACGTCGAGCTCCCGGACGGGCCGGTCGTGGAGCGGCCGCCCGTCGACCTTGACGATCCCGGCCGTGGGCGGCTCCAGCGCGCCGAGGATGTGGAGGAACGTCGACTTCCCCGACCCGGACTGCCCGAGCAGCGCCACGGACTCGCCGGGGGCGAGGTCCAGGTCCGCGCCGCGCAGGACGTCGATGCGCTGGCCCCCCTTCTGGAAGTGCCGGCACAACCCGCGGATCTCGACCGCGACGCCCATCACTCGTACCGCAGCCCTTCGACCGGATCGATCGAGGCCGCGCGCCACGCGGGGTACAGCGTCGCGAGGAAGCAGGTCACGAAGGCGCCCACGACGACGGTCACCACGCTGGCGGGCTCTACGACCACCGGCAGGGAGTCGAGGTAGTACACGTTGGTGTCCAGGGGGAATTTGTACTCGTCGAGGAGAGCGCAGCCCGCTAACCCGAGGGCCGTCCCGAGGCAGGTGCCGACCACGCCCACGATCACCCCTTCGAGCACGAAGATGAGCTGGATGGCCCGTCGGGACGCGCCCATGGCCTTCAGGATCGAGATCTCGCGGGCGCGCGTGATGACCATCACGATGAGGTTCGTGACGATGCCGACCGCGGCGACCGTGATGATCTGGGCCAGGATCAGCCCCATGACGTACTTCTCCAGCTTGAGCGCGGAGAAGAGCGCCGCGTTCATCTGGAGCCAGTTCCGGGTGAAGTACGGGTAGGTCAGCGACTCCTCGATGGCGGCGCTGATGTCGCCGACTTCGTACAGACGCTCCGTGTCGACCCGCGCTTCGATGCCCGTGACCTCGTCCTCGAGCGAGAGGAAGGCCTGGGCGTCGGGAATCGTGACGTAGCTCCACTTCGTGTCGTACTCGTACATCCCCGTGTAGAAGATGCCGGCGACGCGGAACGTGCGCGTGGTGGGCACGGGCATGCCGAAGGGGCCGACGCCGCCGCCGATGGGGTTGATGACCCACACGCGGTCGCCCGGGTAGACCTTGAGCTGCTCCGCGAGCCCCTCGCCGAGCAGCATGCCGGGGAGCTCCTCGGTGTCGCCCACGTCCTGCGCGACCGCGGGGGCCGGCTTCGCGAGGCGGGCGAGGACGTCCTGCTTCTCCTCGACGCTCACGAGCGCGCCCTGGGGCCCGATCTTGAGGTCCTGGGCCACGTCCGTGACGTCGGGCGTCTCGAGGGGGTCGATGCCCTTGAGGATGCCGCCGGACGTGCCGTAGGCGCTCCGGAGCATGACCTCGGTGTACACGAACGGGGCCGCGGCCACGACGCCCTCGACCTTCTCCACCTTCTCGACCACCCCCTTGGGATCGTCGATGGGGCCGCCGTACTCGAGCACCACGAGGTGGGCGTTGCTGCCGAGGATCTTGTCCCGGAGGTCGAACTCGAAGCCCGCCATGACCGAGAGCACGATGATCAGCATCTGGACGCCGAGCGTCACGCCGAGCACCGAGAGCACCGCGATCATGCTGATGCCCGCGTCCTGACGGCGCGAGCGGAGGTGCGACCAGGCGATGAGGAGCGGGAAGTTCACGCGGCCCGCTCCGCGCGGCGAGGGCCGGGCGCGGGCGCGACGGGCACGAGCGGAGAGGCGACGTCGAGAGCGGCTGAGGCGGGGGCGGCCATGAAGCGCGGGGACTAACCGGTGCCGCGCGCGCGGGGGAGGTACGAGGCCGGGACGCGGCCGCGGCGTGGCGAATCGTGAAGATTCGGGTTGACCGCGGCTCGCACGGGAGCCCCACCCCCGCGGAACCGCTCGGCCCTTCGGACGTCGGAATACGTCGAGCGGGACCATGAAGCGGCTGCGCGTCGTCCTCGGCCTCCTCCTCGTCGGCGCCGCGGTGTGCGCGGGGCTCGTCGGCGGGCTGCTCGCCGTGCTCCGGCCCGAACGCGCCGCGCCGGAGCTGGGCACCCGGCCCCGCGAGGCCCGCGTCGTCCGGTCCGTCGCGCCGTCGGAGGACGGCTGCGAGCTCACGGTGGTCGTGCGCGGCCCCGACGGGCCCCTCCCCGACGCGGAGGTGCGGCTCGCGAACGAGAAAGGGCCCTACTCCGTCCCGTGGGCCGCCACGCCGACGCTCGATCCCGACGGGCGCGCCACGGTGCCGGTACCGTGCGACCAGGGTGCCCTCGCGCGCGTGTTCGCGCCCGGCCACGCCCCCGCGCACGAGTGGATCCCGGCGTGGGAGGGGCGCGAGCACACGTTCGAGGTGGTGCTGGTCTTTGGGCTCCTGCTCCACGGGCGCGTCGCCGACCCCGACGGGCATCCGATCCCGGACGCCACGATCACCTCCGGCATCGGCGAGACCACCACCGACGCCGACGGCGCCTACGAGCTCTGGGCGGACCCCGGCCGGAACGCCGTCTCCGCCTCCGCCTTCGGCTACGACTCCGACGTCCGGTCGTTCGGCGACAGCGAGGAGCCCCCGGGCCCCGAGGGCCTGCAGATCGACTTCGTGCTCGTGCCCCGCCGCGAGCTCCGCGTGTGGTGCGCCGGCCTCCCCGGCGACGCGTGCGGCGACATCCCGATGCAGTGCACCACGCCGTACATGCTGGTCGGCGACCGCTGCCACTTCGACGACGAGACGGGCGAGACCCGGTGCACCTGCCCGGAGGGGAGCGCCGACGTGGCCGTGCGCGGCGGCGGGCGCGCGGTCCTCGTGGACGGCGACGCCGAGGAGGCGTGGCTCGACTTCCGCGACGCGGGCACGATCGTCGGGCGCGTCTCGTCCCGTGGGCGGGCCCCCGACTGGTGCCTGGTGACGGGCGTCCGGGTGCCCGACGCGCTCGAGGACCTGCCGCGCGGCCTCGTGGCGGGGCGGCGGGGCGACTGCGACGCGGACGGCAGCTTCCGCCTGGACGGGCTCGTCCCCGGCGACTGGGAGCTCGCGCTCCAGGCCCGCTCCCTCGACGACCCGACGCGGCACGAGCGCATCCTCGTCCCGCGCGCGGTGCGCCCCCACGCCATCGTCGACGTGGGCACCGTCGAGCTCCCCGGCGGCGGCACGATCGAGGGCGTCGTGATCGACGGCGTGACGGGGTCGCCGCTGAACCGGGCCCCCGTGATCGCGGTGCGCCGCGGCGAGCACGGGGAGCGCGTGACCCTGATGGGCGGGGACACCGACGACGACGGCAGCTTCCGCATGGAGGGCCTCCCGGCCGGCAGCTGGACGCTGGCGCACGTGCTCTCCCCCCAGGAGCGCGTGCCCGTCACGGTGCGGGACGGCGAGACGAGGAGCGGCGTGGAGATCGTCACGAGCGACGCCACCGCCCTCGACGAGAACGGCTTCGCGCTCCAGGACGAGGACGGCGCGCTCGTCGTGAGCGACGTGGCGCCGGGCGGCCCCGCGGACGAAGCGGGGCTCGAGCCCGGCGAGCAGGTCGTCGGCGTGCTCGTCGGCGGCTTCGACATCGCCGGGGCCGTAGGCGAGGACGGCGCGCCGTTCGCCCGCGCGGTGCTCGGCCACTGGGACGGGCCCGGGGTCACGCTCGTCGTGCGGAACCCCGACGGATCGGAAGAAGAGGTTCCGCTCGACTGGTGAGCGCTACGCCCGCTGCGGCCGGAGCGTCGGGAACAGGATCACGTCGCGGATGCTCGGCGAGTCGGTCAGGAGCATCACGAGGCGGTCGATGCCCAGGCCTTCGCCCGCGGTGGGCGGCATGCCGTAGGTGAGCGCGCGGATGTAGTCGTCGTCGAAGTGCATCGCCTCGTGGTCGCCCGCGGCGCGGCTCTTCACCTGCGCCTCGAAGCGCCCGGCCTGGTCCACCGGGTCGTTGAGCTCGGTGAACCCGTTCGCGATCTCGCGACCGGCGATGAAGATCTCGAAGCGGTCGGCGATGTCCGGCTCCTCGTCGTTGCGACGCGCGAGCGGCGAGATCTCGACGGGGAAGCGCGTCACGAAGGTGGGCTGCACGAGCGACTTCTCGACGAGCTCGTCGAACACGAGCTCCCAGAGGCGGCCGACCGAGGAGGGCACCTTGGCGTCGGCGCCGAAGCGGTTCACGCACCACGCCCGGAGCGTCCGGGCGTCGCGGATCTCGTCGTGCGAGAGCCCCGTGGCCTCGGCGACCAGCGCGTCGTAGCCGACGCGGCGGAACGGGCGCGCGAAGGAGATCTCCTGGCCCTGGTAGGTCAGCGTCGGGCCGCCGCACACGGTCTCGACGAGCCCGGCGAACAGCTCCTCCGTCATGTCCACGAGGTCCTTCCAGGTCGCGTGGGCCTGGTAGAACTCGAGCATCGTGAACTCGGGGTTGTGCGTCGAGTCGATGCCTTCGTTGCGGAAATTGCGGTTGATCTCGTAGACGCGCTCCAGCCCGCCCACCACGAGCCGCTTCAGGTAGAGCTCGGGCGCGATCCGGAGGTAGAGGTCGGCGTCGAGCGCGTTGTGGTGCGTCACGAACGGCCGCGCGGTGGCGCCCCCCGGGATGGGGTGCATCATCGGCGTCTCGACCTCGAGGAAGTCGCGGCCCTCGAAGAAGTCGCGGATGTAGCGGACGATCCGCGAGCGGCGGCGGAAGGTCTCGCGCGTCTCGTCGTTCACGAAGAGGTCGAGGTAGCGCTGGCGCTGCCGGAGCTCGGGGTCGGCGATGCCGTGGAACTTGTCCGGCAGCGACGTGATGCACTTCGCCAGGAGCCGGAGCGACGACGCCTTGACGGTGAGCTCGCCCGTGCGCGTGCGCATGAGCGTGCCCTCGACCCGCACGATGTCGCCGAGATCGAGCTTCTTCCAGAGGGCGAACGCCTCCTCGCCGAGCTCGTCCTTCTTGAAGTACACCTGGACGCGCCCCTCGCGGTCGAGGATGCGCCCGAAGCCGGCCTTGCCCATCTCGTTCTTGAAGAGGAGGCGGCCCGCGAGCTCGAAGCGGCCGAGGCCCTCGAGCGCGTCGTCGGGCTGGCCCTCGGCGGCGATGCGCACGGTGGCGGAGGTGTGGGCGACGGGCAGGGCGGAGGGGTACGCGCGGGTGCCCTCGGCCTCCAGCGCGCGGACCTTGTCGAGGCGGTCGGGATCGAAGTCGTACATGGCCGGCGCCGACTAACGCGGCCTTCCGCCGGGCGCCGCGCCCGACGCGTGCCCCGGGTCAGTCCGTGGGCGCCGGGTAGAGCTCGACGTCGGTCCAGGTCACCGTGAGCGAGACGGTGTCGCCCTCGTTGCTCTCGAGCTCGACGTCGGTGAGCGTCACGTCGACGACACCCCCGTCGCCGTCCGGGGACCCCTCGACCACGACCGTGCCCGCGGTGGCCGTGTAGGTGCGCGTCACCTCGGACTGGATGGTACTGGCCTCGCACGTGCCCTCGTCCACCCCGCAGCCCACGGCGACTTCGAGCCGGACGACGTCGTCGGGGAGCGTGTAGGTGGTCGAGACCGACTCCCCCTCGAACAGCTCGGCGAACGCCGGCACGTCCAGCGAGAGGGCGATGTAGCCGGAGCGGTCCGCGGCCGTGACCATCCACCGGCAGCCGTCGGGCGTGAGGTGGACCTCGAAGCCCTCGTCCAGCGGGGAGAAGGACTGATCCCCACAGTTCGCGAAGCCGATCCCGGTGTCGACGCCGATATCGCCGGAGCCCCCGAGGATGTCGCACCCGTTCAGGGCGAGGGCGGCGAGGGCGAGGCGCATGGGGTCTCCGGCGGTGCTCCCGCCAAGGTAGCCGCGCCCCGGTCGACCCGCGCGGATCGCCCGCCGTCGCGAGTCAGCCGGCGACGAGGAGCCCGTCGGCGAGGAGCCCGTCGAGGATCTCTTCGGTTTCCGGCCCAGTGGCGCCCAGCTTCGTCGCGACGCGCCGGAGGTCCCGGCGGGCGACCGGCCGGGCCGCCGCCACGAGCAGCGCGTGCACGCCGTCGGAGCCCGGCACCACGCACTCCACCTCGGCGATCTGCACGAGCAGGTGCTCCTTCCCGCGCGCAGGCGGCGCCGGGGGCGCGCGGTAGCCGGCCAGGAGCCGGGGCAGCGGCTCCGGCGCGAGCGCGTGCGACGTGGCCTCCCACCGCGCGAGCGTGCCCGCCGGGACCTCGATCGGGCACACCCCGCCCGCCCGGACCAGCTCGCCGCGAGCGACCGCGGGCGTCGCGCGCTGGCGACGCAACGCCGCGAACGCGCGCTCGATGCGCGCCACCGGGCCCGCCCGCGGGGCGATCCACGCCCCGAACGCCAACGCGAGCGCGCCCCGCGCCATGATCGCGTCGTGGAACGCGGGCGCCCCGACGAACGCCTCGAGCCCCGCCACGCCGACCTCCGCCACGGAGCATGGGTGCTCCTCGATCAGCGGCTGGAGCGTCCGCGCGCGGCGGTAGGGGTCGGTGTCCCAGGCCCGGCGGTCCACGCGGGTGAGCAGCCCCCTCCCCTCCGCGTCGAGGCCGGGCACGGGCGCGCCCGCGTAGACGCGCTCGACCAGCGCGGGGTCCCAGTACATGCGGACGACGAAGCGCTGGAGCGCCTGGGGTGTCACGCCCAGCCCCCGAGCCGACGCTCCAGCTCGGTGAACATCGGCGCCACCTCGTCGAGCGTGTTCCGCTCGCACTCCAACACGACCGCCTTCAGGTTGGTCATCCGCGGCAGGAGCGCGTCCAGGAGCCTCCAGACCTCGGGCCGCACGGCGGTGCCGTGCGCGTCCTCGATGTAGGCGAAGCCGCGCGTCACCCGCTCCACCCCGCCGGCCACGTGCACCTCCACGACCCGCTCGGCCGGGAAGGCGTCGATGCCGTCGAGCACGTCGCGCCCCTGGAGGTGCTGGTAGATGGCGAGGTGGGCGAGGTCGAGCAGGAGCCCGGTGTCGGCGTAGTCCGCCAGCCGCGCGAAGTAGTCGAGGAGCGGAAGATCCCCGATGAAGGCCACGCCCGGCGGGTTCTCGGGCAACACCTCGAGCCCCGTCGCCTCCCGCAGGACCCGGATCCCCGCCGCCACCTGCCGCGCGCTCGCCTCGGTGAGGATCGGCGGCAGCAGCAGCATGTGGCCGCGGTCACGCGGGCCGAAGTGCCAGAGCCCGGCGTCCCCGCAGAGCCAGGCCGGCCGCAGCGCCGCGATCGTGCGCCGCACCCCGTCGAGCCAGGCGGCGTCGAGGTCCTCGGGCTCGTCCAGGTTCACGTCGAGGAAGTGGTAGGTCGTCGGCCAGCCCGACGCGGCCCAGCGCGTGGCGTCGCGGTCGAGCCCCTTGGCGAGCTCGACGCCCACCTCCAGGAAGCCGCCCCAGCGCGGGTTGCGCGCGCGGAGCCGGGCCGGATCGAGCGCGCCGGGCGCGTCGCCCGCCCCGTACTCGGTGGACACGCCGATCCCGAGCTTCGGAAGCGACGCGACGCGGTCGAGGAAGCTCACCGCGCCAGCGCGGGCCCCATGTCCGCGCACCAGGTGGCCGTGGCCTCCCCCGACACCGCGCCGCTCGCCGGGTCGGGGTCCGGGTACTCCACGTCGTAGGTGAAGCTCCCGTTGTACTGCTCCATCGCCAGCGAGACCGCGAAGTCCTCGCCGTCGCCGCCGTCGATCGTCAACTCGAAGCCGTCGGGGGAGCCGATCCACCAGGCGCCTTCGTAGTAGTAGCCGATGTCGCCCTCGTCGCGCTCCTCGTGGACCCACTCCCCCTCGCCCATCGCGCAGTTCAGGGAGACGGTCGCCACGGTCGCGTCGCCGGTCTCGAGCGGCCCGCCGTCGTAGTTCGCGCGGACGTACACGCTGCAGGTCCCGACGCCGGTGATGACCTCGGGGCTCCAGTCGTCGCCCGGGCCCTCCAGGTACGTCGCGGCGTCCGCACAGGTCGCGTCCGCGTTCGGCGAGAGGAGCACCGCGACGACGCCGTTCGTGTTCACGCCGAACGCCTGCATCGTCTCGACGGTGGCGGTGACCGTCTCCGTCGTCGCGCCGACGCGCTCGGCCGAGACCGTGCCCGCCACGCCGGAGAGCTCGTCCTCGCCGTCCTTCTCACCGGCACACGCCATCAGGAGCGCCAGGATCACTCGTCGCCTCCACCGCCCTCGCCGAGCGTGCCGTTGGCCCGCCCCGCGAGGTAC
This sequence comes from uncultured Enterobacteriaceae bacterium, assembly GCA_964457335.1. Taxonomy (GTDB): domain Bacteria; phylum Myxococcota_A; class UBA796; order UBA796; family SXON01; genus CAJBVW01. Next base: position 28,811 of record CAYWGD010000031.1, on the reverse strand, counting down.
GCTTCCATGAACGGGAGGATACGCCCGTCGAGGAAGGCGTCGGTGTCGCCCGTCTCCATGCCGGTGCGCGTGTCCTTCACCATTCGGTAGGGTTGAAGCACGTAGCTGCGGATCTGGCTACCCCACTCGATCTTCTTCTTCGTCGCGTTGACCGCGTCGCGCTCGGCCTGCCGCTTCTCGAGCTCGAGCTGGTAGAGCTTGTTCCGCAGCATCTTCATGGCGGTCGAGCGGTTCTTCAGCTGCGACTTCTCGTTCTGGCACTGCACCACGATCCCGGTCGGGATGTGCACGATGCGCACGGCCGAGTCGGTCGTGTTGACGCTCTGCCCGCCCGGGCCGCCGGAGCGGAAGGTGTCGATGCGGAGGTCCTTCTCCTGGATGTCGATGACGATGTCGTCGTCGATGTCCGGGTAGGCCGACACGCTCGCGAAGGCCGTCTGCCGGCGCGCGTTCGCGTCGAAGGGGCTGATGCGCACGAGGCGGTGCACGCCGATCTCGCCCTTGAGGTAGCCGTAGGCGTACTCCCCGTCGATCTCGATGGCGCACGACCGGATGCCGGCCTGCTCGTGGTAGCTCTCGTCGATGACCTTCGCCTTGAAGCCCATGCGGTCGGCCCAGCGGAGGTACATCCGCTTGAGCATGTCGGCCCAGTCGGCCGCGTCGGTCCCGCCGGCGCCGGCGTTGATCTCGAGCACGGCGGAGGCCTCGTCGCCCTCCTCGCCGAGCATCCGCCGGACCTCCATCGCGCGGAGCTCCCCCTCGAGGCGCTCCAGCGTGACCCCGGCCTCCTCCGCGAGGGACGGGTCGCCCGCCTCGTCGGCGAGCTGGAGCAGCGTCTCGGCGTCCTCGAGGCGCGTCCACGCCTCCTTGAACAGCCGCACGGCCTTCTCGAGCTGGGTCTTCTGCTTCAGGAGCTCGCGCGCGCGCGGCGCGTCGTTCCAGAACTCCGGGATGCCGGACTGACGGTCGAGGTCGTCGATGCGCTCCTGCTTTCCGTCTACGTCAAAGATGCCCCCGGAGCGCACCGAGGCGCTCACGGAGCGAGGTTGCGAGGGACGGCAGATCCACGACGGACGACATCGGTTTTCCTTGGGGCGGGGGGCGGGCCCCCCGCAACGCCCCCCGAATTATCCCGCCGTAGGCTCCACCGCACGGTGGATCAGCCCCGTGTGCGCGGCGCCGAGCACCCCGAGGAGCTCGGCCTCCTTCGCCCGCATCTCCGCGGCGTCCTCCGGCTCGATGTGGTCGTGGCCGAGCAGGTGCAGCAGGCCGTGCACCAGGAGCACGCGCATCTCCTCGTCGAGCGAGAGCCCGAGCGCGGCGCCCTGGCGGGCGGCGGTCTCGACGGAGATCACGATGTCACCGAGCAGATCGGGGGTGAGGCCCGCGTCCTCCCCCTCCCCCATCGCGAAGGAGAGCACGTCGGTCGGCTCGTCCTTCTGTCGCCACTGCGCGTTCAGCGCGCGGATGAACTCGTCGTCGCAGAGCACGATCGAGAGCTCGGCCCTGGGCAGGCCGAGGTGCTTGAGCAGCGTGCGCGCGTCGGCGGCGACGGCGCGGGTGGGGTGCTTCACCCCTTCCTTGGAGACGGTGACCGGCATTCAGCTCTCGTCGACGCGGCGGGCCGTGGGCTCCTCGTCGGCGGCGGTGGTCGTCGCGCTCGGCGGGCCGCTCCCGTAGGGCGGAGGCCCGCGCAGGGGGTTCATGATCTCGAGCGTGATCGTGCCCTGCTTGGGCACGGGCACGAAACGGCCCTTCCCGGAGGAGATCTCCTTGGTGGCCGGGTACTCGATGCGGTGGTGGTAGATGCCGAGCAGGACCGTCGTGAACGAGTCGGCGATCTGGTAGAGCTCGCGCAGCGTGAGCGGGCAGTTCTCGAACTGGCCGTCGGTCATCACGCTGTTGACGATCTGCTGGATCATCGCGCGGATGCGCTCCTCGTTCGGCTCCTTGATCGTGCGGCAGGCCGCCTCGACCTTGTCGGCGAGCATGATGACGCCCGCCTCGCGGCTGTCCGGCTTGGGCCCGGGGTAGCGGAACAGGCGCTCGTCCACCACCTCGCCGGGGCCGGCGACCTCCTTCGCGCGCGCGAAGAAGTACTGGATGATCCCCGTCCCGTGGTGCATGTAGATGTTGTCGACGATGGGCCGCGGGAGCTTGTGCTGGAGCGCGAGCACGCCGCCTTCGCGGACGTGGTTGATGATCACCGCCGCGGACGCCTCCGGGGAGAGCCGGTCGTGGCGGTTGCCGGTGTCGCGCTGGTTCTCGATGAAGTACTGCGGCTTGAGCCCCTTCCCGATGTCGTGGAAGTAGCAGGCCACGCGCGCGAGGAGCGCGTTGGCGCCGATGGTCTCGCAGGCGGCCTCGCTCAAGGTGCCCACGATGACGCTGTGGTGGTACGTGCCCGGCGCGCGCAGCATCAGCTGGCGCAGCAGCGGGTGGTTGAGGCTCGCGAGCTCGAGCAGCTTGTAGTCCGTCACGAAGCCGAAGAGCTCGAACGCGGGCACGATGCCGAGGGCGAGCACCGCGTTCAGCAGCCCCGCGACGAGCGCGGTGACGGCGGCCATCACGGCGAAGGTGAGCGTGAGCGGCTCCTCGGCCGTCGGGTCCTGGCCGCGCAACAGCCCGAGGAGGAGCACGAACGCCGCGCCGGCGAGCCCGCACCAGAGGCCCGCGCGCAGGACCTGGAGCCGCTCGCGGGCCGGGCCGACCGCCATCGTCGCGACGAGCGCGGTGACGACGTACCAGGCGAGCAACAACGGCGAGGCGTCCATCGCGACGCCCGACAGGATCGACGCGACGAGCGCCCAGATCAGCGCGCTCTCGCTGTTGACCAGCACCCGCACGAGCATCGCGCCGCCGGCCACCGGGACGAGCAGCGCGAGGAGCTCCGGGTGGAACGGCGTCGGCAGCGTGATGAGCGCGCTCGTCGACGAGAGCAGCCGGCTGAACGCGACGATGAGCACGAGCGCGAAGCCCAGCGCCTCGCGGTCGCGCGTACGGGACGCGAACTTGCGGATGGTCGCCTGCGCGAACGCCAGCGTGGAGCCGACCAGCGCCGACACGAAGAGGAACCAGCCGAGGAAACCACCCAGGCCGCCCGCCTGCGCGTTCGCCCGCCGCATCGCGTCGAGCATCTGCTCCTGGGTGGCCGACACGACGTCCCCGGCGGCCACCACGCGCGTGCCGCGGCGCACCTCGACCTCGACCTGCCCGACGGCGGCCCGCGCGGCGGCCTTGCGCTCCTCGGTGAGCTCGATGTTCGGCGCGAAGTTCGTGCGCACGGCGGCGCGGGCGAGCGACGCGGCGGCGCCGATGGCGCGCGAGTCCGGGTCCCCGGCGTAGCGCTCGAGCACGTGCAACGTCACGGCCTGGCGCGCCTCGTCCGGCGTGCGGATGAGGCTGTAGTCCTCGAGCGTGGTCTCCTCGCGCTGGTCCCCGAACTGGTTCACGACGGTGATCGGCCGCTGCGGATCCGGGAGCGTGGTGCGGTCCTGGATGACGTTCCTGCGCATCGCCGCGCCGATGAGCTCGACGGTGACCTCCTCCAGCCGCGGGGAGAAGCCCGTGGCGGCGATCGCCTCGAGATCCGCCGCCGACACCGGGAGCTCGACGGCCGCCGCGAAGTCGGCGGAGATGCGCTGGATCTCCTCCGCCGGCGGGGCCCCCGCGCGCCCCGTCTCCTCCACGGACGCGGCCCACCGCCGCCGCGCCATGTCGAAGGCCTGCGACACCCGGTTCTCGACGCGCTTCGAGAGCGTCAGGTCGGCGTCGAACACCGGCGGGACCTGGGCCTCCGCGAGGCGCTGGCGCTCCCCGGTCGCCGTGACGTTCACGAAGGGGAAGTCGAGCGGCGCGATGACGTCGTGCGGGGCCACCTCGCCCTCGCGGAGCTCGACCACGTCGACCGAGCAGTCCGTGAGGAGCAGGGCGCACGCCACGCACGTGACCACGAACGCGAGCGCGCGCCGGAGCACGGTGTCCGGCGCAAACACGCGCGTCAGCCACTCAGCGGTCGGCGCCACCCTCGCCTCGTTCCGGCTCTTGGCCGGCCGTCGCGCCCGCCTGCTCGGCGCCCCCACGCTCCTCGCGCTCGTCGCGGTCGTCGCCGCGGTCGCGCCACGGACGGCGCTCGCCGCGCCAGCCGCCCGGGGGCCGGGCCGCGCGCTCGGCCTCCTTGCGGGCGGTCTCACGGTCGTAGGCGCGCACGATCTCGCTCACGAGCGGGTGCCGCACGATGTCGTCGTCCCTGAAGCGGATGATGCCGATGCCATCGATGCCGTCGAGCAGGCGGAGCGCCTCGACGAGGCCCGACTGCGTCTGGCGGGGCAGGTCGATCTGCGTGAGGTCGCCCGTGACGGCCGCGCGCGAGTCGTTGCCGAGCCGGGTCAAGAACATCTTCATCTGCTCGCTGGTCGCGTTCTGCGCCTCGTCGAGGATGATGAAGGCGTTGTTCAGCGTGCGCCCGCGCATGAACGCGAGCGGCGCGACCTCGATGGCGCCCTTCTGGATCAGCCGGGCCGCGCGCTCCTCGTCGACCATGTCGTAGAGCGCGTCGTAGAGCGGGCGGAGGTACGGGTTCACCTTCTCCGCGAGGTCGCCCGGGAGGAACCCGAGCTTCTCGCCGGCCTCGACCGCCGGCCGGCACAACACGATGCGCCGGACCTGGTCCTTGAGCAGCGCCGCGACCGCGACCGCCATGGCGAGGTAGGTCTTGCCCGTGCCCGCGGGGCCCACCCCGAAGACGATGTCGTTGTCCTCGAAGGAGTGGACGTAGAGCTTCTGCCGCGGCGTGCGCGGGTAGATGGCGCGCTTTCGGGCGCCCATGATGACGACGTCGCTGCGGTAGTCGACGAGCTGCGCGTCCGGATCGGTGCGGAGCAGGCGGCAGGCCTGGTCCACGTCCGCCTGGGTCAGCGACACGCCGGTCGAGGCCACCGCGTAGAGCTGCTCGAGCACCCGCACCGCGTGCTCGACGTTCGCCGCGGGGCCGACGACGCGCACCTGCGCGCCCCGCTGGGACACGCGCGCGCCCGACACCCGGGCGATGACCTGGAGGTTCTTTCCGAGCTCGCCGGCCACCTCGCGCAGCCGGTCGGAGTCGTTGAAGTCGATCACGCGGTCGAGCGAATCGGTCGGAGGCGTTTCGATGGGACCCTCTGGGGGCCTTCTTCTCGCCCCTCGATCGGGCCCCGTAGCACGCGGCGGCGGGATCGTCGCGCCGGTGGGCCGCTGGGGAAACCGGGGGGGAAGCCGGAGAGCTCCCGGGCGGGCGCCCGGAGCTACTTCGCCTTCTGCTTCGCGAGCTTCGAGGCGAGGGAGAAGACGACGCTCGACACGTTCCGGTTGCGCGAGAGCGAGGCGAGATCCTTGGCCTGGAGGTACGGGACCAGCCCGACGGCCACGCTCGCGGGGCACTTCGGGTTGTTCACCAGCGCCACCTTCACCGGGTACTTGCGCGTCCACTCGCGGTTGACCGCGATCTCGCGGAGCGCCTCGTCGGGCAGGTTGCGGTTGCCCGCGTGCACCAGGACCTCCGCGTCGGTGAGGCGCCCGCTCTTCACGACGGCGACCGCGACCATCTTGTTGCGGTCGCGGATGAGGATGCTGCGGGCGGACTTGTTGCCCAGGTAGGCGAGCTTGAGCTTCTTGCCCACGCTCATGGCCGCGATGCGCTTCTCGATGCTCGCCTTGGTGTCGGGATCCTCGTCGGCGTCCACGCCCTCGTCGAGCAGGTCGAGGCCGAAGTCGTCGTCGTCCTTGAAGTCGAACGTGAAGCCGTCGATGCCCCCGACGCCGAGCCGGTCGACGTCGAACATCTGGAGCTTGCTCTGCTGCTCGAGGTGCGGCGAGGGCTTGCCCGCGAGCGCGGCCTCGATCTCGGCCTCGAGATCGAACGCGGGGGGCGCCGGCTGCGCGGGCGTGGCGACCGGGGCCTCGCCGGGCGCCGGGCGCTTCGGGGGCAGCTCCGGCAGGCTCTGCTGCATCCGCAAGAACCCGATCGCGCGCTCGAGCGCGGCGTCCGCGCAGTTGGGGTTCTGGTGCAGCGCGACGATGACGTCGGGCGTGAGCAGGAGCCGCTCGTGGTTCTCGCAGAGGATCTCGCAGAGCCTGGCGTCCGCGCGCGCCGCGATGAGCGTGGCGGTGCGGTCGTTCGCGTTGCGGATGACCGCGATCCGCTCGTCGATCTCGCGGTCGGCGCGCACGCTCGCCACCAGCTCGAGCACCTTGGCGTGGGTGCGCTGGGTCAGGACCTGCGCGATGCCGGGCACCGTCTTGAGCGTCTCGACGGCGGCCGCGCGCACCTCCACGTCGTCGCCGCACGCGAGCGCGTACAGCATGCCGAGGAGCGCCTCGCCCGTGGCCGGGAGCGCGCCCTTGGCCGCGGCGAGCCGCACCTTCAGGGGAGCCTCGGGGGCCACCGCGCCGCGCAGGTTGTCGGGGACGCCGAGCTTGTCCCAGGGGATGTCGATCACGGCGCACCTCGTTCGAACCAGATCCGCAGCCCCTGGAGCGTCAGGTGCTCATCGATCTCGTCGACCTCGGCGCAGGCCCGCCCCACGAGGTTCGAGAGCCCGCCCGTCGCGATGCAGGTCACAGTGCCCCCGAGCTCGTCCTTGCAGCGGCGGGCGAGCCCGTCCACGAGGCCCACGTAGCCGTGGAAGAGCCCGGACTGCATCGCGCCGACGGTGTTGGTGCCGATGGCGCGCGGGGGGTGCTGGACCTCGACGCGCGGGAGGCGCGCCGTGCGGGAGAAGAGCGCGTCCGCGGAGATCTGGAGGCCGGGCGCGATGGCGCCGCCGACGTAGGCCCCGGAGGCGTCCACGCAGTCGAAGGTGGTGGCCGTGCCGAAGTCGACGATGAGGAAGGGCGGCTCGTGCCGCTCCCGCGCGGCGATGCAGTTCACGACGCGGTCGGGGCCGAGCTCGCGCGGGTTGTCGACGCGCACGGGGAAGCCGAGCTGGCTCTTGTGGTCGAGCACCCGGGGCGTGCGGTCGAGGTAGCGCCGGAGCCCCTTCTCGACGTTGAACAGCACCGACGGCACCACGGTGCAGACGGCGATGCCGTCGATGTCCTCGCGCGCGACGCGCTCGTGCGCGAGCAGCTGGAGCACGAGCAGGCCGAACTCGTCGGTCGTGCGCTGCAGCGTCGAGACGCGCCACTGGTGCGCGACGCGCGGGCCGTCGAGCAGCCCGAGCACGGTGTTCGTGTTCCCGACATCGACGACGAGCAGCATCGCGCCGGGATAACCGGCGAGCGATGTTCGACAAGCCCACCATGCGGATCATCCCCTCCGCGAGCGTCGTGCGCGTGCACCTGTTCCGGCACGGCGAGGTGGCGGGCAGCCGGGTGTGCCGCGGGCAGGTCGACGCGCCGCTCTCCGCGCGCGGCGAGGCCCAGTCGGACGCCGCCGCCGCGTGGTTCGCGCGCACTCAGCCCCGTCCCGACGTGGTCGTGTCCAGCGACCTCTCGCGTTGCGCCGCGCTCGCCCGGCGGCTCTCCGCCGAGGTGGTGCCCGCCCCGGCGCTGCGGGAGCAGCACATGGGCGCGTGGGACGGGCGCGGCTGGGAGGCGCTCACGGCCGAGGACCCCGCTGGCACGACCGCCTACTGGGCCGACTACGTGCACGCGCGGCCGCCCGGCGGCGAGACCTACGGCGAGTGCTTCGACCGCGCGACGGCGTGGTGGGACGCGCAGGCCTTCGGCGACGCGCGCGTCGTGGTCGTGACGCACATCGGCGTCATCCGCGCGCTGCTCTGCCACTGGCTCGGGCTCGGCCCCGACCAGGCGCTCCGCTGGGCCCCCGCGTACGCGAGCCACTCCCGGGTGCTGCTCGCCGAGGCCGGCGCCGTCGTCGAGAGCTTCGGAGAGACGGCGTACCTGCCCTGACCGGCGGGATCACCACCAGTCGGGCGTGCGGATCCAGGACGGCGAGCCCGTCGCGTACTCGTCCTCGTCCGAGAACCAGGTCAGCACCTTGCCCACCGCGGTCGCGTCGTCCCAGGTGACGCGGTACTCCGTGCTCGCCCCCTCGACCAGGTCGGCCTCGACGCCGTAGGTGTCCGCGATCGCCTGGACGTCCTCGAGGGTGGTCCCCTCTTCGAAGGTCACCTCGACCTCGGCGCCGTCGAAGTCCTCGCGCTGGGTGAGCACGTCGAAGGCGGCGGTGACGCCCGTGTAGCGGAACAGGAAGAAGTCGCCCTTCACGCCCGAGAACGCGCTCGACTCGAAGGTGCCCGTCCCGTCGGGGCCCGTGGTGCAGGACTCCCAGCTCGCGACGGCCCGGTAGAGCGTCTCGCCCGGGAGCACCGTGCCGGTCCACTCGCCGCCGCTCGCGCGCATCTCCGCGGTCGCCACGACGGTGTCCTCCTCGTAGAGGTCGACCTGGATCACGCAGTCCGATCGGAAGGTGCCCGGCGAAGCCGCGGCGTAGATGCCCACGAAGGGGTCGCCCAGGTCCGGGAGGGGCTCTTCGTTCTTGTCTTCGAGGCCGACGGACCCGTCGGTGCAGGCGGCGAGGAGGAGGACGATCGTGGCCACGGGGAGCTCCGGCGCAGGTGCCGTGCAAGATGGCCCGGTCCCGGCGCGTCCGCTACCGCGCCGGCGGATCGATCTCGCCGGCGAGCACCGGCACGCCACCCACGAGCAGCGCGCCGTCGTCGCGGAGGCCCGTCGCCACGCCCTCGATCGCGCCGATCCGGACGTGCCGCCCGAGCGTGTGTGCGCGCCGCCGCCACTGGTCGAGCCGGTCCGGGTGTTGCGCCCAGGCCAGGATGGCGGAGACGGCGCGGTCGAGCACGTCCTCGCGGTCCTGTGGCCCGCGCTCGCGCGCGAGGCTGGTCGCGTTGGGGAGCTCCGGGGGGAACACCTGCTGGTTCACGTTGAGGCCCACCCCGAGGAGCACGTACCCGACGCGATCCCCGACGGTCTCCATCTCCGCGAGCAGGCCCGCGACCTTGCGCCCCTCGGACGTGACGAGGTCGTTCGGCCACTTCACGCGGAGATCCAGCGCCACGGCCAGCCCCGCGGCGGCGCCGAGGGTCAGGAGCGGCGCGTCGCGGGCGGGGATCGGCGGCCGGAGGACCACCGTGAACGTGAGGTTCTCCCCGCGGGCGCTCGTCCAGCGCCGGTCGAGCCGCCCCCGGCCCGCGGTCTGCTCCTCCGCGAGCACGACAGTGCCGTGCGGCGCGCCCTCGTCGGCGAGGCGGCGCGCCACGGACTGCGTGGAGTCGACGAGGTCGTAGCGGTGGATCAACACGCTCAGAGCAGCGCGGCGGCCGTCTCGGCGAGCGGCGAGCGCTCTCCCTTCCGCAGCGTGACGTGCCCCGCCATCGGCGAGAGGCGGAAGCGCTCGACCACGTAGGAGAGGCCGTTCGACGTTGCGTCCACGTAGGGGTTGTCGATCTGGTAGCGGTCGCCGGTGAGCACCACCTTCGTCCCCTCCCCCGCGCGCGTGATGACCGTCTTCACCTCGTGCGGCGTGAGGTTCTGGGCCTCGTCGATGACGAGGTACTGGCGCGGCAGGCTCCGGCCGCGGATGTAGGTGAGCGGCTCCACCTCGACGATCTTCTGGTCGATCAGCGCCTGGTAGTTCGGGACCGACTGCCCCTTCTGCTGCCGGCCGCCGCCCCCGGCGCCGCCCGCCTCCTTCGCGTCCTCCCCGCCGAGCAAGAGGTCGAGGTTGTCGAAGATGGGCTTCATCCAGGGGTTCAGCTTCTCGTCGAGCGTGCCGGGCAGGAAGCCGATGTCCTTCCCGAGCGGGAAGATCGGCCGCGCCACCACGAGGCGCCGGTAGTGCTTGTCGTCCGCCACCCGCTGGAGCCCGCAGGCGATGGCGAGGAGCGTCTTGCCGGTGCCGGCCATGCCGTCGAGCGTGACGAGCGGCACGTTGTCGTCGAGCAACAGGTCGAGCGCGAAGAGCTGCTCGCGGTTGCGCGCGAAGATGCCCCAGATGCCCTCCTTGTAGCGCCCGACGAGCTGGAGGCGCTTCTGCCGCGCGTCGAAGCGCGTCATCGCCGTCTGGCTCGGGTTCGTGACGTTCTTCAGGATGACGAACTGGTGCGGGGAGAGCCCCTCGCCCTCCTCCTGCATCCAGCCGCGCTGGTACATCTCGCCGACGACCTCGCCGTCGACCTCGCGCTCGACCACGCCGGTGTAGGCCTCGTCCACCTCGACGTGGGCGTGCTCGTAGTCCTCCGCGAGGAGCCCGAGCGCGTCGGCCTTGAGCCGCATGTTCACGTCACGGCTCACGAAGATGACCGTGCCGTTCTTCGACTCCTTCTGGAGGCGGATCGCGCTGCTCAGGATGATGTTGTCGTTCGTGTTCTGCGCGCCGGCGAAGAGCTCGCGCACGTCCCCTGCGTGCCCCAGGTCGACCCGGAGCGTTCCGCCGCCGGGGAGGGGCACACCCTTCGCGATGCCGCCGGACTCGCGCATGGCGTCGAGCTGCCGGGAGATCGTGCGGGCGTTGCGGCCGAGCTCGGTCAGCTCCCGCTTGAACTTGTCGATCTCCTCGATGACCGTGATGGGCAGCACGAGATCGTGCTCGTGGAAGACCAGCAGCGCTCCCGGATCGTGGAGCAGGACGTTGGTGTCCAGGACGTAGGTGCGCTTGCCCGCCCCACGGTGATGTAGTGCAGCTGCCAACGGCTCTCCGCGCGGGGAATCAGGGGACGGTCAGCTCGAACTGACGCGCGCCGCCGGAGTCGGAGGCGCGCCGGGTGTAGACCACGTCCGGGTTGTCGAGGTGGATGGTGCCGGAGAGGTTCGTGCCCCGGCCCATGTAGACGTTGAGCGCGCCGCCGCCGGGGACGCCCGACGGGACGGGGCTCACCACGATGGTGTTCGCGCCCGGCTTCAGCCAGGGCGCGAGGTCCAGGATGATCTGCGGATCGCCCGAGGTCACGCGCCGGACGAGGGAGCCGTTCACCAGGATCTCGAGGACCTGGGATGTCGAGCCGTTGTCCTCTGTGACGAGCCACCACGTACCCAGAGGAACCCTGGGGGCCGCCGGGGCTTCCGTCGGGGCCGCCGGGGCTGGCGTCGCCGGCCGCGCGTACTCCGTCGGCGGGATCACCTGCACGCGGTAGCCCGGGGCGTCGATCCAGACGTTCCCTTGCGCGTCGAAACGCACCGTCGCGTTGGAGAGCGTCACCTCGGGCAGGACGTCCGCCCGCACGCCGTTGATGTACACGCTGCCCGCGAAGAGCGCCGGGAGGAGGGCGAAGGGGATCATTCCTCGGGGTCCGTTCCCCCGTTCACGCGCACCCGGAGCTCCTTCCCGACCTTGAAGACCGGGAGCACCTTCGGATCCACGACGATCGGGACGCCGGTGCGCGGGTTGCGCCCGGTGTACCCCTCGTAGTGACGGGCCTTGAAGGAGCCGAAGCCGCGGATCTCGACGCGGTCCCCCCGCAGGAGGGCATCCCGGATCGAGTCGAACAGGACGTTCACGACGCGTTCGGCGGTCTGTCGGGGGAGGTTCTGCCGCCGCGCCACCGCGTCGACCAGCTCGCTCTTCGTCATCCAGGACTCGAGAGGGGGGTTGGCTGCCGTATACCGACCGGCTCGGGGCGGGTCAAGGCGAATGTAGGAGCTACGACGGCTTCGCGGTGGCGCCGCCCGGCGTCGCGCCCGAGGGCGGCTTCCGGTTCAGCCCGAGGAGCCTCAGGATCTTGTCCTGGTTCTCCTTCAGGATGATCATCAGCGGGCTCGCCACGTAGATCGTGGAGTAGCTCCCGATGACGATGCCGATGAGCATCGCGGACGCGAACTGCCGCAGGATCGGCCCGCCCCAGATGAGGAAGGGGATCAGCGCGAGCGCGGTCGCGCCGGAGGTCATGATGCTTCGCGACAGCGTCTGGTTGATGCTGTCGTTGATGAGCTTGTGGAGCTCCGCCTTGCGGTACTTCTCCATGTTCTCGCGGATGCGGTCGTAGATGACGATCGTGTCGTTGATCGAGTAGCCGACCAGCGTCAGGATCGCGCTGATCATCGACAGGCCGAACTCCTGGCGGGTGATCACGAAGATCCCGACGGTGATGACCGCGTCGTGGAACAGGCAGAGGATGGCGCCCGGCGCGAACGCGAAGTCGAAGCGCACGGCCACGTAGACCGTGAGGATCGCCATCGTGATGAACATCGAGACGATGCCCGCGGTGCGCAGGTTCCCGCCGACCTTCGGACCGACCGAGTCGGTGCGCTCGACGACGAACTCCTTGCCGGCGAGGCTCTCCGAGAGCGCGCCCCGGATCTCCTCGGCCACGCCGGGGAGGCGGATGTAGAAGGTGTTCTCCTCGGTGGACGGCTGAACGCTCACGCCCGGGAGCGAGGACACCGCCGCGGACACTCGGTCGATGGGCACCGTGTCGCCCTTGTAGGTCACCGAGGCGCGGGTGCCGACCTCCTCGTCGATCCGGAGCTCCTCCACCCAGTCTGCGCCGAACGTCGACACGAGCGCGGCGCGCACGGCGTCGACCTCGGCCTGGTTCGCGCTCGAGGCGCCCTGGAGCCGCACGAGGAAGCGGTCGTCGGTGTCCTCGCCGAGCTGCTGGATGGCGTCGTCCCCGATGCCGATCGGCTTGAGCGCGTCGCGCACCTCGGAGATGTCCGTGTCCTGCTGGAACTTGACCTGCACCTCGGTGCCGCCGGTGAAGTCGATGCTCCAATTCGGCTGCACGAAGACGAAGAGCAGGATGCTCACCAGCACCGCGATGCCGGAGAGCGCCGCGAAGAAGTTCCTCTTCCCGACGAAGTCGATGTAGAGGTCCTTGGGGAGAAGCTCGAACATGGGCGCGCCCTCCTAGATGCTCATGCGGGCGCGCTGCCCGCCGTGGACGAGCTCCATCAGGGCCCGCGAGACGAACACGCCCGTGAAGAGCGTGGTCAGGATGCCGATCATCAGCGTGACGGCGAAGCCCTTGATGGGGCCCGAGCCGTAGCTGTAGAGCACGACGCCGGCGAGGAGCGTCGTGATGTTGCTGTCCACGACCGAGATGGTCGCGCGGTCGAAGCCCGCGTCGATGGCCGCCCGCACGCCCTTGCCGGCGCGGAGCTCCTCGCGGATGCGCTCGAAGATGATGATGTTGCAGTCGACGGCCATGCCGATCGTGAGCGCGATGCCGCAGATGCCCGGGAGCGTCAGCGTCGCGCCGGCCATGGCCAGCATCGCGACGACGAAGAGCCCGTTCAGCAGGAGCGCGATGTCGGCGACGAGCCCGCTCTTCCGGTAGTAGACGGCCGCGAAGAGGAGGACCAGCGCGGAGCCGAGGCCGGCCGCGATCACGCCCTCCTCGATCGCCTGCTCGCCGAGCGAGGCGCCGACCGTGCGGACCTCGCCGACGCTCACCGGCGCCGGCAGCGAGCCCGACCGGAGCACGAGCGCGAGCATGCCCGCCTCCTTGCTCTGCTCGTCCAGGTTCCCCTGCCCCATCGAGATGCTGGCCGTGCCGTTGATCCGCTCGCGGATGACGGGCGCCGACCGCACCTTCTCGTCCAGCACGATCGCGAAGCGCTTGCCGACGTTCTCGCCGGTCACGTCGGCGAAGATCGCCTGGCCGCGCGGCTTGAACGCGAGCGCGACGTAGGACTCGCTCGTCTGCGGGTTGAACTCGGTGCGGGCGTCGTTCACGTCGTCGCCGGAGAGGAGCACCTCCTCCCTCAACACGTAGGGCTGCGAGCGCGTCTCGGTCCCGTCGACCTTCACGTACTCCCACAGGAGCCGCCGGCCGGCCGGCAGGTGCCCGTTCTCGGAGAGCCACTCGGAGAGCCGCTTGTCGTCCGCGAGCTCCTCGGGGGGCAGCGCGGCCTTCGCGGCCTGGAGGCCCTGGTCGACGGCGGCCATGTCGGCCTCCTCGTCGACGAGGAGGAACTCGAGCCGGGCGGTGGTGCCCACGGCGGCGACGGCCTGCTCCACGTCGGTCTCGCCGGGGAGCTGCACGTCGATGCCGCGCTCGCCCTTGCGGGTGATGCTCGGCTCCTTGACGCCGGTCTCGTCGATGCGGTTCCGGATGGTCTCGAGCGCCTGGTTGACCGCGCTGTCGGCGACGGCCTTCCGCGCCTCCTCGGTCATGCCGAAGACGAGGTACTCCTTGCCGTCGACCGTGTCGGAGTGCTCGTAGGCGTAGGCGGGGTACCGCTTGCGCAGGAAGGTCTGGACCTCCTCGAGCCCCACGCCTTCACCCGGGTCGATGAGCAGCGAGGGGCGCCGCCGGTCGCGCCGCACGTCGTCGAGCTTCAGGCCGTCTCGCTCGGCCGTCTGCTTCACGGGCGCCACGTCGCGCTGCACCGTGGAGAGCACCGCCTCGTCGGTCTCGACCTCCAGTGTGAGGTCGATGCCGCCCTGCAGATCGAGGCCGAGGTTCACCTTCTTGTTGGGGAGCCAGTCCACCCACCAGGGCAGCGGCGCCTCCAGCGCGGGCGGCTCCTCCATCTTCGCGCGCTCGGCGGCGAGCTCGATCTTCGCCTGCGCGTCCTTCCCCATGAAGGTCGGGGCGAGGATCCAGCCGGAGCCGACGATCGCGGTGAACACGAGCGCGAGGCGCGTGGCGAGACCAGCTTCCATCTAGGCTTTCCCCTCGGTCTTGGGCGCGTCGGCCTTCGGCGCGTCGCCCTTGCGCCGGATCGACTCGCGGTCGACCGTCATCTGCACGTTCGGCGCGATCTCGAGGAGCAGCGTGTCGCCGCGCACCTCGTGGATCTTCCCGTGGATGCCGGACGCCGTGACCACCTTGTCGCCCTTCTGCAGCGAGGCCAGGAGCGCCGCGTGCTCCTTCGCCTCCTTCTGCTGGGGCCGGAGCATCACGAAGTAGAAGATGGCGACGAACGCGCCCATCAGGACGAGGCTGGACATGAAGCTCCCCTCGCCTCCGGAAGAGGCCTGCAGGGACAGGAGGAGACCGTCGTTGGGCGTCATTCAGTGGACTCCGGGCCGTCGGACGCGGCGTCGCCGTCGTGAGGCTGCATCCACCGCACCGCCTCGTCCCTCAACCGGAGCAGCGCGTCCGGCCCCTCCTCCACCGCCGTGCGGAGGCGCGCGACCAGGCGCTGGTAGAACGTGACGTTGTGGAGGGTGAGGAGCCGGGGGGCGAGGATCTCGTTCGACGTGAAGAGGTGCCGGAGGTAGGCCCGGCTGAATCGGGCGCACGTATAACACGGGCACTCCTCGTCCAACGGTCGAGGATCGTCACGATACCGCCCGTGCTTGATCGTCACGCGCCCGGCCGACGTGAACGCCGACCCGAAGCGCGCCGAGCGCGTGGGAAGGACGCAGTCGAAGAGGTCGACCCCCGCGATCACGGCGTCGACGATGTCGTGGGGGTACCCGACGCCCATGAGGTAGCGGACCTTGTGCGTCGGGAGGTGCGGCGTGGTGTACCCCACCGCCGCGAACAACTCCTCGCGCGGCTCCCCGACCGACAACCCGCCGATGGCGTACCCGTCGAGGTCCATCTCCGCGAGCTCCTGGGCGTGCGCCACACGGAGATCCTCGTGGAAGCCGCCCTGCACGATGCCGAAGAGCGCGGTGCGGTCGGCCTTGCGGCGGGCCGCGAGGCAGCGCTTCAGCCAACGCGTGGTCCGCTGGGTCGAAGCGATCACCTGGTCGCGACCCGCCGGCCACTCGATACACTCGTCGAAGGCCATCGCCACGTCGACGCCGAGGGCCTCCTGGATCTCGACGGCCACCTCGGGGGTGAGGTTGCGCCACTCGCCGTCGAGCGGCGAGCGGAACTTGACCCCTTCCTCCGAGATCTTCCGCATGTCCTTGAGGCTGAAGACCTGGTAGCCGCCCGAGTCCGTGAGGATGGGCCCGTCCCAGTCCATGAAGCGGTGGAGGCCGCCGAGCCCCTCGATGATCCGGTGCCCCGGGCGCACCCACAGGTGGTAGGTGTTCGCGAGCACGATCTGGGCGCCCGCGTCGCGCAGATCGACCGGCGAGAGCGACTTCACGGTGCCCGCCGTCCCGACGGGCATGAACGCGGGCGTGTCGACCACGCCGTGCGTGAGGTGGAGGCGACCACGCCGGGCGCGGACGCCGTCGGCGGTGGCGGTGGCGAGGAGCTCGAAACGGGTGGCTGGCATCGGCGACGCGCCGCCTATCCGAAAACCGCGGTGGATGCGCGGCGGCCCGCCCGGTCGGCGCTACGGGGCCGCGTCGAGCAGCATCGCGTCCCCGTAGGAGAAGAACCGGTAGCCCTCGCGCACCGCGTGCGCGTAGGCGGCGAGCACGCGGTCCCGGCCCCCGAACGCGCACACCAGCATCAAGAGGCTCGAAGACGGCAGGTGAAAGTTGGTGAACAGCCGGTTCACCCGCCGGAAGCGGTAGCCCTCGCGGATGAACAGCCGCGTGGCCTGTGGCCCCGGCCCCTCCGCGCTCTCCAACGCCCGCGCCACCGTGGTCCCGACGGCCACGACGCGCCGCGCCGCGCCCAACGCCGCCCAGGTCTCCTCGGGCACCACGAAGCGCTCCGTGTGCAGGGCCCCGGCCCGGATCTGCTCGACGCCGAGTGGCCGGAAGGTCCCGAGCCCCACCTCGAGGGTGACCGAGGCCCGGCGCACGCCGCGGGCGTCCAGCGCCGCGAGCACGCGCGGGGAGAGGTGGAGCCCCGCGGTCGGGGCGGCGGCCCCCCGGAGGTCCCCTTCCTTCCGCGCGAACACGGTCTGGTAGCGCTCTTCGTCGGCCGCGGTCGGCGCGCGGCCCAGGTAGGGCGGCAGGGGCAGCTCGCCGGCCGCGCGCGTGAGCGTGTCCACGTCGGGCACGCAGGTGACACGCCAGCGCCCGTCCCCCAGCCGCTCGTCCAGCACGATCTCGCCGGGGCCGCAGGGCAGGCGCTCGCCCTCCCGCAGGCGCCGGGCCGGCCGCACCAGCGCCTCGCCGTTGCCGGCGAGCAGGACCTCCACGTTCCCGCCGCTCGCGCGCTTCGCCCGGAGCCGCGCGTGGTGCACGAACACGTCGTTGACCACGAGCAGATCACCCGGCTCGAGCAAGGTCGGCAGGTCGAGCACGTGCCGATCGGCGAGCGGGGGACCCACCGCGAGGAGCCGGCCGCCGTCCCGCTCCGGTGGGGGGTGGCGCGCGATCTGCTCGTCGGGGAGCGGAAAGTCGTAAGGAGCAAGCGCGGCGGCGAGCTCGTCCGGCTCGGCGCCCGACGCGGAGTCGGCGCTCAGTGCCGGCGCTTCTGCCGGAATTCCTGGGCCCGGCCCGCGTCCTGGGGCTCCGGCGGCTGGTGCTGGATGGGGATCTCGCGCGGAACGCTGAAGCATAGACGGACCTGGCCCCCCCCGATGTCCTGCACGTAGATGGCGATGTCTTCCCCGATACGGACGATCGCGCCTTCCTTCATTGCAACAACCAACATACGCGCTCCGGCGGCTTGTTCGGGTCTGCGGTGACCGTGGCAGCCTACGTCGAACCCGCGCGAGGCACAAGCCCGGCCGGTGGCCCACGGTCGGGCTTGCCGACGCGGGTGTCACGGCGATAGTCCCGCGGTTTCGGGTCGGCGGCCGGCCCGCGGAGATGTGAAGATGAACGAAGGACGCGAGCGTGGTTACCGGCGCCGCAAGCCCCTGAACGCAGGCCAGGACGAGGTCGCGCAGGGCGCGGCGCCCGCCGCCGATACCCAGGCGGTCCCGACGCCGCGTGTCAAGAATCCGGCTTCCAACCAAGTCGATCCCCCCTCGCCGCGCGCGCCCACCGACTTCGACGGCCTGCGCGAGATCGCGGACATGGACCCCGCGGAGATCGCGGCCATGATGAACGCGTTCGCGCCCGCGAAGCGCTCGGGCGGCCTCCGCCAGGGCCAGCGCGTGCGTGGCGTGATCACGCGGCTCACCCCCACGATCGCCTTCGTGGGCATCGGCGGCAAGGCCGACGCCAGCATCGACCGCGTCGAGCTCCCCGCGGACGTGGCGGAGGGCTCCACCGTCGAGGCCTACGTGGTCTCCACGAAGGACGGCGAAGTTCGCCTCGCCCGCACGATCGGCGGCGACACGACGCGCGCGCTCCTCGACGACGCCGTCGAGAACAAGATCCCGGTGCAGGGCAAGGTCGAGTCGCGCAACGAGCACGGCTTCGTCGTGCAGCTCTCGGGGGGCGTCCGCGCCTTCTGCCCGCTCTCGCAGATCGACCACCAGCCCGCCGAGGACCTCGACAGCTACCTCGGCCGCGCGCTCTCCTTCCGCGTGCTCGACGTGCGCGGGCGCGAGGCCATCGTCTCGCACCGCGCCATCGCCGAGGTCGAGGCCCGCGAGACCGCCGAGCGCGCCCTCACGGAGATCAAGGAGGGCGAGATCTACGACGGCACGGTCACCGGCATCCGCGAGTTCGGCGCCTTCGTGCGCCTCTCCGTCGGCGCCGAGGGCCTCGTCCGGCTCCCCAACCTCGCGAAGAAGCGCGTGTCCGACCCCTCCACGGTCGTCCAGCCCGGCCAGGCGGTGCGCGTGAAGGTGCTCGGCGTCGACATGGCGCGCAAGCGCCTCGACCTCGGCATCCGCCAGCTCGAGGAGGGCGACGCGCCCGCGCCCGAGCGCGGCCCCAACCGCGAGGAGCTCACCACCGGCGGCAGCTTCGGCACGCTCGGGGCGCTGCTCGGCGGCGTGAAGGTCACCCAGAAGCGGAAGTAGCTCCGGGCCGAGGCCCTCCCGACCTACATCCGCCGGCGCAGCGTGGTCAGGTGCTCCATGGCCGCCCGCTTGTCGCCGGGCCGCTGGAGGAGCTCCAGCGGGTGGAAGGTCGGCATCACGTCGGCGCTCCCCCAGGGCGCCCACTCGCCGCGCGTGGCGGGCACACCCCCGAGCACGGTGCCGGCCCCCGGCCCCATCGCGAGCACGAGGCGCGGCGCCACCACGTCCACCTGGCGCCGGAGCGGGATGCGGCAGCCGCCCCCACGCGCCGCGCAGGCGTTCGCCTCGACGAGGTAGATGTCGGCGCGCTCGACCGCGAGCACGTTCAGCAACATCCGGTCGAGCATCGCGCCGCCTTCCGCGCCGAGCGCCGCGCCGCCGGGGCCCGACCCCACGACGACGAGCCGCGCGTCCACGTTGCCGGCGCCCCGGAGCGTGGCGGGCGCCGCGCCGCAGTCGGGGCACGGCGGGAGGTCGCCGAGGAGCGTGGTGATCTCGACGTTGCGGTCGCGGAGCGCCACCTGCCACTTGCTGCCGAACAGGCCAGCCAGGCCGGCCGGGGCCGCGGGTTCGGCGTCGGGCGTCGAGCCGCCGAACAGGGCGGCCGGCGGCGGCTCCGCGCGCGGCGGCTCGGGCCGCGCGACCGGGCGCGGCGGCTCCACGCGCGCCGGCTCGGGCCGCGCGACCGGGCGCGCCGGATCCACGCGCGCCGGATCCACGCGCGGAGGGTCCACCCGAGGCGCGGCGGGCCGCTGGAAGGCCGACGGAGGGGGCGCCGCGGGGCCCGGCCGCTGCGCGACGCCCCGCGCGCCCGGCGCCGGAGCGGGCCACGGCTCGGCGGGCGGGAGCCCCTCGAGCGGGCCGGCAGGCGCCACCGACGCGCCGGTCGCGCGCCACGCATCCGCCGCGGCGAGCGTGTCCGCGACGAGCGCCGCCAGCTCTTCGGCCAGGTCCGACATCGCGGCGGCGTAACCCGTCGCCGTGCGCGAGGGCGCCCCGAGCCCGTCCGGTCGTCCCGCGCCCCGCGTTAGGGGCGGCCCATGCCCGACGTCCCGATCATCCTGGCCTCCACGAGCGCCGCGCGCATCGCGCTCCTACGCGCCGCCGGCATCCGGTTCGAGGCCCGCTCCCCCCCGGTCGACGAGGCGACCATCACCGCGCCCACCCCCGCCGAGCTCGCGATGGCGCGCGCGCGCGCCAAGGCGTTCGCCGTCCACGTGCCCGGCGCCATCGTCATCGGCTCCGACCAGGTCGCCCACCTGCACGGGCGGCCCTTCGGCAAGCCCGACGACCCCGCGGACCACCGCCGGCGCCTCCGGGAGCTCCGCGGCGCCACGCACACGCTCTCCACGGCGGCCGTCGTGCGCTTCGGCGACGAGAACGTCGCGACGATCAGCCACACGCGCATCCGCTTCCGCGCCGATCTGGGGGACGACGAGCTCGACGCCTACGTCGCGACCGGGGAAGGCTCGTACTGCGCCGGCGGGTACGCCGCGGAGGGGCTCGGGGCCCAGCTGATCGCGGAGATCGACGGGGACTACCCGAGCGTCCTGGGTCTTCCGTTGTTCGCGGTCGTGGATGCCCTCCGGCGCTTCGGCTGGCGGCCCACCTTCCCCCGCGCGTCGGGCTGAACTACACTCCCGGGCCAGAAACCGATCGACTTGGGAGCGACTCGATGACAACCCGCGCGGTCGGGATCGACCTCGGGACCACCTTCTCCGCCATCGCGCACGTCAACAAGTACGGCGTCCCGGAGATCCTCCACAACGCCGAGGGCGAGCGCATCACGCCTTCGGTCGTGCTCTTCGAGGGCGAGGAAGTCATCATCGGGACCTACGCCAAGCAGTCGTCGGTGGCGTACCCCGAGCAGGTCGTCGAGTTCATCAAGCGCCACATGGGGGACGAGGACTTCACGTTCGAGTACCGCGGCGAGGTGTACACCCCCGAGCGGCTCTCCGGCTTCATCCTCGCCAAGCTCAAGCACGACGCCGAGCTCCGCCTCGGGCACCGCATCGACCAGGCGGTCATCACCGTCCCCGCCTACTTCGGCGACAAGCAGCGCCGCGCCACGATCCGCGCCGGCGAGTACGCGGGCCTCCAGGTGCTCTCGCTGCTCAACGAGCCGACCGCCGCGGCGTTCGCGTACGGCTTCACGCGCTCGGAGGAGAAGAAGCGGCTGCTGGTGTTCGACCTCGGCGGCGGCACCTTCGACGTGTCGATCGTCCAGCTCGACGGGCGGGAGATCACCGTCGTCGCCACCACCGGCGATCACCAGCTCGGCGGCAAGGACTGGGACGACGCCCTCATCAAGTACGCGGCGGACCAGTTCCGCGCGCGCCACGGCCTCGATCCGCTCGACGACCTCGCGGCCTACCACGACCTCCGGCAGAAGTGCACGAGCGCCAAGCTCGCCCTGTCGAAGCGCCCGCGGGTGAACCTCTTCTACGACTACCGCGGCAAGATCCTCCGCCTCGAGCTCTCGCGGGAGAAGTTCGAGGACCTCGCCTCCGGGCTGGTGCGCCGCTGCGAGGCGCTCACCCGCGACGTGCTCGAGGACGCCAAGCTCGGGGTCGACGACATCGACACGGTCGTGCTCGCGGGCGGCTCCACCCGGATGCCGATGATCCGGGAGATGATCAAGGGGCTGTTCGGCCGCGAGCCCGCCACCGACATCAACCCCGACGAGTGCGTCGCGCTCGGCGCGGCGTTGACGGCCGCGATCGAGTCCTCCCGCATCTCGGGCGAGGCGCCGCCGGTCGACATCCGCACGCACGACGTGACCTCGCACTCGCTCGGCATGGTCGTGTACCGCGAGGCCCGGCTCCACAACAGCCGCATCATCGAGCGCAACAGCCGCATCCCCTGCGAGCGTACGCGCGACGACTACGTCACGACGCACGACGGCCAGACGACGATGGACCTCTGGCTCGTCCAGGGCGAGAACGCCGACCCGCTCGAGTGCAACGTGCTCGGCCACTTCGAGTTCTACGGCATCCCCGCCCGCACGGCGGGCCGCTCCCGCCTCTCCGTCACCTTCCGGTACAACGCGAACGGCATCGTCGAGGTCGAGGCGATGGACCTCGACTCCGGGCAGACCCTCGCCCACCGCCTCGCCGCGGGCAGCGTCACGCTCGAGGACCTCGCCCGCAACCGCGCGCCGATGAACATCGTGCTCGTCATGGACTGCTCGGGCTCCATGTACGGCCGCAACATCGACGAGGCGCGCAAGGCCGCGCTCACGTTCGCGCAGGCCTCGCTCGGCCCGAACCGGCAGATCGCCGTGGTGGGCTTCCCGGGCGGCGTCTTCTGCCCGCTCACGCCGGACCTCCGCCGCATCCAGTCCGCCATCGAGAACCTCACGCCCATCGGCTCGACCCCCATGTCGGAGGGCCTCGCGGCTGCGCGCGAGCTCATGAAGTCCAAGGCCGGCGTGCAGCGCGTGTACGTGGTGCTCACCGACGGCCACCCGGACGATCCGGACGCCACGACCGGCGAGATCACGCGCATCCGCACGGGCGGCGGCCGGATCATCACGATCGGCGTGGGCTCCCAGGTGCGGCCGGATTACCTGCGAGGCCTCGCATCGCGCCCCGAGGACTACCACTTCTGCAACGAGTCGGTCGAGCTCCAGGGCACCTTCATCAACCTCGCGACGGAGCTGGGGGGCAACTAGATGGCCAACGACCGGAGCCTGGAAGAGCGGGTGGAGGAGCTCGCGGAGCTCTTCCGCGAGCGCCTGCGCACCGACACCGTCCAGCAGAAGGCGTTCGACCAGCTCTACGAGGAGCTCCGGCAGTACAAGGACGATTTCATCTTCCAGACGGAGAAGCCGTTCCTGCTGGACCTGCTCCTGTTCTACGACAGCCTGAACTGGTTCCAGCAGAGCCTGCAGAAGCAGGAGATGAGCCCGGACGTCGTCGCGGACAGCTTCCAGTACCTGCTCGACGAGTTCCTGGAGCTCCTCTACCGCCGCGACGTCGTGCCCTGCGAGAGCGCGGCCCGCTTCGACCGGCGCATGCACAAGGCCGTCCGCGTGGTCCCCTCGACCAACCCGGGCGACGACTGGAAGGTGCAGGCCATCCTCAAGCGCGGCTTCGTGCGCGGAGATCGGCTCCTGCGCGCCGAGGAGGTCTCCGTGTACCGCTCGGGTGGCGACAGCGAAGAACCGAAGGAATGACCGGCGGCCTGCGCACGCGTGACACCCAACCCGAATCGACCGTCCCGCGCCCGCTGCGGTAGGATGGAAGCGCTACGATGAGCGACGACGGCATCATCCTCGGCATCGACCTCGGGACCACCTTCTCGGCGATGGCGTACGTGGACCGGCACGGGAAGCCGGTCATCCTGCCGAACGGCGAGGGCCAGCCGACGACCCCCTCCGTCATCCACTTCTACGACCGCGACGCCTGCGTGGTGGGCGAGGAGGCGGTCAAGATGGTGGTGGTCGACTCGCTGAACGTCGTGCGCTTCATCAAGCGCTCGATGGGCGAGCCGAACTACGCGCTCGAGTTCTTCGGGAAGCAGTACAGCCCCCAGGAGCTGTCCGCGATCATCCTGCGGAAGCTCAAGGACGACGCGGAGGAGGCCCTCGGTTTCGAGGTCAAGGACGCGGTCATCACCGTGCCCGCCTACTTCAACAGCGCCCAGCGCGGCGCCACGCACGAGGCCGGCACGCTCGCCGGCTTCAACGTGCTCTCGATCATCAACGAGCCCACCGCCGCGGCGATCGCGTACGGCGTGGAGCGGCTCGGGGGCGACCGGAACCTGCTCGTCTTCGACCTCGGCGGCGGCACCTTCGACGTCACCGTCATGGAGATCCGCGGCACCACGCTGCGCACGATCGCGACGGACGGGAACGCCGAGCTCGGCGGCAAGGACTGGGACGATCGTCTGCTCAACCACGTGGCCGAGCAGTTCCTGCAGAAATTCGGCCTCGACCCGCGCGACGAGCCGCAGCCCTACCAGGAGCTCTACGAGCGCTGCCTGCACGCGAAGATCTCGCTGTCCAGCAAGCCGCGCGCGGTGATCCCGGTGAACTTCCGCGGGCACCGCACCGTCGTGCCGGTCACGCGCGAGGAGTTCGAGAGCATCTCGCAGGACCTCGTCGAGCAGTGCGCCGACACCTGCGCGATCGTGCTCGAGAAGGCGAAGATGCGCTGGACCGACATCGACGACGTGCTGCTCGCGGGCGGCTCGACGCGCATGCCGATGATCCAGGACATGCTGCGCCGGCTCTCCAACAAGGTGCCCGTCGCCGGCGTGAACCCCGACGAGTGCGTCGCCCTGGGCGCCTCGCTGGCGGCCGTGTTCCGTCACCGCCCGAAGCACCCCGCCATCCAGGCCTACCGCCAGAGCCTCGCCCGCCGCGGCCGGCCGGAGAGCACGTCGGATCCGCGCACGGGGCCGTCGAACGGGTCGATGCCGAGCCTCTCCAGCAACCCGGCGCCCGGCTCGCCGCCGCCGGTGGGCCTGCCCGGCGTGCGCATCACGGACGTGGCGACACACCCGCTGGGCATCGTGGTCCTCGACTCGGCGCTGCGCGAGCGCATCGTGTCCCTGATCCCGCAGTTCACCCCCCTCCCCTGCGAGAAGCGCGGCCGCTTCGCCTACGCCTACGACGGCATGACCGCCGTGCGCGTGGAGGTCACCGAGGGCGTCGGCGAGGCGCGGGACGAGGTCACGGTCATCGGCGAGGTCATCCTCGACAACCTGCCGCCGCGCCCGCGCGGCACGCCCATCGAGGTCGTGTACCGCTACACGCTCAACCAGATCCTCGAGGTCGACGTCACCGACGTGGAGACGCGCCAGACGCGCCGCGCGACCATCGTGCTCCGCGGAGCGCTCACCGAAGGCGCGCTCGACGCGGCGCGTAAGCGCATGGCAACGGCGAGCATTCACTGATGTCCACCCCCCTCGACCCTCGCGGGGGTTGACGGGCTCGGATGCGCGAGGCACCCTCCGGCCCGATGGATCGACGTGACCTCGACGAGATCGAGCGTTTCCTGACTTCGGTCGGCCGCCCGACGCTCTTCGCCTATTACGCGCTGGAGCCGACGACGGAGCCGCTCGCCGCCGAGGAGGCGATCAAGAAGCGCCGTACCTGGGCCCAGGGGCAGCAGTCGAACCCCAAGTACAAGTCCGAGGCGTTGTTCCTCATCAAGAACAATGCGCTGCTGAAGCGGGTGCTGGTCGAGCACCTCGAGGAGTACCGGGTCCACGTCCGGGACGACACCCAGCACCGCAACCTCGACGTGTTGACCCTGTTCATCCGGGGGACGATCGCGAGCGGCGAGCTCACGCCGCAGGCCGAGGCCGCCATCCTCCACCAGGGGCGCCAGCTCGAGCTCTCCGACGCCGCGGTGGCCCGCCGGGTCCAGGAGCTCCTGACCGAGACGGGCGCGGTGCGGGTCGGGTTCGAGAGCGAGGACCTCTCCACCGAGGCGATGGCGATCGACCACTACGCCATCCTCGGCGTGGCCACGAACGCCGCGCCGGGCGCCATCGAGGAGGGCTACCGCAACCGCTACCGCTGGGCGCGCAACCTCAAGGACCTCAAGCGCTCCGCGGAGGTCCTCCAGGCCCTCGACCAGGCGTGGCGCATCCTCTCGGACCCCACGCGGCGCGCGCGGTACGACGAGCGCCGCCTCCAGATGCTGGAGGTCACCGACGAGGTCGAGAAGCGCGCGGCCGCGCTGATGGGGCTCCTGGGAGGCCCCGAGGACGCCATCACCGGCGAGGCGCCGCTCCCCGGCGCGCCCCCCGCTCCCGTCCACGAGGTCGGCTTCCGCGCCGGCACCGTGCCCCCCGGCACGCGCCTCCCCGCGGGCGATCCGCGCCTCACCGCGCCGCCCGGCACCCGCCTCCCGAACGCCGAGGCGCGCGGCGCCCCGCCCCTCCCCGTCCCGCCGCCCGAGCCCCCGCCCATCCGGCTCGCGCCGCGCGAGGACCCGCACCTGCGGGCGCCCAACGGCCGCGCCCCGGCCCCGCCCCCGGTCCCCGGGCGCACCATCGGCCTCGCGGCCGGCCCCCAGGCCGTGGCCACGCTCGGCCCCCGCCTCGGCGTGGACGGGCCGGACGTCATCTCGGTCCAGGTGGGGAGCCGCCCGGTCGCGCGCAGGTGGACCATCCGGAACACCGGCCAGGGCAAGATGCCCGGCCGGGTGACCAGTGACCGGGAGTGGCTCCGGGTCGAGCAGGCGCGCCTCGATCCGGTGGCGCCCAACCAGATCGTCACGGTGACCATCCTGCCGCAGCAGATGCCCTGGGGGCGCACGGCCGGCACCGTCACGGTCGTGACCGACCACGGCGAGCGCCGCACGATGACCGTGCAGGTGCACCGCCGCTCGTGGCTGCCGCTCGCCGCGGGCGTCGCCGCCCTCGGCGTCCTCGGGTTCCTGGCCGTCGCGGGGCTCCTGTACCTGCGGAGCCGCGGGAGCGACACCGTGCTCGCCCTCGCGGTCGACCCGATCGCCGACCGGGTGCTCGTCGACGGGCAGGACGCCGGCCGCGGCCGCCTCGTCGAGGTGCGCGAGCCGCGCCCCGGCCAGCCCTTCCAGCTCCGCGTCGAGGCCGACGGCTTCGAGCCGCTGGAGGAGGTCGTGGCGCTCCGCCCCGGCGAGCGGACCGCGCGGACGGTCACGCTCGCGCTCGCGGACGACATGGCCTGGATGCCCGGCGCCGGCGCCAAGGGGGTCGACGCGCCCGCCGAGGTGCGTTCGGCCGTCGAGGCCGCCGCCCCCGGGCTCGGCACCTGCTTCGTGGGCGCCGCGGTCGAGACGGCCGAGGCCACCTACACCGCCTGGGTCACGCCCGACGGCCAGGTGCGCCGTGTCGACGTGACGGAGGCCAACTTCCCGGTCGAGCCCGCCCAGCCCTGCATCCGTCGGGTGTTCCGCGCGCTCCGCCTCCCCACCTTCGCGGGCGACCACGCCGCCGTCGAGGCCCGCCTGTCCGTCCCGGTGCCCCGATGAAACGCACCCGTCCCGTCGAGGAGCTCCGCGAGGACGCCCTCGGCCTGCTCGAGGAAGATCCCGGCAAGGCGCTCTCCCTCGCCCGCGAGGCGCTCGGGCGCCAGCCGGACGCCGAGAGCTTCTACGTGTGTGGGCTCGCCCTCTGTGAGACCGAGGAGGTCGAGGAGGGCATCGACGCGCTCCGGATGGCCGTCAAGCTCGACGCCGAGCACGTGGACGCCTGGGTCGCGCTCGGGCGCGAGCTCTTCGACGCCTGCGAGTTCGAGGAGGCCCAGGGCGTGCTGCTCACGGCCCTGCGGCTCGACCCGCACCACCCCGAGGCGCTGTACTACCGGGCGTGCCTCCGCGAGCGCCGGGACGACCACGACGGCGCCGCGCGCGACTACCAGGCCGCCGCGCTGGTCGACCCCACCGCGTTCCCCAAGCCGGTGCCGCTCGACGACGAGACGATCGAGCGCATCGCCGAGGAGGTCGTGGGGCTCCTGCACCCCTCGCTCCAGAAGTACCTGGAGGACGTGCACATCTACATCGACGAGGTCCCGTCCGCCGAGCTGCTCGGGCAGTTCGACCCCCCGGGCCGCCCCGGCGAGGTGCTCGGCTGCTTCACCGGGCACGCGCTGGCGGAGCGCTCGAGCGACGATCCGTGGAGCGCACTGCCCGCGACCATCGTCCTGTTCCGGCGCAACCTCATGCGCATCGCGCACGACGAGGAGACGCTGCACGACGAGCTCCGCGTCACGCTCCTCCACGAGATCGGCCACTTCCTCGGCCTCGACGAGGAAGAGTTGGAGCGGCGCGGGCTCGATTGATCCCGCGACCCGCAAAAGGCCACGCCGACGCGCTCGGAGGGCCTTGACGGGATCGGGGGGGCCCGATAATAGACTGCCCGTTCGGGGAAGTAGCTCAGCTGGGAGAGCGCCGCGTTCGCAATGCGGAGGTCGAGGGTTCGATCCCCTTCTTC
Source organism: uncultured Enterobacteriaceae bacterium (assembly GCA_964457335.1). Classification (GTDB taxonomy): domain Bacteria; phylum Myxococcota_A; class UBA796; order UBA796; family SXON01; genus CAJBVW01. Next base: position 1,259 of record CAYWGD010000031.1, on the reverse strand, counting down.
TCCACCACCTGAACGGAGCCCCGGTCGGACGATGTGTCCGGCCGGGGCTTCTTCGTTTTCCACGCGCGCCGCCGTTCGGGCGCCCTCCACCGCGCACACCGATTGTCCCCGGATCGGCCGAGGCGTCGGCCGGCGGTTACGAACGGTCTCGGGGAACAGCCGGATGATCGCACCCGCCTCCGCCGTCGCGCCAACCCGGGAGCCGCCCGTCCGCGCCGGGTTCGCCGTCGCCGAGGACGGCACGCGCCTCTACTGGCGCGCCGTGGGGCAGGGCCCCGCGATCCTCTGCTGCAACGGCGTGGGCGTCAGCCTCTTCTTCTGGAAGTACCTCGTCGAGCACTACTGCCGGACGCACACCGTCGTGTTGTGGGACTACCGCGCGCACGGCCGCAGCGACCGCCCCGCCGACATCGGCGGCGCCGACCTCTCCATCGAGCGGCACGCGCGCGACCTGCAGGTGGTCATGGACACCGCCGGCGTCTCCGACGCGCTGCTCCTCGGGCACTCGATGGGCGTCCAGGTGATCCTGGAGCTCCACCGGCAGGCGCCCCACCGCGTTCGCGGCCTCATCCCGATGCTCGGCACCGCGGGCCGCGCGCTCGAGACCTTCTACGACTACCCGCGCTCGCCCGTGATCTTCGAGGCCGTCGCGCGCGTCCTCGACCGCGTCGGCGATCGGGCCCACTACTTCATCCGGCCGCTGCTCGAGTCGCCCATCGCGTGGTGGTTCGCGCGCAAGGCCTTCCTGGTCGACCCCTACTACACCCGCCAGGAGGACATGTTGCCGTACATGCGGCACCTCGCCTCCCTGGACATGCGCGTGTTCGTGCGCTCGGTGCTCTGCGCGCAGGACCACGACGCCTGGGACACGCTCCCGACCATCCGCGTCCCCACGCTCGTCGTGGCGGCCGAGCGGGACGCCTTCACGCCCATGTGGCTCTCCCGCAAGATGGCCGCGACCATCCCCGGCGCCGAGCTCCTCGTGCTCGCCGAGGCCACGCACACGGCCATCATCGAGCAGCCCGACACCATCAACCACCGCATCGACCGCTTCCTGGCCGAGCGGGGCGTGTTCGCGGGCTGATCCGGGGCGCGCCCCCGCGCCGGGCGCGGGGTCGGGTGTCCTCCAGGGTCGGGCCAGGGGCCCTCCGTCCGCCCGCCGCGCGCGGGCGGACCGGCCGGGGCCGTCCGATGCCCCCCGGCCGCCGGCCCGGTGGGCAGGCGCGGCCCCGGGGCCATCCGGCCCCCCGCGCGGGGGG
>CAYWGD010000030.1:64815-65177 GCA_964457335.1 uncultured Enterobacteriaceae bacterium | reverse complement strand
GCGGCGCGCCCCGTCGGGGTCGGGTGCCCTGCAGGGTCGCGCTCCGCGCTCCGTCGCCGGCCTGCGGGGCCGGCGACCGCCCGGGGCCCGGGGTGGGCTCGCGGCCTCCGGCCTCGGAGCCCGCGGCGCCCCGGGCGCCTTCCGGTCCCCCTCGCGCGGGGCTCCGTTCGGCGTGACGTGGCGCGGGGGATCTGGGCAGCTACGTCACGCGTGACGTAGCGCGGGAGATCCCGCTCCATCTCGGCCGCTACGTCACGCGTGGCGTGACGTAGCGCGGGAGATCTCGCTCCATCGCGGCCGTTACGTCACGCGTGGCGTGACGTAGCTCGGGAGATCGCGGCTCATCTCGGGAGCTACGTCAC
>CAYWGD010000030.1:0-64715 GCA_964457335.1 uncultured Enterobacteriaceae bacterium | reverse complement strand
GCGTGGCGTGACGTAGCGCGGGAGATCGCGGCTCATCTCGGGAGCTACGTCACGCTCAGCGTGACGTAGCTCGGGAGATCTCGCTCCATCTCGGCCGCTACGTCACGCGTGGCGTGACGTAGCGCGGGAGATCGCGGCTCATCTCGGGAGCTACGTCACGCCGGAGTCTTCAGCCGGACTCGAGGCGGTCCGCGAGCAGCCGGAGCCCGGCGACGATCTGCTCGCCGGTCGGGGCGCGGTCCGGGTCGAGGATCCGCTGCGCGACGAGCCCGGACATCAGCGCCATCTGGACCGAGCCCAGCGAGCGCACCATGGCCTCGTCGAGCTCGTCCTCGGGTGTGCCGGTCAGCCAGGCAGCCACCCCGCGGCGGCCCTCCTCCTGGCCGTCGGCGAGCCTCGCCGCGAGCGCGGGGTCTCGCTCCTTGCGCAGCAGCACCTCCCACGAGGCGCGCCACAGGCCCGCGTTCTCCGCCGAGGTCGCGAGCAGGCGGTCCCACAAGCGCGCGTAGGCGCCGGCCGACATCGCCTCCTCGCTCGCGGACGCGCCCTGGGCGTGGGCCCCCCACTCCTCCAGCGCGCGGACGAGGGCCTCGGTGAGCAGCGCCTCCCTGGAGCCGAAGTGGTAGCCGATGGCCGCCATGCTGACGCCGCCCGCGGCGGCCGCGATGTCGCGCACTGTCGTCCCGTCGAAGCCCCGATCGACGAGGCACGCCTTGGCGCCTTCGAGCAGCGCCTCCCGATTTCCCTTCGCCATGCCGAGGAACGTAATCCGGGGCCGCCGCCGGTTCATGCAAACGCCTTGTACAAATGCATTGCGCATTTGCGCAACCAAGCTTACGGGCTGGCAGTCCCTCCGACCACCAGGAGCAGCCGCCATGCCCCCCCATCCGCGTGTCCTCGTCTCCGGCGCCAGCATCGCCGGCCCCTCCGCCGCCCTCTGGCTCGCGCGCCTCGGCGCCGATGTGACGGTGGTGGAGCGCGCGCCGGACCTCCGGCCGGGCGGCTTCGCGGTCGACTTCCGCGGCGCCCCGCACCTCACCGCGCTCGAGCGGATGGGCGTGCTGGACGCCGTGCGCGAGCGCCGCACCCGCAACCAGGGTCTCGACTTCGTCGACGCGCGCGATCGGGTGCTCGTCGCGTTGCCCGCGAGCTTCCTGGGCGGTGACGTGGAGATCGAGCGCGGCGACCTGGCGCGTCTGCTCTACGAGCGCACGGCGGGCGAGGTCGAGTACCTCTTCTCCGACTGGATCGAGCGGCTGGTCGACACCGGCGAGCGGGTCGACGTCGACTTCGCGAGCGGCGCCGAGGCCTCGTACGACCTCGTGATCGGCGCCGACGGGCTGCGGTCCGGGGTCCGGCGGCTGGTGTTCGGGCCCGACGAGGCGTTCCTGGTCGACAGCGGCTACCGCGTCGCGGGCGGGTTCCAGATGCCGAACGTGCTCCGGCTCGACTGGCGCACCCACCTGTACAACGAGCCCGGGCGGAGCCTCTCGATCGCGGGCGGGTTCGATCCGGCCGCAGCCTCCCCGCTGTTCGTCTGGTACGCGGGCGTGGGCGCGCCGCTTCCCGAGCGCGACCTCGCAGCCCAGCGGCGAGCGGTTCGCGCGGCGTTCGCCGGCATGGCGTGGCAGGGGCCGGCCGCGCTCCACGCGCTCGAGGACGCCCAGAGCGTGTACCTCGACTCGCTCAGCCAGGTGCGGATGACCACGTCCTCCCGAGGGCGCGTGGTGCTGGTGGGCGACGCCGGGTTCGGCGCCACGATGGGCGGCCTCGGCACCGGGCTGGCTGTCATCAGCGCGTACGTGCTCGCCGGGGCGCTGGCGCGGCACGGGTTCGATCACCAGCCGGCGTTCGCCGCGTACGACGCGCAGATCCGGCCCTACGCCCGCGGCTGCCAGGGCGTCGCGGACGGCACCGGGCCGTTCCTTGCCCCCCGCACCCACGCGGGAATCCGGCTGCGCAACGTCGCGCACCGCGTGCTGACGTGGGGACCGCTGGCGCGCTGGCTCGAACGGATGACCCGCGCCGCAGCGAGCGACATCACCCTCGACGACGGCGCCTGGGCTCCGGCGGCGAGCGGGTGGGGAACCGCGCGCTCGGCCGCCGTCCCGACCTGATCGCCCACGGCGGCCGTCCCGACCTGATCGCCGACCCGCCGCGAGTCCCCTCGGGTCCGGGGCGCCGCTCGCGCTTGCGACGCCACAGCACCCGCTGCCACGGCGGCTCGCCATGTCAGCCCCTGAAGCGAGCGCTCCCACGTCTGGCCGCGACCATGCTCGCCGGCTGCCTTGGCGGCGCGTGCGAGCCCGCCCCCGGGACGACCCTCTGCAATGCGTACGAAGGCGAAGCCTGTGGCGAGTGCAGCAGCTCACCGGCACGGTCCTCCCCGAGACGCGCAAGGAGCACCCGACGTGCAGGTGCGGTTCGAGCCGGAGAAGGCGGGCCTGATCGGGGAGCCGTCGCGCACACGCTGCCGTACGACGCCGGCGTCATGGGCGACTGGCAGCCGCCCGCGCGGCTCGCGTCGGTCCCCGTCCCGACGCTCGCGATGCACGGCGAGAAGTCGGACCCGCGGCTCAAGAAGGCCGTGCAGGCCGTCGCCGGGGCCGTCCCCGTCGTCCGCTACGAGGCGCTGAAGGGCCAGTCGCACGACGTGAAGCCGGAGGTGCTCGCCCCGGCCGTCGTCGAGTTCCTGTCCAACTGAACGGAGGTGTCGCCATGCGTTTCATGATCATGCACCGCACCGACGCGCACTGGGAGTCCGGCGCGACGCCCACGCCCGAGCTCGTCGCCCGCGTCGGGGGCCTCATGGGCGAGCTCGCGAAGGGCGGCGTCCTGCGCGACGGCGCGGGGCTCGGCGCGAGCAGCCTCGGCGTGCGCCTCCACTTCGAGGAGGGCCGCCGCACCGTGACCCCCGGGCCCTTCCCCGCCGGGAAGACGGTGCCGGCGGGCTTCGCCATGCTGCGGGTCGCGTCGCTGGAGGAGGCGATCCGCTGGGCCACCCGCTTCGCCGAGGTGCTCGGCGACGTCGACGTCGACATCCGGCCGGTCAACGAGCCGTGGGACATCGGCCTCGCGCCGAAGCCCGAGGGGCTCGCGACGACGCGGTGCATGGCGCTCCACGCGACGGCCGCCGCCGAGACCGGCGCCCCGCCCTCCCCGAAGGTCATGGCCGCGATGGGCGCGCTCCTCGCGGAGATGACCGCGGCGGGCGTGCTCCTCGCGACCGAGGCGATGCAGCCGAGCGCGAGGGGCGCGCGGGTGCGGTCGTCGGGCGGGGCCGGAGCGTCGTCGAGGGGCCCTTCGCCGAGTCGAAGGAGCTCATCGCCGGCTACGTCCTCGTCGAGCTGCCCTCGCTCGAGGACGCGAAGGCGATGGCGGTCCGCTACGCCGAGGTCGTGGGCGCCGAGGAGGTCGACGTCCGCGCGCTCTACGGCTGAGTCACTGGAGGCTCGGGGGCGCCGTGTAGTCCGCGCGGACCATCGTGACGCCCCAGCGCTTCAGCGTGCCGGGCATGTCGAACCCGATGCGCTGGTAGTAGGCCCGGACCTCGACGCCAGCCCGCTCCAGCGCCTCGCGGCTCTCCCAGGTGGCGACGGTGACGATGTCGTACGGCCCGTCGCCCTGCCGCTTCTCGTAGGCCACGTGGCCGCGGAAGCCGGGGAGGGCGCGGATGAAGTCCATGTTGCGCCGCATCGTCGCCGCGAACTCCTCGCGCGCGGCGGCGGGGACGACGAAGCTGTCGATGCGGAAGAGGGGGTCGGTCACGAGCGCTCCTGTGCGTGCGGAGATCGTCGCGCGGGGGCGACGGGCGGGCTTGTACGAATTCAGCGGATAGGCGGAGCGCGTGAGGGTCACCCGCTTCGCGCCCGACGCCGCGCTCGCCCCGTTCGTGCGGGTCGTCGAGGTGGTCGAGTCCGACGAGGAGGTCGTGCGCACGCTGGTCCCCGAGCCGGGCGCGATCGTGGCGTTCCGCTACGCCGGCGCGTCCCGCCTCGCCGAGGGCGGCGAGGAGCGGGCTGTCCCGGATCACGCCGTGACCGGGCTGCGCGCCACCGCGCGGCGCATGCGCACGCTCCCGGGGAGCGGGGTCGTCGTGGCCAAGCTGACCGAGGCGGGCGCCGTGCTCGACCTGCCGATGCACGAGCTGTTCGGGGCCACGGTCGCGCTGGAGGATCTCGTCGAGGCGGGCGAGGTCGAGCGCACGGCCGACCAGATCCGCGCGGCCGCGACCGACCGGGAGCGCGCGGCCGCCCTCGGGGCGTTCCTCCTCGCGCGTCGCCGTCGGTCCGATCCACTCGTGCGCGCCACGATCGCCGCCGTGCACGCGGACCCCGGGGTACGCGTCGCGGCGCTCGCCGAGGCGCTGGGCGTCAGCGTGGACGCGCTGGAGAAGCGCGTCCGCCGCGCCGTCGGCGCCACACCCAAGCAGCTGGCGACGATCGTGCGCCTGCGGCGGGCGATCGGCGCCCATCGCCCCGGGGTGTCGCTGACGGAGCTCGCGCTCGACGCGGGCTACTACGATCAGCCCCACTTCGTGCGGCAGCTCGTGGCGGTGGCGGGCGAGGCGCCCGGCGCCTTCTTCCGCGCCGGCGAGCACTGCCTGTAGGCGTCGTCAGAGCGCGATCGGCAGGCGCGGCGCCGACGCCCGGAGCGCGCCGTGCAGCCGCTCGACCGCCGGCCCGAGCTCGGGGCGCCACGCCATGCGCCAGGGGCGCCCCAGCGGGCCGGTGTCGAGCCGCTTGCGGACGAGGCCGCCGCGCGCGAGGTGCGGCCCGGCGACCCACTCGGAGAGCACGGCGACGCCGAGGCCGGCGCGCGCGAGGTCGAGCATCGCCTCGGTGAGCGGGACGCACTCGACGCGCAGGGACGGACGCGCGCGCCCGAACACCCGCCGCTCGAACCAGCCCGCCTCGCCCGACGGCGTCTGCGACGACAAGAGCGGGTGGGCCTCGAGGTCCGCGCGCGTGATCGGCCCCGCCCGGCGCGCGAGCGGGTGCCCCTCGCCCACGACGAACACGATCTCGTCCTCGAAGAGCGGCCGCTCGACGAGCCCGGGCGGGACCGCCGCGGTGGTGAGGAGCGCGACGTCGATCTCGCCCGCCTCGAGCGCCGCGACCGCGCGCCCGGTGTGCTCGATCGCGAGGTCGATGTGGAGCCGCGGCATCGCGCCGCGCAGCGCGAGGAGCGTCGACGGGAGCCAGTGGTACGCGGTGTAGCACTCGCACACGACGCGGAGCCGCGTGGGCGCGGGCTCCGGCGCCCGGACGCGCGCCTCCAGCTCGCCGAGCTCGACGAGCAGCGCCGCGGCGCCGGCGTGGAGCCGCTCGCCCGCCGCGGACAACACGAGCCCGCGCGACGTCCGCTCGAAGATCCGCACCCCGAGCTTGTCTTCGAGGGCGAGGAGCGCGCGGCTGACGGCGGGCTGCGTGAGGTGCAGGAGTCCGGCGGCCTTGGCGGTGGTCCCCGCGCGCGCGAGCGCGAGCACGAGCCGCAGATCGCGGACCTCCAGCTCCGTGCGGGGGACGATGCTCGCCACGCATCGGCCCTATTCCGACAATGCGTTGGGCGCATGCTCGCCCGGGGGTGACAGTGGGGCACCCCCCGACGGAGGCTCCCAATGGACATCTACTTCTCCCCGCTCGCCTGCTCGATGGCGAGCCGCATCGCGCTCTACGAGACCGGCCGCGCCGCGCGTCTCCTCGAGGTCGACCCGAGGACGAAAACGCTCCGGCACGACGGCAGCGATTACCGCGCGGTGCACGCGCTCGGGCTCGTCCCCGCGCTCCGGACCGACGACGGCGAGCTCGTCACCGAGAACGCCGCCATCCTCCAGCTCCTCGCCACGGGCCCCCTCGCCCCGGCGGACGAGCGCGAGCGCACGCGGCTCCAGTCGTGGCTCTGCTTCATCGGCACCGAGCTGCACAAGGGCATCTTCTCGACCCTGTTCGACCCGGAGGCGCCCGAGGGCGCCAAGGCGCACGTGATCCGGAAGGGCGCGTCGCGGCTCGCCTACCTCGAGCGCCACCTGACCGGGCGCGAGTTCCTGCTCGACACGTTCAGCGTCGCCGACGCCTACCTCGTCACCGTCCTGAACTGGACGATGGCGACGCCCGTCGACCTCGCGCCGTACCCGGCGGTCCGCGCCTACCTGCGGCGCCTGTGGCAGCGCCCGTCCGTCGCGCGGGCGATGGGCGAGGAGCGCCCGCTCTTCGAGGCCGAGCAGGCGCGCGCGCGGGCCTGAGGCGTCGGGCGGTCAGTCGTTCGGGCCGCACACGATGCTGAAGTCGCCGGAGGCGTCGGCGATCGGGGCCGCGTCGTCCGCGCTCGTCGCCCACTCGATGTCGACGGTGCCGTTGATGGCGCGGCTCTCGGTGAAGCCGCTGATGGCGATGGTCGCGGAGGTCACGACGTCGCCGGTGTCCGTGCCGAGCAGGGTCCCGCCCGTGGGGCCGAGCTCGACGTAGGTGCCGCCGAGGTCGGGGTACACGATCTCGAGGTCCCGCGCGGGGGCCTGGATCCCGACCCGCAGCGACATGCTCTCGTCCGCGTTGCGGACCTCGAAGCGGTAGAGGCCGTCGTCGCCGTCGTTGCAGGTCACCTCATGGAAGATGATTGACGTAGCGCCCGAGATCCTACGGGATCCGGTTCCATTTTCGCTACCCGTAACGCCAGCAGTGCAGGGAGCGTCGTGCTCGTCGAGCGGCTTCGGGAGCGCAACGCACTCGCTGACCTCGGAGAGCGCCTCCGAATCGCGCGGCAGGGCGGCTACTGCGGGCTCGACATCTTCTTGTTCCTCCTCTGCTTCTTCATTTGCGGGCCAAGCGGGCTCAGGCCCTTCTGGCAGCGTGCGTCTCCCCATGCGGTGCAGCTCGGCGCGCTGGCCGAGCGACGAACGCTCCCCTCGCCAGCGTCGGTCTCCCGCGCCCTCGACCGCGTCGAGCTCGCGCGGATCCGCCCGCTCACGACGTGGTTGTTGGCCGAGGCGACGGACGCCGATCGCGTCCTCTCGCATCCGTCCGTCCTCACCCGGGACGCCCGCGGCCACGGATGGCACGTCTTCCACTTCGACCCCACGGTGACCGCGCTCTACCAGCGCTCACTGGCAGAAGGGGACGACCTGCCAGAACCGCATCGGCGGGCGGCGGAGCTGGGGGCCCCGCGGTCGGAAGCGGGGCGACATCTGCTTCCGGCGCGCCACGTTGGTGCACGCGGGGTCGGGCCTCTGGCTCCACGCGGCGCGTTCCCCGGGCAACGGGGACCGTCGCGGAGAGCTGGAAGCCGCCGCCGACGCCGTCCGGACGACCTGCTCGCGCCTCCGCCATCCACTCGATCGGGCGTTGGTGGTGATGGACGGGGAGCTCGCGGCGTTCCCCACCTACGCCGCCCTGCGGAGCCGGTCGCTCCCCTTCATCACGCGGTACACCCGCTACGAGGTGCTGGATCCGCCAGATGTTCGGGCGAAGCTGGCCGCGGCGACGTGGATCGAGGTGGAAGACGACCGGGGCGGCCCGCGCCGCTCCGCGACCGACCTGGGCACCCTCACCGTTCGAGCAGGCGGTCAGACGAAACAGGAGAACAGTGCTCTCTACGAGCCCCTCTCACTCCGCATCGTCGTCAGCCGGTACGCACGGTCGGGGGAGGCGGAGCACGGACGCGTCGTCGACGGGTGGCAGTACGAGCTCTTCGTCGTGGACGCCTCCGCGGAGGACTGGCCCGCGCCCGAGGCCGTGGCCCAGTTCTTCGCGCAGGGCGGCCAGGAGAACCGTTTCGCCCAGGAGGACCGAGAGCTGGGCCTCGATCGCATCTTCAGCTACCACCTTCCCGGGCAGGAGCTCGCGTGCCTGGTGGGCCTGATGTGTTGGCAGGTCGTGCACGGCTTCGAGCTGGGTCCGCCCCACCGAACCGGAGGCTCCCCTCACTCGCCGTGTCACGGTAGACGCTCGTCCTGCGGGCACCTCGCCGCTCGCCGCCCCACCGCCTGACGAGGCGTTGCCCTCGGAGCCCTCGGAGATCGAAGCGGCACGGACGCGATTGCCGGCGCGCATCGACTGGGCGCCGTGGGCGACCAAGAACCCAGGTTGGCAGTGGTCGACAGATCGCGGCGCGATCATCTGTCCGACCGGGAAGGCGTTGCATCTGGTGGGCGTGTCTCTGCCAACGCACCGACCGACCGATCGCGCCCGAGTCGTCTTTCGCGGACGGAAGGGAGCCTGCGCGGGCTGCCCCCTCCGTACAGGTTGCACGAAGAACGCCTCCGAGCCGTTCGTCACCGTGGACACCGCGCGGTCAGGCTCAAGGAGACGTTCCAGGGCACGCGTGTGCGTCGCCCGCCGTCCAGGCCCCGGGAGGCACGGAGTGTGCTGGCACTCGACCTTGCACTCCCCGCTCCGGTCGACGCCCCGTACGCCGTCGTGCACGCGATCTTCCTTCCCGCGGATGCGCGAAAGCGCTTCGGTGCGGCAGCTCGAGACCTCCGCGCACGGGTCGTCGTCGAGCTGCCGGCCCTCCCCGACGGCACATCTCTGCGCGTGGACTACAGCGGAGGGCACGCCGCGCACGCCCTGCTCCAACGAGAGGGCGGGAAACCGGCGGCATGAGCTGGAGCTCGGCCCTCGGGAAGCGGATCCGCATCCCGTAGGATCTCGGGCGCTACGTCACGCTCGACGCAGTCGGGCGTGAAGCCTCCGCGCGCGGCGCCGTGGCGACGACGTGGTCGAGCGCCACGCGGAGCCGCAGCGTGCGCAGGTCCCGGTCCGGCACGTCGCGGTCGGCCGCGCGGGACACGGTCTCGCGCGCCCGGCCGGCGGCCTCGGCGAGGTGCGCGAGCGGGACGCCGACCTCGCGGGCGAGCTTCGCGGCCGCGGTGATCGCGCGCGTGACCTCCGGCGCGCGGCCCTCCAGCGCGGGATCGGCGCCGAAGGCCGCCGAGCAGGCGGCGGCGAGCGCGGCGGGGCCGGCGGCGCGCAGCGCGTCGTCGTCGGCGGGCTCGAGGCGCACGGCGGGGAGGCCGAGCGCCAGGTGCACGTCGCGGAGGCGGAGCCGCGGGACCACGTCCCAGAGCCGCGGGAGCCAGCCCACGTCGCGCGCGCCGAGCAGATCGGGGGCCGCGGAGCCCGACCACGTGGCCGGGTGCGCCGCGAGGCCGTGGTGCACGGTCTGCGTGAGCAGGTACGTGACGAGGTGCTCCATGTGCGCGCGCCGCCCCACCGCCCGCACGTGCGGCGCCTCCACGCATCGGGACCGGAGCGTGTAGCCGAGCGCGCGGACCACGCGCGAGAGGGCCTCGCGGTCGCACAGGAGCACGACGTGCACGTGATCGTCCACGACGCAGAAGAGCACCAGCGCCGTCCCGGCGCGCGCCACGATCTCCCGCACGAGCGCGCGGCGGGCGGCCTCGTCGGGCGCGACGGGCAGCCGCCCGCGGGTGCTCCACGTCGCGTGCCACAAGGGTGCTCCAGGATCCATCCGCCACTCCGGCCGCGGCGAGCGTAGGCACCGTGGCGACGCCGGCAAGGGAGCCGGTGGGGCAGGCCCAGGCGGCGCCCCGGCCGTCGTCGCTACTGCGACGCGGCCGGCGGCCCGAACCCGCAGCGCACGCCCAGCGTGGGCACCGGATCACCCCCCACGCGACGCTGGGCCCGGACACGAGCTGCGCGGCCGCGTCGAGCGAGAAGCGCCCCACCTCGAAGGGGTACGCGCTGCCGGCCACCCACACCTGCCAGGGCTGGCTCGCGTGCTCGAGGATGAACGCCAGCAGATCCGCCACCCCGATCCCGGCCGTGAACATTTCGAACTGCCAGGCGCGCCGAAGGCGCCCACGGCGAGGTCTACGCCGCGCCCGAGGCCCGTCGGGAGGACACGGGGCGCTGGCGCGCGACCGACGGGGGCTCACCCTCACCCGCGGGGAGGGCGGGGACACGCTGCTCGAGGCGCTCGTGTTCACGGCGCGGCACCCGCGTCGCGAGCGTAGGATTGCCGCCCACCCGGATACAGTCGGGATCGACGTGGATCCGGATTTGCTTGTCCTGTCGCGCATGCTGCTGCTCGCCGCCTGCTCCTCGCCTTCGCCCGACACCCTGGCGCTCGGCGCGGGGTTCGCGGAGTGGAAGGAGTGCGCGTCGACGGGCGGCGACAGCTGCAGTACGCAGGGAACGGTGCGCCTCCGCGAAGGGGACGCGCCGAACGAGTGGGTGGCGCTCCTCGACAACGGCCCCCGGTTGACGCTCCGGTCCGCCGCGGAGAACGACCTCACCGTGTTCGAGGGGCAGGAGACCACGGTCAGCGTCTTGATCGTCCAGGGGTACGGCACGCTCGTCCGGCTCCAGTCCGGCGTGCACGAGTGGGCGACGGACCTCGGGGACGGGCTCGGCTTCGACCACGGCGTCGTCCCGCTCGGCGAGGTCTCGTTCGGAGACGCGCTCGGCACCACGGAGCTCGACGGCGTCACCGCCTCCTGGCACGCGCTCGACTTCCAGGGCGACGCGGGGGTGGTCTCCGCCGCGCCGGGCGTCCCCACGAAGCTCGTGCGGGACGGCGAGACCTGGCGCCTCGTCGTGCTCGCGTCCTACCTGACGGACACCGCCGCCGACGACGCGTGCGTCGGCCCGCTCTCGTTGAAGGCCTACGAGCTCTTCCGGGTCGAGGACGGCTGGGAGCCCGACGGCGCGCGCGTCGAGCGGCCCGCCGACGAGCCGTTCGCCGCGCTCCGCTGCGAGGACCACGAGGCCGACACCGGCGGGTGAGCCCGCTCGGCCCCCTCACCGCCGCCGCGCCCATCCCGCGATCGCGGCCGCCGCGAGCGGGCCGGCGATGGGCGCGAGGATCCCGCCCGCCGCGAGCGCGCCGGCGAGCCCGACGACGATCGCGGCCGGGAGGGCGCGGGCCCACCCGCGGAGGAGCGCCGTCGCCGCCCCGGTCAGCAGCGTGATCAGCGCGGCGAGGCCGGGCCCCGTCTCGCGCGGGGCGGCCTGCCGCAGGAGCGTCTGGATCTCGACGGCGAGCACCTCCGCGCCGTAGCGGGGCCCGTCGGGGGTGCGCTGGAGGTCGGCGTCCCCGCGGAGCGCGCCGACCAGCGCGAGCTTGCCGCGGACCGCGTCGAGATCACCGTCGGCGGGCACGACCGGCACGTCGCCGGCGGGGGCGAGGGCAAAGCTGTTGCGGTCCACGTGGTTGCGCAGCGCCCCGGTCCGGAGGAGCGCGCCTTCGACCCGCGGGGGGCCGCCGCCGGTGAGCGCCGCGGCCGCGAGCGCCCCGACGTGCCACCACGTGGCGCCCGTGTCGTCGTCCACGCGCACACGCGCCCGCCGCACCCAGCCGTGCGTGAGGTCCGCGAGCGACACGGCGTGGCCGACCTGCGCGGCCGACGCGAGCGTGGGGTCGCCGGGCGGGCGCACCACCTCGCCCTCCACGCGCGCGGGCACGATGACCGGGACGCCCGCGGCCCGGATGGCCTGCGCGATGGCGGCGTCGGCGTCGGTCGCCGCGGTGAACGTGATGTCGAGCAGGATGGCGCGCGCCCCGGCGTCGGCGAGCCGCGTCACGAGGTCGGGCCAGCGCGGGCGGAGGGCGCGCAGGTCCGCCGCCTCGGGGATCGCGACCACGACGACGTCCTCCACGGACACCGCGCGGCCCGCGGCGCGCAGCGCGGGGTAGTGGAGGAGCGCGTCGACCGGCTCGCCGAGCCCGAGGAGGACGGCCAGGGCGGGGACCGCGGCCAACGCGGGGGCCGCGGCCGCGCGGAGCCGGCGCCGGGGGAAGAGCCGCGCGAGGAGGGGATCGAGCCGCGTCACCGGGTGCGCGGCGGGATCGTCCGCCCCCGCGCCGTCGGGGACCGCCACGTGTGTGCAGCCCCCGTCGCGCGCCGCCCGCAGCTTCGCGGGGACGCCGCCCACCGGCGCCACGCGCCCGTCGAGGTCGACACCGCCCGTGAACGCCCACCCGGCGGGCACCGGCACGCGTTGGAGCGCGGACGCCGTCGCGACGGCGAGCGCGAGCCCAAGCGAGGTCCCGTGCAGCCGGAACCCCGCGCCCCGCACCTGCCACGTGACGCGCCGGGTGCGCGCGTGCCGCCCGAGCGCGGCGGCGATCGCCACCTGGGCCGCGACCTCCGCGTCGCGCGCGACGTCCTGCGGGGTCCAGGCGCCGCCGTCCCCCGCCGCGAGCTCCACGAGCACCTCGACCAGGTGCCCGCGGCCCGCATCGTCGACGACGAGGGCGCGCGCGGCCCCGACGGGCAGGGGCGCGAGGGTGGTCGGTGTCTGCGTGGGGGCCGGGCGCTGCGCGCCCGACCCCGTGCGGGGGCTCCGCGCCCCCGCAACGCCCCGCGTGCGTTCGTGATCGTGGGGTCCGCGGCCCGGTGGCGGCTCCGGCGCGGTGGGCGCGACCGTGCCCCGCGCGTCGTCCGCGCCGTGCTCGTCCGCGCCGTGCTCGTCCGCGCCGTGCTCGTCCGCGCCGTGCTCGTCCGCGCCTTCCTCCTCCGCGCGTTCCTCGCCGCCGCCGGACCACGTCGCGTCGACCCCGCCGGCCGGCCGCGCCGCCGCGGGGGCCTCCTCGCCCTCGAAGATGCGCCGCAGCGCCGCCACGTCGGGCGGCCGACCCTCACGGTCCGGCACGAGGCACGCCGCCACCGCGTGGCGCCAGGCCGGCGGGGCGTCCGGCCGCGCCGCCTCGACCGGCTCGTAGCGGCCCGCCTGCGCCGCCGCGAGCACCTCCCACCACACCTGGCCCGCGAAGGGGGGCCGCCCCGCGAGCAGCGCGTACAGCAGCGCCCCGAGGCTCCACACGTCCGCGCGCGCGTCGACCTCCCGCGCGCTCCGGGCCTGCTCGGGCGCCATGTAGGCCGGGGAGCCGAGGCCCGTCCCGGTGCGGGTCAGGTGCGCGTCGGGCTCGTCGGAGCGGGCGACGCCGAAGTCCGCGAGCCGCGGCACGGGCGGGTCCTCCGCGTCGTCGAGCAGCACGTTGGCGGGCTTCAGGTCGCGGTGGACCACCCCCGCCGCGTGCGCGGCCTCGGTGCCGTCGAGCACCGCGCGGAACACCCGCGCCACCTCCGGCAGCGGCAGCGGCCCCGCGGCCAGCCGGTCCTGCAGGCTCCCCCCGCCGACGAACTCGAGCACGAGCGCGGGCGCGTCTCCGACCCGCAGCACGTCGAGCACCCCCACGAGGTTCGGGTGCCGGAGCCGCGCGAGGATGCGCCCCTCGGCGTACAGCCGCGCGCGCGTGGTGGCGTCCGTCGCGTCGAGGACCTTGAGCGCGCGCACCACGTCGAGGTCCTGGTGGCGCACCTGGTAGACCGTCGCCTGGCCCCCGCGCCCGAGCACCCGCTCCACCCGGTAGCGGTCGACCGTGTCCCCGGGCGCGAGCGTCGTCATCCGGGGAAGTGTAACGGACGACCTCGCCGTCCCTTGATCCCGAGGGAGGACCTCCGCCGCCGTGTCCGCCCCCGCCCCGCCCCGCGGTAGCATGCCCGCCGTGCTCCGCCTCCTCCTCGCGATCCTGCTCTGCGTCGCGCCCGGCCGCGCGTGGGCGGCGTACGCGGAGATCCTCGAGGTCACCACCGCGGACGCCGCCGGCCGGTGGCGCCCCGTCGACTCGACCGTGCGGGCCGTCGTGCTGCGCGGCGACCAGCGCCTCCCGGCGTCGCGCGGCCTCGCGCTCGAGGAGGGCGACCGCGTCGTCACCGAGGAGGCGCGCCTGCGCATCGCGCTCCAGCGTGGCGAGGAGCTCGCCGTCGCGGAGCACACCGACGTGGAGGTGCGGGGCCGCACCGCGCTCCAGCGCCTGGGCGAGGTGTACTACCGCGTGCGGGGCGCGTTCTCCGTGCGCTACGGCACGGTGCAGACCGCCGTGGAGGGCACCGAGTTCGCCGTGCGCGGCCTCGGCGACGCCGACGACGCCGCCGTGCGCGTCACCGTCGTCGAGGGGCGCGTGCGCGTCTCCGGCCCGGGCGGCGAGGCCCGCGTCCGGCGCTGGCAGGTGGCCGACGTGGCCGGCGGCGCCCCGGTCGTCGCCGCGCGCCCGTTCCTCGCCGCGCGCGCCGTCGACCGCGGCTTCCCCCGCGCGACCCGCCTCGGCGTGGTCCTCGGCGGCGGGCTCGACGCCGGGGCGGTCGGGCAGGCCCGCGTGTTCGCCCGGGTGCCCGTCACCGGGCCCCTGCGCCTCGCGGTGGACACCGGCGTCGCCACCGGCGGGTCGACCGTCCGGCTCCCGCAGGCGCTCGGCGTCGAGGTCGCCGCGGGCCCGCTGACCCTCGGCGCGCAGGTCGTCGGCACGGTCGAGCTCGCCCGCCTCGGCTGCGACGGGGCGTACACCGCGCTCCACCTCGGCGGCGTCGGCGCGGTCGGCACCTCGCTCCCGCTGTCGCGGCGGGTCTCGCTCCTGGGGGTGGCGCGCGCGGGCTGGGTGCAGGGCCCGCTCGCGGACGGCGCTGTGGGCCTCGTGGTGTCGTTGTGACGCTCCTCTGGCTCCTCGGCTGCACCATCGTCCTCGTGGACGAGCCCTGCTCCACCGACGCTGGCGGCTCCGACGACACCGCCTGCCCCGTGCGCTACGCGGACGCCGACGGGGACGGCTTCGGCGACGAGGCGACCGCCACCCCGCGCTGCGACGAGCCCTCCGGCTGGACGGCCACCGCCGGCGACTGCGACGACGCCGATCCCGACGTGTTCCCCGCCGCCCCGGAGCGCTGCAACGGCGTCTCGGACGCCTGCGACGCCGCCTGGGTCTCCGACGCCGGCCTCGTCACCCGCACGACCGACTCCGGGTGGACGGACCTGAGCGCCGCGTTCGCCGCCGGTGCGGACGACGAGCCCGCCGCGCTCGCCTACGAGGGCGGCACGCTGGACGTGTGCGAGGGCACCTGGTTCGTGCGCCTCGCCCTCACAGGCGACGTGACCCTGCGCGGCGCCGGCGCCGACCGCACCGTGCTCGACGGGGCGGGCAAGGGCGCCGTGCTCACCCTGGCGGGCGGGGCGTTGCGCGTCGAGGGCGTGACCGTGCGGAACGGCGTCGCGTCCGAGGGCGGCGGCCTGCTCGTGGACGCGGACGCCACCGTCACCGTCGCGGACACCACCCTGTCCGGGAGCACCGCGACCCGCGGCGGGGGCCTGCTCGCGCGGGGCGCCGTCACGCTCGAAGCCGTGACCGTGTCGGGCAACACCGCCGACATCGGCGGGGGCCTCGCCGTCGCCGACGGCGGCACGGTCGTCGTGCGCGACAGCGTCGTGACCGGCAACACCGCGCACGTGCGCGGCGGCGGCGCGGCGGGCGTGGAGGGCGTCGTCAGCGCGCTCTCGCTCGTGGACACGCGCGTCACCGCCAACACCTCCGAGGAAAGCACCGGCGGCGTGTCGGCCTTCGACCTCGACCTCGCGTGCACCGGCTCCACCGCGGACGGCCTCGGCGTGTTCGGCAACGGCGCCGCCGACGCCAAGCCGGCGCAGATCAGCCTGGGCGGCACCGCCGCCACCGCTGTCGGCGAGCGCTGCGACCTCTTCGACCCGGTGCTCGCCGAGGACGGCCTGATCGCCGTGCCGGGCCTGGACACCTACGCCTACGGCCTCGACGCGCGCTTCACCTGCTCGCTGACCGGCTGCGAGTAGCGGGGCTACCGTTCGAGCCGGATGCGGCGCCCGCGCGCGTCCACCGCGTCGACGCGGTCGCCCAGGGGCGCGGACAGCTCGACGGGCATGCCCGGGACGAGCGGCACGTCGCCCGTCGGCAGCCGGAGCGCGAGCCCGCCGGGCCCCGCGGTCTGCGTGGCGCGCCCGTCGACCACGCGCACCTCGTAGGGGCCGCCGCGCCACGGCCGGTCGTCGTCCGCGGCGGCGAGGCGCACGGGCTCGTCGTCCTCCTCGAAGACGTGGTCGTCTTCGTCCTCGGCGCGCTCGCGCGCGTGGCGGCGCCGGGCCGCGAGCCGCGCGAGGCCCGCGAGGAGCGGCTCGCCGTCGAGGACACCATCCCAGGGATCCCGGCTCACGCGACCTCCAGCTGTTCGAGGACGTCGAGCACGTGCTCGAGCAACAACCGCGGCGGCGGGGCCTCCCGCGGGGCGCCGACCCGCGCGGCGAGGCGCGCGACGAAGCGCTGGCCGATGCGCTCGAGCGCGCGGTTCACCGCCACCTTGTGCGCGAAGCCGGGGAGCTCGGCGCACACCTCGTCGTAGCTCCGCCCTCGCGCGATGAGCCCGAGGAGGCGGCGCTCGTCGTCGTCCAGCGCGGCCCAGGCCTCCAGCACCGCGGCGCGCACCGCGGCCCGCCCCGCCACGTCGTCGGCGCGGGCCTCGTCGTCGGCCTCGGGCGCCGGCGGGGTGCCGACCACCTCCTCGACGACGCGGCAGAGCTGGCTCTGCGTGCGGGGGCCCCCGAGCCGGAGCGCCCGCTCCACCAGCGCCGGGACGTCCCGCTCGGACGCGGCCCGCAACAGGTCGACCAGGGCGGCCTCGCCCCGCACCGCGGCCGGGCCCGGGAGCTGCCACCGCGGCGGGGCGCCCCCGAGCTTCACGGCCCGCGCGCGCAGCACGTGGCCGATCTCGCCGTAGAGGTCGGCCCGCCACGCGAGCCGCGGGTCGGACGCGAGGTTGTGGGCGTAGTCGGCGCGCAAGAGCTCGCGGGTGATCGAGAGCTTCGCGTAGAAGCTGTGGTAGCGGATGGCGCGCCCGTCGAAGTCCTCGGCCACGTACGCCGCGAAGGGCGCGCGCCCGAGGAAAGGGAAGCGCCCCTTCGCCACCCGCGCGCACGTCGTGTACACGCGGTGCGCGAGGTCGTCGACCGCCTCCGCGTGTTTGCGCCCGAGCGCGAACCAGGCGTCCGGGTAGGGGCGCGCCACGCGCGCGACGTGCCGGAGCACCTCGGCGAGCAGCGCGCCGCCGTCGGTGTCGCCGCGCGTCACGGCGGCGACCAGGGAGGGCAGGGGATCGAAGTCGGGCGCGGGCATGCTCGCTCCGGCGTAACCGGGCTCCGAGGCCCGGAGGGCGCAACGCGGAGGGGGCGCTACTCGTCGGCGGCCGAGCCCGACGACTCGTACGGGAGGTCGAGGATCCAGGCCACGTCGCCCTCGCGGCCGTTCGTGTCGTTGCAGCCGCCGTCCGCGTCGAGGCAGGAGGCGCAATGCCCGCTGTAGTAGGAGGGGTCGTGCGCCGCCTGGCAGCACGCGAGCGTGGTGGGGGCGGAGTCGAACGTGCACACCCGCACCCCCGCGACGGTGTCCGTCGTGCCGTTCCGGCGCTCCAGGATCGTCACGTCCGGCGAGGCGTAGAGCGCGTCGAGCTCGGCGAGGGCGCGCTTCGTCGCGTCGGAGTCCTCGAGGTTGCCCTTGTCGTCGACGCGGACGGGCCCGCCGACGAGCGTGAAGTCGAAGCCGCCGCCGCCGTCGGAGTAGCCGGTGCCGTTGGCCTCGCAGCACTGGGTCGCGAGCGCGCTGCCGTACTGGATCGTCTCCCACTCCGAGCCGCAGAAGCCGTCGCCGGTGCAGGTGTAGCTGTTGCCGTCGTCGCAGACGACGTTGATCGTCGCGCTGAGGTAGTTGATCGAGCCGGTCCACTCGATCCAGGCGAAGGCGGAGCCGGAGGCGGCGAGGGCGGCGAGGGACACGAGGGCGAGGCGACGCATGGTTTCTCCTGGGAGGGACGGAGTCGGCTCCGTCGGGTTCGTCCAGGACCAAGGGGCGGCGCGTGCGGCTGTTACACCTCGCCGGAAATTTTGTGCCTCACGCAAAAGCGGGGGCGTTGCGGGGGGCCGCGCCCCCCGCCCCAAGAAGACCGAGGCCGACGATGTTCGAACGCCGCTCCGGCCACCCCTCGGCCGTAGCGGAGCGCTGCGTGTCATGGTACCCAGGGGGAAAGCGGAGAGTCCGGCCCACGGTCCGCTCCGGAGGAACCCCGATGGACGGCTCGACGCTCGCAGCAGGCTCGCCACCCGAGGCTCTCGCCCCCGCGCAGGATGACGTCCAGGCCGAGAGGCCCTCGCCGCTGTGGCTGGGCCTCCTCGTCCACCTCGGCCCGCTCCTCGCGTATGCCGCCGTGGTCGAGGTCGAGGGGTTCACCGCGTGGACGGCGATCGTCGGCTTCGGGGTGATCGTCTTCCCGCTCGCCCTGGTCTTCATCTACCTCGAGATGACCCGGCCGGCCCGGCCGCTGCGGGCTTGGAGGCAGGGGGAGACGGCCTACGAGATCGCGCGTCTGTTCCTCGAGAGCTTCGCGCTCGGGTACGTCCTCGTGGTCGCGTCATGGTGGGTGGTCGGTCGCGGCCTCGCATTCGTGACCGACGCTCGACTGATCACGAACGACTGGTTGGGCGTCGTGGCGGCCGTCCTGGTGTTGGACTTCGGCTACTACTGGTGGCACCGCCTCGTGCTGCACGGCCGCGGCCTGCGGCGCCCGGCGGCGAAGTGGATGCGGCGCAAACACGCCGCCCACCACGACGTCCGCGATCTCGATTTGTATCGCGGGAATGTCTTCTCTCGCTGGGATGCCTTCTGGTCCCACCAGTTTCCGCTGGGCGTGATCTGCGCGCTGCTCGGACTCTCGCTGCCCGCTACCCTCGTGGCGTTCAGCCTGACGATGTTCGGGTTCTCGTCCCACCACGTGAACTACACGTTCCGCATCGGTTGGCTCCGCTGGGTCCTGATGGACAACCACGCCCACAAGCTCCACCACTGCCGAGGTGGGGGCGCCGTGAACCTGGGCAACTTCTTCTCGATGTGGGACCGGCTCTTCGGCACCTACCACGAGGACTGGAGCCGCTGCGCCACGGACATGCACGCGCGTAACCTCGCGGTGGGTCCGCGCCGGTAGCATCGTGCGGCGGAGGGGCCCGCGGACCGCCGCGGCTCTCGGAAGTGACGGTTTCGACTACAACCCCGACCACTTCGCGATGATCTCCTTCATGATCTCGCTCGTGCCGCCGCCGATGGGGAGGAGCCGCACGTCGCGCCAGGCGCGGGCGATGTCGTACTCCTCGATGAAGCCGTAGCCGCCGTGGAACTGCAGGCAGTCGTAGGCGACCTTCTGCGCGAGGTCGGAGGCGAAGAGCTTCGCCATCGAGACCTCGAGCGTGGGGTCGTCCCCCGACTCGATCTTCTGGACGGCCTTGTAGGTGAGCAGCTTCGCGGCCTCGACCGCGGTGAGGTGCTCGGCGAACTTGTGCTTCCAGACCTGGAAGCTCCCGATCGGGCGGCCGAAGGCCTTGCGGGTGCGGCCGTACTCGATGGCGTCGGCGAGCTGGATCTCCATGCCCGCGGTGGCCATGAGCGCCGCCACGAGCCGCTCGCCCTGGAAGTTCTGCATGACGTGCACGAAGCCGCCGTTGAGCGTCCCGAGCAGGTTCTTCACCGGGACGCGGCAGTCCTCGAAGTGGAGCAGCGAGCTGTCGACCGAGCGGGTGCCGAGCTTGTCGAGCTTCTTGCCGACGGAGAAGCCGGGGGTGTCCGTGGGGAAGATGACGAGCGAGACGCCGCCGTAGCCGGGGTCGCCCGTGCGGACGGCGAGGATGATGAAGTCGGCGAAGGCGCCGTTGGTGATGTAGGTCTTCGCGCCGTTGATGACGAAGTGGTCGCCCTCGATGCGCGCGGTCGTCTGGAGGTTGGCCACGTCCGAGCCGGCGCCCGGCTCGGTGATGCCGAGCGCGCCGATCTTCTCGCCGCGGATGGCGGGCACGAGCCACTCCTGCTTCTGCTCCTCGGTGCCGATCTCGTGGATGACGGGCGTGGAGATGTCGGTGTGCACGAAGATGGACATCACCACGCCGCCGTTGCGGGCCTGGCAGAGCTCCTCGATCATCGCGGTGTGCGCCCACCAGTCGAGGCCGGCGCCGCCGTACTTCTCGTCGAAGCGGATGCCGAGGAGCCCGAGCTCCGCCATCTTCCCGAAGATCTCGCGCGCGGGCCAGTCGCCCTCCTTGTCCCACTCGTGCCGGTGCGGCGTGAGGTGGGTGAGGGTGAAGTCGCGGACGGTCTTGCGGAGGAGCGCGTGCTCCTCGGTGAACGGCGGAAACTGAGTGGTCATTCAGCGAGTGTATCGCCCGGCGCGGGAGGTGGTAGGGTGGAGGCGGAGGAAGCCATGCCCGAACGGCCCGATCTCGAGCACGTGGTGCCGGTCCTCGCGGGGCGGCTGCGCGGCGCCACGATCGCGGCGGTGCGCGTGCGCAAGCCGGTGGTCGTGCGCGCGCCGGTGGCGCTGGACGTGCTGGCCGGCGCTCGTGTCGACGGGGTCGAGCGCAAGGGGCACTTCGTGGTGCTCGCGCTCGGCGAGTGGACCGTGGCCGTGAACCTGATGCTGGCGGGGCGGTTCACGTTCGCGAAGGTGGGCGCGAAGGACAGCGCGGACCTCGCCGTGGCGTTCGCGCTGGAGGGTGGGGACGAGCTCCGACTGCGGGACGAGCAGCAGATGGCCAAGCTCTACCTCGTGAAGCGGCTGGAGGAGGTGCCGGGGCTCCTGCCGGTGGGCGCCGACGTGCTGGCGGAGGGGTTCACCCGCGCGAAGCTCGGCGAGCTGGCGAAGAAGCGGCGCGAGCAGGTGAAGGTGTGGCTGATGGACAAGCACACCTTCGACAGCTTCGGCAACGCCTACGCCGACGAGACCCTGTGGGAGGCCGGCATCCACCCCAAGGCCACGGTGGCGACGCTGACACCGGAACAGTTGGACCGCCTGTGGGCGGCGATGCGGAAGGTGCTGGGCGAGGCGACGGAGACGATCCGGGCCCGCAACCCGCCCATCGACGAGAAGGTGCGCGACTTCCTGAAGGTGCGGAACCGGGCGGGGGAGGCGTGTCCCCGGTGTGGCGGCAAGATCCGCGCGGCGGGGGTGCACGGGCACGACGCGTTCTTCTGCGCGACGTGTCAGCCGGACGTGGCGGGGAAGGGGTTCGTGGGGTGGCGGGCGGCGGGGCGGTAGGTCGGGTTGCGGGCGCGCGTCGCATTGCGGAACGGGCTGCGCGCCGGTGGATGGGCTATTCCTGTGCCTGGGAACCTGGATGGCGAGGGACCGCGCGCGCTTCATCGAAGCCCTGTTGACAGCGGTCCGGGAGCGGGTCGCGGCGGAGCCTGACGACGACATCCCTCTCGTGCTCGCGGCGCACCTTTTTGCCGCCTGCGAGATCCTCGGCATCCGGGAGCGGGACGTGGAGGACGCGCCGCCGGTCGACCCGGTCGGGTCTCTCCTCGGGGTCGTTCGAATCGCCCCGGGCCAGCTGCTCGCCCACCTGCTGGCGCTCGACGCGCTTCTGGGCGGCGGGCCGGTGGAGCGGGGCGAGGTCCCGCTCACGCCGGTGCGGAAGGGGGGCTTCACGATGGCTGGTGCGGTGCTCTACGCACCGCGTGGCCCGACGCCGCTACGCGCACGGCGGGAGACCGGGGACCACCCGATCGCCTGGGACCGTCCGGGGCAGCTGCTGCGTCACGTCCACCTCTGGTGGAGCCGTCCCGACGAGCCTGTCGACCTGCGGCATCTGCCCGCGTGCGCGGATGACGGGCGGCCTTGGGCGCTCGACTCCGCGCGCTCGCTCCGGGTGCTCCTGGCGCCCCTGCCCGGGGTGCTGCCGCCATCGCTCCGGGTGTGTCGGCGTGGGCCCAGGTGGGGGTTCCAGGCCACGGAGTCGGGGGGCCGGATCCCGCCGGAGGTCCGGGATCGTGTGGCGGCCGCGGTGGCGGAAGGTCGCGTCGACCTGCTGGTGCTCCCCGAGCTCCTGGTCGAGCCGGCGGACCTCACGTGGATCGAGTCACTCGGGCTCCGCGCGACCATCGCGGGGAGCTGGCACGTGTCGGGGCCCAGAGGCGTCCGCAACGAGGCACCGCTCGTGGACCGGCGAGGACGCCGGGGCGTGCATGCCAAGCGCGGGCGGTTCGCCCTGCGCGCGGCGCGGGTGACCGAGCTCCTGGCGCGTGGCTCCGTGACGGTGGATGACGGGCCGCTGCCGCCGCTGTGCGAGGTGGAGGAAGCGTTCGACCCCGGGGCCGAGCTCCTGCTGTTCGACACCCCCCTGGGTCGGGCCTCGCTGGTGATCTGCGCGGACCTGCTCGATGTCGGCGACTGTCTCCCCGGTCTCATGGACCGCCTCGCTCCGGATCTCCTCTTCGTGGTCGCGATGAGCCCCGTGACCGACGACTTCCGGGCGAGGATGGACGCGCTCGCCCATCTCGGTACGGCCACGCTCCTCGTCAACGCCGCCGAGGTCGCGGGGAAGGCAGCGGCCGTGGCTGCGCTGCGCCTGCCCTGGAAGGGAGACTGGCACCGGGTGGAGGTGCGAAAGGATGTGGAAATGGCGCGCCCGGACGCGTCTGCGTGCAGGTGGGTCGAAGACGTGGGGCTTCTCGTGGACCTGGGGGCGATCGTCCAGTGGGACGGTTGATGTGGGACGCTTGTCGGGATTAGCTTTCGTTCACGTGGAGAGGCTGGAATGAGCGGAAATGTGCGGAAGCGGCTTCCCCGCGCGGCGTCGGACGCGCCGACCGTGCTCCGCGATCAGCTCGTCGAGGCCCTCGGGGTGGTGGCGGCAGGGCGCGCCGCCGAGCTGCACGAGCTCATCGACGGGGCGGTGCACCAGCTCGTCGCGGCTGCGCTGCGCGGCGATTCCGCGGGTGTCGAGGCTCTCGCCGGGGCGGTGCGCGCCGCGGCGGACGAGGTCCCCTCGCTCGGGATCCCCGCCGCGGAGGCAGCCCGGTACCGCCTGGCGGTGCTGCCGCGTGTGGCGGACGTCGTCGCGCGCCTGGCGCCCGGGGCGGAGGTCGGTGTCGCGCTCCGAGCGCCGGCGGGCGCGGCCGCTCGCGAGATCCTGGCGGTGCTCGCGGAGGAGGCCGACGGGGACCGCGGTTTCCTGCGCGCCGGAGAGGTGCACGCGCGCGGGGACTTCGACGTGAGCGACAGGCGCGTGGGCCAACTGCTCGATCAGTTGCTCGACGCCGGGTGGCTCGTCCAGGTGGTGCGGAACACGCCGGGTCCGGCGCGGCACTACGCGCTGTCGCCGGTGGGGGCGAAGCAGGTGGCGGCGCTCGGGATCGTGCGCGCCAGGTCCGAGCCTGCGCGCAGCTCGCTGTTCGAGCGCTTCGAGCGGCTCCCGTACATGTCGCCGGCGAGCGTCGAGAGGGGGCACGAACGGCCGCGGCGCGCGCGGCTCCCCACGGGGGCGTCCACCGCCCGGGGCCACGGTGCCGGCATGCCAGCGTGATCACGGCCTTCTACTCGTTCAAGGGCGGCGTCGGGCGGACCCTGGCGGTCGTTCACGTTGCGCGGCGCCTCGCGCGGGCGCTCGCCCGGGAGGACGCCGGGGACGTGCTCGTGGTGGACCTGGATCTGGAGGCGCCGGGCCTGGACCCCTACCTGGGGGGCGGCGCGGACGCTGCCTGCGGGGGCCTCGCGCGGCTCCTCGCCGACCTTGCGCGGAGGCCCGAGGGGGCGCGCGAGGCCTGGCTGCGCGAGGCGCTTCGGGACCGGCGGTACGTCGTCCCGCATCCCTCCCTGCCGCTACGCTACATGCCCTCGGGGCTCGGGGACGTCCGCGTGGCGGGGGCGAGCTACTCGACCGTCGCCGCGGCCCTCCGGGCGATCATCGACGAGCCGGATGGCGCCTCGTTGGCGGCCCTGCGCGACGCGCTCGCGGCGTCGGCCACGTACGTGATCCTCGACTCGCGCACGGGCCTCGCGGACGAGAGCTACTTGTCCACCGTGCTCCTGCCGGACGCGCTGGTGCTCCTGTTCCGGCCGAGCCGGCTGCACCTGGACGGGGTGGAGCAGGTGTACCGGAACTTCCTGGCGCGGAAGGACTTGGAGCCGGGGGATCCGCGGGCACCGGTGATCCCCGTGGTGTCGCCGCTCCCGAACCGAGGAGGCACGGACATCACCACGTTCCTGACGAAGGAGGTCAGTCGCGTCTTCCGGTGGCGGTGGCCGAACGCCCCTGGCGTCGAGCAACGGCTGGACGCGCCGCTGGAGCGCCACGGTGCCCGTCGGCTCGTCCGTCTGTATGCGGAGCCCGCGGTGGACCTCGGTGAGACCGCGCTCGTGGACGAGCAGGGTGACTGGCGCCCCGGCTTCGACACGGACACCCCGCTCCCGCAGGGGTACGCGCGGCTCGTGGACAGGCTGCGCGCGCTGAACTTCCGCGCGGACTGGCGGGCGGCCGACCGGCTCGCGCGGCACTGGGCCACGGAGGGCGAGGACACCCTCGCAGCGCTGTTCCTCGTGCAGCGGATCCGGCAGCGGTGGGGTGGGGATGACGCCCTCATGGACTATCCGATGGAAGAACCGGTCCTCCTCTCGGTCCTGGGGCCGGCGCTGGAGGACCTCCCGGGCACGGACGTTGCCGCGGCGCTGTCCCAGGTAGGTGCGATCCTCGCGGCGAATGCCGAGGTGGAGGGCGACGCGCTGGTCCGCGCGGTCGGGTGGGCGGGCGCCGCGCCCACGGAGGACGCCGCCCACCTGTCGGTCTACGCCCTGGCCTCCCGCTTTCAGCCCATGGTCGAGGCCGCGCTCCGCGGGCCGCTCGGGCGCGCGGTCGAGGACCTGGCGACTGCGCTCGACGAGGCGGAGGGGACCGACACCGCGAGCCGCGCGGGCCTCGCGTCGCTGTTCTGGGGGGTGGGCGCCGCGGAAGCGAGCGCGGACCAGCTGGTGCGGATCTCCGCGTCGGTGTTCCACGCAGCCGAACCGGAAGTCGGCGAGGCCCTGTGGAGAGGGGCGCTGCCGGGTTGGGGCCTGGGGGCGGTGCCGTTCGTGGCGCGGCTCAACGCCGCGGTCGTGGGCGCCGACCACGCGGAGATCCTCGCGACGTTGGGTTGGCCCTCCTGGGCGTACGCCACCGCTGCCGGCGCCGACCTCGACCTGCTGGACGCCCGAGGGACGGACGCGCCGGCGCCGGAAGCAGCTCCGGAGCCTCGCCCCGGGGGCTGGTTCTCGACCGTGCTGCGCGGGGGCGTCCCGTCGTCGATCCCGAGCGGTGCTCGTCAGACCGAGCCTGCGCTCCTCCTCGCCGCCCTCCGCGAGGCGGCCGCGCCGGATCCGTCCAGACGCACCTTCGAGCTCTTCCTGCCGGTTCCGGACCGGAACGTCCTGGGCTGGCAGTTCGCCCGCGCGTGGGTCCGGGACAGCCTGGAGACGGGCCCCGTCGCGCCGCCCAACATCCAGCAGCCGCTGCCGCTGAGCGTCGCCCTCTTCGACACCTTCCGCATGGGGCTCTACGCCGCCATCCGGGAGGACGCCGACACGGTGGACGTCGCCGTGGCGCTGCTCGAAGAGACGCTCGCGGTCGCGCCCGGGCTGGGCGTCGTCGCGCGTCGCATGGATGGCATCCGCGCGCCGCTCCTGGCCGCGTTCCATCTCGCCCGCGCGGGGAGGCTCTCGGAGTCCACGCGTGCGCTGCTGGCCCGACTCCGCGCGCCGCTCGACGCGGACGTCCCGCTCCCCGAGCCGCCGCTGGACGACCTCGCTGCGGGCTACGCCCTGCAGCCGGATCTCCTCCGACGCGCCGCGCGCCTTGCCACCGAGCTCCCGGAGCGGATCCTGGCGCTGCAGGAGTGGGTGAAGCGCATGTACGGCCACGTTCCCGAACCACGTTAGCGACACCCCCCACCCCACCGCCGCGGCAGGTGCCCGGAGGGCGGCCCGGGTGACGTGAGCGCCCACGGCCCGCCACGGCCCCACCACCCGGGCCGGTCGGTCGGCGCGGAGCCGGCCGACCGAGCCGCACCGCGGCGAGCCCGTAGGGGACCGACGGCGCCCGTCCGCGGGCGCCGGGCCGCCCACGCAACCCCCCGACTGTGGTACCGATGCGCGACGTTGCCGCAACCCGCGCGCTCGCGTGTCGAACCGATGCATCCAGACAAGCCCGACATCGGAGACCTCTACCGGACCTACGGCGGGCTCGTGCGGGCGCGCATCCGCCGGTTCTTCTCGGACGAGGAAGCCGACGACGTGCTCCAGGAGGTCTTCGTGCGCGTGATGGACAAGCTCGACACCTTCCGCGGCGAGAGCTCGCCGTCGACCTGGCTCTACCAGCTGACGACGCGGCACTGCCTGAACCGCCTGCGCGACGCGTCGCGGCGGCGGTCGCTCCTGGACGAGACGGGGCCTTTGCCCTGGGGCGGACCGACGACGGCGGCGGACCAGGAGGCGAAGACGCTGCTCGGGGAGATCTGGCGCGAGCTCGACGAGGAGACCGCGATGATCGCGGTCTACTACCACCTCGACCGGATGACGCGGGACGACGTGGCCGCGCTGGTCGGCCTCTCCTCGCGCACGGTGGGCTACCGCCTGGAGGCGCTGCGCAAGCTCGCGCAGGCACGGGCGGGCGCGTGATCGGGCTCCTCGACCGCGACGGCCACCTCGCAGAGCTCACCCTGCACCGGGTCGTGGCGGGCGAGCTCGAGGGCGACGCGACGCTCGCCGGCCACCTCGCGACCTGCGCGCCCTGCCGCGAGCGCCTCGCGGGCCTCCGGGCGGCCGCGGCCGCGCCGTTGCCGCCGCTCCGGCTGGAGCGCGCGCCGGAGCCGACCAGCCCGGTGCGCGACGAGCCCCGCGGCGAGGTGGTGCCGCTGCGACGCAGGTGGATCCCCGCGGCAGCCGTCGCGATGCTCGCGGCCGCCGCGGCGCTGTTCGTGCTGCGCGCGCCCCCCACGCCCGCGCCGGACACGTTCACGTCGCGCGGCGCCGCGCTCCGGCTCGAGGTGTACCGCGACGCACACGGGGGAGCCGAGCGGCTCGCTTCCGGGGCCTCCGTGCGGGCGGGCGACCGGATCGGGTTCCGGGTGGCCACCCACTCGGACGGCTGGCTGCTCGTCGCGGGCGTCGACGGGGCGGGCGCGGCCTACCAGGTCTGGCCGGGCGGCGACGCGCCGAGCGCCCCGTTCGCGGCGGTCCCCGAAGGCGTGAAGCTCGAAGCCGCGCTCGCGCTCGACGCGACGCCGGGCGCCGAGCGGCTGGTCGCGCTCCGCTGCCCGGAGGCCCTGGCGTGGCGGGACGTGGCCGACCGCCTGAGCGCGCGCGCCTCCGCGGGGGAGGCCCCCCTCCCGCCGCTGTTTCCGACGTGCGACCAGGACGAGGTCCGCCTCGTGAAGGCCGCCGCGCGGTGATCGCGGCCGCGCTGCTGGCCCTGGTCGCGGGCGCTGCCGCCGAGCAGCGCTACGCCGTGGTCGTGGGCGTGAACACGGGTTTCGGCCCCGACGCGCCGCTCCGGTACGCCGAGAGCGACGCCCACCGCATGGCGGAGCTCCTCCAGGACCTCGGCGGGGTGCCCGCGTCGCGCGTGGCCCTCCTCCAGGGCGCCGACGCCGACGACCTCCGCGCCACCTTCGCCGACGTGAGCGCGCGCATCGCGCGGGAGGTGCCGCCGGGGGAGCGGAGCTCGATCGTCGTGTACTACAGCGGGCACGCGGACGGGCAGGGGCTGCACATGGAGGGCACGGAGCTGCCGCTGCGCGAGCTCCGCGAGGCCGTGGTCGGCATGCCGGCGGACCTGCGCGTGCTCGTGATGGACGCCTGCCAGGCGGGGGAGATCCTGCGCGCCAAGGGCGGCACGCCGGTCGCGCCCTTCCCGATCGCGGCGCCCGGGACCGGCGTGGTGGAGGGGGTCGCCGTCCTGACCGCCGCCGCCGCGGGGGAGGACGCGCAGGAGTCGGAGCGGCTGCAAGGCGGCGTGTTCACGCACCACCTGCTGGCCGGCCTCGCGGGCGCCGCCGACACGTCGGGGGATCACCGCGTGACGCTCCAGGAGGCCTACCGCTACGCGCACGCACGCACGCTCTCCACGACGAGCCGCGCGCCGGTCGTGCAGCACCCCTCGTACGCCTTCGACCTGCAGGGGCAGACGGAGGTCGCGCTCACCGTCCTCGACGGCGCCCGCCGCGCCGGGCGGCTCGTGCTGGAGGACGCCGGCCTCTACGTGATCTTCGACCTCGGAGAGACGCGGCTCGTCGCCGAGGTGGAGGTGGGGAAGGGCGGGACCGTGGCGCTCCCGGAGGGCGCGTACCGCGTGCGGCGGCGCATGCCGGACCGGGTGTACGAGGGGGCCGTGACGGTGCAGAGCGGCGCGGACACGCGGCTCGCGACGGCGAACCTCCGCTCCCAGCCCTACGGCCAGTCCGCCCGGCGCGGGCAGACCTCCGAGACCTACACGGCGATCGCGCTGACCGTCGGCGGCGGCGTCCAGGGCGCGCTCCGGGACGGCGTGTCGACCGGGCCCCTCGCCCTGGCGGGCCTGCGCGCCGACCTCCCGTGGTTCACGCTCGTAGGGCGGGCGCGCTACGCGCACGCGACCGCCGAGAACGCCTTCCTGTCGATGGAGCAGCACGCGCCCGGCGGCGAGCTCGCGGCGCTGCGCCTCGTCGACGTGGGCCCGGCCTCGTTCGGGCTCGGGGTCGGCGGCGGGCTCGGCGGCGTCCTGCAACGCTTCGAGACGGAGGGCGAGGCGCCGGAGCGGTGGTCGCTGGTCGGGCAGGTGGGGCCGATCGGCCGGGCCGAGCTGGCCGTCTCCCCCCGGCTCACCCTCGGCGTCGAGGCGGCGTGGGACATCCACGTGTACCCCGTGGCGGGCGCGGACGGCGCGTCGTCGATCGAGACCTCGGCGGTGCCCCGGGCCGCCCTCGACCTCACGGCCTGGGTGCGCTGATGCTGCTCTTCCTGCTGGCGGCGTGCGGGGACGGGGTGGTGGACGGCACCTACCCGGGCGAGCAGCTCTTCGAGCTCGGCGGGCTCGTGCGGTACGAGGGCGGCGTCGAGCTGCCGGACGCGCCGCTCTACGTGACGGTGTTGTGGGAGCCGCTCGCCGAGGACGGCTACTCCTGGCTGCCGCCGCTCGAGGTCGAGACGACGTTCCCGGCGCGGTACGCGTTGTCGCTCTACGCGCCGCCGCCCGAGCACATCCTCGCCGACGCGGTCGGGCAACCGGGGGGCGGGCCGGTGGGGGCGGTCGTGCTCTTCGCGGACGAAGGGGACGACGGGACGTTCGACCCCGACCAGGACGCGCTCGCGGGGGGGACCGACGAGGTGGTCCTCCTCTACCTCTCGGAGGAGTGGACGGCCGAGGCCCCCGCGGGGTCCGACGCGCCGGACCCCGTGACGTTCGAGCCGGGCTACCACGCGGTGAGCTTCGACGGCGGGTGCCCCGGCGAAGGGCCCGCCCGCGCGGAGGACGCCGCCGCGGTGGACCTCTACGTGTCGGACGCGGGGGATGCGCCGCTCTTCGGGTGCGGGCCGCCCTGACGGAGGGGCGCCCGGCGGCGGCGGCCCCGCTCGGGTGTCGGCCGGCTACTCCGCCTCGCCGCGGAAGATCATCAGCAGCGCGCCGCCGGGGATCGCCCCCATCGGCGTGCTGACGAACGAGTAGCCCTCCGCGACCGCGGAGTAGGTCTCGATGGGCGCGCCGGGGATGGCGTAGAAGCCGCTGCGGGTGGCCGCGGTGTTGCGCGTCCCCGCGGTGGTGAAGGCGCCGTCGGTGGCGTCGCCGTCGCCGTAGTAGACGGTGCAGGTCTCGCAGACGACCTGCGCGCCCTCGATGCCGGCCTCGTCGTCGCCCCAGAGGAAGCCCATCATCAGGCCGGCGCTCGCGAGGTCCGTCGTGTCCCCCGCCGCGGCGAGGCTGGCCGCGATGGCGTCGAACGTCTCGACGCCGAGCGCGACGGACACCACGCCGGTCACGGTGCCGCCGTCGGTGACGGGCTCGACGAGCTCGGGGGGGACGGGGGTGCCCGTGGGGAAGACGCGCGGAGGGTCGGTGTCGCAGTCGTCGATCACGACGAGGGGCGGGCTGCCCGCCCACCTGGTGATGCCGGTGAGCCTGTAGGCGCCGCCAGCGCCAACGGTCCCCTCGGCGAGCGCCTCGGGGGTCGAGCCGTCCAGGCCGTCGTCCGGGTTGAACAGCCGCACGCAGGTCCCCTCCGGCGCCGGGAGGCGGTCGGGCCCGAACGTGATGGCCGTGCCCTCGATCGTGTAGCTGACATCGGTGTCGGTGTCGGTCTCGGGGTCGGTGTCGCCGGCGGCGCCGGTGTCGTCGGCCTTGCCGGTGCAGGCGGTCAGGCCGAGCGCGAGGCCCGCGGCCAGCGCCCACTGCGGGAACGTGGTCATGTCTACTCCTCCGTGGGGGATCGCCGCCCCGGGGGCGGGGCGAGCGACGATCGGACACCCGGGCCGCTCGAAACGGGCAAACGGCCGGTCAGCGCGCGTCCCAGCGCCGCACGAGGTTCAGCCTCCCGGTTCGCCAGAGCTCGCGGCAGCGGCCACGCTGGATCTTGCCGCTCGTCGTCTTGGGCACGCCGCCCGGCGCGACGAGCAGCACGCGCGCGGGCGCGACTCCGTGCGCCTGGGCGACGGCGGCCGCGATGCGCTCGGCCACGCCCGCCCCGCCGTGCCCCGTGCGCAGCTCCGCGGCCACCACGAGGGCGTCGTCGTCGAACACCGCGACGCGCCCGGGCTTGACCTCGGACGCCGCGCGCTCGACGGTCGCCTCGACGTCCTGGGGGTAGATGTTGCGGCCGCGGACGATGACGAGATCCTTGAGCCGGCCCGTGACGTAGAGCTCGCCGCCGTGCACGAAGCCCTCGTCGCCGGTGCGGAGCCAGCCGTCGGGGGTCGTGAGCTCGCGCGCGGCGCGCCCCCAGTAGCCCTTCGCCACGCTCGCGCTGCGCACCTGGATCTCGCCGACCTCCGCGGGCGCGTCGTCGGGGCCGTGGACGCGCACCTCGACGCCGTCGCACGGCGGGCCGCAGCCCACGAGGCGGCGATCACCCGGCCGGACGCGCCGCTCGGAGAGGGCGGCGTCGTCCACCGCGAGGGAGCGGCGTCCGCCGACCGCGACGCCGACGGTGTGCTCGGCGAGCCCGTAGGCGGGGAAGAACGCCTCGGGGGCGAGCCCGGCGGGGGCGAAGGCGCCGAGGAAGGCGTCGACGTTGGCGGGCCGGATGGGCTCGCCCGCGCTCATCACGACCCCGAGCCGACGGAGATCCAGCCCGTCGGCGGGGGTGCGCGCCGCCGCGAGCCCGAAGGCGAAGTCCGGCGCGGCGGTGTGGGTCGCGCCGTAGCGGCTGGCGGCCTGCATCCAGCTCGCGGGGTGCCACACGAAGTCGAGCGGCGACATCGCGTAGCCGCGCGCCCCGACGCAGAGGCAGGCGAGGATGCCGCTGATCAGCCCGAAGTCATGGTACTGCGGCAGCCACCACACGAGCGTGGAGGCCGGCGAGATGCCGACCGCGCGCTCGCTCACCGCGGCGAGCTGGTGGCGGAGGTTCGCGTGCGTGAGCATCACGCCGCGCGGCGTGCCCGTGGAGCCGGACGTGTACTGCACCAGCGCGACGTCGTCGGGCTGGACGGCGACGTCCTCGAAGGTGGCGGGCCCCGTGAGGGCGTCGGTCGTGAGCCAGCGCAGCCGCGTGCCGCGCACCCGCGCGCGGAGGCCCGCGATCTCCGCGAACAGGCGCCCGCTCGACGTGGTCAGCGCGATGGAGGCCGCGCAGTCGGCGGCGACGGCGGCGAAGGCCTCGAAGCCGGGCGTGCCCGGCGGGGGCGGCGGGTAGGTGGGGACCGCGACCACGCCGGCGCGGAGGCAGCCCAGGAGCGCCACGACGAAGTCGAGCCCGGGCGGGTGGGCGAGGAGCGCGCGATCGCCCTTCCGGAGCCCGCGGTCGACCAGCGCCCGGGCGACCCGGGCGGAGCCGACCTCCAGGGCGGCCGGGGTGAGCGTGGCCGCGGGCTCGCCCTCCGCGTCGAGCCAGGTGAGGAGCGGCCGGTCGGGGCCGGCGTCGAGGACGGCGTGGAAGCGCGCGAGGGGGAGGGGGCCAGGGGTCACGTCAGGCCCCCGGCAGGAACGCGCGCTCGACGGCCGCGTAGTCCACCTCGGCGTCGAGGCGCGCGAGCACGGAGTAGAAGCCGAAGCGCAGGCGCTCCATGAAGATCGTGCCGCGGGGGAGGGGGACGCGGGGCTCGTCCGCGCGGGCGCGCCGCGACTCCCGGAGGCTCCGCAACATGCCGGCGACGAAGGCGCGGTCGACGCGGGCGGGGCTCGAGAACAGCGGCTCGTACATCCGCCGGACCTGCCGGGTGATCCGCTCCTCCTGCGCGCCGGCCCGGAGCCCGAGGAGCCGCCGCACGGCCACCGCGAACGCCACCTCGTCGCGGGCCAGCGCCGCGCGGTGCAGCGACTCGTCGCTCGCGCGCGAGGCCTCGTCGCGCGTCTGGACGCAGCCGAAGTCGAGGAAGACCACGTTCCCGTCGGGCTGGAAGAGGTAGTTGCCCGGGTGCGGGTCGGCGTTGAAGAGCCCGGCCGTCACGGTGCCCTTGAAGACGAAGCGCCAGAGCGTGCGGCACCACTCGGCGCGGGCGCGCTCGGGCGCGGCGCAGGCCGCGTCGAAGGGGAGCCCCTCGGCGAGCTCCGTGGTGAGCACCCGCCGGGCGGCGTGGCTCCGGAACACCGCGGGGATGCGGATGGTGGGGTCCCCGGCGTGCAGCGCCCGGAAGCGCTCCTGCCACGCGGCCTCCCGCGTGTAGTCCAGCTCCTCCCGGAAGCGCTCCGCGAGATCCTCCAGGAGCTGGCGCGTCTCGCCGCCGCGGCCGACCAGCAACGAGGCGGCGCGCTCCAGGAGCGCGGCGTTCGCGAGGTCGTGCTCGACGGCCTCGACCACCCCCGGGTGCTGCACCTTCACCGCGACCCGCGTCCCGTCGGGCAGGCGGGCGCGGTGGACCTGCCCGATCGACGCGCTGGCCATCGGCGCGTCCTCCCACTCCGCGAACAGCCGGTCGAGCGGCGCCCCGAGCTCCCGCTCGACGGTCTCGCGGATGCGTGCCGGCGACGAGGGGGGCGTGGACGCGAGCAGGGAGCCCATCGCGGCGGCCTCGTCGGGCTCGACGGGCGCGAGCCCGTCGACGTAGGCGTAGAGCTGGCCCAGCTTCGCAGGGAGCCCGCGCAGGGTGCCCAGCGTGTCGGCGACGTCCCGGGCGCCCGCCTCGCCGGTGCCGTGGCGGCCGCGGAGGCCGGCCGCGGCGAGCCGGGTGAGGCGGCCCAGGCGGCCGGTCGGGATCGGGCGGTCCATCAGGCGCGGTAGCGCAGGAGGAAGCCGGCGTTCATCCACTTGCTCGACTCGGTCACGAAGCTCGCGACGAACTTCCCGTCGGGCACGGCGGCCGTGCGCAGGAGGTGGTCGAGCGTGATGGCGATCGCGGCGGGGCCGGTGTACCCGCGGTTCGCGACGGTCGAGTAGTACTTGCTCCGGATCAGCTCGAGCGGGACGCCCGTGCGCGCCGAGAAGTCCTCCTGCGCGGCCTCGACGAGGTGGTCCGACGGCACGTTCGCGAGGAAGTACGCGAACTGGTCGGTGACCTCCGGCGACGACGGGTCGATGCCGAGCTGCTCGGCGAAGCGCTGGAGCCCGCCCAGGGCCACGTCGACCGCGAGGCTGCCCACCATCTGCATGTTCTGCGTGACGTGGTGGTGCCCCTTCGCGATGGCGTCGGGCACGACGGAGGCGGAGCCGAAGCGCGTGTACATCTGCGGCTCGTCGTCGCAGCCGACCGACTCGACGAAGGTGTCGTACACCTCGAACCCGGGCGCGGTCCCGTCGTCGCGCGTGAGGAGGAGCGCGCCGCCGCCGTCGCAGAGGAACATCCGCAGCATCGCCTGGTGGCGGGTGAGCACCTCCTGGTTGAGCGACGCCGCGAGGTTGCCGCCCGAGACCATGTTGGCGGTCGTGATCAGCGCGGTCCGGTAGCGCCCCATCGCGATCTGGTCGGTCGCGACCTGGATCGCCTTGTACGTGGACGTGCAGTTCGCGTGGATCGACATCTCCGCGCAGCGCGCGATGCCCAGGTGCTGCTGCACGAACGCGCTCGTCGGGGGGCACACGAAGGAGTCCTGCGCCGAGCCCGCGTAGAAGAGCACGTCGACGTCGGAGGGCTGGAGCCCCGCCATCTCCAGCGCCTGCTGGCCCGCCTTCGCCGCGAGCGTGGACGGCGTCTCGGTGAAGGTGCGCGTCTGGGGGTCGATCGCGTAGAAGTAGTGCTCGATCCCGAGCAGCGGGCGCATGGACTTCTGGGCGCGCGCGTACCAGCTGCGAAGCTCCTCGTCGGCCTCGTCGAGCGGGCCGAGGACCCGGTCGACGTCCTCGTACGCGACGGGCTCGCCGGGGAGGAAGGCGCCGGTCCCGGCGATCCGGACCGGGTGGCCCGGCTGCCGGCGCATCGACGCGCTCACTCGGCCGCCGCGGCCGGCTGGCCGGCGGCCTCGAGGGTGCGGTGCAGGACGGCCACGAGGTCGTCCAGCGTGTGGATGCGCCCGATCTCGGCGCGCGGGATCTTGACCTTCAGCTCCTGCATGGAGCGCGACGCGACGTCGACGAGGTCGAGGCTGTCGGCGCCGAGGTCGGCCAGCGTCGTCTGGCCGGTGATCGGGAGCTGCGTCGTGCCGGGGACGAGCTCGTGCAGGTGCTTCAGGACGATGGCGCGGATCTGGTCGGGGGTCATGGCTCCTCTCCGGGGGGCGGGGTGCGTTCGAGCGAGGCGCGGAAGAGGCCGTAGCGGTTCTCCGCGAAGGTCATCGAGCCGTCGTCGACTCGGACGATCTGGCCGTTCAGCCCGTCCATCCAGCCGCTGCAGAGGGCGAAGATGGCGCCGGCGACGGCGTCGGGCTTCACGAAGGGGATGGGGCCGACGGCGCGGGCGTGCCAGGCCTGGAACGCGGCGAGCTCCTCGCCGCCCACGCCCATGGAGGAGGTGGTGTCGACGAGCCCGCAGGTGACCGCGTTGACGCGCACGCCTTCGGGGCCGAGGCGGTAGGCGAGGTAGGGCACGAGCGTCTCGAGGACGGCCTTGCTCGCCGCGACGAAGTCGTACTGGGGGGTCAGCCGCGTGGTCCCGAAGGACGAGAGTGCGATCACGTACCGGGGCCAGGCGCCGAAGGCCTCGTGGATGCGCTGCGTGTAGGTCACGAGCGGCCAGCTGGTGTACTCGATGCTCCGGACGAGGCTCCGGAGCTTGTAGTCCGGGAGCCCGCGCACGCGGGTCGCCAGCGCGACGTTGGACACGAAACCGTCGATGGGGTGGAACTCCGCGCGCAGCGCCTCCATCAGGGCGGCCGTGTCCTCGTCCCGGGCGACGTCGGCCCGGATCACCCGCGGCGCGGCCAGCCCCTCGGCGGAGAAGCGCGCGAGGGCGTCGTCCTCGGAGCCGCCCCAGCGGTACGTGAGGATCGTGCGCGCCCCGGCGCGCGCGAAGGTCAGCGCCGTCTCGAGCCCGATCCCCCGCGTGCCCCCGGTCACGAGCACCGCGCGATCCCGCCAGTCGAAGGCCTTCATTCGATGCTCCGCAGCACGCTGACGCAGTTGAGGCCGCCGAAGCCGAAGGCGTTCTTCAGGGCGGCGCGGACCGGGCGCGTCCCCGCGGCGTCCAAATTCAGGCCGACGCGCGGGTCCACCGCGTCGAGGTTGGCGGTGCCGTGCGCCTCGCCGCGGCCCATCTGCGCCACCACCACG
Source organism: uncultured Enterobacteriaceae bacterium (assembly GCA_964457335.1). GTDB lineage: Bacteria > Myxococcota_A > UBA796 > UBA796 > SXON01 > CAJBVW01. The sequence goes on along the minus strand of CAYWGD010000030.1, from coordinate 29,282 downwards.
GCGAGCTCCACGAGCGCGGCCGACCAGCCCGTGTGTCCGAGCATCGACTTCGGCGCGTTGACGGGCACGCGGGCGGCGTCCTCGCCGAGCGCGAGCGCCAGGGCGCGCGCCTCCGCCAGGTCCCCGGCCGGCGTGGAGGCGGCGTGCGCGCTCACGAGGTCGAGGTCGCCGGGCGCCACGCCCGCATCGTCGAGCACCCGCCGGATGAGCGCGGCCTGCCGCTCGGGCGAGGGCCGCGGCGGGCGGTGACAGGCGTCCGTGCTCCCGCCCACCGCCACCACCTCCGCGAGCAGCGGGGCCCCGCGGGCGCGCGCGTGCGCCAGGGTCTCCAGCACCAGGGCCGCGGCGCCGTGCGAGGGCACGAAGCCGTCGCGCGCGGCGTCGAAGGGGCGCGAGGCGCGGGCGGCGTCCTCGGCGGCGGCCTCGGTCGTGGCGCGCATGAGCCCGAGCGCCTGGAAGGTCGTGGGGGCGTACTCGTAGACGGGCCCGACGACGATGGCCACGGACGCGCCCTCCACGAGCTCGTCCATCGCGGCGCGCAGCGCGTAGTTGCCGCTGGCGCACGCCGCGCCGACCAGCCCGATGGGCCCGCGGGCGCCGAGGAGCTCCGAGACGCACGCCGCGTGGTTGGTGTCGGGCAGGTGGAGCGCGGCCAGCGCGTCGAGGTAGTCGGGCTCCTCCTGGTACTTCTTCCAGTTCTCCCAGGCGTAGCGGGGGCTCAGGTTGTGCCCGGCGACGACCACGGCCACGTCCTCCGGGACGGGCGCGGGCGACCACCAGCCGGCGCTCCGGGCGGCGTCCGCCGCCACCAGCAGCGAGAGCTGTGCGGACCAGGGGATCCGGCGGACCAGCCGATCCAGGCGCTGCGCGACGGGCGCCGGCAGCGCGGGCCGGAGCGCCGCGACCTTGCCGCGCACGTCGTAGCCGGCGAGGTCCCCGCCCACGAACGCGCCGAGCGGCGGCACCTCGAACGAGCGCCACGGCCCGATGCCGGAGCGGCCCGCCAGGAGCGCGTCGAGCACGCCGTCGAGCGTGTCCCCGAGCGGCGTGTTGACAGCCACGCCCGTGACGACGCAGCGGTCGCTCAAGCGTCCTCCCGCCGGAAGACGCTGGCGGTGTCGATCCCGCCGAAGCCGAACGCGTTGTTCAGGAAGCAGGCGACCGGCCAGCGCGCCGACCCGCCGGCGCACACGTCCAGGTCGACCGCGGGATCGGGCTCGTCGACGTTGCGCGTGCCGTGCAGGCTCCCGCCGTTCATCTGGAGGATGCCGGCGATCGCCTCGACGAGCGCCGCCGCACAGAAGGTGTGCCCGATCATCGACTTCGTCGCGTTGACCTTGAGCTTGTCCGCCTGGGCCCCGAGCGCGCGGCGGATCGCCCGGAGCTCGACCACGTCCCCGAGCGGCGTGGAGGTCGCGTGGGCGCTGACGTAGTCCACCTCGTCCGGCGCGATGCCGGCGCGGCGGAGGGCCAGCGTCATCGCGCGGGCCTGGCCGTCCTCGTCGGGCGCGGCGAGGTGGCTCGCGTCGGAGCACACGGCCACGCCGGCCAGCTCCGCGTGGATGTGGGCGCCGCGCGCGCGGGCGGCCTCCCAGTCCTCCAGCACGAGCGCGGCCCCGCCGTGCGCCGGGACGAAGCCCTCGCGACGCGCGTCCCACGGCCGGCTCGCCCGCGCGGGCGCGTCGTTGAACGAGGCGATGGAAAGCGCCCCGAGCAGCGCGAAGCCGTGCAGGCTCGCGGGCGAGAGATCCACCACCGGCCCCAGCACCACCACCCGCCGGGCGCCGTGCAGGAGGATCTCGCGGCGTCCCGCCTGGAGCCCGATGTTGCCGGACGCGCAGGCGCCGCCGACGATGTAGGCCGGACCCCCGCTCGCGAGGAGCTCCGACACGCAGGCGGCCTGCGTGGCGTCGAGCGAGTAGAGCTCGTGTCCGACGGGGAGCGACGCCGGCTCCCGCGCGAAGCGCGTGAACCCGTCCTCGGTGGAGGCCGTGCCCAGGTTGTGGCCGGCGACGACCACGTGCGCCTCGGCCATCTCCGCCTCGTCCAGGCCCGCGTCGCGGACGGCGTCGGCCACGAGCAGGAGCCCGTGCCGCGGCGACCAGGGCACCCGCTGGACGAGCCGCGCGAGCCGCTCGGCGACGCGCGGGGGCAGCCGGCCCACGAGCGCCCGGAGGCGCCGGTCCAGGTCGTAGCTGCCCAGGTCCGCGCCGATCTGCGCGTAGCACCGCGACACGTCGAGGGTGCGCCACCGGGTGACGGCCGAACGGCCCTCCAGGAGCGCGCCGTAGAAGCCCTCCAGCGTGTCGCCGAGGGGTGTGACGACCGACATGCCCGTCACCGCGACGCGCCTACGGCCCGACATGGCAGGCCTCGATGTAGGTGCCGGCGCACACGTCGCCGCCGCGCAGGATCTGCCCGACCGCGCGGGTGACGAGCCCGTCGTGCTCCCCGATGCGCCGCGCGAGGATCACGATCTCGTCGCCCGGAAGCACCGGCCGCAGGAAGAAGCCGCGGCAGGCCGTGGCGAACGCCATCTCGGCCCGGTGCCCCGTCGTCAGGGGGTGGTAGCACCCCATGACCTCCGCGATCATCTCCATGAGCAGCGCGCCCGGGTAGACCGGCCGGTCCGGGAAGTGGCCGCGGAGCACGGGGTTCGCCGGATCGATCCACGCGCGGCCCTCGATGGCGGCCTGCTCGGAGTCGAACGCGGTGATGGCGTCGATGAGCAGGAACGGGGGGCGGTGGTGGAGGAGCTCCTCGAGGGCGGCGCCCCGGAGATCCACCCCGCGCGTGGCGGGGCCGGGCTGCCAGGCGCGCTGGCGGCGGGCGCTGCGGAGCAGGGCGTCGACGTCGGCGGAGGTCGGGGCCATGGCGCGGGTTCTCCGGTGGGTTGCACGGGGTCGACGGGCCTCGCCGATCGACCGATGCCCGTCTGGACACGCCGTGGGCACGGTCCGGGCAAAGGTCGGCGACGAAAACCGCGACCGCGGGTCGAGCCTCGTCCGCGACCGGGACGCGGTCACCGCGGCCGGAGCGGCGACGGCGACCAGGGGAGGGCGAGCCCGCCGCCGGGCGCCGGGAGCTCGACGCGCTCCAGGCGGCCCTCCCGCCACGCCAGCACCCGGTAGCGCTCCAACCCGCCCGCGAACGTGAAGGCGATGCGCGACGGCCCGGCCGCGCCGACCTCCAGCACCCGCGCCTCGAAGGCGTCGTTCGTCAGCGTGTCCCCGGGGTGGAGGGGGGCCGACGCGGGGCGGAAGAGCTGCTCGAAGCTCTCCTCGAGCATGCTCCCCCCGATCACGGTGAGCTCGAGCGTGTCGGGGCCCGTGCGCACCACGCGGTGATCGTGGGGGGCCGCGGAGAGCATCCACCACCCGGCCGGCGGCGGGCGCCCGTGCTCCACGGACCGCGCCGGGAGCAGGGCCAGCGCCGTGAAGGGGTCGGGCATGTTCAGCACGACGACCTCCTCGTCGGGGGCGAGCGTCGCGAGGGCGGGGCTGTCCGCCGCGTCGCGCAGCCCGGCGGCGAGCCGCTGCATCGCGAACAGCTGGAGGAAGCCGCCGAGCGGCATCACGAGGAGGTTCGCCGCCGCCAGCGGCACCAGCGCCGGCAGGGTGGCGCGCCCGCCCGCGCGCACCGCGCGCCAGCCGTGCCGGAGGGCGAGCGCGAGGAGCAGGCTGCCCCCGAGGCTCGCCCACAGCACCATCCGGCCGCCGGGAGGGGCGGCGATCCCCGGGGTCAGCGAGGCGAGCGCGCCCGCGGCCATCCACCGCGCGGCGCGGCGCTCGTCGTCCGTCAGCGACGGCCACGCCGCCCGCACGAGCGCGCCGACCGTCATGGCGGCGGCGAGCCCGACGGCCACGAGCCCGGGGCGCAGTCGCGGCTGTAGGAGCCAGAGCTCGGCGGGGGCGAGGTTCGCGAGCGCGCCGAGCAGCACCGGCACCCGCTCGCCCGCCGCGAGGAGGAAGGCCAGCGGGTCCACCCGCGGGTCGACGTAGAGGCCGTGCCCGCGCACGCCGTAGCCGAGGGCCCCGTGCAGCGCGGCGTACCCGGCGAGGAGGAGCGCGGGGGGGGCGACGCGCGCGAGGCGCCGGGGGAGGGGACCGGTCCGGGCGAAGAGCTCGTAGGCGCCGACGTAGAAGAGGGCGTTCACGGCGGTCTCCCCGAAGAGGAGCCCGCTCATGACGCCGAGCGGGGCGAGCACGGCGCCGGGGCGCCACCCGTCCTCGCGCCACCGCAGCCAGGCCAGCACCGCCGCGAGCGCGGGCAGCGTGCCGAAGAGCGAGTGCTGGTTGCTCACGAACCAGACGGTCTGGAGGTGCGCGAAGTGCGTCGCGAACAGGGCGAGCGCGAGCAGGGCCGTCCGCGCGTCGAGCAGGCGCCGGTAGAGCGGCCAGGCCAGCGCGACGAGGCTTAGGTAGCCGACGAGCGCGACGGCCTGGTAGCCGGCGGGGCGCGCCACGCCGAAGAGCGACCACTCGGCTTCCAGCAGGCGGACGGCGGCCGGCCGGAGCAGGCTCCACCGGAAGTCCGGGACGGCCCACCACGCCCACACCCCCTGCGCGCGCCAGAACGCGAGCGCGGCGGGCTCGTCGAAGGCGAGCTCGTACGGGGCCACCTGCGGCGTGGAGGCCCGGGCGGCGACGAGCCACCAGTAGTCGTCCAGCGTCAGGCCGACGCCGAGCGCGGGCGCGAACAGCAGCGCGGTGCCGGCGAGGACGAGGAGGACGCCGGCCCTACTCGACATAACCGAGCTCCCGGAGGCGGGCTTCGACCGTGGGATCGAGCGGCGCCCCGCCCGGTTTTTCGCGGGTGGACCGGCCCGCGGCGAAGGCGTCGAGCCGCGCGGAGAGGGCCCGGGCGTCGTCCGGGCGCTCGCCGGCGAGGTCGAGCTCGGGATCGGCGCGCACGTCGAACAGGCGCTCGGCGGCGTCGGGTCCGCGGACCAGGCGCAGGTCGCCGACCTGCACGGACGTGATGCGGTGCTGCCCGACGGTGCCGCCGAAGCCCGCGAGCCGGCGCTCGAGGATGGCCCCGTCGGGGTCGAACTGCTCGGCGAACACGGCGCGGTCGGGGTCGGCCGTCCCCGCCAGCGGCCCGAACAGGGAGCGACCCTCGATGCCCGGTGCCACCGGCAGGCCGGCGGCTTCGAGCACGGTCGGCGCGACGTCCACGAGGGACACCAGCTCGGGGCGGCGCGCGCCCGCCGGCACCCGGCCGGGCCAGCGGAGCACCAGGACGACCCGCGTCACCTCCTCGGAGAGGAACAGCCCGTGCTCCCAGCGCCCGCCCTCCCCGAAGGACTCGCCGTGGTCGCTCGTGACGACGATCAGCGTGTCGTCCAGCGTGCCGCGGGCGCGCAACGCGTCGACCAGCCCGCCGAGGTGCCGGTCGACGTTCACGATCCCGCCGTCGTAGAGCGCCCGGAGCTGGGGCACGTCCGCGATCGGGGGCGGGCCGTCCGGCTCCCGGTGGAGGAAGGTCAGGTAGCGCCGGGCGGCGTCCCGGGCCGCTCCGACGGCGTCGCCGGTGAAGCGCGCCCGGTCCGCGGCGGGGAGCTCGTCGTAGGGGACGTGGGCCTCCAGGTAGTTGACGAACGCGAAGAACGGCCGCTCCCCGCGCGTGTCCAGCCAACGCAGGAGCGCCGCGTTCGACGCGGCCGCGCCCTTGTCGCGATCGAGGAGCCCCTCGAGCATCCCCTGCGTGAAGAAGTGGTGCGCGGCGTGGCTCTCCCGCCACGACGACACCACGTGGTCGAAGCCCTGCGCGAGGCCCGTCGCCTCGTCGAGGAAGGGGTTCCCGGTGAACAGCGCGGTGTCGTAGCCGTGGGCGGCGAGCTGCTCCGCCACCGTGACCGCGTCCGTGTCGAGGACCCGGTGCTCGTCGTGGCACCCGTGTCGGCTCGGCCAGGTGCCCGTGAACATCGAGGCGTGGGACGGGAGCGTCCACGACGACGGCGCGTACGCCCGCTCGAACACGGCGCCGTCCGCGGTCAGCGCGGCGAGGTGCGGGGAGGTCGGGCGGTCGTAGCCGTAGGCCTCCACGTGGTCCGGGCGGACCGTGTCCAGCGTGACCCAGAGGACGTCGGGGCCCGCGCGACCGGCGGACCCGTTCGCCTCGACGGGCGGCCCGGTGCGCGCGGTCCCGAGGACGCCCACCGCCGCGAGCCCGCCGACGCCGACGCCGACGAGCGGGCCCCGCCGCGGACCGAGCCGCGCGAGGCCCCGCACGAGGACGTAGGCGGCGACGCTCGGGAAGAGGAGCGCGGGGCGCCAGGTCGGGTGTCCGAACGCGAGGGCGAGCCCGACGAACGCCAGCACGAGGAGGTGGAGCGGGAGGTTCGGCCACCGGGTCATCCACCGCCCGGGGAGCGCCGCGGTGGACACTCCGATCGCCAGGGCCAGGGCGACGGTCGCGCCCACGTGCAGGAGGCTCGACGTGCTCGCCGGCGTGGAGGCGATCCCCATGGCCCGGTGCATCAGGAGCGTGGCCAGCGCCAGGGACGCCCCGCTCCAGGCGAGCCCGAAGCCGAGGCCGAGGAAGAGCCCCCGGCGCGCACGGGAGCGGAGGGTCGGGTCGGGAGAGGGCATGGTGCACCGGGCGGCCACGTCCCGCAGGGGCGTCCGCGTCGCGTGGGACACGTGGCGCGCGGACATCGGGCAACGCGACGTCGGCCGATCCGGGGTTCCGGAGAGCGCGGTCACCCGGGCTTGGAGGAGGCTCCGGTTGGTCCCGCGCGCGGTGCTACGTCCGCCTCTCGCCGGAGGTTCCGTGCACCTCGTCGATCCCGCCCGCCTCGAGGTCTTCCGCGCGCTCGCGCCGCACGTGGAGGCCAACCTCCACCTGCTCCTGCCCGTCGACGCGGCGTGGCAACCAACGGACTTCCTCCCGGACTTCGCGGCCCCCGACGCCGCGGAGCAGCTGGGCGCGCTCCGCGCGTCCGCGCAGGCCCTCCCCGACCCGGTCCTCGTCGTCCTCGTCGGGGACCTGGTCACCGAGGAGGCCCTGCCTTCCTACTCGATGGCGCTCAACGGCGTGGTGGGCGACCTGCTGGGCGACTCCTCGGAGCCCTGGCCCCGATGGCTCCGCGGGTGGACGGCGGAGGAGAACCGCCACGGCGACGTGCTCAACGCCTGGCTCCGCCTCAGCGGGCGCGTGGACATGCGCGCCGTCGAGCGCACGGTGCACCACCTCCTCGCCAACGGCTTCAACGCGCGCGCGTACCCCGACCCCTACGCGACCCTCGTGTACGGCGCGTTCCAGGAGCGGGCGACGCGGATCTCCCACGCGAACGTCGCGCGCCTCGTCGCCCAGGCCGGCGATGCGACGTTGGCGCGCGTCTGTCACCGCATCGCGGGCGACGAGGCGCGGCACGAGACGTTCTACACCCGCATGATGGGGCACCTGCTCGCCGTCGATCCCGCCGGCGGCCTCGGCGCGTTGCGCCACCTGCTGCGCTCGATGATCGTCATGCCCGGGCTGCGGATGGAGGACGGCGGGCCCTCGGGCCTGTTCCACCGCTTCGCGGCGGTGGCGCACCGGCTCGGGGTCTACACGGTGCACGACTACGCGGCGATCATGGAGCAATTGCTCACGACCTGGGAGATCCGCGATCGCGCCGTGTCCGGCGAGGCGGCGGCCGACCAGGAGTGGCTCTGCCGGCAGCCCGAGCGATGGCGCAGCCGCGCCGACGAGCTCGCCGCCGGCGTCGAGGAGATGCCGCCCGCGCCGTTCGCGTGGGTGCACGGCCGCGAAGTCTGACCTGGGAACCTCGGAGGACCCCGACATGATCCCGTTCCAGCTCGAGACCTTCGGCCGCCTGTTGACGACGCGCGGGCCCATGGTCGCCAGGGGGCCCGCGGCGAGGCTCCGCAAGGCGGCGTTCTTCGCGCTCTACCCCCAGCTCGAGCTCGCCAACTCGCTGCTCCTGTCGCTCGACCCCCTGGTCTTCGACTTCGCGTCGGTGCAGGTGGAAGCGCCCGTCTTCATCATGAGCTCGCCCCGGAGCGGCAGCACCGTCCTCCACCGGATCCTGGCGCGCGACGGGGAGCGCTTCACGTCGTTCCGGCTGTGGCAGTCGCTCTTTCCCAGCCTGATCACCCAGACCGCGGTGCGACGGGTCATGGGGCTCGACGCCCGGCTGGGCGGCGGCTTGCGGCGCCGGATCGACGCCGCCCAGGACCGCGTGTTCGCGCGCGCGGACCGGTTCCACCGGATCCGGCTCACCGAGGTGGAGGAGGACGAGGTCCTCTTCGCCCACGCCTGCGCGTCGGAGCTGTTGGCGAACCTGTTCCCGATCCCCGAGATCTGGCGCGAGTACCGGAGCTTCGACGCCCTCCCCGACGCGCGGCGCCGCGCGCTGATGGAGTTCTACCGGCGGTGCGCCCAGCGGCATCTCCTCCTGGAGGGCGCCGGCCGACGGCTCCTGAGCAAGAACCCGCCCTTCTGTCACAAGGTCGGGAGCCTCCACGAGACGTTCCCGGACGCGCGCTTCGTCTGCCTCGTCCGCAACCCCGCCGAGGCGGTCTGCTCGCTGCTCAGCATGCTCCACGCCTTCCGGACCTCCCAGGGGCTCGAGGCGGTCGACTTCGCGCACCCCGCCCGCGACGACGAGGCGGTGAACTTCGCCCTCGACTGCTACCGGAACTCGCTCGCCGCGTTCGAGCGGCTGCCGCCCGGCTCCTGTGTCGTCGTGCGCTACGAGGACCTCGTCGCGGCCCCGCGCGCGACGGTCGAGCACATCTACGAGACGCTCGGGCTCGCGATCACGGACGACTTCCGCGCGGTGTTGGAGGCCGAGGAGGCGCGCGCCCGGAGCTACGAGAGCCGCCACACCTACGCCCCGGAGCAGTTCGGGCTCACGCACGCCGAGATCGAGGAGATGGCCGGGTTCGTGTACGACCGGTACCAGTACCCGCGGATGGGATGACACCCGCGCCCCTCACACCCGCTGCAACGCCTCCGCGTCCAGGACGGTGATGCGCCCGCGGCCGGCCTCGATCCAGCCGTTCTTCTCCCAGCGGGCGACGACGCGCGAGACCGTGTACTGCGTGGAGCCCACGAGCTCCGCGAGGTCCTGCCGGGAGAGCGCGAGGTCGGGCCGCATCGACTCGGCCTCGGCGCGGGAGGCGAAGCGGACGAGCACGTGCGCGATGCGGCGCTCGACGCTGTCCGTCGTCATCTCGCGGAGGCGGTCGCGCAGGTCCTCCATGCGCCCGGAGAGCATCTTCAGCGCGTTGCGCGACACGCCCGGGAAGCGCTCGACGAGGCCGGCGATCGCGCGCTCGTCGAACGCGAGCAGCACGGCGTCGGCCACGACCTCCGCCGAGCCCGGGTAGGCGCGCGCGCCGCCCAGGATGGCGCAGCCCAGCACGTCGCCCGGGTGGGCGAAGTGGAGGACCACGAGCTGCCCGCCGGTGGCGTCGCGGGTGACGCGCACGCGCCCGTCGAGCAGCACGTAGAGCGTGGTGGCGGGCGCGTTCTCGAGGAACAACGCCGTTCCGGAGGAGACGCTGCGGCGCACGCCGATCGACCGCACCTCGGCGATCCGCGCCTCGTCGAGGCCCGCGAAGAGGGGCACCCGCGCGAGGAGCTCGAGCTCGGCCTGCCCGTTCGTCATCCGTCCGTCCGCTCCAGCTTGGGAATCCGTGTCACGTCGATGTCCGCGAGCGTGTTCGCGCGGGCCCAGGTGTGACACATGTGTTGGAGGTCCTTGTACACGTCGTGGAGCGGGCAGGGCGCGGCCTCGTTGCAGCGCGTGAAGCCGAACGCGCAATGGCCCGTGGTCAGCTCGATCTCGGCGGCCTGGAGCACGTCGATCACCCGGACGCTGGCGGCGGGTCGCGCCAGCCGGAACCCGCCGTGGTGGCCCTTCTGGGCCTCGAGCAGCCCGTGCTGGACGAGCCGCCGCAGCACCTTGGCGAGGAACGCCGCCGGCACGTTGGCCTGCGCCGCGAGGTCCCGCGCGGTCATCCAACCGTCCGAGGGGACGGCCGCGAGGCACACCGCGGCCCGGAGCGCGTACTCGCCGGAGGTCGGTACGATGGAGTGGATCATCGTCCCATCGTAACGGCTCATCGAGCGGCGCCCAGCTCTACGATCGCGGCCGTGAGCGCGTCGCGGCCGTCCGAGCCCTCGGAGCGGGCGACGATGCGGCCGTCGCGGTCCACGAGCGTGAGCACGGCGGTGTGCGCGAAGCCCCCGCCCTCGAGCGGGCGGTAGCGTACGCCCAAGGCCGCCGCGACCTCGCGGACGGTGTCCTGGGGAACGGCGCCGAGCGTCCAACGCGGGTCGAGCCCGTGCCGCTCGACCACGCCGCGGAGCGCCGCGGGGCCGTCGTTGGCGGGATCGAGCGAGACGAGCACCACGCGGAGCTCCGCGCGCGCCTCGGGCGGCAGGCCCGCCTCCAGGGACTGGATGTCCTGGATGAGCAGCGGGCAGGCCATCGGGCAGGTGGTGTAGAACATCGAGAACAGCGCCGGCTGGCCCCGCGCCACGTCGAGACGCGCGGCCTCGCCGGACTGCGTGACGAGCGGGAGGTCCAGCGCGTAGAGCGAGGCGCCCGGCGGGGGGGCGTTCGCGTCCGTCGGCGCGGCGCTCGCGCCCGTCGGGGCGGGCGCGTCGGCCTCGGTAGCGGCCGCGGGCGCCTCGACCGGCGCGGCGCGCTCGGGCGCGCAGGCGAGCAGAAGGGCGAGCAGCATCACGACACCTCCCAGGCGCAGCGGAAGCCGAGGTTGCGGACCGTGGACGCGGCGGCCAGCGAAGACCGGAACGCCGTCCGCATGAAGCTCGCGTAGTCGCCGGTCCCGGCGGCGCCGGCCGCGCCCCCGCCGCAGTAGCGGAGGTCGCCCTTGCCGTCGGTGCCGCGCGCGTCGGTGGCCACGAACGAGGCGTTGAAGTCGTCGACCCACTCCCACACGAGGCCGTGCAGGTCCCGCACGCCCCACTTGTTGGCGGGGCCGCCGACGGCGGGGAGGCGAGCGGGGGTGGGCGCCCCGTACCAGGCCAGGATCCGGGCGAGGAAGGTGGGGTCCTGGCGCGCGTCCAGCGCCGTCTCCGACGCCGCGGCGGCGAGCTCCCACTCGGCCTCCGTGGGGAGCCGCCCGCCCTCGGCGCGGCAGTACGCGCGCGCCGCGTACCAGGAGACGCGCGTCACCGGCGCGTCGGGGAGCACGGCGCTCCCCGGCGCGTCGGCGGCCGCCCAGTCGCCGAGGTAGCCCGCGTCGGCGAACAACGGATCGACCCGGTCGCGGCGCCAACGCGGGTCGCGCGCCACGAAGGCCGCGAACTCCGCGTTGGTGACAGGTTGCACCGCCAGGGCGAAACGTGCCACGGGCACCTCGGCCTCCTCGGCGGTGGGTGGGTAGAGCGGGCGGTAGACGCCGGGCCCCACCGGCACGCGGGGGGCGCCGGCCAGCGCCGCCGCGACCAGCAGGAGCCCGGCGGCGGCCATCAGTGCGCCGCTCCGGCCGGCCGCGGCGTGGTCGCGCGGACCTTCGCCACCTCGGCGGAGGAGACGGTCCCGCCGTCGTTGCCCCACGTGTTGAGCACGTAGGTGAGGATGTTGGCCACCTCGTCGTCGTTCAGCTGGCTCATCGGCGGCATGACCGAGTTGAAGTCCTTGCCGTTCACCTTGACCGGACCGGTGAGTCCGTTGACGACGACGCCGATCGCGCGGCCCTTGTCGGCCACGAGGTAGTCCGAGCCCGCGAGCGGCGGGAACACGTTCTCGAGGCCCTTGCCGTCCGCCTGGTGACAGGTGGAGCACGTGCCCGCGAAGAGCGCCTCGCCCGCCTTCATCTGCGCCTCCTTCGACAGCGTCCCCGAGGCCGACGCCGTCGCCGCCTCCGCGACCACGGGGCCCGAGCCCGGGACCGCCTTGTCGGCGAGGTAGACCGCGTCGACCTCCTTGCCGGAGTAGAGCGGGACGTTCTCCGGGCCCTCGACCTTGAGCATCGCGAGCGCGCCCTTGTTGAAGGCGCGGAAGATCGAGTGGTCGACGAGCACGTAGGTGCCGGGCACCTCGACCGTGAACTCGACGATCGCGGCGCCGCCCGCGGGCACGAGCGTCGTCTGCACGTTCTCCTGGATACGCGTGCCACCCTCGGTGTAGACCTTGTCGAAGATCTCGCCGATGACGTGGAAGCTCGACACGAGGTTGGGGCCGCCGTTGCCGACGTAGAGCCGCACGGTCTCGCCGACCTTGGCCGTGAGCGCCTTGTCCCCGACGAGCGCGTTCTCCGACCCGTTGAAGAGCACGTAGGTGGCGTTCTCCTCGATGGCCTTCTGCATGTCGAAGGGCTGCAGGCCCTTCTCGCGGTACTTCCCGACCGTGTAGAAGTCGCCCTGCATCACGTAGTACTCGCGGTCGACCGGGGGCAGGCCGCCGGGCGGCTCCACCAGGATGAGGCCGTACATGCCGTTCGCGATGTGCATGCCGACCGGCGCGGTCGCGCAGTGGTACACGTAGAGGCCGGCGTTGAGCGCCTTGAACGTGAACTGGGAGGTGTGTCCCGGCGCCGTGAACGTCGACGCCGCGCCGCCGCCCGGCCCGGTGACCGCGTGGAGGTCGATGTTGTGCGGCATCTTGTTGTCGGGGTGGTTGTTCAGGTGGAATTCCACCGTGTCACCCTGGCGGACGCGCATGAAGCTGCCCGGCACGTCGCCGCCGAAGGTCCAGAACACGTAGTCGACGCCGTCCGAGATGGGCTTGACCACCTCCTTGACCTCGAGGTTCACGACGAGCTTGCCCGGCTCCTTGCGGGTGATCGGCGGCGGCACGTTGGGCGCCTGTGTCAGCACCGCGTCGATGGGGGCGCCGACCGCGGAGAGCGCCGCGGCGTCCGTCGAGGGGAGCGGCGTGAGGCCCGCGCCGGTGGCCACGATCGGCGTCGCGGCGGGGGGCGAGGCGTCCTGCGCGCAGCCGAGGAGCAGCGCGAGGGCGAAGGGGAGGGTGCGGGAGAGAGGTGGCATCGGGTCTCCTGGTCGGACGACCCTTGTAACTGCAATGGACGTGCCAGTCGCTTGAGCGCGCGGCGGAGCGGATCGAGGGCCCCCCGGAGCCGGAATTGTGTGTCCCGCTACAGGGCCCTGTGCCCTTTCACGCGGTCGGCATCTTCATCCGGACGACGCGGATGGCGGTGGGGAGGCGCAGCAGCGTGTCCCGCCACTCGGCGCCCTCCCAGCGGTAGCGGATCTGCACGCCCCGGACGAGGCCCGCGGCCAGCATCGACTGGGCGTCGCGCAGCGCGACGGGCACGTCGGAGGCGTGGCGCCCCGCGTCGCCCTTCACGAGCACGTCGAGCACCTCGGCGCACCGCTCCAGGTCGTCGAACAGGGCCGCGAAGGTGGCGGGGTCGAGGTCCGCGGTGTGGAGAACGGGCAAGGGCTCCATTCACACCACCGGCTTCAAGAGGATGGCTCCGCCCGGCGCGGGGCAGAGGGGGACGCACACGCCGCACCCGGTGCAGCGCTCGGCGTCGACGACCACGCGCCGCCCGTCGAGGCGGATCGCGCCCGGCTCGGGGCACCGCTCGACGCAGGTGGCGCAGAAGTCGGCGCCGGCGTTGAGGCAACCGAACGTCGAGATCACGGCCACCTTGGGCCCGGCGAGCTCCAGCGCGGCGGCACGCCGGGGGGGCGTTGCGGGGGGACCTCCCCCCGCCCCAAGAGAAGAAGGATCCGCGCGATGCGGCAACATCCACCCGAGGAGCGACCGGCGCGACATCATGGGGTGACACCCGGCCGCTGGTCGACCTCCGCGGAGGCCGTGTGACACTGCTCGCAGCTCGCGCGCCACGGGTGGGTGGAGCGGAGCGCGTCGCGGCCGTTCACGCCGTGGCAACTGTCACATCGCTCGCGCATCCAGGTGCGGTGCGGGATCTGCGGGGGCGCGACGGCCCACGCGCGCGGGCCCGCGGTGGGGGAGGCGAGGCCGACGAACGTGTTCTCCACGGCGCGCGGATCGGCGGGGAGCTCCGCGCCGCCCGGCATCGGCGCCTCCTCGACCACGTGACATTGGGTGCAGCTCGTGTAGCGGGCGTGGCTCATCGGCGTGGCGAGGAGCCCGCGGAAGCGGAGGCCGTCCTCGTGGCACGCGAGGCACTCCGGGGCGGCGTCCTGGCGCACCGCGTGGGGGATCCGCGGCGGGGCGCCGTCGTAGGCGCGGCGGCTCGCGCGGGCGGCGAGGTCGGCGGCCTTCGAGGTCCCGTCGAGCGACACGGGGTCGGTGACAGATGGCCCGAGCGCCTGGAGCGCGGCGAGATCGGCGTCGAGGCCCGCGCCCCCGCCACGGGGTGTGTCGCGGAGCTCGCGGTAGCTCCTCGCGATCGACACACCGTCGGGCGTGGCGCCCTCGGCCGCGTGCGCCTCGCCTTCGGCGTCGTCCGCGGCGTCGTGCACGGTCGTGCCGCGCACGAACCCGATGAGGGCGACGCCCACGACGACGGCCAGGAAGATGCGCAGCGCGCCGTTGCCGTCCATGGCCTACCCCGCCTTCCCGGCGGCCACGTCGCGCGGGATCCGCCGCACGCGCACCGCGCACTTCTTGTAGTCGGGCTGCTTGGAGAAGGGGTCGTAGGCCTCGAGCGTGACCTCGTTGACCAGGAGCCGCTCGTCGAAGAAGGGCACGAACAGGCTCCCCTGGGGCGGGCTCCCGCGCCCGTCGATCCACACCGGGATGTCGATGGCGCCGCGGCGCGACTCCAAGCGGACCAGCTCGCCGTTCGACACACCCAGCTTCCGGGCGTCCTCCCGGTGCATCTCGACGTAGGCCTGGGGCATCGCGCGCCGGAGCGGGGGGATGCGGCCGGTCATCGTGCCGCTGTGCCAGTGCTCGAGCACGCGACCGGTGCACAACCAGAAGGGGTGGTCGGCGTCGGGGGACTCGGGCGGCGGCTCGTAGGGATGGAACCAGATCTGGGCGCGGCCGTCCTCGGTGGTCGAGTGGTAGAAGTCGATGCCCTTGCCCTTGGCCACGAAGGGATCCTCCCCCTCGGAGAAGCGCCACTTCGTCTCGCGCCAGGTGCCATCCGCCTGCTCGACCACCGGCCAACGCAAGCCCCGCGCCTTGACGTACTCCTGGTACGGCGCGAGGTTCTTGTGCTTCATCGTCGTGAACCTGCGGTACTCCTCGAAAAGCCGCTCGTCCACGTTGATGTCGTAGTAGCGGCGGAAGTCCCAGGTGGGCACCGCGGCGCCCCGGGCGTCGGTCATGTGGAACAGGAACCGGCCGTCCTTGTCCTTCATGCCCGGATGTCCGCGGCGGTAGAGCTCGTAGGCGAGCGCGATGATCTGCCAGGCGTCGTCCCGGGCCTGGCCGGGCGGGCTCACGCGCTTGAACCACTGCTGGGTCCGCCGCTCGGAGTTGCCGAACATGCCGTTCTTCTCGACCCACATCGCGCTCGGGAGGACCAGGTCGGCGATGCGGGTCGTCGCGGTGGGGTACACGTCCGAGACGACGAGGAACTTGTCGGGGTCCTTCCGGCTCGGGTCCACGAGCGCGTGCAGGTTGGGGAGCGTCTGCGCGGGGTTGGTCACCTGCACCCACACCGTGTGGATGTCACCCCCGTCCTGCTTGGGCGTGGAGAAGCGCTTCCACATCTCGACCGCGTGGTAGCCCGGCTTGTCGAGGATCCGGCCCGTCGGCACGTTCCAGATCTCCTCCGCCATGTGGCGGTGCTTCTCCTTGGTGACGTTCCCGCCGCCGGGGAGCGCGTGGGCGAGCGTCCCGACCTCGCGGACGGTGCCACACGCCGAGGGTTGGCCGGTGAGGCTCGTGGGCGCGTCGCCGGGGCGGCCGAAGTGGCCGGAGAGCAGGTGCACGCCGTGCACGAGGCAGTTGATGGCGGTGCCGCGGGTGTGCTGGTTCATGCCCATGCACCAGAGGCTCGTGATGCGCAGGTCCCGGTTGCCGAACAGGTCCGCGAGCATGCGGATGTCACCCGCCGGGACGCCCGAGATCTTCTCGACGTGCTCCGGGGTGTACTCGGCGAGCGCCGCTTCGAGCTCGGCGAAGGTCATCGCGTCGCCCTCGAGCACCTTGTCCTTCGGCTTGCGGAAGGCGCAGTGCTTCTCGACGAAGTCCCGGTCCCAGGTGCCGTTCTCCAGCAAGAGGTGCGCGATGCCGTTGGCGATCGCGAGGTCGGTGTTGGGCTTGAACTGGAGGAAGTGTTGGGCGTGCGCGGTGGAGCGCGTGCGGCGCGTGCCGATGTCGATGATGGTCACCGTCTCGCCGCGGGCGCGCCGGTCGACGATGCGGGAGAACAGGACCGGGTGCATCTCGGCGGGGTTGTTGCCCCAGAGGATGACCACGTCGGCCACGTCGAGGTCGTCGAAGCAGCCCGCGGGCTCGTCCACGCCGTAGGTGGCGAGGAACCCGGTCACGGCGGACGCCATGCAGAGCCGGGCGTTGGGATCGATGTGGTTGTGCCCGAGGCCGCCCTTCACGAACTTGTTCGCGGCGTAGCCTTCCGGGATGGTCCACTGGCCGCTGCCGTAGAGCGCGAAGCCCTTCGGATCGAGCATCACGCGATCGGCCAGGATGCGCAGCGCCTCCTCCCAGCTGATGGGCACCTGGGTGTCCCCCTTGCGGAGGAGCGGCGTGGTGAGCCGGTCCGCGCCGTAGAGCGCGAGCCCCACGTGGTAGCCCTTCACGCAGAGGAGCCCCTTGTTCACCTCGGCCTGGGTGTCCCCCGCGATGGCGACAACCTTGCCGTCCTCGACGCCCACCTGGACGTGACAGCCGGTGCCGCAGAAGCGGCAGGGGGCCTTGTCCCACTTCACGTTCGCGCCCAGACCCGCGCGGAGATCGGGGTTGGGCGGAGGGGAGGCGGCGTGCGCGGTGGCGGCGGCCGCGGCCGCGGCGGCGGCGGCGAGCGCGGTCATCGTGAGGAACTCGCGGCGATCGGGGGTCATGGGGACACCGGGTCGGAGGGGTGTGTCACGTCGGAGAAGTCCGCGAACGCGAGGTCGACGGCCAACACGCCGTCGAGCGCGCGGAGCGCGTCGAGGAGCGGCTCGTCGTCGCGCCTGCTCGCGGTCTCGAGCACCGCGGGGAGCCGGTTTTGTGTCGGTACACCGACCGCGGTGACACCGGCGATGGCCCGCACCGCGTCGGCGAGCGCCGCGGGATCGGGGTGCGTGAGGACGACGCCGAGGATGGGCATCAGGCGATCTCCCTGGCGGGCGCGGCGGCGGACGTGCCCGCCTGCATGCGCCCGGTGAACACGGCCACGGCGATCTTGAGCCCGAGCGTGAACACGATCAGGCCAAGCGCCCAGATGCCCAACGTCACCTTCCACTCGAGCTCGTTGGGGAGGTACTCCACGATCTCGTGGAGCGTGCTCGGGACGAAGCCCGGGACGATGAGGCCGATCCCCTTCTCGATCCACACGCCGATCATGCAGAGGACGCAGGCGATGTCGACGCGCCAGAGGTGGGTGCGCGTGGAGGAGGAGAGGAAGAGCGCGGCGGCGGTGACGTTCAGCGCGATGGCGGTCCAGATCCAGGGCACGAGCGCGTCGTGGCCGTGGAGCCCGAAGTAGAGGTACCGGGCGGACGCGGAGTGGGCCGTGCCCGCGTAGAGCTCGGTGAACACCTCGGCGCCGACGAGGAACAGGTTCAGGAGCACCGTGACACGCAACACCCGCACCAACGTGGCGATCGGCTTGTCCCCGACGTGGAAGTCGGTGAGGCGCCGCACGAGCTGGAGCGCGAGCACGATGAACGCGGGCCCGGTGACGAACGCGGAGGCGATGAAGCGCGGCGCGAGGATGGCGCTGTTCCAGAACGGCCGGCCGCCGAGCCCGCTGTAGAGGAACGCGGTCACCGTGTGGATCGACACCGCCCACACGATGGAGAGGAACACGAAGGGGACGTACCAACGGGGGTCGGGCGTCGCGCCGCGGAAGCGCGTGTAGAGCAGGTACCCGACGACGTGCAGGTTGATGGCAAGGTAGCCGGACAGCACCACCACGTCCCAGGTGAGCATCGACACCGGCCAGTTGAAGCGGCCGATGCCCGGCGCCAGGTGCCAGAAGCGATCCAGGCGGCCCAGGTCCACGTTCACGAACGCGAGCGACACCACGATGGCCGCGATCGCGAGGATCTCCCCCACGATCACCACGTCGTGCATCTCCTCGTCGTGGTACAGGTAGGCCGGGATGACCATCATCACCGCGCCGGCCGCGAGGCCGACGGCGAAGGTGAAGTTCCCGATGTACATGCCCCAGCTGACGTGGTCCGTCATGGCGGTGAGCGCGAGGCCGTGCGCGAACTGGCGCGCGAAGGCGTGCACCCCGACGAGGAAGACGGCGGTGAGCGCCGTCATCCAGGCGTAGAACCCAAACGATCCGTCGGTCGCCACCCCGAGCGCCTTCCACAGGAACTGCGGGTAGGACCGGATCGGGGGCGCGGGCGCGCCGTCGGCGGGCGAAGGGTGCATGGTCACTCGTCGAAGAAGTAGAAGAAGCGGGGCCTGGTGCCGACGTCCTCCTTGAGGACGAACACGCGCTTGTTCTCGAGCACCCAGCGGATCTCGGAGGCGGGGTCGTTCAGATCCCCGAAGACGCGGGCGCCGGTGGGGCAGGCCTCCAGGCAGGCGGGGAGCCGCCCGTTGCGCGTGCGGTGCAGGCAGAAGGTGCACTTCTCCATCACCCCCTGCGGGCGGATGCGGTTGGAGAGGTAGCCCTGGTCGGGGTTGATCTCGTCCGCGGGGATCTCGGGCTTCTGCCAGTTGAAGCGCCGCGCGTGGTAGGGGCACGCGGCCTCGCAGTAGCGGCAGCCGATGCACCAGTTGTAGTCCACGACCACGATGCCGTCCTGCTCCTTCCAGGTGGCCTCGACGGGACACACCTTGACGCAGGGCGGGTTGTCGCACTGGTGACATTGGACGGGCATGTAGAAGCGCTCGTCGTCCGGGACGGGGTGGTCGTAGTCCACGCGCCCGAGCTCGAGGTCGATGCTGCCCTTCTTCATCTCCAGGACGCGGATGTAGGAGTTGTTCGTGGCGCGGTCGTGGTTGTTCTCCACGTGGCAGGCCTCGGCGCACTTGCGGCAGCCGACGCACACGGAGAGGTTGAGCGCGTAGCCGAACGACACACCCGGCGTCGGCCGGGGATCGGAGATCGACACCTCCACGCCGTGCTCGACGTAGGTTTCGTCCTCCAACCGCCGGAGCACCTGCTCCATCTCCGCGCGGGACAGCTCCTTGTAGTGCTTCTGGAGGAAGGCCTCGACCGACACGTCCTCCCTCCACTCGGTGAGCGGGGCGAGGGCGCGGGCGAACGCGGCGGCGCCGAGGGTCGCGCCCCCGGCCTTCATCGCGGCGCGGCGTGTCGGTTCGTCCATGTCATTCCTCGTGGGCGAGCGGCCGCCGATCGGCCGGGGGGAACACGGGCAGGACCTTCGCGTAGGCGGGCGCGTGCGGCGCGTGGCAGTCCACGCAGTTGTTGCGCTCGCGCGGGCCGCGCCGGGTGTCCCAGTAGCCGGTCATCCCGCCGTGGGAGCCGCGGCTGTAGTCGCGGAACTGCGGGCCGTGGCACTGGGCGCAGAGCGTCATCGCGTCGGGCAATTCGAGCCCCGTGCCGTCGGCGAGGCGGAGCCTGGTCCGGTCCGCGGGGTCGTGGCAGGAGGCGCAGGTGAGCGTCCCGTGCGTGAGCGCGACGCCGGCATGGAACGGCTCCCCCGCGCGCGCGGCCCAGGACGTGGCGGGATCGGGGCCGTGGCACGTCACGCACGCGACGCCGATGGGCGTGCCGTTCACGTCCGTGAGCGGCGTGTCCGCCACCCCGAGCGTCTCGGGGCGGTGGATCTCCGTCGGGTGCCGCGGGCCGTCGGGCACGGGCTCGCCGAGCTCCCGGGATGGGTCGGCGAAGCCCGTGTCGCACGCGGAGAGGACGAGGAGGAGCAACATCACCACCCTCGAGAGAGCAAGAACCGATCCACTGACCCGCGGGTCCGCTGAGCCTCCGTCAGAAGCGCACGCCCGCCTCGGTCTTGACCTCCCAGGCGGGATCGAGGTGATCCGTGGTGCCGTTGACGAGGAGCCCCGCGGCCTCCCCGGGCTGGAACCAGCCGAAGAGCACCTTCGCGTAGACGCCGTCGTCGCGGAGTGAGAGCAGCGCGTTGGCGTCGGCTTCCCAGCCGAGATCCTGGGACGTCGTGTCGGTCGGCGCGCCGGTCGCGTCGAAGCCGTACACCGGCTGCGTGGCACGGAGCCAGGTGAACGAGCCCTCGATCCGGAGGGGCTTCAGCGGCTTCACGCCGACGCGGCCCTGGATCGCCGTCGTGTTCTCGAGCTCGCGGTAGCCGCGCGACGCGGGGGAGCCGAGCCCCTGGGCGCAGATGCCCTCGAGGTCGGGCATCACGGAGTCCTCCCACACGTTCGTGAGCGACCAGAGGCCCATGGTCGAGATCTTGTTGACGTTGCCGGCCCCGGACCGCGGGTCGGCGTCGCCGGAGCCGAACCCCGCGAGCACGCCCACGTCCGCGACGACGGGGAGGGGGAGCGTGTACTTCGCGTCCGCGAGGGCGTTCCAGCCGAAGAGCGTGCCGTCGTTCACGTCGACGGCGCCCGCGGCGTGGTCGGCGTTGGCGATGGCGTCCTCGCCGAACAACACGTCGCCCTCGAGCTTCCAGGCGAAGGACTTCGCGAGCGTGCCGT
Organism: uncultured Enterobacteriaceae bacterium; assembly: GCA_964457335.1. Classification (GTDB taxonomy): domain Bacteria; phylum Myxococcota_A; class UBA796; order UBA796; family SXON01; genus CAJBVW01. Next base: position 8,617 of record CAYWGD010000030.1, on the reverse strand, counting down.
CGGCCGCGAGCCCGACGGCGCCGAGGGTGGCGGCCTGCGGCGTGAAGCGCGGGCGGTTGTAGCCGAGCCCCTGGGGGAGCCACGCCCAGTCGTCGGCGATCGTGTCGGCGTAGTAGAGTCCGAAGAGCTCGGCGTTCACGGCGGGGGACACGTACCGCACCTTCGCGCCGAACAGGTTCGCGTCCGAGTTGTCGTCGAGGTCGGACAGGAGCGCGGAGCCGGGGAGCGTCGTCGCGTTCCTGCCCTCGCTCACCTTGACCCCGAAGGCCTCGGCGCGGACGCGGCCCTCCGGGAAGAGCAGCACGGTGACGCCGTCGTAGTCCTCGTCGAGCACGAGCTTGTGCCCGACGCTGTAGTACTGGCGCCCCGCCCGGATCTCCACGGGCCCGAAGCTCGCCCAGCCGTAGGCCTGGTCGAAGTGGATCCCGTAGAAGGTGTCCTTGTCCTGGAAGAGCCCGTCGTCGTTGTAGACGCGCGTGGTCGACGTGGTGCCGGCGTTGTCCGTCGTGAGCGCGTACCCGTTGGCAGGGGCGTTGTCGACGCCCCACCACCCCTGCGCCGCGTCGAGCCGCGCCACGATGCCGTAGCGGGGGCGCCCGACGGCCGCGCGGACCCGCAGGTTCTGGACGGTGACGGCCACGTCGTCGAGCGGGTGGTCGGCGCCGAGCAGGAAGTTGCCCTGTTGCAGGTTCCACAACGAGTACTCGGCGGAGACGTCGACCTCCACCTCGGGCTTCGCCGGCTTGTCGGGCTGGGCGGCGGGCGCGGCGGCGAGGGCGGGGGCGAGCAGGAGCGGGAACATGCGGTCCTCCGGAGGGCCGCCTGGAGAGCAACGGATGTGCCACTCCCTTGAGTGGCGCCCGTCTCCGGATCTCCCCGTCCGCTGTGTCAGGTGGCGCGTGGGGGGTGTGCGGTCTGACACATGCGCGCTCGACCGGCGCCGTGGGGCCCGCCAGGCGCCCGTTCGGCCGGACCTCGGGCCCTGGCACGGCGGGTGCTGGCCCTCCCGTCATGCCCGACGCGCCCTTCCCGATCCTCGTCACGGACGCCGACGGCGTCGTCGTCCACGCCAACCCCGCCGCCGAGGCGCTCCTGGGGGCGGCCCACGGCGCCGCGTGCCGGCTCCTCGTCGACGCCCAGGGGCGCGACGGGCGCGCCGTGTGCGGGCCGTGCGCCCACGCGGGGCCGGCGCGGGGCGAGCAGCGCCACCACGGCGTCGTCTCCGTGCGGGGCCGGGCCGTCGAGCTGGAGTGCGCTTCGGTCGGCGCCGCGCGGGTCGTGGCCCTCCGCGCGCCCGAGGGGCCCGAGGGCGAGAACCCGCTGACCCCCCGCGAGCGCGAGGTGCTCGTGCTCGTCGCGCGGGGTCTCACGAACGCGCGGATCGCGGCGCGGCTCGGGCTCTCGGGGGCGACGGTGCGCACACACATGGAGCACGCGATGCGGAAGCTCGGCGTGCGGACGCGCTCGCAGGCCGTCGCGCGGGCCCTCGCCCTGGGCGCCATCGGCTGAGAGGCGGACCGTGCGCGCCCGCCCATCGGACGATCGTCCGATGTCCCGCGCGCACGGCGCGGCCTACGGTGGCGGCCCTCCCGGGGAGTGCGTGTCGGTGCTGGTGATCGGGGCGAGCGGCTTTCTCGGCGTGCACGTCGTGGACGCGCTCCGCGCGCTCGGCGTCGAGCCCCGGTGCGGCCAGCGCAGCACCGCCCCGCGCCTCGCGCTCCAGTCCCGGGGGCTTCGGGCCGAGCGGGTCGACCTCGACGACCCCGCGCTCGCCCACCACCTCGCCGGGGCCGAGGTCGTGGTCCACGCGGGCGCCCACTACCCGCGGAGCTCGCTCGACCGCGCGGGCACGCTCGCCGTCGGCCGGCGCCAGACCCGCGCGCTGCTCGACGCCGCCGCGTCCGCGGGCGTGCGCCGCCTCGTGTACGTCTCGAGCACCGCCACCGTCGCGCCCGCCCCCGCCGGGCCCAGCGACGAGTCGCACGTCTTCGCCGCCGCGCCGGGCTTCGGCGTGTACCACGACCTCAAGTGGGAGATGGAGGCGCTGGTCGCGGCCGAGCGGCGCTTCGAGACCGTCATCGCCTGCCCGTCGGGGTGCCTGGGCGCGGAGGACCGGCGCGTCGGGACGTGCGCGCTGCTCCTCGCCGTGGCGCGCGGGCTCGACCCCATCCACCCCGACGGGCTCGTCTCGCTGGTCGACGCGCGCGACGTGGGCGCGGCCGTGGCCCGCCTCGCCACGATGCCCGCGCCGCCGCGCCGGGTGATCCTCTCGGGCCACGACGTCGGCCTGCACGCGCTCCTCGTGGCGCTCTCGGCCCGCTACGGCACGCGCCCGCCCTCTTCTCCGCTGCCCGCGCCCGCCGCCCGCGCCTGGGCCGACGCCGCCGAGGCCGAGGCCGAGGCCACCCGCGCCCGCGCGCCGCTCCCCCGCGAGCTCGTGGACCTCGTCCTCCACGGTCGCCCCCTCGACACGGCGCTCGCCGCGTCCGCCCTGGGCGCGCGGTGGCGCCCGCTGGCCGACACCCTCGACACCTTCGACGCCTGGGCCCGCCGCCAGCGCCTCCTCCCCCCCACCCCGGAGCCCACGTGATCCCCGACTCCTCCCTCACCGAGACGCGCGTGCGCCGCCTCCTCGCCCAGCTCTGCACCACCCCCGCGGACCGCATCCGCCCCGACGATCGCCTGCGCGCCGACCTCGGCTTCGACTCCGTCGCCGCGATGGAGCTCCTCGGCATGCTCTCCGACGAGTTCGGCATCGACGTGGAGCTCGAGGAGACCATGGGCATCGAGCGGGTGAGCGAGGTGGTGGACCTCGCCGAGCGGCACCTCGCCCGTGTCTGACAGCGCCCCGGTCGACGAGGGGGAGATCGTCGCCGCGCTGCTCGCGAGCGTGGACACCTTCTGTGCCCGCCACGTGGACGCCCGCGCCGTCGACGCGCGCGCCCGCATCGACCGCCCCCTGCTCCGCGGCCTCGCCGAGCTCGGGCTGTTCGGCCTCTCCATCCCAGCCTCGCACGGCGGCTTCGGGGTCTCGCTCGTCGCCATCGGCGACGTGATCGCCGGGCTCGCGCGCCACGACCGGGCGCTGGCGACCTCCGTGGGCCTCCACCTCGGCCTCGGGACGCGCGGCCTCGTCGCGTTCGGCGGCGACGCCCTCCGCGACGAGTGGCTCCCGCGGCTCGCCACCGGCGCGCGTGTCGCCGCGTTCGCCACGACGGAGGCCGGCGCGGGCAGCGACCTGGGCGCCATCCGCACGAAGGCCGTGCGCGGCGCGGACGGGCGCCTGCGCGTCGACGGCGAGAAGATCTTCGTGACCAACGGCGGCTTCGCGGACGTGTTCACGATCACCGCCGCCACGCCGGACTTCGGCGCGCGGGCGCACAGCCTGCTGCTGCTCGCGCGCGAGGACGGCGTCGTCACCGGCGCCGAGGAGCACAAGCTCGGGCTGCGCGGCTCGTCGACCACCACGCTTCACCTCGACGACGTGCGCGTCGACCCCGGCCGCGTCGTCGGCGCGCCGGGGGAGGGGATGGCGCACCTCGCGCACGTGCTCGCGTGGGGGCGCACCGTGATGGCGGCGGGCTGCTGCGGCACCGCGCGCGCCGCCATCGACGCCACCCGGGCGCACGTCGCGAGCCGCCGGCAGTTCGGCCGCGCGCTGCTCGCCATGGACGTCGTCCGCGCCCAGCTCGCCGCCATGCACGCGCGGGCCTTCGCCATGCGCGCGATCGTGCGGCATGCCGCCAGCCAGGCCGATCCCGAGGCCCTCGCCGCGCTGTCCGGCTCCGCCAAGGTGTTCGCGAGCGAGGCCGCCTGGAGCGTGGTCGACGACGCGCTCCAGCTGCACGGCGGCGCCGGCTTCATCGAGGAGACCGGCATCGCGCTCTTGCTACGCGACGCCCGCATCACGCGGATCTTCGAGGGTGCGAACGACGTGTTGCGCGTCCATCGCGGCCTCGTGGAGGCCACGCGGCCCGTCTCGAGGGTGCCTCTCTTGGGGCAGGGGGGCTCCGCCCCCCCGCAACGCCCCCCCGATCGTGCGGGTGGGTCGAGCGTCTCGACCGACACCTTCGCCGCGTCCGCCGACGCTCTCCACGCGGACGTCCGCGGCTTCCGCGACGAGCTCGCCCGGGCCCACGGCGCGCGGCTCCTCGCGCGCCCCGCGCTGCTCCACGCGCTCGGCGAGGCCGCGATCCTCCGCGACGTCACCGACGCCGCCGTGCGCGCCGTCGCCTCCGACGCCGACGCCGCCCTCGCCGAGCTCTGGCTCGACGAGGCGCGCGCCCGCTTCGCGCGGCTCCTCCGCCCGCTCCCCGACCCCGGGCTCCTCGACCGGGCCCTCGCTTCCCAGGTGCCCGCATGAAGGTCCTCTTCGTCTACCCGCGCTTCGACCGCCACGCCGAGAGCCACCCGGAGCTCCGGCAGTGGGTGCCGATGAACGAGTACCTGGGCTCGCCGTCGCTCGGCATCGCGTCGCTCGCGGCGTGCACGCCGCCCGACTGGGAGATCGAGTACCGCGACGATCGCCTCGCCCCCGCGGACACGCCCACCGACGCCGACCTCGTCGCGCTGAGCTTCTTCACGCCCGCCGCCACGCGCGCGCTGGCGCTCGCCGACCACTTCCGGGCCATGGGGAAGCGCGTCGTCGCCGGGGGCATCTTCCCCACGATGATGCCCGCCGAGGTGGCCCCCCACGTCGACGCCGTGGTGATCGGGGAGGGGGAGCCGGTGTGGCGGGAGGTGCTCGCCGACGCCGAGGCCGCGGCCCGCGGGCGGGGCGCGCTGAAGCCCGTCTACGGCCCGGTGTACGCGGACGTGGCGACCCTGCCGCCGCCGGCCGTGGGCCTCTACATCGACCAGGAGCGTCTCGGCTTCGAGCCGGACGACTACCCGCTCCAGGTGTCCCGCGGCTGCCCGCTCGCGTGTGACGCCTGCGCGCTGCCCGGCACGATGGGGAAGAAGATCCGGGCGTTCCCGCTCCAACACGTCCAGGCCCAGGCCGCCGCGCTCGCCGCGCGGGGCAAGCGCGCCTGCCTCACGGAGGACACCGGCTGGCTCCCCGGCACGGCGGGCTGGCGTCGCATGGGCGAGCTCTTCGACGCGCTCGCCGAGGCCGGCGCGTCGGCCGGCGGCGCGTTGTCGGTCATCTCCTACGTCGGCATCAGCATGCCGATGATCCTGGCCGCGCCGAGCTCGCTGCTCGCGCGCGCGAAGGCCGCAGGGGTCGACATGTTCTACCTCGTGGGCGGTTTCGACCCGATCACCACCCGCGCGTTCACCGGCCGGGACCCCGCGGCGCTGGCCCAGGCCCACGAGGCGATCCGCCGCGCCTGGGACCACGGCATCGAGCCCTACACCTCCTTCCTGCTCGGCAACGACGCCGACGACGTCGGCACCGTGGACCGCATGCTCGACTTCGCCGATCGGAGCGGCATCCGGAAGGCCGAGTTCGCCGTCTTCACGCCGTACCCGAACACCCCGGCGTGGCGCCGGCTCGACCGGGAGGGCCGCATCCTCACCCGCGAGTGGCGGCGCTACAACGACGCCAACGTGGTGTTCCGCCCGGCGCGTTTGACCCCGGACGAGCTCCTCGACGGCTACCTGCGCCTCTGGCGAGGGTTCTACGCGGAGCGGGGGCACCTCGCGGCCCTCCCGCTCGCGGAGCGGACCATCCAGTTCTGAAGGCCTCCCCCCGAGGGCCCCCGCCCCTCCCGGGGGTCGCCGCTCCCCCGAGGTCCGCCGCCCCTCCCGAGGGCCGCCCAACGACAGTGGCCCGCGACTTGCAGGGCTTTCGTGCACACGGTCTGCTTGCACGATGCCCGGTCGCACCACGTCCCATCGCAACTCCAGCGCGCTCGTCGGCGGTCTCGCCGGCGCGCGACGCCCCCGGGCCGCGTCCATCCCGCTTCCCGGAGCCCTCCCATGATCACCGCCGCCACGCGCGTCTCCGACGCGCTCGCGCGCCGCCCCGAGCTGCGGGACGTGCTCTCCGCGTTCCACCCCGCCTTCGCCCGGCTCCACCACCCGGTGCTGGGGCGCGTGCTCCCGAAGCTCGTCACCGTCGCCGACGCCGCGCGCATCGCGGGCGTCGACGTGGACGCCCTCGTCGCGGTGATGAACTGCCCCGTCGGCCCGCCGGCCGGCGCCGAAGCCCCCCGGGCCGCCCACCTCCCGCCCGCGCCGCGCGGCCCCGCGGAGCCGGCGCCGCCCTGGTTCGACGCCGCGCGGGTGACCGTGTTCGACGCGCGCCCGATCCTCGCCGCCGGCGAGGACCCGCTCGCCGCCATCCTCAAGGCGCTCCGCGCGGTCCCCGCGGGCGGCCAGCTCACGGTGGTCGCGCCCTTCGAGCCCGTGCCGCTCGTCGGGCTCCTCGGCCGGCAGGGGTGGGGCGCGTGGACCCGTTGGGAGGGGGATGCGTGCCACGTGACGTTCGGGCGCGGAGCCCCCACGGCGGCCGCGCCGGAGGAGGACGACGCGGCGGAGCTGGCCGAGTTCGCCGTGGCGGTCGACGGCGGTTGGGAGGTCGACGTCCGCGAGCTGGCGCCTCCCGAGCCCATGCGCCGGGTGCTCGCCGCCGCGGACGCGGGCCGGCTCCCGCTTCGCATCCTGCACGCGCGCGAGCCGGCGCTGCTCTGGCCCCACCTCCAGGAGCGCGGCCTCGCGTGGACGATCACGCACACCCCCGAAGCGGTGGTCATCGATGTCCGACGGCGGTGAGCGGCGGGGTGGCGCGCGGCGCGTCGGGGGCGGCTCCGGCGACGGGGTCCTCGGCGCGGGCACCGGTGGCGCCACCTCGCGGCCGTCCGGGTCGGCGTCGGGCGTGGGGGACCCTGGCGGCGTCGCGCCTGGCGGCGTCGCGCCTGGCGGCGTCGCGCCTGGCGGCGTCGCGCCTGGCGGCATCGCGCCTGGCGGCATCGCGGGCGCGCCGCCCGCCGCCACGCTCGTCCCCCTCGGCCTCGTCGCGCTCCCCATGGGCGTCGGCCTGCTCGCCGAGCTCGCGGGCTGGCTCGTCGTGGCCGCGGGCGCGCCGCTCCACGCGGGGTGGTACGGCTGGCCGGCGCTGCTGCTCGGGGTGCACCTCGTCGTCATCGGCGGGCTGCTCCTGCCCGTCCTGGGCGCGGGCTGGCAGCTCACGCCCGTCGTGACCGCTACCCCGCTCCCGCCCTGGGCCCTCGCGGTCGCCCGCGGCGCCGGCCCCGCCGTGGTCCTCGGCGCGTCGTGCCTCTGGATCGGGCTCGCCGGGCCCACGCTCCTCGGCGCGGTCGGCGCCGCCCTCGTGATCGCGGGGCTCGTGGCGCGCTCGCTCACCGTCGCGGCGCTCCTGGCCCGCGCGCGGGGGCGGGTGGGCGTGCGCGCGTGGCTCCTCGGCGCCGAGGCGGCGTCGTGGGTCGGGCTCGGCTACGCCGCCGCGCTCTACGCCGGCACGCTCGGCCACCCGGTGCTCGCCGACCCCGTCGCCGGGATCGGCCGCCACGTGGCCCTCCTGGCCGTGGGCTGGATCGGCGGCTGGGAGATCGGGCTCGCCGGGCTGCTCCTGCCCATGTTCGCGCTGGGCCGCGAGCCGCCGCCCGGGCTGCTCCTCGTCGCCGGCCTCCTCTGGTTCGGCGGGCTCGCCGCCGCCGCGCCCGCGCTCTGGGCCGCCGGCGCCGCGCTCGCCGTGGTGCTGCTCCTCCGGAGCCTCCTCGGCGCCGCGCGGGGCCTCGTCCACGCGGGGCCCGGGCTCGTCCAGGCGTCCGGCGCGCTCGTGGGGCTGTCGGCCGTGGCCGTGGGCGCGGTCTCCGGCGCCGTCGCGCCCCACGTTCTCGTGGCCGCCGCGTTCGTCCTCTGGCTCCTGCCGCTCCAGCACGGCGTCGCCGCGCGCGTCGTGCCCTTCCTGCTCTGGGCGCGCGTGCTGGCCGGGCGCTCGAGCGCGGCGCCCACCTCGCTCGTCGACGCGCGGGTCGCGTGGGCCCAGGCGGCCGCCGGTGTGGTCGGGGGGCTCCTCCTCGTCGGGGGGCTCGCCGTGGCGGTCGAGCCGCTCGCTCGCGCCGGGGCCGCCCTCCTGGCGCTCGGCGCCGCCCTGCACCTCGCGACGGTCGCGGGCGCGGGCCGAAACGTCTTCCGGGCCTGGCGCGCCGCCGTGGCGCTGCCCGGCACCACCTCGGAGGTCCCGTGAGCTTCCTCGACACGCTGAAGGGCCTGTTCGCCCCCGACGCCCCGTCCAACGCCATCCACCACGCGACCGGCGAGGCCGGCGAGGCGCTGCGCGCCCTGCGGGGCGTCATCGACCCCGAGACGGGCATCGACGTGGTGCGCATGGGCATGGTGCGCGCCATCGACATCGAGGAGAACGTCGCCCACGTCGCGTTGACGCCCACCACCGCCGGCTGCCCGCTCGCCTCCTGGCTCGTGGGGGCCTGCGCGCACGCGCTCGGGGAGGTCGGCTTCGAGGCCGACGTGCGCATCGTCACCGAGCCTCCGTGGAGCCCCGCGGACATGGAGCGGTAGGCCCCCGGGCGCGGCTCCGGCTGGGCGCGCCCCGGGCGCGGACGCCCGGGTCGGGTGTCTTCCAGGCTCGGGCCGGAGGCCCTCGGTCGGCCGGCCGCGCGCCGGCCGACCGCCCCGGGGGCGGGGGCGT
>CAYWGD010000029.1:29473-65514 GCA_964457335.1 uncultured Enterobacteriaceae bacterium | reverse complement strand
GATAGATCCGTGCCCCCGAGGACGCGATGGCTGAGCTCTGGCTGGGTGACGAGGACGGCGGCCGCGTGGTGATCGACGCGAACGCGCTCACGACGCACGGCGTGTGTGTGGGCATGACCGGGAGCGGCAAGACGGGCCTGTGCGTGGGGCTCCTCGAGGAGGTCGCCAACGCGGGGGTGCCGATCATCGCGATCGACCCGAAGGGCGACCTCACGAACCTCGCGCTGATCGAGCCCGACGCGGCGAGCGCGGCGGCGTGGCGGGCGGGCCAGGCGAAGTGGGGGATGGCCCCCGACGAGCCGACGCGGTGGGCCGGGAAGGTGGCCGTGCGCGTGTGGACGCCCGGCTCGGACGCGGGGCTCGGCGTGAACGTGCTCGCCGCGCTGCGCCGGCCGACCGGGACGCTCGACGACGAGGCGCGCCGCGAGCTGGTCCTGGGCTCGGTGAGCGCGTTGTTGGGGCTCGTGGGGGAGACGGCCGACCCGGTCCGCAGCCCCGCGCACATCGTGCTCTCGCGCATCCTCGAGGAGGCCTGGGCCCGCGGGGACGACCCCGACCTGGAGGCGCTCCTCGCCGCGCTGGTCGACCCGCCCTTCGCGAAGGTGGGCGTCTTTCCGACCGACAAGTTCTTCCCGCCCGACGATCGCCTGGCGCTCGCGATGCGGCTCAACGCGCTGATCGCGAGCCCCGCGTTCGCGGCGTGGGCGGTCGGCGCGCCGCTCGACGTGCCCGCGATGCTCGCGCCGGCCGACGGCCGCACGCCGATCAACGTGTTCTCGCTCGCCCACCTCTCCGAGCACGAGCGGCAGTTCTTCGTCGGGCTCCTGCTCGACCGGGTCGCGGCCTGGTCGCGCGGGCTCGCGGGCACGAGCGCGCTCCGGGCGTTGGTGTTCTTCGACGAGGTCTGGGGCTACCTCCCGCCCCACCCGAAGGACCCGCCCGCGAAGCGCCCGCTGCTCGCGCTGATGAAGCAGGCGCGCGCCGTGGGCGTCGGCACCGTGCTCGCCACGCAGAACCCCGTGGATCTCGACTACAAGGCGCTCTCGAACGCCGGCACGTGGTTCGTCGGGCGGCTCCAGACGCGGAACGACCGCGACCGGGTGGCCGAGGGGCTCACCGCCGCCGGGATGGACCGGGGGGACGCCGAGGCGCTGCTGGACCGCGCGGGCCCGCGTCGCTTCGTGCTCCAACAGGCGGGCCGGGGCGCGAAGGTGTTCGACACGCGCTGGACCCGGGTGTGGCTCGCCGGCCCGCTCACGCGCCCGCAGATCCGCGCGCTCGTGGACGCCGGCGCGGTCGCGCCGCCGCCGGGCGGGCCCAAGCCGCGCCCGACGACCGCGCGGACCGCCTCGACGGTGGCCGCTCCGGCCGCGAGCCCGACCGCGACCACGCCGGCGCCGCGCTACCCGGGCTCGCAGTGGTGGCTCGATCCCCGCGTGGTGTTCGCCGCGCGGCTGGAGGGCGCCTTCACCCCCTACGCCGAGCCGCACCGCGAAGCGTCGCCTCCGGGGCAGGTCGGGCACCTCCGGCCGGCGCTGCTCGTGCGGCTGTCCGTGCGCTTCGACGAGGAGAAGGCCGGCTATGTCGACGAGCGCGAGGAGTCGCGCGTCTTCTTCCCGCTGGAGGACGCGCTCCCGCTCGCGCCGCTGGTGCTGCCGCTCCTGGAGGCGGACCTGATGGACGCGCCCCCGGCCGGCGCAACCTACGACCCCCTGCCGGCCTGGATCGACGAGCCGAAGGAGGTCGAGAAGATCGTGAAGGACGTGGTCGCGCGGGTCCTCGCCGAGGAGACCCGGGGCATGTGGGTGAACCCCACGCTGAAGCTCCACGGCCGCCCGGGGGAGACGCGCGCGGCGTTCGACGCGCGGTGCGCCGCGGCGGTGGAGGAGCGGGTGGAGGAGGCGCTCGCCACGCTGCGGACCGGCTTCGAGCGCAAGTCGGACACGCTGGAGGATCGCGTCCGCCGGCTCGAGGAGCGCCGCGCGCGCGAGGCCGAGACGCACGCGAGCCGGCAGGCGGAAGAGTGGATGAACGTGGGCGAGACCGTGCTCTCGTTCTTCACCGGCCGCAAGAAGTCGATCACGACGGTGGCGACGAAGCGCCGCCAGACGGTGGCGGCGGCGGGCCGCGTGGACGCCATCGACGCGGAGCTCGCGGAGGCGCGCGAGGCGGCCTTCGCGCTCGAACAGGAGCTCGAAGCGAAGGTGGCCGAGCTGCGCGAGCGCGAGTCCCGCGCGCTGGGGGCGACCACCGAGCGCGAGATCCGCCTGGAGCGGGACGACGTCCGCGTGCTTCGGAGCGGCATCCTCTGGATCCCGGTGAGCCGGCGCCTGTAGGTCCTACCGCCGGGCAGAGGGACGTGTGACAATCCTCGGATGTACGTCTGCCCGCGGACCGGGGGTCCGCTCAAGGACTGGCACTCCGTCGAGGGCCACGTCACCTACCCCCTGATCGACGGGGTCCCGCTGCTCGTGGCCGACCCGGTGGCGCTCCTCGCGAGCGGGGTGCCGCGCACCGCGGCCGCCGCCGACGCGAGCCGCGCCGACCTGCCGGACGCGGTGACGCCGCACCTGCCGCCGTCCCTGTTCGGGGCGCCGGCCGGCTTCGGCCAGTGGCTCGCGAGCCTGGGGGAGACCTCGCCCGACGCCGTCGCGGCCGCGCTCGCGCAGAAGCACGCCCCGGCCGGCCCCGCCGCCGACGTGGGCTGCGGCGTGGGGACGATGGCGCGCCGGATGGTGACGATGGGCCGCGACACCTGGGCGTTCGACCGCTCGGTGGACGCCGTGCTGCTCGCCAAGGGGCTCCTGACCGGGACGCTGCAGCAGACGGTCATCCCCACGTCGCGCCGCGGGCTCCGGCGCGTGAAGGTGCCGTTCAAGCCCATCACGTCGAACCTGCATCTGTGCGTGGCGGACGCCGCGCGCCCCCCGTTCGCGCCCCAGACCTTCGGGTGGCTGCACCTCGGCAACGTGCTCGACGAGGTGGGCGACGAGGTGGGCGAGGTGCTCGTGGCCTGCGAGGGCATCCTCCGGAAGGGCGGCCTGCTCACGATCTCGACGGCGTACGACTCGCCGGCCGAGCCCTCGGAGACGGCGCACCCGCCCGAGGAGGAGCTGCTGGAGGCGCTCGAGGCGCTCGGGCTGCAGGTGCTGGAGCAGCAGGACCGCGTCCCGCTCGTCACCCGCGAGTACGACCGCGGCTACCGCGTGCGCTTCATGCACGTGATCGCCGCGCGCAAGCGATGAGCGAGGGGGCGACTCCGCCCGCGCCCCGGCGGCAGCGCCCCCGCATCGTGCTGTCGCTCGAGGACGCGCTCCTCGACACGCGGCCGGCGATCCTGTCGGTGATCCACCTGCTCTCGGGGGCCACGCCCGCGGACGTCGCGGAGCTCGAGGCCACGGGCGAGCTCGACGGCCCGTGGGAGGTGGCGCGGGCCGCCCACCCCTGGATCCGCGCCGGCCGCCCGCGCCCGATCCCGCCCGGCGGCTGGCGCATCATCGTGAACCAGTGCGGCTTCGACCCGGGCGACCTCACCACGCGCGCGGCGCGGCTCTACGCCGAGCGCGAGTGGCGGAAGGAGGCCGCGCGCGTCGACCCCCAGCGGCTGGCCCGCCTCGCGGAGGTCGCGCGGATCGCCGTGGTCACCGACCGGGACCGCGCCGGCCTCGCGCGCGCCGAGGCGTGTATCGGCTTCCACTTCGAGGACGCGACCACCGCCGAGGACGCGCTCCGGCCCGACCCGCGCGCGCTCTTGATGCACGACGCGACCGGGCACTTCGTGGGGCGGGGCCCCCGCGACCGGGCGTGCGCGGAGGGCGCCCGCTTCGTGTTCCACGAGGTGGTCGGGTCGCCGGTGCCGATCGTGGACAAGATGATCGCCCGGCTGGCCCCCGTGGCCGCGACGCCCGTCCAGGCCGGCTGACCGCTCCTGGCAGGGGCGTCGCCCGCCTACCGCGAGCCGCCGTACTCCACCCAGAGGCCGGCGATGCTGCCGACCGCGAGGTCGTCCCAGCCGTCGCCGTCCACGTCGCCCACGCCGGCGACCGCGTAGCCGACCTCGTCCTCGCCGTCGCCGCGCAGGACGGCGTCGGCGTCCGTGACGTCGTGGGTGCCGGACAACGTGCCGTAGAAGACGAAGGCGGCGCCCGCGTCCCCGAACCAGCCGTAGCCCATGCCGTAGTAGGAGCCGCCGGAGAGCGGGGCGCCGAGCACGAGGTCGGCGGCGCCGTCGCCGTCGAGGTCGCCGGCGGCCGCGGCGGCGAGCGGCGCGTCGCCTTCGTCGGCCGCGTCGAGGGTGGCCACGGCGTCCGCCGTGGGGTCGATCGAGCCGGCGAGGGGACCCGCGAACACGTAGGCCGCGCCGCCGCCCGTGGTCGCGGCGGACTCCGAGGGGGCGGTGACGACGGCGTCGCCGTAGCCGTCGCCGTCGAGGTCGCCGGCGGAGGCCACCTCGTTGCCCAGGTACGTCCACATGGAGGTGCCGAGCGCCGTGGCGTCCGCGTCGGCCACGTCGAGGTCTCCGGACAGGGAGGCGCCCGCGAACACGTAGAAGGCGCCGCCGGCGGGAGCGCCGTCGGAGGCGTCCACGTCGCCGACGAGGAGCTCGGCCGCGCCGTCGCCGTCGAGGTCGCCGGCGTCGATCCAGCGCCCCCCGTTGAAGCCGTAGGTGTCCGACTCGCCCGAGCCGTCCCGGCGGCGGCCGTAGGTGACGCCGGAGATCCGCGCGACGGCGTCGGCGGAGGTCAGGTGCCCGCCCGAGGGCGCCGCGAACACGGCGACGCCGTTGTCGGAGCCGTACGAGCGGCCGACCGCCACGTCGCGGTCGCCGTCGCCGTCGAGGTCGGCCGCGGCGAGGCCGTAGCCGAGGTAGTGGCCGTCGGCGTCGGAGAAACTCGCGCTCGCGGTGGAGAGGGTCACGTCCCCGGTCGGGTCGCCGGTGACGAGCCAGAGCGCGCCGTCGCCGGAGGCGAGCACGTCGTCGAGGCCGTCCCCGTCGGCGTCCCCGACGCCGATCGCGACGCGCCCGCCACCCGAGGTGTCGGGCAGGAGGACGGCGGCGGCGTCGGCGAGCGTGCCGGACGCGGGCGTGCCGAGCAGCAGGTAGGTGACGCCGGTGGGGCCGCGGCTCGTGTTGATGGGCGACGAGACGAGGATGTCGGCGAAGCCGTCGCCGTTGGTGTCCCCCGCGGGGGCGACCCACGCGCCGCCGTAGTCGTAGGACTCCGCCGCGAGCCAGGCCTCCGCGTCGGCCTCCGCGATCTCGCCGCTGGGGGCGGGGCCGGAGGGAGTGGCCCCGGCGGTGTCACCCGTGTCGGGGGCGGTGTCGGCCGTGTCGGGGTCGGCGGTGTCGATGGGGGTGTCACCCGTCTCGGCCGTGTCGGCCGTGTCACCGGTGTCCCCACTGTCACCCGTCTCGCCACTGTCCCCGCTGTCATCCGGGCCCGTGTCGGTGTCGGTGTCGGTGTCGGTGTCGGTGTCCGCGTCGGCCTCGGGGGCCGTGTCGGCGGGCGCGGTGTCGGCGGCCTCACCGGAGCAGGCCAGGAGCGGGACGAGGGCGAGGAGGGAGCGTCGCATGCGTGCAAAGGTACCGTGGAGTTGGGTTTCTCCGGCTGGCGAGGAATCTGACATCCATCTGAAGAAGGCCGGCCACCCCGCGCGTCCCCCGGTTCTGGGGGGTTGCGGACGCGCCGATGCCGGCTAGGAGAGGTCGATGTTGCTCGTCCTGATCGGTAGCGCGTTTGCCTGGGAGCACTCGGGGATGGTCTGGTCCGCGGAGGAGGGCGACATCGTCCTCCACCTCGCCGACGGGCCGGGCCGGCCGGACGGCTGGGTCGAGGGGTGGGAGGCCGCGGTGGCGACCTGGAACGCGGTCGAGTGCGGGGCGCCCGACGTCGTCATCGGCTCGACCGACGCGGACAACTCCACCGACGGCGACGAGCACCGCGTCCTCTTCGACGATCCGGAGGGCATCGTCCCGTCGGATGCTGCCGGCTCCACGCTCCTGATGAGCGGGGGCCGGGTGGAGCGGAACGGGGTCACGTACGCCCTCGTCCAACAGGCGACCGCGATCTTCAACGACGGCTACGAGTTCTCGGACGTGCTGGACGAAGGGTGTGTCGACACCTACGGCGTCGAGGCGGTCGCGAGCCACCTCCTCGGTCACGTCCTCGGCCTCGGCCACAGCTGCGAGGAAGGGGAGACGTGCACCGAGGAGCTCTCCGAGGCCACGATGTACTGGGAGTTCGTCCCCTGCGACGTGTCCGCAGAGACCCTCACCGACGACGACATCGCGGGGCTACGCGCGCTCTACGGCCCCCGGGTGCACCCGTTCTGCGGCTACCTCCCGGAGGCCAACGTCGCGCCGCTCGCGCTCGACTGCACCCTCGAAGCCGACCGCGTCGACACGACGGCGCCGCGCTGGGACTTCGGAGACGGCACGACGGCCGAGGGGGCGTCGGCGAGCCACACCTACACCGAGCCCGGCACCTACACACTGGAGGTGTGCGGGGCATCCACGGACGACGAGTGCCTGGGCGACGAGGTGTGCGGCCAGGAGGTGTTCGTCGTGTGCGGGGTGCCCGCGCCGGCCTTCGAGGTGCTGAACCAGTCGGGGCTCACGGTGAGCTTCGAGAACACCACGCCGGATCCCGAGGTCTGCATCGAGTCGTGGTTCTGGCTCGCGACCGACGCGGCGGGGGAGGAGGTGGCGCGCGGCGACGGCGCGACGGGGTTCACCATCGAGTTCCCCTCCGCGGGGACGTGGACGGTCTCGCTGAGCGCGTTCGGCGTCGCGGGGGATGCCACCACCACGTTGGACATCGAGGTGCGCGAGCCGGTGGCCCCCGCCGCGACCGAGACCGATGGCGCCTGCGCTTGCGACGCGACGTCAACGGGCGGGGTGCCGCTCGCCCTGGCGCTCGGCGGGTTGGGTTGGGTGCGGCGGCGCCGGTAGTCCTGGCACGATTCAGGGGCGGAGCACCGTCACGAGCACCACCACGAGCGGCACCAGCACGGCGGCCACGACGTAGGTGTAACCCATGATGTCACGCGCCTTGAGGCCGAGCAGCGCGAGGATGGGCAGCATCCAGAAGGGTTGCATGAGGTTGGCCACGGCCTCGCCGAGGTCGTAGGTGACCACCATCCAACCGTCGGGCACGCCGAGCGTGCGGGCCGCCTCGATCACGTAGGGCGCCTCGATGACCCACTTGGAGCCGCCGGAGGGCACGAAGAGCCCGAGGAGGGCCGAGTACAGGACGATCATCGCCGGGTAGAACGTGGCGTTCGAGACCTGCACGAACACCCCGGCGATCGAGGCCGACAGCGCGGTGCCCGTCATGACGCCGAAGATGCCGGCGTAGAAGGGGAACTGCAGCAGGACGCCGGACACCGAGGGCGTCGCGTCGCGGACCGCCCGCAAGAGCGACGCGGGCGTTCGGTGGAGGAGCGCGCCGAGCAGCAGGAAGAACAGGTTGATGGTGTTGAAGTCGAGCGCGTTGAGCGCCGCGGACACCGACGTGGCGCGGCTCGTCAGCGAGGTCGCGAGGTAGATGAAGCCCACCGCGACGACGGGGAGGAGCAGGAGCGGGCTGTGCTCGAGCCGCTCGCCGGGCGTGGCGGGCGCCGGGAGCGGCGGTGGCGCGTCGGGCCCGAGATTGACGCCGAGGTCGGCGGCGCCGCGGCCTTCCCGGGGCGCGATCGCCCACATCACCGCGGCGACGACGGCGACCTCGACCACCACGCACACGATGCTCTGCCAGCGGAAGATGGTCTCGGTGAGCGGGATCGCGCCGCCGACCAGCTCCTGGAGCTTCACCGGCATGGAGCTGGGGCTCGCCATCTGGAGCGCCGCCGAGCCGGACAGGCCCTGCGCCCAGACGGTCCCGAGGCCGAGGAAGCTCGCGGCGCCGAGCGCGCGGTAGTCGGCGCGCGGCACGCGGCGGGCCACCTCGCGGGCGAGGATGGCCGAGAAGATGAGGCTGAAGCCCCAGTTCAGGAGCGAGGTCAGCATCGACGCGAGCGCCACGAGCAGCACCGCGCCCTTGGGCGAGCGCGCGAGCCCCGCGGCCGCCGCGATGAGCCGGAACACCGGTGGCGCGCTCGCGAGGACGTAGCCGCCTACGATGATCATGGACATCTGGAGGGTGAAGGGGATGAGCGCCCAGAAGCCCTTGCCCCACGCCTCGACGAGGGTGAGGGGCGCGGCGCGGGCGGCGGGGTCCACGACGAGCGCGGCGGCGAGCACGAGCAGGGTGGCCGCGAGGGCGAAGACGAAGGCGTCCGGCATCCAGGTCTCGGCCCAGGCCGTGGCGCGGCGCGCGAAGCGTTCGAGCGTGTGCATCGGCGGAGTTTCGCACGGCGGCGGTCGCGATGCGGGTGGCTGACGGGCGGGGCGTTGGCCGGAGGGACGCGACGCACGCGCGCGTCGGGGGGGCGTTGCGGGGGGGCTCGGCCCCCCCGCCCCAAGAAGAAGAGGCCCCCCGACTACTCGGGATCGAGCGTGAGCGTCTCCGCGGTGCGGGCCTCGACGTCGGCGCGGCGGAAGGCGAAGGCGTCGTAGGTGCCGTCGAGCCAGTCGGTGGTGCTCGCGTCGTCGGGGCCGTAGGCGACGTTGAAGACGGTCTCGGGCACGCCGTCCTCCGCGAAGGCCGTGACCGTGCGGAAGATGGGGCCCTCGTCGCCGGAGCAGAGCTCCTCGGGCTCGTCCTCGCCCCAGAAGGTGCAGCCGGACACGTTGGGGCTCGACTCGTCGCCGTCGACGGCGAGGTACTGCGTGTCGCCCCAGGTCGGGTGCACCTTTACGCGGTGCATGTCGCCCCAGGTGTAGGTCTCCACCGCGAGGGCGGCGCCGCGCTCCTCGGTCCAGGTGAGGGCCTCGTCGAGGCCGCCCAACAGGTCGTAGTCGCCGCGCCCGTCGAGGAAGGACTCGATGCCCTGCTGGTGCACGAGCATGTTGATCTTCGCGACGGTGACCGGCGAGGCCTGCTCGACCGGGAGGAACAGGAGCGAGAGGTCGCTCGAGAGGGTGCGGCGGGCCACCATGCCCTGCCACGCGCGGAAGAGCGCCGCCTCGGCGGAGCCACGATCCATGCGGCGGTCCCACGCGGAGAGCCGGGCCACGGCGGCGAGCAGGTCGTCGCGGCCGCGGTAGGTCTCGAGCTCGTCGTCCGTGTCGATGCGGGAGGCGGCGGCCTCGAGCAGCGGGATCATCGTGGCGGCGATGGAGCTGTAGGAGTCGAGCTGCAGCGCCTGCATGTCCGCGGTCGTGACCGGGCCGGCGGCGATCATCCGCTCGAGCTCCGAGGCGATGCGGTCCGCGCGGAAGCCCGGCGAGAAGAAGCTCGCGTAGTAGAACTCGTCGTTGAGCGGGTCGTTGTCGGCGGTGTGGCCCCAGGGGTCGTTGTTGGCCGACACGAGGTAGGGCTGGGAGCCGTCGAGGTGCGGCAGGTGGTCGGCGGAGAGGTACGCGCCGGTCCAGAGCGTGGCGGGATCGGAGGCGTCGAGGATCTGGTTGGCGAGCGGGCGCGTCTCGACCGGGCCGCGGTCGGGGATGAGGCCGTGGGTGTGGTAGCGGATGCCGTCGACCGTGGCGCCCATCCAGTTGTGCATGCCGACGCGCTGCAGGTCGATGGCGGCCTCGAACTCGTCGAGCGTCGAGGCCCGGTTGAGGTCGAGGTACATGAAGATCTCGTTCGTGGGCGCGAAACCGACCCACGAGACCAGCACGGAGCCGCCCGCGAACAGGCCGCTCGGCACCGGGAGGAGCTCCTCGGGCAGGATCACGCCGTACCCTTCGACCTCCTGCACGGTGAGGACGCGCTCCTCGAAGCTCCCGTCCGCGAGCTTGACCCGGATGGTCTCCTCCCGCTCGGACACGGGCACCCGGCTGCCGCCGATGTCGGCCTTCCCGTCCTCGATGGCCACGTCGTAGAGGTCGGTCTGGTCGGAGAAGTTGGTCGTCGCCGCCCAGGCGAGCCGGGCGTTGTGGCCGAGCTGGACGCCGGGGATGCCGACGAACGAGAAGCCGGCGACGTCGAAGGCCCCGCCCGCGTCCGCCGAGTTCAGGTGCTGCATGTACAGCGTGTTCGGGTCGTGGAAGCTCGAGTGCGGATCGTTCGCGATCAGCGGGCGCCCGTTGTCCGTGTAGGCCGGGTTGATCGCCCAGTTGTTGCTGCCTTCGCCGGGGTAGGTGTAGTCGCGGATGGCGCGGATGCCGCCCAGGAAGGCGCGGGCCTCGTCCTCCGTCCACGTGAGCGGCGGCTTGGGCGGCGCGGCGGCGCGCTCGGCGCCGACGGTGCCCGTGGAGGCGACGATGAAGCGGTTCGGGCCCGGGTCGAAGACCGGCATCTCGGCGTACGACGAGTTGAGCCGCGTCATCAGCGAGTAGAGGATGTCGTACTCGATCGTGCTCGAATACCCGAGGTTGATGCGCTGGCCGACGGTGACGATGTCGGCGACCGTCATCGGCTCCGGCTGGTAGTCGAGCTCGGATGGGCCGAAGCCCCAGGGGAGGGGCGCGTCGCCGGCGAGGATCTCCGCGACGCGGGCGTTCACGCCGCTGACGTACGCGACGAGCAGCGCGTAGTCGTCGGGGCGCTCGGAGGCGACGAGCGCGACGCTGTCGCAGGCGTAGCGGTCGAAGGCGAAGGTGCGCGCCGTGACGTCGTCGCTGTACGCCTCCTCGCCGCGGATCTCGGAGAGGGTGCCCTTCGCGGCGCGCACGAACGTGTCGAGCTCGAACAGCCGGTCGGTCGCGGCCTGGTAGCCCGCCGCGTAGAAGAGATCGCCGTCGTTCTGCGCGTAGATGTGCGGGACGTTCCGGTCGTCCCGCCGGATCTCGACGGCGGCGGAGAGCGTGTAGGACGCGGGGTAGTCGGAGAGGTCGCAGCTGTCGGCGGGGGCGGGGCGCGCCGGCGTCTTCACGTCACCGGAGCAGGCCGCGAGGAGGATCGTCAGCACGAGCATCGAACGCATTGTTTCCTCGCATCAGGGCAGGGGTGCCACCGATCGGCGGAGTTCGGGACGAGGCTCATGTAATCACGGGGAGCAGGGGGGCGCTCCCCGAAAAATGCCCGTCGCGCGGCCGGGTCAGAGATGCTTGTCCAGGACTTCCTCGCCGAATCCGGCGGTGGTGCCCGTCCAGACGACCGTGCCCTTCTTGACGAGCGCCGCGCTCACGGGGGCCGAGCGGTGCCATGCTTCCGCCACGGAGCCGTCGCGGTCGAGGCCCACCGGAAAGCCGATCCGGTTGTCGTGGAGCCAGCCCTCGACGCCCTCGCCGCGCCCGACGCCGATGAGCTCGAGGCCGCTCCGGTCGCGCGCGAGGTCCCGCACCTTCGCGAGGCCCGCCGCCGCGTCGGGGTGTGTCGGCTCGAAGAACACGACGAGCGCGGTGTCGTCGGGGTCGAGCGACGCGCGGCCCTGCGCCCAGGTGTCGATCACGAGCGGGGGCGCCGGACGCCCGATGAGCTGGAGCTCGGCGAGCATCCGGCGTGCCTTCGACTCCCGGTCGTCGACCGCCGGGGGCGCCGCGGCCGCGCGCGCCGCCGCCTGCTCCTCCCGCGCGCGTGCTTCCAGCGCCTCGACGCGCTTCTCCAGGCGCTCGTAGTCCGCGCGTGTCGGTCGATCGCAGGCCGCGAGGAGGAGCAGGAGCGTCATCGACCCGCGACGCTCGGGACGGGCGCCGTCTCCGCGATGCGCTGGAGGAAGAGGCGCTCGAGCCCCTCGGCGCCGATCGCGGCGGTGGACTCGTCGGCCACGACGCGGCCCCGCGCGAGCATGACCACGCGGCCCGCGACGCGCTCGATCGTCTCGAGGATGTGGGTGGAGAGGAGCACGGTCGTGCCCTCGTCGCAGAGCTGGCGGAGCGCGGCCTTCACGCGCGCCGCGCTGGGCGGGTCGAGGCCGTTGAGCGCCTCGTCGAGCACGACGACCGGCGGCTTCGCCACGACGGCCGCGGCGAGCGCGGTCTTGCGGCGCATGCCCTGGGAGTACTCGCGGATGAGGCGGTCCGCGTCGTCGCCGAGCCCGGTCATCTCCAGGGCGGCGTCGATGTCGCCGCGCCCGCGCAGCGCGACCACGAGCTCGAGGAACTCCCGGGCGGTCAGGTAGTCGTAGAGCGCCGGCTCCTCGGGCACGAACCCGAGCTGGTGCCGCGCGCCGGCGGGATCCGCGCGCACGTCCACGCCGCCGACGCGCACGGTGCCCTCGGTGGGGAGGAGCTGGCCCGCGAGCATCTTGAGCAGCGTGGACTTGCCCGCGCCGTTGTGGCCGATGAGCCCGACGAGCTCGCCGGCCCCGATGGTCAGGTCGATGCGGTCGACCGCGACCGTCCGTCCGTACACCTTCCGCACGCCCACGAGCTCGATCACGACGCGCCTCCGAGCGACCAGAGGAGCAGCGCCACCGGGAGGTAGACGAGCCCTCCCCGGCTCCGTAGCGCGTCGCCGGCCCAGGCCGCCACGAGCGCGAGCGCGACCGCGACCACCTCGAGCCGGAGCACGGCGGGCCCTGCCGCCGCGCCCTGCCGGATCAGGAGCGCGAGGCCCCCCACGAGGATCACGGCCTGCATGCAGGCGAAGAGCGCGAGGGCGCGCGCGGGGCGGCGGCCGGGCAGCGGGAGCATCTCGTCGAGCCAGCGCGGATCGGAGGCGCCGAGCCGCACGCCCACGAAGCCGAAGGCGGCGAGCGCGGCGGCCCCGACCCGCACGAGGCGCTCGGGGCCGTCGGGCGCGTCGGTCCACCCGGCGAGGCCCGCGAGCAGCGCGAGGCCCCAGGAGCCGGTCACCCAGCCGCGATGGGCCCGCCAGAGGTGGCGGAGGTCCTTGAGGAGGCCGAGGCGGAGCGGCGCCGGGGCGAGCCGCACGGTCCACTCCAGGTAGACGACGCGCGCGTCCTCGGCGGTGTCGGCCTGCGCCCACGCGGCCTCGATCTCGCCGAGCACGGCGCCGATGCCCGCCATCGCCGGGGCGGCGCGCGCGGCGACGACGAGCCCGCCGGCCGCGACCACGAAGGGCGCGGCGAGCCCTACCGCGCCGCCGGGATCGCCGAGCAGCACGCGGCTCGCGCCCCAGGACGCGGCGAGCGTGGCCGCGCCGGAGATCGCGAGCGCCACGCCGGGCGCGTAGAGGAGGGCGGCCTGGAGCCGCGGGTTGTGCCCGCGGATGGCGTCGAAGAGCCCGGCGAGCGCGGGCTTCTGGGCGAGGCCGGGGGCCGCGAGGTTCACCCCGAGGCCGGCCCCGATGCCCGCCGCCCACCCGCCGGTGACGACCAGCGCGCCGAGCAGCAGCGCGTCCACCCGGGGAAACAGCGGCGCGAGGAAGACCGCGCCGACGAGCAGCCACCCCGCGCGATCGCGCACGAGGAGCTCGGTCCGCGCGCGCAGCCAGGCGCCGGGGAGGAGCGGGTGGAGGTCCACCACGCCGCGGTCCGGCCCGCGGACCACCGTGTCGTAGGTGGAGAGGGCGAGGAGCGCGGCCATCACGAGGCCCACCCTGCTCGCGATCGCCGAGAAGCCGGCCACCCAGGCGGCCTCGCCGCCGGCGAGGAGTGTGCCGTAGAGATCCTGCGCGAGCCACACCGCGCCGATGGCACCCGCGAGCGGGGCGAGGGCGGCGAGCCGGGCGGGGAGGCCCTGCTCGCGGCGGCGGGCGCTGCGTTGGCGGCGGTCCGCGACCCGGTACGGGTTGGCGACCATGGGGCGGGAATCTACCCCTCCGCCCGCGCTCCCGCGAGGGAAGGACACGGCCGCGCTTTGGTTTGACATTCCGCACACCTCGTCTACAGTGTTGCCGGCTGCGGCCTCCCCTCCGAGCCGATCGACCCCGTCCGCCCGTACCGCCCGTACACGGAGTCCCAATTGCGCCACGCTCTCCTGCTCTCCCTCGTGCTCGGTGCCGGTCCCGCCCTCGCCGACGATCCCGCCGACGCCCCGGCGGTCGTCGACGAGGAGGACGAGCTCTTCAAGGACAACTCCAGCAAGTCGAAGAACTCGGATATCCCCGACGCGGGCTCCTTCAAGGACTCGGACGACGACATGGACATCCCCACCTTCACCTCCGCGAAGCCGGAGGAGGAGGACAAGGAGAAAGACCTGTCCGCGTTCGTCGACCCCCGCTCGTCCGTGGGCTCCAGCACCAAGATGCCCGTCGACCCGGTCGGCAAGGACATCCTCGGTGACAACTGGGCGCCCCAGGTGGTGATCGCCGACAAGGACGCCGTCGTCATCGAGGTCCCCGTGCTCTACGCGCGCAGCCGCGCGGAGTTCGACGGCGTGGCCTACTGGCTCGTCGCCGAGACCTACGCCGACGGCAAGAAGGTCGCCGAGCAGCGCATGCAGGTCACCCGCGACGCGATCGCCGACAAGGGCCCGTCGATCCAGTTCTTCCGCGTGTTCACGCCGGTCCCGGCGACCGCGGGCGTGATCGAGGTGAAGGTCGGCAAGGCGGCGTCCTCCGCGGCGAAGCCCACGCTGCTCTTCACGCGCTCGGTCAACTACAAGCTCTGATCGCAGCCGGATGGCGTCCGACCCCTACGGCTTCCCGGAGGCCACCCCGGCCGACGGGCCCGGCGACGCCGTCCTCGCGCTCTGGAGCGGCGTGGCCGCGCTCGCGCTCGGCGCGTTCGGGCCCTGCCTCTGCTACCTGCCCTGGTTCCTGGCGCTGCCCCTGTCCGGGATGGCGCTCTGGTACGGGGTGCGCGCGCGGTCGAGCCCGAGCACGCGCGGGCCGGGCCTCGAGGCCGCCGCGAACGCGGGCCTCGTGTCGGGCGGCATCGGCCTCACCCTGTCGCTGCTCTACGTCGGCCTCTTCCTCGTCTACCTGATCTACTTCGCCGTGTTGATCGGCATGGCGGCGTCCGGCGAGCTCTGATCGACGCGCTCGCCGCGGAGCGTGTTGGCGAAGCCCCGCGTCACCCGCACGTCGACCCACTGGCCGACGAGGGCCGGGTCCCCCGGGAAGTTCACCATCTTGAAGGTGCTCGTGCGCCCGCAGACGACGCCCTCGTCGTGCGCGGACGGGCCCTCCACCAGCACCCGCGCCGTGGCGCCGACCAGCCGGGCGTGCTCCTCGAGCTGGATGGTGCGCTGGCGCGCCTGGAAGCGCTCCAGCCGCTCCTGGGCGACCTCGTCCGGCACCGCGTCGTCGAGGAGACGCAGCGCGGGCGTGCCGGGGCGGGGCGAGTACTTGAAGCTGAACGAGCCGTGGAAGCGCACCTCGTCGAGCAGCGACATCGTCTCCTCGAAGTCGGCGTCCGTCTCGCCCGGGAAGCCGGCGATCACGTCGGTGGTGAGGACGAGATCGGGCCGCGCGTCGCGCAGCTTCCGCACGACCTCGAGGTAGCGCGCGCGGGTGTAGAAGCGCTTCATGCGCCTCAACACGCGGTCGGAGCCGCTCTGCACCGGGAGGTGCAGGTGCGACGCGAGCTTCGGGAGCTCGGCGTAGCAGGCGACCACGTCGTCGCCCATGTCGCGGGGGTGGGAGGTCGTGTAGCGGATGACCTCGACGCCGTCGATCGCGTGCACGGCCCGGAGGAGCTCGGCGAACGTCGGCATCCCCGGGACCTTGAGCCCGTAGGAGTTCACGTTCTGGCCGATGAGCGTGATCTCGCGGACGCCCCGGGCCACGAGCCCCTCGACCTCGGCGAGGATCTGGTCCGCGGGCCGGCTCACCTCGTCCCCGCGCGTGGAGGGCACGATGCAGAAGGTGCACTTGTTGTCGCAGCCCTTCTGGATGGTGACGAACGCGCCGACCTTCCCGACGGCGTCGGGATCGAGGTCGGAGGGGAAGGGGTAGCCGTCCGCGGCGAAGAACTCGGTGTCGAGCACGCGCTGGGTGCGCGCGGCGTCGACCATCTCGCGGATCTTCGCCACCGCGTCCGGCCCGAACACGAGGTCGACCGCCGGGTACTTCTTGAAGATGCGCTCGCCGTCCATCTGCGCGACGCAGCCGGCGACCGCGACGGTGACCGGGCGCACGCGCTTCTGCGGGAGGATGCGGCCGAGGAAGCTGTGCAACTTCTGCTCGGGCTTCTCGCGGATCGAGCAGGTGTTGACGATGACGAGGTCGGCGTCGTCGAGCTCGTCGGTGGGCACGAAGCCGGCCGGACCGAGCTGGGCGCGCATCTTCCCGCTGTCGTACTCGTTCATCTGACAGCCGAAGGTCTTGATGTACACGCGAGGCATGGGGGCCGGGGATAACCCGGCGCCGCGCGCGGACGCGCGTCACGCCCCGCGGCGGGTCAGCCTTCCTTGCAGAACGCGGGGTTCCCGGACGCGCTTTCGCACAGGACGAACGCGCGATCCACGGGCTGCGCGCTGGTCCGGGCGTAGTCGAGCCACTCGCGGGCGACGTCCTTGGCGAAGCCGCGGGCCTGCTCGGCCGCCACCTCGTTCTCCTCGGTGCGCTCCTCGATGAAGTCGTCCTCGGCGTCGTGCCAGATGCGCGTGGCCGTCTCCGCCTTGAGCCGGAGGAGGTTGTAGACGCGCGACATGTACGTGGGGCCGTCCCACACGTGCTTGTTCTCGAGCGCGTAGTCCGACCACTTGAGCACGAGCTCGGCGTCCTCGATGTCGCCGCGGGAGAGGACGAGGGCGAACTTGAAGCAGAGGTCGGGATCCGAGCGGTCGAAGTCCTCGAGGTGGCGGGCCGCGAGCCGCGTCCACTCCGCCATGTCCCCCTTCGAGTCCGCGTTGACCATCAGCATGCGCGAGAGCTTGTCCTTCGTGGTGAGGAGCGGCTCCTCGCCGATGCGGCTCTCCAGGCAGGCGACGAGGTCCGGCGTGAGCTCGCCGGTGATGGCCTTCGGCTCGAGCGGGAGGAGGTCCTGGCACGCGGCCGTCGCGACCGGCGGCGGCGGCGGTGCCGTGGACCTCGCGCTCTTCCGCTTCACCTTCTTCTTCTTCTTGTTCTTCTTCGCGGCGGCGCGGGCGAACTCGTCGAGCTTCGCGCGCGCCTCCGCGACATACGGCACGGCCACGGCCACCTGGGCGCCGTCGACCGGCACGGTGGCGGCGTCGTACTTCACGAGGAAGGCCTTGAGCGCCGCCTCGGCCTCGGGCGTGGCGGCGGTCGTGGTGGGGGCGAGGGCCTCCCACTCGGCCTTGGCGACCGTGAGCAGCGCCTCCTCGGCCTTGCGCACGCGCCGGGCCTTCTCGGTCAGCGCGAGCGCCGCGAGATCCTCCTTGGACGGGCCCGCCTCCAAGGCCCCCGCCGCGAGGGTCCAGGCGGTCACGTCCGCGCGGGTGTCCTTGCCGGGCTTCTGCTCGCCGCCGCCGAGCTGGCGGACGACGCGGGCCACGTAGCCCTGGGCCTCCTGGAGGCTCACCACGCCGTCCGCGGGCGAGCCGATCTGCCCGTCCGCCCAGCCGCGCAGCGCGCCGACCACGAGGTAGCTGAACAGCCCGTGGTCATTCGCGGGGTAGCGGTACGCGGGCTCGGCGCCGGTGGTGCCGCTCCACACGCTCACCCTGGCGTCCGTGCGGGTCGGGAGCGGCGGCACGGTCTCGGGCGGCGGGAACAACGTCTCCCCGTCGCGCCCGCGCCCGCCGAAGCCCACGTCGAGCACGATCACGACCTGCTTCGCCTTGGAGTCCTCGGCGAGCTCGATCACGTCGTCGAGCTGGAGCGCGGCGTCTCCGAGCGCGGCCGGATCGGCGTCCGCGCCGAGCAGCACCCGCTTCCCGTCGAGCCAGGCGCCGTGGCCGGCCCAGTAGATCCACAGGGTGGAGGCGCGCTTCGCCTCGCGGGCCGCGCGGCTGATCGCCGTGCGCGCGCTGGCGGCTGTCGCGTCTTCCAGGACGGAGATCCGCTTCTCGTCGACCCCGCGCGTCGCGGCCAGCCAGCCGCGAATGGCGGCGCCGTCCTTCTTCGCGCCGACGGCGTCGGGGAGCGTGGCGAAGTCCTCGACGGCGATGACCACGCCGACGTCCTTCTTGCTTCGCATACCCGACGAGACGGGGGTTTCCAGCGAGGGCGGAGTGGCGGCCAACGCGGCCGCGAACGGGACGAGGAGCATCAGGAAGTACACGCCCGGACGGACATCATCGGAGGGTAACAGAATTCCGCGGGTGCATGTTATGGCCGCGCCCTTACGAGGAGTGCCCGTGCGCAGGCTCGTCGTCCCCCTGGTCCTCTCCCTGGCCGTGTCCGCCTGCGCCCGCCCGGCCGACGTGGTGCCCGCGCCGGCCGCGCCCGCCGCCGACGCCGTCGTCACGCCGCCGCCGGCCCCCTGGCCCGCCACGCGCAAGGTCGACGTGGTCGACACCCTCGGCGACCTCACCGTCCCCGACCCCTACCGCTGGCTCGAGGACGAGAAGAGCGCCGAGGTGCAGGGCTGGATGGGCGCGCAGGACGACTACGCCCGCGGGGTCCTGCGCGGGCTCCCCGGCCGCGACGCGCTCGCCGCCCGCTTCAAGGAGCTCTACTACGTCGACGCCGTGGGCACGCCCACGCTCCGCGGGAACCGCTACTTCTACATGCGGACGCACGCGGACAAGGAGAAGGCCGTCCTCTACTGGCGCGAGGGGAGCGACGGACCCGAGAAGGTGCTCCTCGACCCCAACACCTGGAGCACCGACGGAACCGTGTCCCTCGGGGACTGGGCGCCGTCGTGGGACGGCAAGCGCGTCGCGTACGCCCAGCGCCCGAACGCGGCCGACGAGGCCGTCCTCCACGTCATCGACGTGGACACCGGCGCCGTCTCGACGACCGACGTGATCGAGGGCGCCAAGTACGCCGACGCCGACTGGACCGCGGACGGGAAGGGCTTCTACTACGAGTGGCTCCCGACGGACCCGTCCATCCCCGTCGACGCGCGCCCCGGCTACACCGAGATCCGCTACCACGCGCTCGGCACCGACCCCGCGAAGGACCCCGTGGTCCGGGAGCGCACCGGGGATCCGAAGACCTTCTTGAGCGCCTGGCTCGGCGCCGACGGCCGGTACCTCTTCGCGTACGTGTCCCGCGGCTGGAACGAGAACGACGTCTACGTCAAGGATCTCAAGAAGGACAAGGACTTCCGTCTCCTCGTGAAGGGGGAGGGCGCCATCTACTCGATGACCGTCTGGAAGGACCAGCTCTACGTCTGGACGGACGAGGGCGCGCCCAAGGGCCGCGTGTTCCGCGCGCCGGTGGCGAAGCCCGACCGCGCCGGCTGGGTCGAGATCGTCCGCGAGGACCCGAACGCCACGCTCGAGAACCTCACGATCGTCGGCGGCCACCTCGCGCTCGCCTACCTGAAGGACGCCGCCTCCGAGCTCCGGCTCGCCACGCCCGAGGGCAAGCCCGTCCGGACGATCCCGTTCCCGACCATCGGGAGCGCGTCGGCGCTCTCCGGGCTCCCCGACAAGGACGACGCCTACTTCCAGTTCAGCTCCTTCACGAGCCCGCGGCAGGTGTACCGCACCTCGGTGAAGAGCGGCCAGGTCGATCTCTGGGGCAAGGTCGAGCTCCCCATCGACCCGTCGCCCTACGTCGTCGAGCAGGTGCGCTACACGTCCAAGGACGGCACCGAGGTCCCCATGTTCCTCGTGCGCCGGAAGGACGCGCCCAAGGACGGGAAGAACCCCACGCTGCTCTACGGTTACGGCGGCTTCAGCGTGTCGCTCACGCCGTCGTTCCGCTCCTCGATCTACCCCTGGCTCGAGGCGGGTGGCATCTACGCAGTCGCCAACCTGCGCGGCGGCGGCGAGTACGGCAAGGAGTGGCACGACGCGGGCCGCGGCGCCAACAAGCAGAACGTCTTCGACGACTTCGTCGCGGGCGGCGAGTACCTCGTCCGCGAGGGCTGGACGAGCCCCGCGCACCTCGGCATCAACGGCGGCAGCAACGGCGGGCTCCTCGTGGGCGCGGCCATGACGCAGCGGCCCGACCTGTGGGGCGCGGTCGTCTGCTCCGTGCCGCTCCTCGACATGGTGCGCTACCACCTCTTCGGCAGCGGCCGCACCTGGATCCCCGAGTACGGCACCGCCGAGGACCCCGCGCAGCTCGCCGTCCTGGCCGCCTACTCGCCGTACCAGCAGGTCAAGGAGGGGACGGCCTACCCGCCGCTCCTGATGATGTCGGCCGACCACGACGACCGGGTCGACCCCATGCACGCCCGCAAGTTCGTGGCCGCCGTGCAGAACGCCACGCGCGCGCGCGCCCCCACCCTGCTCCGCATCGAGCGGAACGCGGGCCACGGCGGCGCGGACCAGGTGTCGAAGGCGATCGAGTCGAGCGCCGACATGTACGCCTTCCTGCTCGCGGAGCTCGGGCGCGAGGGCAACTAGGCGTGTCGGGCGCGGACCCGGGCGCCGTCACCGAGGGGGCGCCCGCGGAGCCCACCGGCGCGCCGTCCGGGAGCCGACGCCTCGATCTCGTGACGGCGCTCGTCGTCGCGGCCGGCTTGGCGCTGCACGTCCGCTTCTGCCTCGTCGACGAGCGCGCCCCCACCGACCTTGGCCAGTACTACACGCCGTTCCGCAACCTGGTGCTGGGCTGGCGGGACCACGGCGCCGTCGACTGGCGCGTCGTCGACACCCCCTACAGCCTGCTGCTCGCGGCGCTCGGCGCGCTCGTGCCGCCTTCGGTCGCGACGATGGAGCTCGTCGACGGCGCGTGGCTCCTCCTGCTCCTCGTCGGCACGGCGAGCGTCGCGCGTGCCGTCGGCGGCCCGCTGGCGGGCGCGGTGGCGGCGATCGCCGTCGTCGGCTTCCCGCAGACGCACGTGCTCGCGCGCACCCACTGGATCCACCATCCCGAGGCCGCCGCGTTGATCGGCGCGGTGGCGCTCTGGCTCCGCGCGCCGGGCTTCACGCGCGGATGGCTCGGGCCGGTCGGGGTCGGCGCCCTGCTCTTCGTGGGCGAGACGATCCGGCAGACCGGGCTCCCCTTCGGCGTGCCGCTCGGGCTCCTGGTCGTCGTCGTCGGGTGGCGGCGCGGCGCCCGCGCGCGGCTCGTCCCCGTGCTCGTCGGGGTGCTCGCCGGCATCGCGTGGCACGGGCCCTCGCTCGCGCTCTACGTCTCCCGGAAGGCCGCCTCCGCCGGCCAGTACGCGATGTCCGTCGGCTCGCCCTGGCCAGCCCTCGGTCAGAACCTCGGCCTCCCCGTCCTCGTGTGGGCCCTCCCCCTCGCCGTCGTCACGCTCGTCGCGCTCCGGTCCCGCGACCTCCGCGCCGCCGTCGTCGCGCTCTCGGTGCTCTGGATCGCGGGCGGGCTCGTCGCCGTCGGGATCTTCCACGTGGGCGCCGACAACTTCCCCCTCGCGGCCGTCGCCCTCGCGTTGCTGGCCGGGATCGGGGCCGCGTCCGTCCCGCGCGCCCGTCGCGTCGTCGTGACCGTCGCTGTACTCGGAGCGCTCGTCCTGCACGTTCCACCGCTCCTCCGCTACGAGACGGTCCGCGACCTCCCGCGCGTCTTCCGCGCCTGGGCCGCCCCGGGCCCGCTCAACTACCTCCGCGTCTACTGGAACCCCATCAACGCCGACGCGGTGCTCCCCGTCGTCGACCGGGTGTGCGCCGGGCTCGATCCCACCGCGCGCTGCTACGTCCTCGCCTCGCGGGGGCTCTTCAACCCGTCCTGGGAGGACGGCGGCACCTTCGCGCTGTTCCTCGCCGGGCGGCCCCGCGTCACCGTGCTCACGCCCGAGGTGCTCTGGCGCGACGACGGCGGCGCCTCCGGCGTCGAGGAGCGGGTCCACGCGCTGGTCGACGTGCGGTGTGCGCCGGGGGTCGGGCCTTCCACCGGCGGGCGGTTCCAGGCGCAGACCGGCCGCATGCAGGCGATGCTCCGGATGTACGCCGAGCAGTCGATCGCGACCTTCGGTGACCCGAAGGCGTGCGTCCAGACGTGGTATGCTCTGCCGCCCGGGGGCGTGCTTGTCCAGTAGTTTCGGCGCTTTGTCGGTGAGCCTCCTCCTCGTCCTCGCGCTCTCCGGATGCGACCAGCCCCCCGCCGAGACGCCCGGTGGAACGCCGACGGCCGACGCGGCGCCCACCGCGCCCCAGCCGCCGGAGGGTTTCCGCAGCCTCGAGCTCGGGGCGTCGTTCATCGAGACGAGCTGGGGACCGGACATCGAGGCCCCGGACCTCGAGCGCTTCCGCACCGTCGCCTCCGACGCGGCGCTGCGCGAGGACCACGCCGAGACCGAGATCGCCGCCGCGGAGCTCGCGCTCGCGCAGGCACTGCTCGACCGGGCCTCCGAGGCCGACCTCGCCGCGCGCACCGCCGCGTACGTCGCCGCCGAGCGCGCCTACGTCGAGGGCCAGTTCGCCTCCGTGATCGCGTTGTTCGGCGCGTTCAGCGACGAGCAGATGTTGACCCGCCTGCGCATGGGCTACCCGCCCATCCTCGCGGAGCTCGTCGCGTCGCACCCGCGCACGGGCGCGTCGAACCCCTTCGCGCGCGTCGACGCCACGCCCTTCACCGAGGCCGAGCGCGAGCAGATCCTGCGCCAGAAGCTCGACGTGCAGGCCCGCTACCTGCCCTACCAGAAGGTCACCGCGGAGGTCGTGGCGGGCCTCGGCAAGCTCGACCTCTCCGAGCGAGGCTGGGGCGGTCGCTACACGGACGCCGCGCGGCCGGCGCTCGACGCCTGGGTCGAGTACCGCACCTACGCCGTCGGCGCGTTCGTCCGCTTCGTCGCCGGGCTCCCCGCGGAGACGCGCACCGCGTTCCTCCAGTCCGAGGGGCTCCACGGCGTGCTCGTCCCCGACCCGCGCGGCGGCGCGGCGGCCCCCACCGAGGAAGGCGACGCGACCGGCACCCCCGTCGCGGGCGGCCCGGGAATGGGCGGGGGCCCCGGCATGGGCGGGGGCCCCGGCATGGGCGGCGGCCCCGGCATGGGCCGCGGCGGTGGTCCCGGCATGGGCGGCGGTCCGGGCATGGGCGGCGGTCCGGGCATGGGCGGCGGTCCGGGCATGGGCGGCGGTCCGGGCATGGGCGGCGGTGGTCCCGGCATGGGCGGCGGTCCGGGGATGGGCCCCGGTGGCGGCCCCGGCATGGGGCCCGGTGGCGGCCCCGGCGGCGAGCCTCCCGCCGCCGAGTAGCGCCGAGAGGCCGGGATCCGGGCGCGACCCCGCCGCGGGGCGGCGGGGCCGGTGCCCTCCGGACTCGGGCCAGAGGCCCTCGGTCGGCCCGCCGCGCGCGGGCCGACCGGGGCGGGCCGCTCGCGTTCGCATGGCCTCCGGCCCGCGGCCTCCCCACGCCCGCCCCGCCCTCCGGTCCCCTCGCGCGCTGGGAGGGGTGTGACGGATTGTCAATTTAAACCAGCGGGGGGGCCGCACGGGTGAAATGGGAAATACTGACACCCTCTCCCCTCGGGACCGAGGCGCTCGCGCCGCTCCGCCGAAGGCGGGGGCGAAAGCCCTCGCTCGTGCACGAGCCGCGCGAGGGGGGCCGGCGGGCGCCGGGGGCGCGGCCGGCTGCGGGCCGGAGGCCGCGGACGTTCACGCCGCCCCCGGCGGGGGGGCCGGCCCCCGCCCCCCCCCCGCCCGGCGGCGGCGCGCCCCCCCCGGGCCCCCCCCCCCCCCCCCCCCCCGGGCCGGGGTCGCGCCCCGATCAACGAAGGTCGGCCAGCTTCCGCAGGATGGCCCGGTTGGCGGCCCACGGTCCGCCCACAAGCCAGTTCGGGCGGGGCGGGATCGTGCCGCGGGGGTGGTCGTTCACCTGGAACCAGGGGAGCGCGCCCGCGGCGGCGGCGCGGAGCAGGCGGTCCGCGTGCCGCAGCTCCTGCGGCTGGGCGTGGTCGGGCCAGGCCTGGAGGCGCAGGTAGCCACAGCGGATCGAGCCGACGTGGCGCGTGGCCTCGCGGGGGCGCCAGTACTCCTCGTCGTCGAGGGTGTGGCCCGCGGCGGGCACGAGCCGGGTGCCGCCCGTCGTCACGATGTCGCGGTCGCTCGGGCCCTCCCAGTCCACGAGCCAGCGCACGGGCAGCTCGTCCGCAAAACGCGCGAGCGCCCCGGCGGCGGCGACGATGCCGAAGGAGAGGGAGAGCACGCCGACGCTCGCGACGCCCGGCGCCTCCAGGAGCGCGCGGATGGCCACGCGCAGGTCGTCCTGGTGCTCGGGACCGCCGAAGTCCTCCTCGCCCCAGCTCTCGCCGCGGCCCGCCGGGTCGAAGGTGAGGACGGCGTAGCCGAGCCGGGCCACCTCCGCGGCGGTCACGACGGACACGCCGGTCTCCAGCTCGCTGCGGCCGTGGTGGATCGCGGGGCTCACCACGACGCCGGGGAGCGCGGCGCCGCCGGCCGGCCGCGTGAGCCGCGCCGCGAGCGGGTAGCCGGCGGCCGAGAGCAGCCGGAGCTCGGTGCGCTCCACGCGCACGTCCGAGCGCGCCTCCGCGAGGCGGCGGCGCGCGAGGTGGGCCCTCCAGTCGAGGGAGCGGCGTGCGGACGAGAGATCCATCGCGGGCGCGTATCGCGTCGGGGCCCGCGGGCGCCGTGGTCGGGGCTACGCGCGCAGCGGAGCCCGCGACCCGCAGTCGGCGTGGCCGACGTTACGCCCGCCAGCCGGGTCCTCGCGCGGCGCGTGGCGGCCGGGCGTCGCCTTGATACGAGCGCGCCGCCCGCCACGCCCACCGGCGGTGCGCGCCCGTCACGGGAGGCCGCCTGTCCTACACCAGCCGCTTCATGCGCGCCTACGTACGGCCGCTGGCGTGGTGGTACGCCGGCGGCGCCGCGCTGGTGCTCCTCACGAACTTCCTCGCCGTGCGCGTGCCGATCGAGATGGCCCGCGGGCTCGACGCGCTCCGGGCGGGGGACCCGGGGGTGCGCGACGCCGCGATCCACATCGGGCTCCTCGGCCTCCTGATCATCGTGACGCGCACCTTCTCGCGCGTGCTCTTCTTCACGCCGGGCCGGCAGGCCGAGTTCGCGCTCCGCGAGGACCTGTTCGCCCACCTGCTGCGGCTCCAGCCCGACTTCTACGCCCGCCACACCACGGGCGACCTCCTCTCGCGCGCGACGAGCGACGTGACCTTCGCCCGCGCCTTCGCCGGCTTCGCGCTCTTGCAGGGTCTCAACGTCGTGGCCGCGCTCACGATGGCCACCGGCCAGATGCTCCTGCTCTCGCCGGTGCTCACCCTCGCGTGCGCGGTGCCGGTCGCCGTCGGCTTCCTCGCCGTACAGCGCGGCGTGGGGCGCATGTTCGCGCTCCAGCGCCAGTCCCAGGCCCAGCTCGCGGCGCTCTCGGACGACCTCCTCGGCACGCTGCAGGGCGTCGGCACGGTGCAGGCCTTCTGCGTCGAGGAGCCCTTCGTGGCGCGGCTGTCCGGCCACGCTGCCGCGCTCCGCGCCTCGAACCTCGAGATGGCGCGCCTCCGCGCGCTCGTGTTCCCGGCGCTCACGGTCGCCGGCGGGGTGTGCGTCTTCCTGCTGCTCTCGATCGGCGGCGAGATGGCGCTGGCCGGCAAGCTCACGGCCGGTCAGCTCGCCGCCTTCGTGGCGCTCGTCGCCTACCTGCTCGTCCCGCTGCGGCTCCTCGGGATCCTCCTCCCGGTGTTCCAGCGCTCCGAGGCGTCGCTCGAGCGCATCTACGGCGTCCTCGACGCGGTGCCCGCCCGCCCGGACCTCGGCCGTGCGCTGCCGCTCCCGCCGTCGACCACCGGCCCCACCATCGAGCTCCGCGGGCTCACCTTCGCGTTTCCGGACGCGCCCGCCGCGCCGGTCCTCCGCGACCTCGACGTGGTGCTCCCCGGCGGCGCGACCATCGGCGTGTTCGGCCGCACCGGCTCGGGAAAGAGCACGCTCCTGAAGCTCCTCGCTCGCCTCGCGAACGCGCCGGAGGGCACCATCCTGGTCGACGGTGTGCCGCTCGACCGCGTGGACCTCGACGCCTGGCGCCGCCGCGTCGTCGTGGTGCAGCAGGCCCCGTTCCTCTTCTCCGAGACCATCGCCGAGAACGTCGGCATGGGCGCGCCCCGCGAGGACGTGGAGCGCGCCGTGGCCGCGGCGTCCCTGACCGTCGACCTCGCGGCGCTCCCCGACGGGCTCGAGACCGTGGTCGGGGAGCGCGGCATCGCGCTCTCGGGCGGCCAGCGGCAGCGCGTCGCGCTCGCCCGCGGCCTCGTCCGCCCCGCCGACCTCGTGCTCCTCGACGACGTGCTCTCCGCCGTCGACCACCACACCGAGCACCAGCTCCTCCGCATGCTCCGCGAGCGCCGCGCCGACGGGCGGGTGCCCACCCGCGTGATCGTCAGCCACCGGCTCTCCGCGCTGGAGCAGGCCGATCTCGTCCTCGTCCTCGACGAGGGGCACCTCGTCGACGTCGGCACGCACGCCGCGCTCGTCACGCGCCCCGGCCCCTACCGGGACGCCTGGACGGCGCAACGGGAGGCTCCGTGACCCGTCCCGCGTCGAACCGGCCGGCGCCGCCCGCCACCGCGCTCCTCGCCGCCGCGTGGCCGCACCTCCGGCCCGATCGCGCCCGCTTCGTCGCCGCGCTCGCGCTCACCCCGGTGGTGGCCGGGCTCGGGCTCGTCCAGCCGCTGCTCCTGAAGGACGCGCTCGACGACCACGTCGTCGCCGGCGTCTCCGTCGGGCTCTGGCAGGTGGCGGTCACCTACCTCGGCGTGGTGGTGTTGAGCTTCGTCTGCGAGGCGGCGTACACGCTCCTGCTCGCGACGGCGGCCGAGAACAGCATCCTCCGGCTCCGCGAGGCCCTGTTCCGCCACACCCTCGGGCTCTCCCAGCGCTTCTTCGAGCGGCAGCCCACCGGGCAGATCCTCACGCGCGCGACCTCCGACGTCGACGCGCTCAACGATGCGCTCACCGCCGGCAGCATCACCATCCTGCTCGACGTGCTCGTCATGGGCGGCACGCTCGTCGCCATGTTCGCGCTGGACCTGCGCCTGACGCTACTCCTCCTCTGCGTCGGGCTCCCGCTGGGCGGGGTCATCGAGCTGTTCCGCCGTCGCATGCGCGTCCTGTTCGCCCAGGTGCGGGACGCGCTGGCGTCGCTCAACGCCTTCCTCGCCGAGCGGCTCGCGGGCGTCGAGGTCCTCCAGCTCTACGGGCAGGAGGAGCGCACGCAGGACCGCATGCGGACGCTCGACGCGGCCCATCGCGACGCCAACGTGTCCAACAACTACTACGACGCCGCCCTCTACGCGATCATCGACGGCGTCGCGAGCGTGTGCGTGGCGCTGATGCTCGCGTACGGCGCGAGCCGCGTGGGCGTGGTCGGCCCGGACGCCGTGAGCGTGGGCCTCGTCGTGGCGTTCGTCGACTACGTCGATCGGCTCTTCCGGCCGCTCAGGGAGTTCTCCGGGAAGGTGACGTTCCTCCAGCGCGCGGGGGCGGCCCTCGAGAAGATCGTGTGGCTCCTCGGCGTGGACGACCGCATCTCCGCCGGCGACGCCGACCTCCCCGCGCCGGCCGGGCACCTGCGCCTCCGGGACGTGCGCTTCCGCTACCGGCCCGACGGGCCCGACGTCCTCCAGGGCGTCTCGCTCGAGGTGAAGCCCGGCGAGGTGGTCGCCGTCGTCGGCCGGACGGGCTCCGGCAAGAGCACGCTGGTGCGGCTCCTGGCGCGGGTGCACGACGGCTACGAGGGCAGCATCGCGCTCGACGGCGTCGAGCTCTCCCGCATCGCGCCGCGCCGCATCCGCGAGGTGATCGGCTCGGTGCGCCAGGAGGTGCAACTCTTCAGCGACACGCTGCGCTTCAACGTCACGCTCGGCGACCCCCGCCTCGACCCCGCGCGCGTCGAGGAGGCGCTCACGCTCTCGAACGCCCGCGCGCTCGCCGAGCGTCGCGCCGAGGGCCTCGACCACCGCGTCCGCGACCGCGGCGCCAACCTCTCGGGCGGCGAGGCCCAGATCCTCGCGCTCGCCCGCACGCTCGCACGCGACCCCGCGATCGTCGTGCTCGACGAGGCGACGGCCAGCGTCGACCCCGTGACCGAGCAGCTCCTCCAGGAGGCCATCGAGCGCGTGTTCGCGCGCAAGACCTGCCTCGTCATCGCGCACCGCCTCTCCACGATCGTCCACGCCGACCGCATCGTGGTGATGGACGCCGGCCGGGTGGTCGAGCAGGGCACGCACGCCGAGCTCCTCGCGCTCGGGGGCGCGTACGCGGGGCTCTACGCGGAGGGCTTCGGCGAGCCGGTGGACGCGGAGGCGCGGGCGGCCCGCTGAACGGCCGGGTCAGGCCGTGCGCGTCAGCGGACGATGTTCGGCGGGACCAGCGTGCCGAAGAAGCCGCCGCCACCCACGCCGCCGGGGTTCATCGTGCAGTAGGTCTTGGCCTTGATCTGCTTGTTGCTGCCCTGGTTGATCACGTCGTAGATGATGAGCGTGGCGAAGCCGACGACCTCGTGCACGCCGGTGAACGTCGTGTCCACGCAGTCGTCAGGATCGTCGAAGACCATGATCTGGCCGATCAGCGCCTTCCCGTATGGGCTCACGACGCTCCCGGTCGACTGCGGCGGCAGCGTCCCGTACAGGGACGTGTCCCAGGCGACCCCGTAGTCGTTGACCGCGTCTCCCATCTCGGGGAAGGCGCTGTTCACCTGGCCGTTGTTCAGCGTGAGGATGTCGCTGAGGCCGCTGGCCGCGGCGCACACCGACGGGTCGAGGGAGTCGCGGATGAAGTTCGCGTTGGCCTGGGTGGACCCCGGGCGGGCCCACGCGCCGTTGTCGACGCGCGCGCTGGTGAGCAAGAGCTCCCCGTCGCAGATGTCGGGGAGCGCGGTCAGCTCGCAGTCGGGGATCGCCAGCGGGAACGGGCAGTCCGACGCGCCGGGGCCGCCGCCCTGCGCGATCGCGAAGTCGCCGATGTCCATCGTGGGCTCCTCCAGCGCCACGCCGGCGAAGTAGGTCGCCACGTCCGGCTTCTGGGACACGACCTGGACCGTCGTCGTGATGGACGGGTCGGTGGAGGGGTAGAAGACCTCGTCCTCCCAGTACCCGAGCACGATGTCCCCGGCGGGGTCGTTCGTGGTGTTCGGGTCGAGCACGACGGGGTCGGTGCCGACGAGGTTCGACGCCGCCACGCTCACGGCCATGGTCCGCGCGGCGTCCAGGCCCTCGGTCGTGCCGTCGAGCTGGGCGGCGCCCGCGTGCGCGGCGGCCTCGGAGGCGTTCCGCAGCTGTTGCTTGAGGACCCGGCCCCGGCCGAAGTCGATGACGACCGCGGCTGCGCCGAGGAGGACGGTCATCCCGAGGGCGACCTGGACAGCGGTGGATCCGGTACGACGCATGGGAGGATCATACCCCTGCTCCCGCTTCGGCGACCAGCGGGTAAGCCGGGGGAAAGCAGGGCGCTGAAAGCGCGGTCCGATCAGAGCAGGTCGACGATCACGCGCACGTCGTTCGCGGCCGCCGCCGCCGAGGCTCGCGAGATGCGACCGCCCTCGAGCAGCGCCCGCAGGTGGTCCTCGAGCCGCTGCATGCCGGCCGCGCGCCCGGTCGTGAGCACGTTCGGCAGCAGGTGGAGCTTGTCCTCGCGGACGAGGTTCCGCACCGCGTCGTTGGCGAGCAGCACCTCGCACGCCACGACCCGCCCGCGCTGATCGGCGCGGGGGAGCAGCCGCTGGGACACGACCCCCGCGAGCGTGGTCGCGAGCTGCACGCGCACCTGGGACTGCTGCGAGGAGGGGAACACGTCGATGATGCGGTTGATCGTGCCGGCGGCCGACGGGGTGTGGAGCGTCGCGAGCACGAGGTGCCCGGTCTCCGCCGCGGTGAGCGCCGTGGCGATGGTCTCGAGGTCGCGCATCTCGCCGATGCAGATGACGTCGGGATCCTCGCGCAGCGCGTGGCGCAGGGCGTCGGGGAACGAGCGCGTGTCGGTGCCCACCTCGAGCTGCACCACGAGCGAGCGGTCGTGCCGGTGGCGGTACTCCACCGGGTCCTCGATCGTGACGATCTTCCGCCGCAGCCGCGTGTTCATCACGTCGATGAGGGCGTTGAACGTCGTCGTCTTGCCCTGCCCGGTGGGGCCGGTGATGAGCACGAGGCCGGTGTCGCGCGTGACGAGGTCGCGCAGGACCGGCGGCAGGCCGAGCTCCTCCAGGGTGCGCACGCGCTCGGGCGTGACGCGGATGGCCGCCTCGGGCACGCCGTCGCGGAGGTGCACCGAGACGCGGAAGTGGCCCAGGCGGGTGCCGGCCGGGAGCTCGGGCGCGATGCTGAAGCAGGTCTGCCACACCCCGCGGAGCTCGGCGCGGTGCTCCTCGTCGAGGAGCTCCTCCACGAGCGCGCGGCACGTCGCGCCGTCGAGCACCGGGTGCTGGAGCGGCCGGATGTCGCCGTTCACGCGGATCGAGGGCGGCGCGCCGACGAGCAGGTGCAGATCGCTGCCCCCCGCGCGGATCGTCAGTTCGAGGAGCTCGTGCACCGCCACGGGCGAGAGGTATCCGGTTCCGCTACCATACGCGGCATGTCGCGAACCATCTGGCTGCTCGTCCTCTCCGGCTGCGGAGACAACTTCAAGGGTTCCATCCTCCCCGGGGTCGGCGACAGCTGTCTCGAGGAGTCCTGCCAGGTCGACCTCGTGTGCGGGCACGAGGGCGTGTGCGTGGAGGCCGGCGAGCTCGGCAGCATCGAGGCCGGCGGCGACTGCTCCGCCAACGTCGAGTGCGCCTACGGGCTCGTGTGCTCCTCGGACAACGTCTGCGTCGAGGACGGCGCGGCGGGCACCGGCGCCGACGGCGAGAGCTGCGGCGGCGACGACGACTGCCTCGCGGGCCACTACTGCGGCGACGAGGGCACCTGCGTCGACATCGGCATCCCCTACTGGGGTGGCGGCGCCTGCCCCGAGGACGACCTCGAGGGCGAGTTCCGCGTGCTGTTCGACGTGCCCGACCTCCCCGAGCCGAGCGAGGTCGACTTCTTCGCGCTGCCCTTCCCGAACGACACGCGCCTCGACCCCACCGGCAAGCCCGACCTGTCCGGCTTCCCCGATCCCGGCGAGGGCACCGCGGTCGCCGGTCTCGTCGCCGCCCTGGAGTCCGGCCCCGCCGGCTGGGGGCTGAACCCCACCGTGTACTTCCGCTTCTCGCGCGCCCACGACCTCGACACGGTCACCGCCGACACCATCCGGTGGGTGAGCCTCGACGAGGACGCGCCCGACTACGGAGACCTCTCCGGCTTCCAGTTCTTCACCCGCAACAGCCGCGGGAAGTACATCTGCCAGAACTGGCTCGCGGTGAGCGTGCACGACGGCCGGCCGCTCGAGGAGGGCCACACCTACGCGGTGTGGGTCACGAAGGGCGTGAAGGACGAGGACGGCGTGACCGCCGTGCGCGACAACGGCATGAAGGTGATGCTCCAGGAGGAGCGGCCGGGCGACCTCACGCTCGCGCGCGCCTGGGATGCCTACGCGCCGCTCCGCGCCTACCTGGAGCGGGAAGGGGAGGACAGCTCCGTCATCGCCGGCGCCGCCGTGTTCACGACCGGCTACCCCTCCCGCGGCACCCGCTACTTCCGCGACGTGGCCGAGTCCGACGACGTGGCGATCACCGCCAGCGAGCTCGTCGCCTGCGACGACGGCGTCGTGAGCCCCTGCGACGACGGCGGCACGCGCGTTTGCGAGGCCACGACCGGCTTCACCGAGGTCCACGGCCGCCTCTCGGTCCCGGACTACCGCGCGGCCGACGGGAGCGTCGCGTACGACTCCACCACGCTGCGGCCGGTCGTGCAACAGATGGACGAGGTGTGCTTCTCGCTCACGGTGCCGGACGGGGAGATGCCGGCGTCGGGCTGGCCGGTCTCGATCTACGCCCCCGACCTCGGCGGCACCTTCCGCGACGCCGCCACGAACGGGCTCGCGGGCGCCGTCGCCGCGGAGGGCGTCGCCACCCTCACGCTCGAGCTCCCCGGCCACGGCGAGCGCGGCACCACCTACGTCGACCCCGCGGCGCTCGAGGCCTGGCTCGGCAACCAGCTCCAGGCGAGCGGAGACCCGAGCGCGGCCGTCCGCTTCCTCCAGGAGTGGTCGGCCGACGGGGCAGAGAGCCCCACCGGCTCGGAATTGCGCTTCGACCCCGACAACCTCTGGTTCGTCGGGCAGGGCGAAGGCGCCTCCGTCGGCGTCAACTTCCTCGCCTGGGCGCTCGACGTGCGGGGCGGTGTCGTCGGGAACCCCGCCGCGTGGGGCGTGTACCGCTTCTCCGACGAGGACGCGCCGGTCGACATCGAGCACGGGCTCATGGCCGGGTTCGCCGACTCCGCGCTCACGCGCTGGCACCCGATGGTGAACCTGCTCCAGCAGCGCTTCGAGATCGCCGACCCCGTGAACAACGGGCTCGGCGTCGTGCGCGAGTCGCCCACCGAGTCGAAGCACCTGCTGATCGTGCACGGCGTCGAGGACGAGCAGACGCCCGAGGGCTCGCTGCGCTCGGCGCTGCGCGCGCTCTACCTCCCCACCGCCGGCACGGTGCTCGACGACTACGGGCAGTCCACCACGACGCTCCCCGTCACCGAGAACGTCAGCACCGACGACGGGCGGCGCACGGGCGCGAGCGTGCAGCTCGCGGCGGGCCACGACGCGCTGCTCGGCGCCGAGGGGCTCTCGCACACGTCGTCCTTCCTCGCGTCCGGCCTGGACGGCAGCTCGCCGACGATCGAGTAGCTACTGCGCCGGCGGGGGCGCCGAGCCCGTCGGGGGCGGCGGGCCCGCGTCCGGCGGCGGACCCTGGGGCAGGGGCGGGCCGACCGCGGCGTCGGCCGGGGCGGGCGCGTCCGGCGGCGGGAGCCCGGCCCCCGGGGCCGCCAGGGCGCCGTTCGCGGGGAGCAGGGGCGCCGCGCGCGTGGACGCGACGGTGAGCGTGTGCCGGCCCGACACCGCCGGATCGGGCACGTGGAGGTCGAGCGGCAGGTCCCGCGAGAGCTGCCCGAGCGTCGCCTCGGCGAGCGCGTCCGCCGCGACGATGCCGTCGCCGTCGGGATCGCAGCCCCACCGCACGCGCACCGGCACCGCGGCGGGCACGCGCAGGACGTACACCCCGAGCTCCGCCCACGTCGACGACAGGGGCCGCGCCTGGTTCGTGGAGCCGACCTCGACGTACACGCGGCCCGCGCACGTGCCGGTGAGCCGTCCGCGGAGCGCGGGGGCGCCGTCGGCCTCGAGCCCGGCCTGGCTGTACATCGGCTCGAGCGCGCGCACGTCGGCGTCGGCGTCGGCGGCCGGCGGGGCCGTCGGCAGGCAGGCGGCGAGCGCCAGCAGGATCAGAGCGCCTCCACCGAGCAGGGGAGGCCGTTGGCCGCGGGTGTCCCGGTGAAGGGGTCGAGGCGGTCGGTCGGGATGAGCGCGAGCGCGTCCACCTCGTAGCCGGCGGGCAGGTCGACCGTGTCCTCGCGGAGCGTGGCGTCCAGGTGCACCGTCGCCTCGACGGCCCCCGCGCTCGTCCGCACGCGCACGCGCGCGCCCTCCGCGAAGCCGGCGGAGGGGTGCAGGGTCACGCCGGGGTCCACGGGCGACGGGCGGTCGAACGGCCGCACCGCCGCGTCCCGCGCCGCGGAGGTGAGGAGCCAGCGGTCCCGCCCGGGCGCGGACGCCGGCTCGGACAGCGTCCGCAGCGCGTCGGCGATCGGCGCCGGGACGAGCTCGAAGCGGCCCGACTCCGTGGTCACCCGCCAGGTGGCGCGGTCCACGTCGCCGCCATTCCAGCCGTGCGCGGCCGCGCGCAGCTCGGAGCTCGACACCACGTCGGTCCCGTCGAGCAGCCGGGACTCCCACTTCGCGAGGTCCGCGCCCGCGACGACGCTCCCGAGCACCCGCAGGTGCGGGCCGAAGCAGCCCCCACGCAGCGTGGGGCCCACCTTCTTGAAGAGGTCGTGGAGGATGTCGGCGATGTCGCGCGCCTCGCCCGGAGCCGCCACGAGCGCCGGCGTGTACTGCGTGGTCCGCCACGGCAGGATCGAGGTGTCGTGCAGGTGCAGGTCCTCGCGCTCCCAGGGGTGCGTCGCGGGGAGCACCCAGTGCGCAAGGCGCGTGGTCTCCGTGTCCGCGAGGTCGACCGCCACGAGCAGATCGAGCGTGCCGAGCGCCTCGCGCAGCCGCGCGCCGCCGGGGAGCTCCCGCGCCGGGTCGCCGTAGAGCGACACGAGCGCGCGCAGCTGCCCCTCGCCCGGGGTGAGGATCTCGTCGGCGAGGATCGCGCCAGGCGCCTGCAGGAGGAACAGCGGGAAGCCGCCCACGCGCGTGCGCGGCGCGCCGTCCGTGGGCAGCTGCTTCGCGACGACGTGCACGTCGAGCACGCCGCGGTTGTCGTAGAGCCCACCCGGCCGCAGGAGGTTCGCGGTCAGCGCGTGCAGCACGAGGACGGCCCACGCGGTGAGCGTCCCGTGCTCGCTCGTGAGCGCCTGCGCGCTCGGCACCGCGACCGCCATGGCCGCGCGCGAGAACTTGAGCGCGACGCCGCTGATGTCCGGCGCGGGCACCCCGCAGATGTCGGCGCAACGGTCGACCGTCCAGGGCGCCAGCGCCTCGCGGAGCGGCCCGAGCGCGGAGCAGTAGTCGTCGACGTACTGCGCGTCGCGCCAGTCGTTCTTCAGGATCGCGTCGATGAGCCCGAGCACGAAGAAGATCTCGGTGCCGGGGCGGATCGGGAGGTGCTGGTCGGCCGTCGCCGCCATCGGCGTGCGCCGCGGATCCACGGCGATCACCTTCGTGCCCTTCGTCTTGCGGCTGAACGCGAGCTCGGTGGCGAGGTTCCGGCCGGCCTGCATCGGCCCCCAGCCCTCCGCCTCCTGGTTGGCGCCGAGCAGGATCACGTAGTGGGCGCGGCCCACGTCGCGCTGCAACGCCGCCGCGTGCCCGACGACGAGCTCCGTCGCGCGCATCCACGGCCCGCCGCGCGTCGAGAGCGGCGAGAACAGGTTCGGCGTGCCGAGCCCGAGCGTCGCCGCGATGGTGCGCGTGACCCCGCGCGCGTCGAGCCCCACCGGCGCGCCCGCGTAGAGCCCGATCGACCGCGCGCCCGACTGCTTGCGGATCTGCTTGAGCCTGGCGCCGATCTCGGCGGTCGCCTGCTCCCAGGAGACCTCCTCCCAGCGATCACCGACCCGCTTCTTCGGCCGCGAGAGCCGCCGCGGGTCCTCCGAGGCGCCCGCGGACGCGGTGCAGAGCCCGCACGTCCCGTGGCGCCCCGTCACGTTCTCCGGGTCGGCCCGCAGCGCAACGATGCGGCCTCCCTCGATGGTGGCCACCAGCCCGGCCATGCACTCGTTGAGCCGACACCAGGTCGCGCGCTCCTCTGCCATCGTGGTCTCCGCGGCCGCAAGACTACCCCGTTGCCGCGCCGGAGGAACAGCGACCCCCGATCCCGGGGGGACGGGCTACGGGCGCGCCCCCGCGAAGACGCGGGGTCGGTCCCCTGCAGGCTCGCGGCGGTGCCGCTCGGTCCGCCCGCGGACGGGCGGACCGGCCGCGCGGGGCGCGGCCGCCTTCCGGGCACCTCGCGCGGGCTCGATCTCGGGCTCGATCTCGGCTGCGAGCTCGGCCTCGA
This sequence comes from uncultured Enterobacteriaceae bacterium, assembly GCA_964457335.1. Lineage (GTDB taxonomy): Bacteria > Myxococcota_A > UBA796 > UBA796 > SXON01 > CAJBVW01. The sequence goes on along the minus strand of CAYWGD010000029.1, from coordinate 30,088 downwards.
GCTCGAGCGCGAGTTCGAGCGCGAGCTCGAGCGCGAGTTCGAGCGCGAGGAGCAGCTCGAGCCCGCCTACACCATCCCCCTGAGCACGGCCCTGAGGGTGGCGGCGGTGCGCGGCAGGTGGCGCGCGCGCCCGAGCAGCGCCTCGGCGGCCTCGCGGCTCCGCAGGTGCGGGATGAGGCGCACCAGGAGGTCGTCCGGCTCGGGGCCCCACGCCGCCGCGAGGTGCGCGAGCACCGGGCTCGCGGGGTCGCGGTCCAGCGCCGCGCCGGCGGCGCGCAGCGCGGCGTCCAGGTCGATCGCGAGGAGCGCGGCGGCGGGCTCGGCACGCCCGGTCTCTCCCGCCGCGAACACGAGCGCGTCCACGTGCCCCGCCTCCGCATGCGCGCGGCACACGGCCGCGAAGGAGGGGTGAGCCGCCGCGGCGAGCAGGTGCGTGAGCCCGGGGCCGAACACCTCCACCTTGCGGGAGAGCGGCACGAGCCAGGACGCCGCGGGGTGGCGCGCGGCCGCCACCGCGAGCACCTCGATCGCGGCCTCTCCGGCGAGTTCGAGGAGCCGCGGGTAGAGGCCGCGCGGCGAGAGCGTCGCCTCCAGGAGCGCGGCGTGCGGAAGCGC
>CAYWGD010000029.1:11768-29463 GCA_964457335.1 uncultured Enterobacteriaceae bacterium | reverse complement strand
GCCCGACGTGGGGGCCCCCGCCGGGGTGGTGGCGGAGCGGGGGTTACTGCCCGCGGGGCGCGGGGGTCGCCTCCCGGCGGGCGGGGGGGGGGCGGCCCGCCCGCGCCGCCGCCGCGCCGCCCGGCGCGCGCGAGCCGCACACCACCTCGGCGAGCGCGACGCGGTCGCGCGCCGCCAGCGCGTCGAACAGCGGGCCGAGCGGTCGGTCGCCGGCGTCGCGCACGGCGTCGAGCAGCTGCGGCAGGGCCGCGCGCGGGTCCACGCCCTCGAGATCGCCGTCGAGCAGGTTCACGTGCGCGCCCCGCACGCGGCCGCCACGTCGCCGGTCGGGAGCTTCACGCCGGTGGGCGTGGCCACCCACCGGTCCACCGTCGGGAGCTCGGCGGCGCGCGCGTCCGGCACGCCCGGCTCGCCCAGCAGCGGGTGCGGCGCCTCGACGAGCGCGCGCCAGCCGCCCTCCGCGGGCGCCCACACGCCGCCGAGGCCGGCGCCGGCGGCCCACGAGCGGCCCGCCTCCGTCGCCACGAGCAGCACGCTCATGTCGCCGCGGCCGAGCCAGCGCGCGTCGATGCGGCCGAGCGCGCCACACGCCGCGGCGAGCAGCGCCGAGGGACTCCCGGAGCCGGACACCTCGCCGAGCGCGTCGCGCGCGGCCTCGGCGGCCTCCCAGCCCTCGACGACGCCGGCGCTCCCGGCCACGCGGCCCGCCCACGCGAGCCGCACGCCGCCGAAGATGCGGGCGCCGCGGAAGTGCCCCACGAAGGGGGTGCGGCCGCCCGCGCCGACGAGCCAGACGGGAGCGCTCACGGGGCTACTTGAAGCTCCCGCACGTGAGCATCTGCGAGCCGTAGTAGGGGTTGGACACGGTGGTGCCCTCCTGGAGCCAGGACGCCCCGTCCGTGTACATCGGGCAGAAGACCTCGCTCACCTTCCGCGACCCGCCCTGGTGCTTCTTCGCGAAGACGATCATGGCGTCGGAGATGGCCTCGAAGCGCTTGCGGCGCTCCTCGATGTTCGGGGCCTTCAGCCCGGCGTTCGCCTCGGTGCGGATGGTCGTGAGGAGCTTGTTGCTCTCCTCGTCCATGCCGCCCTGGGCCTTGGCGGCGTCCGCCTTGCCCTGGAGCGCGGAGAAGACCGCGGACGCGCGACGATCGTCGTCCTTGGCGAGCGCGACCTGGAGGTCCAGGTAGGCGTCGAGGACGCGCCCGGCGCGCTCGTTGTCGCAGCAGGCGAAGGGGCCGGCGGGGGCGGCGGGCGCCGCGGGGGCGGCGGCCGGCGTCGGGGCCGGGGCGGGCGTGGTGGCCACGGGGGCCGGGGGCGCCGGGGCGGGAGCGGCCGGCGGCGGCGGGGCGGGCGGCGTGGCGGCGGGCGCGGCTTCCGCGTCCTTCGACGCCGACGAGCCGCCGCCCGCGCAGGCGAGGGCCAGGACCAGGGAGACGGCGAGGGCGGACGGGACGAGCAGGCGCATGGGGACCTCCGGGCCGCCCATTCTAAACCGCCGCGCCGCGACGCGCCGACGGGAGTGGGCGTCCACCCGCGACCCTGGGGCGCCCCGGCCGCGGCGCGCCGCGCGCGTGCCCGTGCGCGGTGGACGGCCCCGGGCTTCGGGTTATCCTCGCGGCCCGGAGAAGCTCATGGCTCGTACCCTGCTCTGGATCACCGGCGGCGTGCTCGTCGCGACCGGCATGATCTCGCTCTTCTTCTCGTTCGGCACGCCCTGGGGCGACATCGCGGAGAACCTGAGCCAGACCGGGTGGGACGCGGTGGCCGACATCGAGGGCAAGCCCTCGATCGCGATCACGCTCTTCGGCCTCGGGCTCGGCATCCCGCTCCTCATCGGGCTGAACGCCACGGCCTGGAAGGCCACGGGCGGGTACTGACCCGGACATGCGCGTCCTGATTGTCCAGGGCGCCCCGATCATCGGCGACGTGACGAACAACGCCGCCCTCATGGTCGAGGGGATCCGCGCGGCCGCAGCCGCGGGCGCCCGCGTGGCCCTGGGCTCGGAGCTGATGCTCTCGGGCTACCCGCCGCGGGACCTGCTCGAGCGGCGCGACCTGCTCGCCGCCTGCCGCGCGGCCGCCGACGAGGTCGCCCGCGCGACCGCCGGCACCGACGTCGTCGCGGTGTTCGGCGCCCCCTGGGAGGACCGCGGGATCCGCAACAGCGCGATCGTGGCGGCCGGCGGCCGCGTCGTCGCGGTGCGCCACAAGACGCTGCTCCCGACCTACGACGTCTTCGACGAGCACCGCTACTTCGTCCCGGAGACGGACCCGCGGCCGGTCGAGATCGACGGCCTTCGCCTCGGCGTCACCGTGTGCGAGGACATCTGGAACGAGCCCGGCATGGGCCGCCGCTACGACGCCGACCCGGTCGACCGGATGCGCGGCGTCGACGTCGTGCTGAACCTGTCCTCGTCGCCGTTCCACGCGAGCAAGGAGTCCGTGCGGGTCGATCTCGTGCGGCGCAAGGCGCGCCAGGCGGGCGCGCCGCTCGTCTATTGCAACCAGCTCGGCGGCAACGACGAGCTCCTGTTCGACGGCGGCTCGCTCGCGGCCGCGGCCGACGGGCGTCTCTTGTTCCAGGCGCCGCAGTTCCGCGCCGGCACCTGGCTCGTCGACCTCGACGGGCCCGCCATCGAGCCCGCGGTGCTCCCCTTCGAGGAGGAGGTCCTCGAGGCCCTCACGATGGGTGTGCGCGACTACGCCGCCCGCTGCGGCTTCAAGACCGCGGTGGTGGGCCTCTCCGGCGGCATCGACAGCGCGCTCGTGGCGGTCCTCGCGGCGCGCGCGCTCGGCCCGGAGAACGTCTGGACGATCGGGATGCCCGGGCCGTTCTCGTCGCCGGGCTCGGTCACCGACGCGAAGGCGCTCGCCGATCGGCTGGGCGTGCACTGGGAGCTCATCCCGATCACGCCGACCTACGAGGCCTTCCTGCAGGCCCTCGCGCCGCCGTTCGCGGGGGTGCGCCGCGACGTGACCGAGGAGAACCTCCAGGCCCGCGTGCGCGGCACCCTGCTCATGGCGCTGTCCAACAAGTTCGGGCACCTGCTCCTGACCACCGGCAACAAATCCGAGATGGCGGTGGGCTACTGCACACTCTACGGCGACATGAACGGCGGGCTCGCCGTGCTCGCCGACGTGTTCAAGACCGACGTGTACCGGCTGGCGCGCTGGATCAACCGCGACGACGAGATCATCCCCGTCGCGACGATCACCAAGCCGCCCTCCGCCGAGCTCGCGCCGAACCAGACCGACCAGGACTCGCTCCCGCCGTACGACCAGCTGGACGCGATCCTGCGCTTGTACGTCGAAGGCGTGGTCGATCCGGAGGACATCGTGGCCTGCGGCCACCCGCGCGCGATCGTGGAGCGGGTCGTGCGTATGGTCGTCCGGAGTGAATACAAGCGCTGGCAGGCGGCCCCGGGCCTGCGGGTGAGCCCCCGCGCGTTCGGGAGCGGCCGTCGCATCCCCCTCGCCCAGGTCTGGCGCTAGCCCATGCCGCTCTCCCGCCCGCGCGATCCGACGTCCGAACGCCGCCCGTGGTCCGCGGGCGCCGCGCGCCGGGCGCTGCTCGCGGAGGTGGAGCGGCTCGCGAGCGACCTGCGGAGCCCCACGGGCGGCGGGCTCGAGGACGCGCTCGCCTCGCTCGTCGACGGCGAGGGGCTCCCGCCGGGCCTGACGCCCGAGGTGCTCTTCGAGGGCGGCGTGCCGCGCCTGCGCCCCGTGCTCGTCGTGCTGGCCGGGCGCGCCGCCGCCATGGAGCGCGAGACCGATCCCCAGGCCGCGTTCGAGGTCGCCGCCATCGCGGAGATGCTCCAGGGCGCCATCCGCCTGCACGACATGGCGCTCGGCCGCCGCGACGGGCGCCGCCGCCGCGCCGCGCGGCGCGTGCTGCGCGGGGCCGGCTCGCTGCTCGGCGCCAACCACCTGACGCTCCGGGCGCTCGAGCTGGCGCGGCGCGCGCCCGCGCCGGAGATCCTGGGCGAGACGCTCGAGCTCCTCCGGGACGTGGGCGCCGGCCACGCGCTCGGCGAGTCGCTGCGCGACCGCCCGGCCACCGTGGCGGACGCGCTGCTGTTCGCCGAGGAGCACAGCGGCGCGTTCTTCGCGTTCGCGTGCCGCGCCGGTGGGCATCTCGTGCGCGCCGGGCGCCCCGCCATCACCGGCCTCGGCCGCTACGGCCGGCACGTCGGCATCGCCTACAAGCTCGCCGAGGACTTGGCGCTCTTCGAGCCCACGACGGGCGCGCGCGTGCTCGCGCACCACGCCGCCTCGGTGCGCCCCATCTTCCCGGTCGCGTGGGCCAACGCGAAGGATCCCGGCGTCGACCCGATGTGGCGGCGCCTCGGCGCCGGCTACGACGCCGCGCTCGCCGGCGAGATCACGGAGCGCGTGCGGGAGCTCGGAGGCCTCGGGGCGGGCCGCGAGGCGCTGGTGCGAGAGACCTGGGCGGCGCGTCGCGCCCTGCAGCCGCTGCCCCCGTCGCCGGCGCGCGACTCGCTCGATCGGCTCGCGGCCTCGCTCGCCGCGTAAGGGCCGCCCGAAGCGCGACGGAGGCACCGGAGCGGCCGCCGGTCGCGACGCCGCCGAGGTCGACGCAGCGCGGAGCGGCTGCCCCGGAGATCGTCGCGACTCAGTCGACCTCGAAGTCCGTGATGTGCAGCCCGAACAGGTAGAAGTAGCCCTCGCCGCCGTCGGCCACGGTCTCGGGGGTGCCGGTCACGCGCAGGTAGTAGGTGCCCGCGGGGTAGGGGCCGAGGTCCAGGGCGTTCTCGTCCTCGCCGACGGTGGAGTCGACCACGCCGAGGGAGGCGCCGGTGTCGTCGAGCAGCTCCAGGCGCGGCACGAGCAGGCTCCCGTAGCGCTGGGCGCCGACGTACACGGTGACGTAGGCATCGTCGAAGGGCACGTCGAAGGCGTAGGTGTCGACGTCCTCGGCGCTCGCGACGTTGCCCTGGCGGTAGGCGCTGAACCAGGTGCCGCTGTCCGGCTCCTGGTCCTCCAGGACGAGCGACTCCGCCTCGTCGAGGCCGTCGTCGGGCTCGGTGCCCGGCGTGTTGCCGGTGCCGGCGTCGCGGATCACGAAGAACAGCCAGGTCCAGTAGTCGGAGCCGCCCCCGCCGTTCTCGTCGGTGACGCCGAGCACGTAGTCGGTGCCCGCGGGGTTCGGGAGCATGCCGTAGTCGGCGGCGGTGGGCTCGACGATGGAGAGGACCTCGTCGCCGTCGCGGTTCCGCATGGTCACGCGCGCCAGGACCTCGCTCTCCTCGTCGTGCTCCATCGCCACGACCGAGATCGGGCTCCCGGCGGCGGGCAGCTCCAGCGCGGCCCAGTCGGTGTCCCCGGCGGCCTCGAGCAGCACGGGGAAGGAGTAGAGCGTGTTCGTGGAGGTCTCCCCGAAGTCGAGGCCGGCGTCCTGCGCGCTGTCGTCCTCCACGACGACGGCGTTCCACTCGGAGATCTCGACGGTGTAGGTCTCGTCGGGCCCGCCGATGAGCCCCTCGTCGTAGAAGGTGCCGCGATCCTCGACCTTCAGGTAGTAGGTGCCGGCCTCGGGGAAGTAGGCGAAGCACATCGAGTCGGCGCTCGACACGTCGCCGGCGGGGTGCTCGTCCTCCCAGGCGAGGCGCTTGCCGGACTCCGTGTAGATGCTCACGATGCTGTCGAGCCCGCCGTCCTCCTCCGCGGTCACGACGCTGACGCGCACGAATTCGCCGCCTTCGGCCTGCACGGCGTACCAGTCGACGTCGCCCTCGGGGTTGATGGCGCCGTCGGCCTGCGAGTCCCAGAGCAGGGTGTTGGCGTCCTCGATCTCGTCGTCGCGGTCGCCGTCCACGCAGGCGTCGTCTTCACAGATCTCGCCGTCGCCGCAGTCGCCGTCGGCCGAGCACTCGGGGCCGTCCGGCTGGTCTCCGACCCCCTCCGGCGCAGTGTCCTCCTTGCGGGGATCACAGGCAGCGACGAACAGTGACAACCCAACGAGCGCGGACAGACGCACCTTTCCTCCGGATCGTGCCACACAGGGTAGCATCTGGCCGCGCCTTCGCGTAGAAGTGGGGCCCTCGCCGAGCCCCCGCTTCTTGACCCCCCCGAGCGCCCGCTCCACCCCCCCCGCCACGGAGCCCTCCGTGCCCCTCGGAGCGTGTCCGGGGCGAGTCCGGGCGCCCCGTCGTCGCGCGCGGGCGCGCGTAAGGGCGCTGGAAATCGCGGGTGGCCGCGGCAATCGGAAGGAAGCATTGCGCGCCCCTCCGGTGTTGGTACTCCATGCGCGGGACGTTCTTTCGGCCCGGCAAGGTTGTGGTCCGGCCTTTGACAGTCTCTTGACAACCGAAGGCCGTGATCGCGTCTATAGTGAACCGCTCGCGGCTCCGGGAAGCCGGCCCCAGGTGGCTCGGACAGCCCGGAATAAACCGTCGCCCCCCAGCATTCCGAACGGCTCGAACCGCTCGAAAATCGCAGGCCTCTGCGTGAACGAGAGTCAGGAGTGAACATGTCGCTGCGAATCCGGAGTTCTTCTGCATCCGACGGGGCCCGCCGCCGTTCCGAGCGTCTGACCGCCGAGGAGGAGAAGGCCATCGCGCGCGAGATCCGCAAGGCCGAGCAGGCCGCGCGCGAGGCCGTGGCCGGCATCGACGCGGCCGAGAACATCCTCCGTCGCCGTCCGGACCGCGCCGAGCGCACCCGCGCCGGCGCCGTCGACCGCCTCGAGGAGGCCGTGCGCGCCGTCGGCCGCACCGCCCGCAAGGACGACACGCTGCGCCCGATGGCCCGGCGCGCCCAGGGCGCGTGGCAGCAGGCCGAGGAGCTGCGTTGGCGCCTCGCGATGAGCGGCCGCCGCATCGCCCACGGCGAGGCGCGCAAGCTCGCGGGCCCGTTCATGGACGAGGAGGATCTCGTCCAGGAGGGCTACATCGGGCTCCTGCGCGCCGCGAAGCGCTTCGACCCGGACCGTGGCATCCGCTTCTCCACCTACGCCCGCTGGTGGGTGCGCGCGCAGATGACGCGCGCCATCGACCACACCGGGCGCCCGGTGCGCCTGCCGGGCTGCGCCGTCGAGCAGACGCGCAACCTGCGCAAGGCCATGAAGCGCTTCGAGGCCGCGGGCATCGAGTACAACGTGGCCGACCTCGCCGAGGAGGTGGGGATCGACAAGGAGCGCGCCGAGCTCCTGCTCTCGCAGGGCAACACGATCTCGCTCGAGCAGCCGGTGGACGACGGGCCCCGCCCCCGTCCCCTGGAGCGCTTCCTCTCCGACGAGGACGCGATCTCGCCCGACGACGAGAGCATCCAGCAGCAGGAGCTGTCCCGCATGAGCAAGGCCTTCCACGGCGTGCTCTCCGAGCGGCAGCGCTTCGTCCTCACCCGTCGCTACGGGCTCGAGGACGGCGAGTTCCGCACCCTGTCCGAGGTGGGCAAGGAGATGGGGCTCTCCCGCGAGCGCGTGCGCCAGATCGAGCGCGAGGCCCTCATCCGCCTGCGCGACCAGTCGGGCATCCGCGACCTGCGCGGCATGGTCCTCGGGGAGCCGGGCGAGGCGTAGTCCCCCCGGATACCCGTCGCGCTGTGCCGAAGGCGGGCGCCCTCTCGGGGGCGCCCGTCGCCGTTTTGTCGCGGGTTTTTTTGCGATCGGTCGCCGTCTCCCCGCACGAACCGCCACCCGGTGCGTAGGGAGAAGGGGATGCGCATCGCGACCTTCAACATCTACTGGTTCGGCACGAGCCGCTCGATCGTGAGCCGGTCGCCCGAAGACGACGCGCTCGTTGCGCGCGTGCTCGCGGGGCTCGACGCCGACGTGATGGTGCTCGAGGAGATCTGTGATCTCGCCCGGCTCGAGCGCGTGCTCGCGGAGGCGTCCGCCCTGGGCGGGCGGGACCTCCGCTGCCGCACCGGGGCGACGCTCGTGACCTCCGGCCGCCCCGCCGAGGTCGCCGACGCGGGCGTTCAGAAGGTGGCCCTCGCCTGGGACGCGCGCACCGTCGAGCCCGTCGCCTGGGCCGCCGCGCCGGTCCCGACCCTGCGACCGCCGCTGCACGTCTCCTTGCGCGACGCCCGGGGCGAGCGGACCGACCTGGTGGGCGTGCACCTCAAGTCGGGGCTCCTCGGGGCGCCCATGACCGATCCGAACGCCGCGCAACGCCACGCGGAGGCGACGGCGCTCGCGGCCTGGCTCCGCGGCGACGAAGGGTGGCCCTCGGGGTACGCCCCCGGGCGGCGGATGCTCCTCCTCGGCGACCTGAACGCGCGCCTGGGCGACCCCTCCCTCGCGCCGCTCTGGTCCCTGCCGGGCTGGACCTGGCCCGCGCCGGCGGTGCCTGAGGACGACCCCTGGACCACCTTCCTCGACCGCGCCGTGATCGACCTCGCGGGCGTGTCGGAGGGTGTAGGCATCACGACGCCGCCCCGCGCGTGGGACTGGGACCGGGACCCCTCCATCGCCCCGCCCGGCTGGTTCCGGCGCGTGGACGACTTCGTGGCCCAGCGCGCCCGCGACTTCCCGAAGGCGCCCGTGGAGAACCTCTACCGGGTGTCGGATCACCGGCCCGTCGTCCTCGAGGTTGCGTAGCCTCAGCCGCAGACGCGGCCGAACACGCGCAGGAAGTTCTCGCCGAGGATCGCCTCGACGTCGTGGGCGGGCCAGCCCGCGTCGAGCAGGGCCTGCGTCACGACGGGGAGCTTCTCCGCGGAGTCGAGGTCCGAGGGGTAGAGCGCGAACCCCTCCCAGTCGGTGCCGAGCGCGGCGTGGCGCACGCCGACGGTGCGGCGGATGTGCTCGAGGTGGTGGACCACCCGCTCGACGCCGCCGCGGCCGATGAACGGCGTGACGAAGATGACGCCCACGACCCCGTCGGTGTCCGCGACGGCGCGCAACGTGCGGTCGCAGACGCCCCGCGGGCTCGGGTGCACGGCGGTGCAGGCCGTGTGGGAGACGATCATCGGGCCCCGCGCGCGGGCGGTGGCCTCGAGGACGGCGGCGCGCCCGGCGTGCGCGAGGTCCACGAGGATGCCGAGGCGGCCGCACTCGTCGACGAGCGCGCGGCCGTAGTCGGTGAGCGGCGCGTCGTTGTCGGCGCCCCAGCCGACCATGGGGCGGCAGGCGGCGTTGGCGGTGAAGTGCACGAGCCCGACGTAGCGGAGGCCGCGCTCCCGGAGGCGCGGCAGCTCGTCGAGCCGCCCGTCGAGCCCGTGGGCCCCTTCGAGGCCGGCGAAACACGCGATGCGCCCCTGCGCCTTCGCCGTGCGGATGGCCTGCACGGTGCCGCAGATGGCGAGCTCGTCGGGGGAGCGCGCGGCTTCCCGCTCCATGCGGCCGAGGTCCGCGTGGATCGCGGCGGGCCCCGAGCGGCCGCGCAGCGGGTTGATCACGACGCCGAGCGCCATCGCGCCGACGCCGCCCTCCTTGAGCCGCGGCAGGTCGCAGTGCCCGAAGAGCGGCGCGCCGAACAGCGGGTTGGGCGGGTGGCGCTTGCGCCAGTCCCAGCCGAAGAACTTCGTCGGGAGGAGGAGGTCGCAGTGCAGGTCGCAGACGATGGCGGCGGAGTGGAGGGCGCGGGCTTCTTCCGAGATCGGGGCGGGCCCCCCGCGCCGCCCCCCCGTGGCTTCGGTCGGCCCCCTCATCGCGCGAACCCCGCCGCGCCGTCGGGCCGCAGCGCCTTCTGCCCCCAGAGGGCGCCGAGCACGTCGACGCCGTCGTGGAAGCGGCCGCACGCCGGGCGTTGCATGCGCCCGGGCGCGCACATCCGCGGCGCGCCGAGGTAGAGGCCCGGCAGGTCGGTGGCCACGGTGCCCAGCCGGTCGCGCCACGGGGCGACGGCGGCGCGCACCTCCTCCACGTCGTGGAAGGGGTGCACCACGAGGACACGCGGGAGCGCGATGGGCGAGAAGTGCGCGGTCGGCACCTCCAGCACGGCCCAGCCGGGGCCGGAGCGCTTCTGGCCCACCGCGCGCGCGAGCATGACGCGGGCGCGGAGGTTCGCGGCCTCGACCGGCTCGAGCGGGCCGCGCGGCAGGCGCGCCTCGGCGGCCTCCATCCACGCGGCGGCGGCGTCGAGGTCCGCGTGGCGCGCGAAGTACGCGGCTGGCGACATGCAGCCCCGCCCGTCGTAGGGCGCCACGTCGTCGACCACCCGCGCGTCGAGCGTGTCGACCACGCCCACGCCGAAGCGGGGCCCGAACGGGAGGAAGGTGACGCCGGGCGGGACGCGCCGGCCGATCGCGGCCATGGCCTCCGCGCCGCCGAAGGCGATGACAGCGTCGACCTCGGCCATCGCCTCGGCCTCGGCCGCCTCCTCGCCACCGCGCCACTCCCGCACCTCGGCGTCCACCAGCGCCGCCATGGCGCGGATCGCGATCTCCTGGCCGGTCGCGGGCTTCACGATCGTGCGGACGCCGCGCGCGCGCAGGTGCAGCATCCAGGGGAGGGGCGCCGTGAAGACGTTCCCGCTGCACACGATCAGCGCGGCCCGCGGCGGCGTGCCGGCGACGGGCGCGGTGAGCGCGTCCGCGTCGAGGTCCGCGACGGCGCCGGCCCAGCACGCCCGCGCGTTGGCATCCGACAGGCCCGTGGCCCACCCGGCGGGGTCGAGGGCGGCGAGGGCGGCAAGCGTCGCGGGGAGGTCCGTCATGGCCGGGCAACGTATCTCGGACGTTCGAGGGACCGTCCGCGGGATGCGGCAGGCGACCGGAGCGCGGCCGCGCTCCGCGCGGCCGGCTCGGCGCGAGCGGCCGCCGGGAGGCGGCCGGCCGCGCCAGCCGAGCCCGGAGGGCGAGCGCGCAGGGCGCCGACGGTGCCGTCCGCGGCACCGGGCCGCCCAGGGTCTCCCGCTCCGAGACGGACGCTACGCGACCGGGGGCTTGACGACGGCGAGCAGCTCCTCGGCGCGGAGCGAGCAGCCGCGGGCCTCCGCGCCCGCGAGGCGCCCGTGCAGGGTGACGTGCGGCCCCTCGACCTCCCCGAGGTCCATGGTCTCGATCGCGAGCACGCTGTCGACGTTGCAGAGGTCCACGAAGCGCAGGAGCCCCACGCCGCGCACCGGCTCGCCGCTCTCGGGGTCGACCGTGTACACACGGAGCCAGGGCGGGGCCTCGAACGGGCCGGGGACGTGGCCCGCGGCGACCGGCGTGGTCCAGAGCTGGCTCGAGAGCTCGGTCATGCCGTACTCGCCGATGACGCGGGGGTGGCCGAGCCGGGTCGGGATCGCCGCGTAGAGCGACGGCGCGTCGAGCCGCACCTCGCGGCCCTTGAAGCCGCCGGTCACCATCACGAGCGAGCTCGGGTCGAGCTGCACGTGGCCGGGCTGCGTGAAGAGCGCGTCGAGCGCGAACGCGGTGGAGGCCAGGAGCACCGGGCCCCGGGCGGCCGCGGCGCGGAGCTGGCTCCAGGCGTCGCGCACCACCCCGCCCTCCTGGAAGAGCGGGAGCGGCGGCAGGCAGACGTTGCCCCCGAGGCGGGCCGCGAAGCGCGCGACCATGTGGCCGAGGGACGAGTCGGCCTCGGTCGGGCAGAGCGACACGACGCGCTCCGGGAGCATCCCGGCGCAGGACTCGAAGTGCTTCCACGCCCCGAGGTCGTAGAGCGACGTGTCGCGCAGGCGGTGCACGCCGCGGACCGAGCCGGTCGTGCCGCTGGTCCGGAACAGCACGCCCGTCTCCTCGAGGGGGAAGGAGGTGAGGGGGAGCGACTGGAAGAGGGCCACCGGCACGGCCGGGATCTCCTCCACGCGCGTGGGCGACTGGTCGGCCGCGAGCGCCCGGTACGTCGGGTTGTGCGCGCGTTGCCAGTGGAACAGGTCGATGGCGAGGGCCTCGAAGGTGCCCTCACCGGCCTCGACGAAGCGGCGGATGCGATCCTTCACAGGCACTCCGCGAGGGTGGTGACGGCCGCGTCGAGCTGCGCGCGGGACGTGGTGAGCGGGGGGGTGAGCCCGAGGGCCTCGGCGCGCTCGCCGCAGGGGAGGACGATGTAGCCGCGGGCGAGCATGCGGCGGGTGACGCCGAGGCTGTCGTCCACGTGCACGCCGAGCATGAGGCCGCGGCCGGTGACCGCGCGGACGCCTGGCACGGCCGCGAGCTTCTCGGCGAAGCGGGCGCCCTCGACGGCCGCGCGCTCCACGAGCCCGTCGCGCTCGATGACGTCGAGCACGGCGAGCGCCATGGCGCAGCCGACGGGGTTCCCGAGGAAGGTCTGGGTGTGGATCGCCTCGCCGGTCGACGCGCCCCAGGCGTCCATGGCCGCGGCGGTGCCGAGGCAGGCCGAGATCGGGAAGCCGCCGCCGAGCGCCTTGCCGACGCAGAGCAGGTCGGGCTTCAGCTCCCCCGCCGCGAGGAAGCGCCCGGTGCGGCCGAGGCCGCTGTAGATCTCGTCGTGGATCACGAGCGTGCCGTGGGCGCGCGCGTCCTCGTGGAGGCGCTCGAGCCAGCCGGGCGGGGGCGCGCGCATGCCGCCGCGGCCCTGCACGGGCTCGACCAGCACCGCCGCGTAGCTGCGCAGCTCGGGCCACGCGCCGCCCCACGCGGCGTGGTCCACGTGCTGGCCGAGCATCTCGGCGAAGGGCTCGCGGAACGTCCGGACGTGGTAGCCGAGGGCCGCGAGCGGGGCCGCGGCGAGGCCGTGGTAGCCGCCGGTGAACGCGAGGATCCGGGAGCGGCCGGTGGCGATGCGCACGGTCTTCAGGGCGGCCTCGACGGCGTCGGAGCCCGAGGAGCCGAAGATGACGCGGTCCATCCCCGTGACCTCGCAGAGCTTCTCGAGGAGCTCGATGCGGCGCAGGTCGGGGAAGGCGTCGCCCATCGCGTGCGGGAGGCGCCCGAGCTGGTCCTGGCCCGCGGCCACGACGTGCGGGTTGCGGTGCCCGACCGCGGCGACGCCGAAGCCGGCGCACAGGTCGACGAACACGTTCCCGTCGACGTCGCGGACGTTCGCGCCCACCGCCTCGGCCCACACGATCGGGTCGGTGTCCGCGGCGCCGATGGCGGCCGCACGCCGGGCGCGCCGGGCGGTGATGGCGGGGCACTCGTGGCGCGCGAGCCGGTCCACCCAGGAGCGGGAGGCGGGCCCGGGCACGGCGCTCTGGAGGAGGGGGAGGTCGTCGCCGGTCATGGGGCACCTCGGGCCCGACCGCTAACCGGCGCGGGGCCGCGAGGGGCGGGCCGGCGGCGGGCCCCGGGCCGGCGTCCGCCCGGGCGCGCGGACGGGATACCCCTCGAAGGCTCCCATGTCGTCGCGAACGGCCGCACCTGAGCTCCCCGCCGCGCGCCGCGGCGCCGCGTCGCCAGAACGTGGTCACCGTGGCGGGGCGCCGCAAGCGGGCGGGCCGGTGACGCGCGGCGCCCCGCTGGAGGCGTGCCGGGCGTGTCCGCGCCTCGCCGCGTTCCTCGACGAGCGGCGCGTGATCGCCCCCGACCACTGGAACCGGCCCGTCCCGGCCCGCGGCCCCGCCGACGCGCCCGTGCTGATCGTGGGGCTCGCGCCCGGGCTCGGCGGCGCGAACCGGACGGGCCGCGCGTTCGTCGGCGACGCCTCGAGCGTGTGGCTCGCCGCCGCGCTCGTCGCGCTCGGGCTCGACACCCCCGACGGCGAGCCCCGGGTGCGCATCACCAACGCCGTCAAGTGCGTGCCGCCGGCCAACCGCCCGACCCCGGGCGAGCGCCGCACGTGCCGCGAGTCCTGGCTCGCGCCGGAGCTCGCGGGTTCGCCCGCGGCCGTCGTGGTGGCGCTCGGCGCCCTCGCGCACGCCGAGGTGGCCGCGGTCGGGGGCGCGCGCCTGCCCTTCCGGCACGGGGCGGAGGACGAGGTGGTCCTCGGCGGGCGACCCCGGACGCTCCTTGCGAGCTACCACCCGTCTCCCCAGAACACCAACACGGGGCGCCTCACCCGGGCGATGTTCGAGGCGGTCCTCGCGCGCGCGTCGGCCCTCGCGGAGGGCGGCTCGCGACGCTGACGGTTTGCCGCGCCTCGGGCGGAGCGGTATCGTCCTCGGCGTGTCCCGCCGTCCGCTGCTCCGTTCCCTCCGCGCCTGCGCGGCCCTCGCCGCCCTCGCCGGTTGCAAGGAGCCCGTCGTCGAGGTCATCCCCGGGGTGAACACGGCGCTCGAGGTGGTGGTCAGCAACCCCACCGACTGCCCGGTGTGCGACGCCTTCGCCGACATCGACACGCTCCGCCTCGAGGTGAGCGTGGGCGGGGACGTCGTGGCGTCCGACAACTTCGCCTACCCGGGCGAGAGCGTCACGCTCCCCGACCTCACGGGCTTCGGCGTCGTGCGCATCACGCTGCTCGGGCTCGCCGGCGGGCGCGTGCTCTCCGCGGGCCGCACGGCGGAGATCGTGCTCCTGCCCGACACCGACCTCTCGGTGCCGCTGGTGTTCGTGCCCGCCAACCGCGCGCTCCCGCTCGCGGCCCCGATGGTGACCGAGCGCTACCGCCCCGCCGCCATCCCCCGGCGCGACGGCTCCGTCCTGATCCTCGGCGGGCTCGATCCGATGCGCGAGCGCGCGACCGCGGTCACCGAGGTGTACGACCCCGCGACCGGGGTGTTCACCGAGTTCACGCCGCTTCCGAGCGGCGTCGCGGCCCCCGTCCTCGCGCCGCTCCCCGAGGGGGGCTGGCTCCTGGCGGGCGGGTACGCCGCCATCGGCGGCAACGACGTGCCCAAGGAGGACGCCGCGGTGTTCGACGACACCGCCGGCACGATCGTGGCCGCCGGCGCCCTTTCCGAGGCGCGCACGGACCACTGCGTCGCGATGTTCCGCGAGCGCCAGGGCCTCGCGCTCGGCGGCGCGCCGGGCGAGGCGGACTACCTCAAGCCCGACGCCGAGACGGGCACCTGGAGCTTCGAGTCGCTCGAGATGCGGGACTTCGACGCGGGCGCCGTCACCGACTGCGCCGTGCTCTCCGACGGCGTGATCTACGTGCAGGGGCGCGACGCCGCCTCGACCGGGGTGTGGGACGAGGGGAGCGCCGAGGACCCGTCCGAGGCGTTCCGGCCGATCGTCGAGGGGTCCGCCGGCGACTTCCGCTACGTGCTCGGCCCCGCGCTGATCCCGAGCGAGGAAGGCGGCATGCGCGTCCTCGGCGGGGCCGACGTGTCCACCGGGGAGGTCTACGCGGACGGCCGGCTCTACGCCCCCGACGCGCGGCGCTTCGCGGAGATCGGCGGCTTCTCGGTGCCGCGCTTCGACCCGCAGGTGGTGCCCTGGCTGGAGCCGGGCTGGTACGTGGCCGGCTGCGGCTGGGCGGACGCCGACCGCGCCACGGACGAGCCCACCCTCGAGCTCATCGCGCCCGACGCGGGCCTGTCCTCGTCGGCGCTCCCGCTCGACCGCGACCGCCCCGGCTGCGCGCTCGCCGTGCTGCCCGACGGCGCCATCCTCGTCGCGGGCGGTGGTGCCGACGGCCCGCCGGAGGGGGCCCCCGCGGCGCTCGTCGTCCCGTGGATGGACGTCGCGGCCGGGGGTTGACCTCGAGCGCGGCGGCGTGTAGATGGGGGCCCGCCCGGAGGTTCGGATGCGCGCCCTCCCCCTGGTCGTCGTCACCACGCTGGTGTTGCAGGGTTGCGGCTTCGGCCTGACCCTGGAGCCCGAAGGCGCCGTCGTCGAAGACGGCACCGAGGCGCCGGACCCCGGCGACGACCCCTCCGGCGGCGACGCCGAGGGCCTCGCGCTCCCCGCGACCGCGGTGGAGCTCGACGGCAAGCTCTACGCGATCTCGCCCGACGCGATGCGCGTGACGCAGCCCCCCGGGCTCGACGGCATCTTCGACCAGGTGCTCGACCGGGACGTGCTCGTGTACGTCGAGAGCGAGTCCTCGACCACGCTCGAGCTCGCCGTGGCGCTCGCGGGCCCCAACGGCCGGCAGGACCCCTGCGAGGCCGTTCGCGCCTTCCCCGCGGGCGACTGGACCGAGAACCCGGTCTTCGACGTGGGCCCGGGCTCGCTGACCACCCAGTTCGGCGGCCATCCGGCCACCTTCCGGGACCTCGCGCTCTCGGGCGTGTTCGACGAGTACGCCTTCTCGTGGCGGGAAGGGACCCTCTCCGCGTTGCTCGACACGCGCGAGCTCGAGCCGGCCCTCGGGGACGTGGGCGACGCCTGCGGGCTCGTCGAGGATCTCGGCGGGAGCTGCGTGGCCTGCGACGACGGCGAGCCGGCCTGCTTCGAGCTCCGCATCGAAGAGATCGTCGCCGAGCTGGTGGACGCGCCCTTCGAGGTCGCGCCCGACACCCGGGGCTGCTAGCGCGCTGAGCGCCCCGCGGCTCCACGAGCCCGATCCCGACTGGCTCAACGCGAGCCCCACCGTATCGGCGCTGCCGACGACGAAAAGTGACACGCTCGTCAAGAGCGCGACCGCGAGCGTATGGAGCGGCGGTGCTCGCGCCGACCCCTCGACATGCCGTCCGGCCCGGGTCTCTCCCCGCCAACCTCCTTCGATGGGGTGCCACGCCGGCGCCCGGCTCCCGACGGACGCGCGGCCGAGCCGCAGCGCCCCGATGGCGGGTACACACGCGACGATCCGCACGACGTCGACGTCCTCGGGGGGCGGGGGCGTCGTAGAGTGGCGGCACCCTCGTGAGGTGCCACATGACCATCCTCCTGTTGTCGCTCCTGGCCGCGTGCTCGGACTACACGCTGGAGCAGGAGCTCGGAGAGCCGCCCGAGGCGTTCCCCGACCCGCCCTTCCCGCTGCACCCGGGCCCGGTGGTGCCGCAGCCCCGCATCCAGGTGGAGCCGGCGTTCCACGACTTCGGCTCCGTCGAGCCGTGGACGCCCACCCCCCAGCCCATCACCATCACCAACGTCGGCCACGTGCCCCTCACCGTGACCGGCCTGCGCTACGACGCCGGCTCGACCGAGCTCCTCTTCGACGCCGACGAGGACGTGAACGGGCAGCTCCCGTGGACGCTCGCGCCCGGCGAGGGCCGCGTCGTGAACGTGACCTACACGGCGCTCGACGAGACCACCGACCAGGGCACGCTCGTCGTCACGAGCGACGACCCCGAGGCGCCCCGCGTGGACGCCGCCCAGATCGGCACCGCGCGCTTCGCGGGCTTCAACACCGGCTGGTACATCGTCAACGACGACACCCCCTACGACCTCACCAGCAACACGACCTACCGCGTCGACTACGACGGCGATCCGGACGCCTATTGGTACGAGCCGTCGGGCGTGCACGGCCTGACCGGGAGCGCCGACCCCACCGCCGACTTCGCGGTCCTCCGCGACTACGTCATCGATCGCGCCGGCGGGCCCACGGTCGTCACCGGGCCGCTCTCCTTCTACGCGGCGAGCGACCTGCCCGACATGATGGAGGGCTCGTTCAGCTACATCCTGTGCGACTTCTGGATGGACCCGAGCGAGGACCCGAGCCGCTACGAGATCTCGACCGGCCGCGTGGACGACGGCGTGCGCGTCATCGTCAACGGGCAGATCCTCGGCGAGCTGACCTACTCCCAGAGCGGGGCCTGGCCCCTGACGAACGCCATCCCGGGGCAGGTCAACACGCTCGTCGTCATCCTCATGGACAACGCCATGTGGGAGAAGTACGTCTACGACCTCGCCTTCTACAAGGACGGGGTCATGGTCGGGGGCTAGCTGCTCATGGGGCGGGGGGGGGGGCCCCCCCCCCACCCCCCCCCCCGGGGGGCGGTAAGCCGGTGACAGCCCCCCGCCCGGCGCCCCCCCACCCCGGGGGGTTGGGGGG
>CAYWGD010000029.1:0-11758 GCA_964457335.1 uncultured Enterobacteriaceae bacterium | reverse complement strand
CACCGCTTTGGGGTTTTTTTAGGTCTCCCCCCCCGCTTTCTACAGGGCGGGGGTCTGGGGGGGGGGCTTGCGCCCCTGGGGGGGGGGGGGCGAGCCCCCCCGCAACGCCCCCCCGCGGCATCGTGAAGCCTGGTGACAGCCGCCGGCCGGGCGCCCCACGACCGGTGGCGTTAGGGGCGCTCCATGATCGCGCTCCTCGCCACGTTCACGCTCGCCGCGGAGGCGGGCAGCTACGCGGTGATCGAGCTCCACGGTGTCGACGAGTGCTGCGCCCAGAAGGTCGCCTCGGCGCTCGACGCGCTGCCCTTCGTGGACGGCGCGGCCATCGACCACGGGAAGGGCCGCGCGTGCGTGGGGCTCTCGGGCCCGCTCGACGTCGACGAGCTGGCCGCCACCGTGAAGGCGCAGGGCTTCGGGTCCGGCACGATCGAGCGCGTGGACGCCTGCCCCGAGGGGCTCTCGCCGAAGGCCGCCGATCCCTGGGACGGCGTGACAGGCATCGACCTCGCGCTCGTCTCGCGCGGCGAGGAGGTCGATCTCGCCAAGGTGCGGGCGGAGGGCAAGTTCACGATCGTCGACTTCGGCGCGTCCTGGTGTGGCCCCTGCTTCACCGCGGCGGACCGGATCGAGGCCTACGTGCGCGCGCACCCCGACGTGGCCGTGCGCGCCGTCCTGCTCGCGGGCGCGGACGCCAGGGCCTCCTTCGGGCAGCCCGCGGCGAAGCAGCACCTGCAATGGGCCGAGGGGCTGCCCTACTTCGTCGTGCTCGGTCCCACCGGCAAGAACGTCTACAAGGGGAGCGACGTCGACGCGCTCCTCGCCGCCATCGACCGGAAGCGCAAGTGAGGCGCGTGGCGCTCGCCGCGCTCTGGATCGCGGGCCTGCAGCTCCTCTTCGGGATCCCGCCGGCCGTCGCGGCCTGACCCGGCTGAAGCAACCCGAACCTCCAGGCTGGAGGCTCCCGCATCAACCCCTGGCTCGAGCCTGGGGAGCTTCGCCTCGACGCGATGGTCACCGGGACGGAGGTCCGCATCCGGCACGTGGCCACCTGCCCGGAGGTCGACCCGCTCTCGTGCGCGGTCGAGCCCCTCCCGGAGCACTGGCACGACCAGCACATCGGCTGGGTCCGCCTCGATCCGACGCTCACCTTCGGGCTCGGCGGCGGCTGGCAGGCCTCGCTCTCGGTGCCGCTCGACGCGCGCGTCATCGACGTGGACTACGAGCTCCCGGACGGGAGCCCCTACGATCCGCCCTACGACGACATCCACCACCGCGCCGAGACCATCGCGGGGCCGGTGGACGCCACGCTGCTCGGCAAGCGCTACGTCGTCGTCGGCGACGGCGCGATCCTCGGCGTCGGGCTCGGCACGACGCTTCCGCTCGGGCGCACCGAGGAGGACCCGTACGCGCTCACCGAGGAGGGGCTCCGCCACCAGCACGTCCAGCTCGGCACGGGCACCTTCGTGCCCATGGCGACGGTGGAGGGGGTGCTCGAGGGCGTGCGGTGGGGCGGGCTCGTGTGGGTGACGGGCCGGCTCCCGCTCTACGCGAACACGAAGGGCTACGAGCCGGGCCCGACCGCGTCCGTCGGCCTCGGCCCGAGCTTCCGCGTGACGCCGCGCATCCAGGTCCACGCCACGGGGGAAGGCAGCTTCGAGGGGCCCGAGAAGTGGAGCGGCACGCCCTACGGGAGCCGCGCCACGGTGGTCGGCGGGCTCGGGGCCGCGTGGAGCGTCACGCCGCGCGTGGTCGTGCAGGCGCAGACGCGCGTGACCGCGTGGCAGTGGACCTCCCACGAGGACCACGACGAGGGCAGCGCCGTCCAGCGCCTCCTCGGCACCGTCGGGGTGTCCTGGACCTTCGACGTGCGGAAGCCCGCAGCCGAGACGACGGAGCCTTGACCCGAGCGCCGCCGTTCGGCGGTACGATGCGCGCATGACGCTCCTGCTCCTGATCGCCTGCGAGGCCCCCGAAGACGCGCCCGTCGAGTTCTCCGACGCCGCCCGCTACGGGCTCGAGCACTTCGACGACCCCGAGACGGACGCGCTCGCGCCGCCCATCCTCTCGCTGGAGAGCGACATCTACGCGGAGCTCGACATGGCCTCCGCCACCTCCTCGGACCGCGCGCTCTCGCTCGAGGTGCTCACCGAGACGGACGTGGCCGGCCTCCCGCGCCCGGACCGCGATCCCGGGCTGGCCGTGCCCCCCGTCGCGGTCGCCCGCGAGTCGGCGCACGGGATCGACGGGCACGTGCGGATCGCGATGCGGTCCGACCTCTCGCCGATGGAGCCCGCGTCGCCGAACCTCTACGCGCGCACCCTCGTGGACGGCGGCGACTGCTGGGCCGACCGGGGCTGCGAGTTCCTGCGCTCCGAGAACCGCATCAAGAAGGAGAACCTCGCGCTCACCATCGAGTACGACCTGAACAAGGACTACCGCTGGGTGGACCTCGGCGACGGCCGCGTGGCGGTGGCGGCGCGCTCCTGGATGACGGAGTCCGCCACGGAGGGCGGGACCACCTTCTGGCAGTCCTACACCTTCGAGATCTTCGTGCCGCGCGACGACGGCGTCGTGCTGCGGATGATGGCGCTCTGGTCGGAGTCGGAGCTCTCCCCGCCCGTCGACGAGGACACCACCGCGGCCGTCTCCCTCGTCGGTATCGACGACATCTTCAAGTCGCACGACGACTGGCTGGACGAGAACCCGTAGTAGGGGGGAGGGGGGGCGTTGCGGGGGGGGCCGCCCCCCCGCCCCAAGAAGCCGAGGGCCTACCCGCCCCGGACGATTCGCGGCGGGGGCGTGGCCGTCACGCCCCACTCCGGGCCGCCCACGTCGCTGCCTTCGTCGTAGGTCTGCGTGAAGTCGAGGCGCATCTTGATGGTGCGGTTGCCCGAGCTGCCCTTGTTGATCACGTCGTAGACGGCGCCCCACACGAAGCCGACGAGCGGCGCGTTGCCGTTGAAGGTCCCCCCGCTGCCCACGCAGAAGGAGTTGCCCCCGTCGAAGACGGGGACGACGCCCTCGAAGGTCTGGCCGTACTTCGCGGCGCGGACGCTGCTCTGGCCGTCCTGCGCCGGGAGCGCGCCCCACTTGGCGGTGTCCCAGGTGGTGGTGGAGGCCTCGAGCGCGGTGATGAACTCCGCCAGCGCGCTGACCGCGGTGCCGTTCTGGAGCCCGAGCGGGTCGCCGATCGCGACCTCGCCGCTGTTCTGGCAGTCGGTGAGCTGGTCGCGGGTCCAGGCGGCGTTCGGCGAGCCGTTCGGGCGGGCGTAGCCGACGTTGTCGATGCTCGGGGGGTTGAGCTTCAGCGTGACGTTCTGGAGCCCGGTGAGGCCGTAGTGATCCACGAGGCAGGCGGGCATGCCGAGCGGGATGAAGCACTCCGTGGCGCCGGCCCCGCCCGTCTCCGCGTAGGTACGGGAGATGGCGCCGACGGCCAGCGTGTTCTTCCCGAGGGCGACCGGGGCGACGAACAGCCCGAGCGCGGGGATGCGGGCGCGCACCTCGACCGCGTTGACCAGCGCGGCGTCGGTGCTCGGGGTGAAGTCGCCGGTCGAATCGTCGTAGACGCCGAGGACCACGTCCCCGGCGGCGTCGTTGGCGGCGTTCTCGTCGAGCGTGACGGCCGCGCCCCCGGCCATGTTCGCGGCGGCCAGCGAGAGCGCGGTGGCGCGTGCGTCGTCGAGGCCTGCATCGGTGCCGTCGAGGCGCGCGGTCGCGGCGAGCGCCGCGGCGTCGGCGGCGTTCTGGAGCTGCTCGCGCGTCAGGCGCCCGTAGCCCAGGTCGATGACGACGGCGGCGGCGCCGAGGAGCAGGACGAGCGAGAGGCCGACGATGATGGCGGCGTTGCCGCGGCGGTTGGTGCGCACGGAAGTGCCCTGTTCGAGCCCAACCGTATCTCCCGTGTAAGAGACGCGTAAGCTCTTTCAGCGCAATTACATCACGACCGATCACCGACCGCGCGAAGTACGGGTCAGCCCGTAGAAAGCGCGTTCAAGAGCTTCTGGTGCAACCCGCCGAACCCGCCGTTCGACAGGACGGCGATGACATCCCAAGGGAGCGCGTTCGCCGCGGTCACCGCCACGATCTCCTCCACGCTGTCGTAGGCGAAGGCCTCGATCCCCCGTGCGCGCAGGCGCTCCACGAGCCGCGCGCTGTCGAAGCGCTCGGCCTCGGGGATGCGCGACTGGTCGTGCGGGTGCGCCACGACCACGACGTCGGCCGCGTCGAAGGCCTGCCCGTAGGCCTCCTGGAACACGGCGCGGCGCGACGTCGCGGACCGGGGCTCGAAGATCGCCCACATCCGCCGCTTCCCGAAGCGGAGCCGGAGCGCCTCGAGCGTGACCTTCACCGCGGTGGGGTGGTGGGCGAAGTCGTCGAGGACCGTGATGCGGCGTGGCTCGCCGATGATCTCCTGGCGCCGCTTCACCCCGCCGAAGCTCGCGAAGCCCGTCGAGAGCTGCTCGGGGGTCAGGCCCTCGCGCTCCAGCGCGGCGACGGCGGCCACCTGGTTGTACAGGTTGTGCTCGCCCACGAGCAGGCTCTCGAAGCGGCCCCAGGGGTTGCCGTCGCGGAGCACCGTGAACTTCTGGACCCCGCGCTCCGTGTCGACGCCGTCGATGCGGCCGTCCCACTGCTGCCCGACGCCGTACTTCCGCACCTCGCAGCGCGCGTCCCCGCACACGTCGCGGACGTCGTCGTGGTCCCAGCGGGCGACGATGCAGCCGCCGTCCTCCGCGGAGGGCACGATGCTCACGAGCTTGCGGAAGCTCTCCTTCACGTGGTCGAGGTCGCGGTAGATGTCGGCGTGGTCGAACTCCACGCTCGTGACGAGCGCGGTCCGCGGCCGGTAATGGAGGAACTTGGGGCCCTTGTCGAAGAAGGCCGTGTCGTACTCGTCGCCCTCGATGGCGAACGCGGCGCCCCCGCCGGTGCGCGCGGTCCGCTCGAAGTTCTTCATCCGCCCGCCGACCAGGAAGCCGGGATCGCGGCCGGCGCTCTCCAGGAGCCACGCGACGAGCGCGGTGGTCGTCGTCTTGCCGTGCGTGCCGGCCACCACGATGCTGCGGCGGTCCTTCAGGAAGCGCGCGCCGAGCAGCTGGGGGAAGGAGCAGTAGAGCAGGTCGGAGGCCAGGAGCGCCTGGGCCTCCTCGTACTCGGCGCGGATCACGTTGCCGACGACCACGAGGTCGGGGCGGTGCGCGAGGTTCGACGCCTTGTAGCCGACCATCACGTCGATCCCGAGGGACGCGAGGTAGTCGCTCATCGGCGGGTACACGCCCGTGTCTGAGCCGGTCACCTGGTAGCCGGCGTCGGCGAGCATGCCGGCGAGCGCGGCCATGGCCGTGCCACCGATGCCCATGACGTGGACGCGCTGGATGTTCTCGGGGAGGTCACCGGTCAAGAGCGGCATCGGGCAGTTCCTGGAGGAAGGCGCGGGTGTGGGGGGCGACGTCGGGATCGAGCGTGCGGAGGTGGTTCCGGAGGAACACGAGGTCGCGCGGCTCGTCCACGTCGTACCAGAACGGGAGGGTGTAGGGATCGAAGCCGAGCTCGCGGGCGCGCGTGAGCGTGGCGGCGTACGTGTCCGGCGCGGACCACGGGATGTCGTCGAAGACGCCGAGCGCGGTCTGGGTCACGCCGACGAGCACGTAGCCACCGTCGAACGCCGGCATGAGCACGACCCGGCGGACGCGCAGCGCGTTCCGGGCCGTGAGGAGCGCGCCGAACGGGAGCGTCGGGGCGTCCATGCCGACGGCGATCCCGCCGTCCCGCAGGGCGTGGCGCAGGCGCGCGCCGAGGTCGCCCGCGCACTGGGCCTCGACGGGAACGCCGAGGCCGCGCACCCACGGATCGTCGAGATCGCCCTCCAAGGCGAGGCGGAAGGGGCAGCCGTAGGAGCGGACGGTCGCGATGACGTCCGCGGCCATGGCGCGGGCCAGGGCGGCGGCGCCCTCGGCCCCGAGGAGCGGGATCATGCGCGTCTTCACCCGCCCGGGCACGGGCACCTTCGCCATCACGACGATCACCGGTACCTCCAGCACGCCCACAGGATCCGCGCGCCCGCGCGGGCCACGCCGCGCAACGTCCCGCTGATCTTGCTCGTGCCGATGCGCGCCCGGTTGCGGACCGGCACCTCGAGCACCCGCACGCCCGATCGCAGCGCCTTGAGCTGCATCTCCACGTTCCATCCCCACGTCGGGTCGACCATGCCGAGGTCGAGGAGCGCGCCCCAGCGGATGGCGCGGTAGGGCCCGAAGTCGCGGTAGCGGTGCCCGGTCTGCCGCGCGACGAGGGCGCTCGCGAGCCGGTTCCCGACGCGCTGGGGCGGGGTGAGCGCGGTCGGATCCCCGAGCGTGAGCCGCTCGCCGATCACGAGGTCGGCGCGGCCGTCGCGGATCGGGGCGAGGAGCACGGGCAGGTCCTCGGCCCAGCAGGCGTGGTCGCCGTCCATGATCACGACGACGTCGGGCGGATCGTCCGCGAGGTGCAAGATGCCGGCCTGGACCGCCCCGCCGTAGCCGCGGATCGGCTGGGACACGACCTCGGCGCCGTGCGCGCGGGCGACCTCCACGCTCCGGTCGGTCGAGCCGTTGTCGCACACGACGACGCGCACGTCGCGCGGGAGCTCGTCCAGCACGACCGGCAGCGCCTGCTCCTCGTCGAGCACGGGGATGAGGATCGCGGTGCGCACGGGCTTCCGGGAAGGCCACGCCTTGTAATGCGGCCTGCCGTCTCCGGCCGGAAGTCCGCCGGTACGATAGCTGTTGGAGTCGCGCCGGGGAGTTGCCGTGCTCGCGTCCTTCCTCCAGCTGTTGCTCGTCCTTTCCGCGGCCTTCGCGGCGCCCGACAGCCCCTACCGCATCGAGGTCTCCGACCTCACGATCGCCCCGAACGGCACGGGGAACGTGCGTGTCACGTACGCGGTGCCCGACGGCTTCCACACCTACCGGGACTGGGTGAGCGTGGAGGTGAACGACGCCGGCGGGCTCACCGTCGGCGCGCCGTCGTACCCGCCGGGCGTGATGAAGGACGACCCCGCCGCCCCCGGCACCAAGCGCGAGACCTACGAGACGGACGTGCTCGTCGACGTGCCCGTGACCGCGCCGGCCACCCCGGGCACCTACAACCTCTCGCTCCACGCCCGGTACCAGGGCTGCAAGAAGAGCCTCTGCTACATGCCCTTCGAGGAGGACCACACCGCGGTGGTCACCGTCGCGGGGGATCCGGTCGCGCCCGCGGCCGGCGGGGCCACCGGCGCGGCGCCGAGCGACCCCGCGAACGAGACCGCGGTGGTCTTCTCCGGCAAGCAGTCCGGCCCCAACGAGGCGCGCGTGTCGATCGACCTCCAGGGCGACTGGCACGTGAACAAGGCCTTCGTCTCGATGACCCTGGTCGACGCCGCCGGGTACACGCTCGGCGAGCCCGTCCTCCCGGCCGGCGAGAGGAGCGGCGACCCGGGCATGGAGCGCGAGGACTACGTCCACGACCTCGAGATCGCCGCGCCGCTCACCGGCCCGCCCGGCCCCGCCACGCTGAAGGTCGAGGTCGGCTACCAGGCCTGCAAGGGCGCGTCGCTCTGCAAGATGCCGGACGTCGCGCTCGTGGAGGTGCCGGTCGTCATCGACCCGAGCGCCCCTCCCGGCGGCGCGATCGTCTCCACCGGCTCGACGGGCTCCGCCGGCGCGTCGGCCTCCGCCGCGCCCGCCACCCCGTCCGGCGCGGTCGGCACCGGCTCCTCCGGCTTCGCGGCCGCCGCGGAGCAGGGCCTCTTCGCCCTGGTGCTCCTCTGCTTCGTCGCCGGCGTCGGCGTGAGCTTCACCCCCTGCGTGCTCCCGATGGTGCCCATCACCATGGGCCTCATCGGCGCGAAGGGCGCC
Organism: uncultured Enterobacteriaceae bacterium; assembly: GCA_964457335.1. GTDB lineage: Bacteria > Myxococcota_A > UBA796 > UBA796 > SXON01 > CAJBVW01. The sequence goes on along the minus strand of CAYWGD010000029.1, from coordinate 3,878 downwards.
GGCTCGCGCATCCAGGCGATCAGCCTCTCGGCCACCTACGTGATCGGGCTCGCGACGGTCTACACCGCGCTCGGGCTCTTCGCCGGCGTGACGGGCGCGCTCTTCGGGAGCTGGCTGCAGTCGCCGATCGTCGTCTTCGGCATCTCCGGCTTCTTCGTGGTCATGGGCTTCTCGATGTTCGGCTTCTTCGATGTGGGCGTGCCGAGCTTCATCTCGAGCCGGCTGCACGGGAAGGCCGGCGGCGGCTACGCGGGTGCGCTCGGGCTCGGCGTCATCGGCGCGGTGCTCGCGGGCCCCTGCTCCGGCCCGATCGTGGCCAGCATCCTCGCGCTCATCGGCACGGAGGGGAAGGTCGGCCTCGGCGCGGCGCTCATGTTCGCGTTCTCGCTCGGGATGGGGATGATCTTCCTCGTCACCGGCGCCGCGAGCGGCTGGCTGCCCCAGCGCGGCGCCTGGATGGTCACCGTCAAGAAGGGCTTCGGCATCGTGCTCTGGCTGGGCGCGATCTACTACGCGGCGGCCCACCTCTCGACGACCGTGACCGCGCTCGCCACCGCCGCGGTGCTGCTCACCACTGCGGTCTTCGGCTGGCCGCACCCGGACGACGGCGAGGGCGTCTTCACCGTGCGCCTCCGCCAGCTCTACGGCATCGTCGGCGGGCTCGTCGGCGCCTACCTGCTCGTCGGGACGCTGGTGAAGGACGGCTTCATCCTGCCGGCCGTCACGCTCCCCGCGGCGGGCGGCGGCACCGCGCAGGCCCAGTCCGGCATCCCGTGGATCCGGACGGAGGCCGACGCGCTCGCGGTGGCGCGCGCGAGCGGGAAGCCGCTGATGATCGACTTCACCGCGGAGTGGTGCGCCGCGTGCCACGAGATGGAGAAGTACACCTACACGGACCCCCGTGTCGTCGCGGCGGCGGAGGGCTTCGTGCCGGTGATGCTCGACTGCACCGAGAAGGGCGACCCCGCGATCGTGGCCCTCCAGAAGAAATACGGGGTGACCGGCCTCCCGACGGTGGTGTTCGTGATGCCGGACGGGCGTATGCTGGGCGGGACGGTCGGCTTCGTGGAGGCCGACGACTTCCTCCCCGAGATGAAGAAGGCGTTGGAGGCGAAGGGATGAAGGCGAAGCTCAAGCACCTGCTCCAGCTGTACGGGCGCCTCGGCGTCGGCATCTACGTCGGCCTGTGCCTGCTCACCTTCGGCGCCTCGTTCGTGCTTCTGCGCGCGGGGCTCCAGGACGTGCTGCCCGCCGCGCTGATCCGCTACCTCCCGGCCGAGGGCACCACCTGGATCGGCGCCTACGCCCTGTACAAGGGCCTCCAGCTGCCGCGCATCGCCGTGGCGCTGGCGATCACGCCGGTGATCGCGCGCTGGCTGGGCCGCGTGCCGACGACCGAGGCGGCGTAGGGTCGTGGGCCGGCGCCTCCGCGCGCTGGTCCTGGGGCTCGCCGGGCTGGCCACGGCGTCCTGCGAGCCGTCCGAGGTGAAGGAGTGGAAGTGCGTCGGGCCGCTCGTGGAGCTGGTCCGATGGCGGGACGAGCGCGAGGTGGCGCGCACCCTGCGCGGCGAGCCGATCGCGCCGGAGGAGCTCGCGCGGCAGGAGCGCGAGCGGGCGACCGCGGCCGTGGAGGCGCTGCGCCCGCGGCGCGGCGCGTGCGAGATGACCTGGAGCGTGCTCATGCACCAGGCCCCGGACAACCCCGGGTTGCGCCTCCGCGAGGAGGTCATGCTCGAGGTGCTCGGCCTCCCGCCGCGCGACTACCCGCCGGAGGCCGTCGGGTGGGCCGGGCAGACCGTGGCGGGGCGCAAGCCGGTTGCCGGGGCGTCCGCGCGTTAGAAGGCGATGGGGGACGAGATGGACGGACAACCCGACGGCCGCTTCGTGGCGGCGCTGGCGTGCGAGGGGCGGGTGCGCGTGATGGCGGTCGTCGCCGTCGGCCCCGCCGAGGAGCTTCGCCTCCGCCACGGCCTGAGCGGACACGCGGCGGCGGTCGCGGCCGAGGGGCTCGTGGCGTCCCTGCTGCTCTCCGCGCACGTGAAGGGCGAGGAGCGGCTCACCATCAACGTGCGCGCCGAGCGCCCCGACTTCGCGTTCCTCGCGGACGTGAACGGGGACGGCACCCTGCGCGCGCGCTTCACGCCGGAGCGCTTCGGCCCGCTCGTGGGCGCCCACACGCCGACGTTCAGCGGCGTGATGTCGGTGCTCAAGTCGCTCGGCCCGCGCGAGCTCTACAAGGGCATGGCCGAGGTGAAGCGCGAGCGCTTCGAGGGCGCGCTCCAGCGCTACCTCACGTCCTCCCAGCAGGTCGACGGGCGCGTCCGCATCCAGGCCGCGCTCGACGAGGAGGGGAAGGTCGCGTTCGCCGCCGGGCTCCTGGTCGAGCGGCTGCCGGACCTGCCCGCCGAGGAGTTCGCGGCGATCTTCGGCGGCGCGCTCGAGGGCGACTTCCGCGAGCTCATGACCCAGTTCGCGTTCGGCCAGCTGGCCGGCGCCCCGATCGAGGTCCTCGGCGCGCGGGACGTGCGCTACCAGTGCACCTGCTCGCAGGAGCGCGTGGTCGGCATGCTCAAGGCGCTCGGGCACGAGGAGGTCGCGTCGCTGCTCGCGGAGCAGGGGCAGGCCGAGGTGACGTGCCACTACTGCAACAGCCGCTACGTCGTCGACGCGGAGGGGCTGGGCGAGCTCCTGTTGGAGCTGGGCGGCGAGCCGAGCTGACGCGGGATCCGGGCAGCCGGCGCCGCCGCTGCGGCGAGGTCGGTGCCCGGGAGGAGCGTCGGCGGCTCGGGTGCCCGGCGCTCAGTCCTCGAGGTGCGCCGCGTCGTCGAAGGCGACCACCCGCGGCTCGGGACCGACCTCCACCGTCGTGATGCCCGTGTTGCGGTGCATGTAGGTGCGGTACGCGGCGATCGAGGCCCCGCTGAGGTGACACACGACCGTCGCGAGCAGGAGCTGGTGCGTCACCACCACGATCGTCTCGCCGGGGCCGACGGTGGCGGCGATGCGCGCGAAGGCGTCGATCCCGCGGGCCTGCACGTCGGCGAGGCGCTCGCCGCCGGGGAGCGAGACGTTGTGGGGCTCGGCGCGCCACGCGGCGGCGATGTCGGGGTGGCGCGCGGCGAACTCGGCGCCGGAGAGCCCCTCGAGCGCGCCCATGTCGATCTCGACGAGGCCCGCGTCGGTGCGGGGCGCGCCGAGCGGCGTGGCGGTCTGCACCGCGCGCGTCAGCGGGCTCGACCAGACGGCCGCGAGCGGGGTGTCCGCGAGGCGGCGCGCGAGGCGGGCCGCCTGGTCGAGGCCGATCGCGTCGAGCGGGATGTCGGTGCGCCCCAGGAAGCGGCGTTCGACGTTCCAGGCGGTCTGCCCGTGGCGGACCAGGAGGACCCGGGCGGGTTGCAAAGTTGCTGTCAGGGGGGCGTCCTCACGAGCGGTTTACAGCCGCCCGATTATCATTCGGGCGCCGGGCGGGCGCCCGGAACGGAGGGGTGATGAGCGCGTCGAAGAAGGACTACGATCCGTTGTCGGGCCTGTTCGGCGGGGGAGAGCCCCTGCCCGAGATCGCCGACGACGCGGTCCCGCGGGGCGCCGACGCGCCCGATCCGGGCCTGCGCAACGTGAAAGCCGTGAGCCGGCCGGTGCCGCCGCCCGCGGCCGCGACGCCCCCGGCGCCCGCGACCCCGGCCGCGCCCGCCGGGCCCGACCCCGCGCAGCTCGCGAAGATCCTCGCCAAGGCCGCCGCCGCCAAGGCGGGCGCGCCCACGCGGGCCCCCGCCGCCCCCGGCGCCGCGCCGGCCGCGGCCGCGCCGGCGGCCCCCGCGGCGCCGAGCACCAGCATGGGCGGGCGCGCCATCCCCGGCCCCAAGGCCGCCCCCGTCGCG
>CAYWGD010000028.1:64829-67186 GCA_964457335.1 uncultured Enterobacteriaceae bacterium | reverse complement strand
GGGGCGGGGGGGGGGGGGGGGCCCGGGGGGGGGGGGGGGGGGGGGGGGGTGGGTGGGCTGGGGGGGGGGGGGGGGGGGCGGGCCCCCCCCCCCCCGCAACGCCCCCCCCACGTTCGGGTGCAACCCGTCGTCACGGACGGGGGCTCGTCCGCGTATGGTAGGGAATGGCGCCCTCCCTCTCGCTGCTGTTCGCCGCCTGCGTGATCGACACCGGCGTCTCCTCGAAGGACCACGAGCCCCCCGCGTACGACTCCGGAACGACGCCGGACGAGACCGACACCGACATCGACACCGCCGACTCCGGGCCTCCGCCCGACGACACGGCGCCGGTCGCGTGCCCCGAGAGGGAGGCCCGGCCCGCCGAGAGCGTCCCGATCGTCGAGGCCTGCGAGGGCGAGGACGCCTGGCCCGACCCGTGGAACATCGTGGTGGAGTGGCAGTACGGATCGGGCGTCGGCTTGGGGGCCTCGAACGTCACCGCGACGGGGCACCTCACCGACGACGACGGCGACGGCGTGCTGGGGAGCGCCGGCGACCGCCCCGAGGTGGTCTACTCCGACTGGATGAACCACCCGGCCACCGAGTCCGTGCGGGTGCTCGCGGGGGACGGCAGCGGGCTCCTCTGGGCGCAGTCCGGCTTCGCCGACTACCGCGCCGTCGCCATCGCGGACGTGACCGGCGACGGGTGGACGGAGGTGCTCGCGTTCGCCGCCGACGACACGGTCGTGGCGCTCGACGCCACCGGCGCGGTGGTCTGGCGCTCGGACACGTTCGACTTCCTGTGGGGGGAGCAGCTCGCCGTCGCCGACCTGGACGGGGACGGGCTCCCCGAGGTGATCGCCGACGAGGCCGTGCTCAACGGGGAGGACGGCACGACCGTCGCGACGCTCTCCACCACGCAGCTCTACCGCTCGCCCACCCCGGGCGATCTCGATCGTGACGGCCTCCAGGAGATCGTCCTGGGCCCGGACGTGTACGACGCGACCGGCACGCTCCTATGGAGCGCGACCGTGGCCCCCAGCTCGGACGTGTTCGCCGCCCTGGTGCAGGCGGACCTCGACCCCGAGGGGGAGGTCGCCTTCGTGGACGACGACGGCTACCACCTCTACGACACCGACGGGACGTGGCTCGTCTCCGCGGCGCTCCCGACCGGCTCCTTCGAGGTGTTCCCGGGCCCGCCCTGCGTGGCGGACTTCGACGGCGACGGCGCCTCCGAGCTCGCGGTGGCCACCTACGACAACCTCTCCGTGCTGGAGCTGGACGGCACGCTCCTCTGGTCCGCGCCCACGCGGGACTGGGGGCCGACGGGCTGCTCGGGCTTCGACTTCGACGCGGACGGCGCCTCCGAGGTGCTCACGCACGACATCTACGCGATCTACCTCCTCGACGGCCGCACCGGCGCGGAGCGCTGGTCGTGGCGGCCCGGGTACCAGGTCACGAACGGGCAGGGCTCGGAGTACGCGTACGTGGCCGACGTGGACGCGGACGGGGCCGCGGAGATCGTCGCGAGCACGAACAACGATCCGACCCTGGGCGTGATCGTGTTCGGGCAGGCCGACGGCGCGTGGCCGCCCGCGGGGCCGACGTGGGGCGTCCAGGACTACTCGGAGTCCAACCTGGAGGACGACGGTGGCGTGCCCACCGCGCCCACCCCGCCGTGGGAGTCCGGCGTGTTCCGGAGCCGCCCGACGCGGGCCGGCGGCGCGCCGGACCTCCTCGTGGCGATCGAGGACGTGTGCGTCGCCGACTGCGAGCGCGGCGCGGTCGAGCTCGTCCTGTCCGTGACGAACCAGGGCGCCGCCGCCGTGGCCGCGGGCGCCGTGGTCGAGCTCTACGCCGTCGAGGAGACGAGCGAGCGGCTCGTCTCGACGGTCGTGCTCCCGGCGCTCCCGGCCGGCACGCGGGGCGAATCGACCGTCGTGTCGCTGAGCGTGGCGGACCTGGGCGCGCGGGGCTTCGCGGCCGTCGTCGTCCCCACGGGCGCCGTGCGGGAGTGCGACGAGACCAACAACCGCGACGAGTGGCTCGACGTGTTCTGTCCCTGAGCTTCAGTCCGGCGCGATCTCGATACACTCCCCGAGCGAGAACGGCGTCTGGAGCACGGACTCGTCGTCGTTGTCGAGGTCGATCGACACGTCGTAGATGCCCGCCGGGATGACGAGCGTGTAGGGCTCGGTGCGGCCGAAGCCCTCGCGCAGGGTCACGCCCGTCTCGATCTCGCTCCAGGACACGTAGTAGTCGGCGCTGCTCGAGGTGTCGTCGGGGATCGTAGCCCCCTCGTAGGTGACCGTCCCCGCCACGCGCATCGGGGTGAGATCGAGGTTGCGGGTCGTGTCCGTCGTGACGCTCACGTCGGT
>CAYWGD010000028.1:0-64729 GCA_964457335.1 uncultured Enterobacteriaceae bacterium | reverse complement strand
GTCGAGGTTGCGCGTCGTGTCCGCGCCAACCACCACGTCCGTCGCGACGAGCTGGGCGCCCTGCATCACGGACGTGTCGTCGTTGTCGAGGTCCACGTACACGTCGTAGGTGCCGGTCGGGATCACGAGCGCGTACGGCTCGGTACGGCCGAAGCCCTCGCGGAAGGAGGCCCCGGTCTCCAGGTTCGACCAGGTCACGTAGTAGTCGGCGGAGCTCGACGTGTCGTCGGGGATGCCGCCGCCGTCGTAGGTCACGGTCCCCGCCACGCGCGCGGGCGTGAGGTCGAGGTTGCGCGTGGTGTCCGCGCTCACGAGCACGCCCTCCGCGACGCGCTGCGAGCCCAACATCACGCTCTCGTCGTCGTTGTCGAGGTCCACGTACACGTCGTAGGTGCCCGGCCCCACGACGAACGCGTACGGCTCGGCGCGGCCGAAGCCCCCACGCACGGACCACCCGGTCTCCACGTCCACCCACGACACGTAGTAGTCGGCGGAGCTCGACGTGTCGTCGGGCACCTGGCCGCCGTCGTACGTCACCGTCCCGGCCACGCGGTGCCCGACGAGGTCCCCGTTCAGCGTGCAGCCGTCCCCGACGCAGATCGCCGTGGTCTCGGCGCACTCCTCCTCGGGGGGCGTGTCGGTGTCGATGTCGGTGTCGGTGTCGGTGTCCGCGTCGGTGTCGGTGTCGGTGTCGGTGTCGGTGTCGGTGTCCGAGTCGGCGTCGGTGTCCGCGTCGGTGTCGGAGGGATCGGCGTCCTTGGGCGGATCGCCGGGGGTGCCGCAGGCGGCGAGGAGGAGGAGCAGCATCAGGGGGCTCCGAAGAGGGTGCCGGAGTAGACGAAGACCGCGCCGTAGCCGCCGAGGGAGGTGTCGTCGGAGGCCGAGACGATCAGGTCCGCCGCGCCGTCACCGTCCCAGTCCGGCACGACGAGCACCTCCTCGCCGAATTGCCCCGTGATCCCCGGGTCGAGCTGCACGTCGGCCTCGTCGGTGCCCACGGCCCCCGAGAAGCCGTCGGCGCCGTTGAAGTGCCAGACCGTCGCCTCGCTCTGGACGCCGACCGTCAGGTCGCCGATGCCGTCGCCGTCGAGATCCTCGAGCGTCGCGGCCAGGATCCGCCCGCCGACGGAGACCGAGAAGTCGGCCGCGGTCGCCGCGTCGAGGTAGCCGCTGGGCGCCGACTGGAACACGTATGCGCCCGTGTCGTGGGCGATCAGCAGGTCGGGCAGCCCGTCGCCGTCGAGGTCGCCGTCCGCCACCACGACGTTGCCCACGTAGTAGGTGCTCGTGCTGCCGCGCAGGCGGGCGTCGGCGCCGGAGAGCGCGATCGTCCCGGTGCCGGGGGCGTACACCACGTACGCGCAGCCTGCGCTGCTGTTGCTCGAGTAGTCGCGATAGGGCGAGCCGACGATCGCGTCGTCGACGCCGTCCCCGTCGAGGTCGGCGAGCGCGACGGACTGGCCGGCGTACGTGATCGAGCTCGTCTCCGTCTCGCCGGTGAAGGTCGTCCCGATCCCCGAGATCCTGCCGCCGGACTCCGTCATGCTCGTGTAGAGGTAGGCGGCGCCGTCGTAGCTCGACGCGTAGGGGGCGCCGATCAGCACGTCGTCATCGCCGTCGCCGTCGGCGTCCCCCACCCCGAAGTCCGTGCCGAGCCGCGCGGATGCGCCCGAGCTGTACCCCCACTGGTCGGACAGGCGCTCGACGCCGCTCCCGCCGCCGAGGACCCACCAGACGTAGCCCGAGATCGGGGCGGCGATCACGACGTCCTCGACCCCGTCCCGGTCCCAGTCGCCCGCCGCCACCGCGTACCCGGCCCAGGCGTTGTACACGTCGTACGTGTACTGGAGCGACCGGACGCTGTCGATGTCGCTCGACGCGCTCCCGGCGTCCACCAGGTAGACAGCGCCGTTGTACACGCTGCCCCCGCCGTCGGGGTTCTTGTACGCGCCGATCCAGAGCGAGGACACCCCGTCGCCGTCGGGATCACCGGCCCACGCGAGCGTGCTCCCGAGGCTGTCGTTCGTGGCGCCGACGATCGTGGTGTCCGCGTCGGTCTCGTCGTACACGCAGGCGAGGTTCCCGTCGCAGTCCTGGTCGATCTCGTCGGCGCAGACCTCCTCGGCGTCCGGCGCGCTGGTCCCGTCCGCGTCGTCGCAGTCGCCCCCGGTCGCGACGTAGCCGGCGGGCTGGTCGCACGACACCGCGGTGACGCCGTCGTCGCCGTACCCGTCGCTGTCCGCGTCGCCGTACCAGGTCGTCTGCGCCGTGATGCTCGGGTCGTCGTCCTCGGTGACGCCGTCGCAGTCCTCGTCGAGGTCCGCGGCGTCGCAGACCTCGGTGTCGCCGGGGCTCACGGTCGAGCGCGTGTCGTCGCAGTCGTCGGAGGTGGCGGCGTACCCGTTCCCGCCGTCGCAGCGGAGCGCGGTCGTCGTAGAGCCGTAGCCGTCCCGGTCGGCGTCCACGTAGAAGGTGCTCGTCGTGCCGGCGGACACCGAGGCGTCGGCGTCGTCGGAGGCGCCGTCGCAGTCCTCGTCGGCGTCGGCCGCGTCGCACACCTCCGTACCGGCCGGGCTGATGCTGCGGCTCGAGTCGTCGCAGTCCGAGGTGTTCGAGACGTAGCCGGACGGCTGATCACACGCGGGCTGCGACGTGCCGGAGGTGCCGTAGCCGTCGGAGTCCGCGTCGCGGTACCACGTCGAGCGCGTGCTCGCGCTCACGGAGCTGTCGTCGTCGTCCGCGAGGCCGTCGCAGTCCTCGTCGGTGTCGGCAGCGTCGCACTGCTCGGTGCGCGCGGGGCTGACGGCGGAGGAGGTGTCGTCGCAGTCGGTGGCACTGCTGACGTAGTTGGCGGGCTGGTCGCACGCCGCGCGGCTCGTGCCCGCGTCGCCGTAGCCGTCCCGATCGGCGTCGGCGTACCAGGTCGGCGCGCCGCTCGACGTGTCCGGGTCCGTCGTGCCGTCGCAGTCGTCGTCGACGTCGTTGCAGGTCTCGGTGGCGCCGGGGCGCACGTTGCGGTTGGTGTCGTCGCAGTCGCCGTCGGCGCCGACGTAGCCGGAGGGCTGCTCGCACGTCACCCGCGCGTCGTCGGGGTCGCCGTAGGTGTCGCCGTCCGCGTCGCGGTACCAGCTCGGCGCGTCCGTGGCGGAGTCCTCGTCAATGTAGGCGTTGCAGTCGTCGTCCCAGCCGTTGCAGTACTCGGTCGCGCCCGGGTGCACGTCGGGATCGCCGTCGTCGCAGTCCCGGCCGTCCTCGGCGAGGCCGCCCGTCACGTCGCAGGACGCCACGTCGAGGTCGGGATCGCCGTAGCCGTCTCCGTCCAGGTCCTCGTAGAGCGTGCGCGTCGTGCTCGGGTCGAGCTCGGCGTCGGCGTCGTCGGCCGCGCCGTCGCAGTCCTCGTCCACGTCGAGGTCGTCGCAGCGCTCGGTCGCGCCGGGGTGCACCCCGTCGTCGGCGTCGTCGCAGTCCGTCGCGTCCGCGACGTAGCCCCCGCCCACCTCGCAGAGGGTGGCGGGCTCGTCCGCGTTGCCGAAGCCGTCCCCGTCGGCGTCGTGGTACGCCGTGATCGTCCCGGTGGCGTCGGGATCCGCCGCGTCGGCCGCGCCGTCGCAGTCCTCGTCCACGTCGCCCGCGTCGCACACCTCCTGCGCGCCGGGGTGCACGGCCGGGTCGGCGTCGTCGCAGTCCTCCCCGTAGGGCACGCCGTCGTCGTCGGCGTCCTGGTCCTCGAAGAGGCCGGGCGGATCCTCGCCCTCCTTGCCGAAGACGCAGCCGGCGAGGAGGAGCGTGGTGAGCAGGCCGACGCGGTGCATGGGGGCCTCGGCGCGGAGGCGGAGGCCCCCGGGCGCGCGGATGCTACGCCCGGGTCCGCTCACCCGCAAGCCTGCGATCGGGGCGCTACTCGACGGCTCCTCTCGCCTGGAGGAGCGCCACGATGTCCGCCGCGTTCTTCGCCTTCGCCATCGCGAGCGGCGTCTGGCCCGCGGCGTTGCGGAGGTTCGGGGAGGCGCCGCGCTCGAGCAGCAGCGCGGCCACCTGGCGCGAGCCCGGGGAGCCCCCCACGCCGGCCATCTCCAGCGTCGCGTGCAGCGGCGTGTTGCCCTTCCGGTCCAGCGCGTCGACGGGCGCGCCGCGCTCGAGGAGGAGGCGGACGGCGTCCACGGCGTTCCAGGAGGCCGCGGCGTGGAGCGGCGTGGCGCCGGCGGCGTCCGGGATCTTCGGGTCGGCGCCGCGGTCGAGCAGCAGGCGCACGAGCTCGAGGCTCCCGCGGTACACGGCCTGCGCGAGCGGGGGCCCGCCCTCGCCGGCCCGGTTGGGGTCCGCCCCGCGGTCGAGGAGGAGCCGCGCCGTGTCGAGCTTGTCCGCGCGCGCCGCCACGTAGAGCGGCGTGGCGCCGGTGCGGCTCTGCACGTTCAGGTCGGCCCCCCGATCCACGAGGAGCTGGACCACGGCGACGGATCCGGCGCCCGCGGCGTGGTGGAGCGGCGTGAGGCCGCGCTCGTCGCCCTTGCCGAGCCCGGCGGGATCGGCGTCCAGGGCGGCGAGGACCCGCGCCGCGTCCCCGGCCTTGGCGGCGTCGTGGAGCTCCGCGGCGTGGGACGGGGCGGCGAGGAGGAGGGCGAGGGCGAGCCACATGCCCGCACCCTAACCCGTGTCCCGAGCACGTTCCGGGCCTCGGACCTGCGATGGGCACTGGTTCGGGTACCATGCGAGCGGCGTGTGCTGCCGACCGCCCTCGCCTCCCCTCCGCCCGTTGGAGCCAACCATGATCCCGCGCCGTCCCGGGCTTCTCCTCGCCCTGCTCGTCGCCTGTACCGAACAGGGCGGCGAGACCGCCGGACCCGCGAAGGATGCCGGCGCCGACACGGCCGCCGACACGGACACCGTCCCGGACCCCGCGCCGGACGCCGACGGCGACGGATACCGCGCGGACACCGACTGCGACGACACGAACGAGGCCGTCCATCCCGGCGCGACCGAGCGCTGCGACGGCCTCGACGACGATTGCGACGGCCTGGTCGACGACGAGGACCCCGACCTCTCCGACGCGGCCACGTGGTACGCGGACGCGGACGCCGACGGCCACGGGGACTCCACCGTCGCGGCCACCGCCTGCGAGCAGCCCGCGGGCGCCGTCGCCGACGACGGCGACTGCGACGACGGCGACAGCGGCGTGAACCCCGACGTCGCCGAGGTCTGCGACGACGGGGTGGACAACGACTGCGACGGCGCGGCCGAGACCTGCCGCTTGTCGGGCACCCTCTCCCTGTCCGCGGCGGACGCGGAGGTGGTGGGGGAGACGGCCGGGGGCTACGCCGGGCACTGCGTGTCGGGGGCCGGCGACGTGAACGGCGACGGGCACGACGACCTGCTGATCGGCGCCTTCCAGGCAACGGTCGACGGCACGTCCGCCGGGGCGGCGTATGTCGTCCTCGGCCCCGTGACCGGCGAGGTCTCCCTGGCCGACGCCAGCGCGCGGCTCATCGGCGAGGCCGAGAACGACCTGGCCGCGTACTCCGTCTCGCGCGCCGGCGACGTAGACGGCGACGGCAACGACGACCTGCTCGTCGGCGCGTTCCGCAACGGCACCGGCGGCCCGGCGTCCGGCGGGGCCTACGTCGTCTTCGGACCCCCGAGCGGCGACGTCGACCTGGGCAGCGCGGACGTGAAGCTCGTCGGCGACAACCTCGAGGCCGCGGGCTACTCGGTGTCGTCCGCCGGGGATCAGAACCGCGACGGGCTTGCGGACCTGTTGGTGGGCGCCCCGGGAAACAACACGGGGGGCGAGTCCGGCGGGGCCGCGTACGTGGTGCTCGGGCCGTTGACCGGGACGACCCACCTGGCCGCGGCGGAGGGGTTCCTCGTGGCCGAGGCGACCGGGGACAACGCGGGCTCGTCGGTCTCCCAGGCCGGCGACGTCGACGGCGACGGCATCGACGACGTGCTCGTGGGCGCCTATCGCCAGGACGGGGCCGCGACCGACGCCGGCGCGGCCTACCTGGTGCTGGGCCCGATCCGAGGCGAGGTCGACCTGGCCGACGCCGAGGCCAAGCTGACGGGCACGGACGCCGAGAACTACGCCGCGACCGTGGTCGCCGGAGCCGGAGACGTCGACGGCGACGGTCACGACGACGTGCTGGTCGGCGCCTACCGGAACGACGGGGGCGGCCTCGATGCCGGCGCCGCGTACCTCGTGCTCGGCGCGGTGAGCGGAACGGTGCCCCTGGCGGCGGCCGACGCCCGGCTGCTCGGCGAGAACGGGGGCGACCACGCCGGCACCTCGGTCGCGGGCGCGGGGGATGTCGACGGCGACGGGTTCGGCGATGTCGCCGTCTCCGCGCCGCACGAGTCGGGGGCGGGCACGCAGGCCGGGGCGACGTACCTGCTGTACGGCCCGCTCGGCGGCACCATGAGCCTGTCGGCCGCCGACGCGAAGCTCCTGGGCGAGAACGCCGAGGACTTCTCCGGTTGGTCGATCGCCGGCGCCGGCGACACCGACGCCGACGGGCACTCCGACCTGCTCATCGGCGCCTACGGCGCCGACCAGGGCGGCGATTACGCCGGGGCGGCGTACCTCGTCCTCGGGTCCGGGATGTGAACCTGGAGGTCCCACGGCGCCGGCGTTCCAGGAAGCCGCAGCGCCAACCTGCGCTTTTTTCGCCTAGACCTCGGACGCCCGGGCCACGATGCGCGAGACGATGCCGTACTCGACGGCCTGCTGGGCGGTCATCCAGAAATTGCGCTGGGTGTCCTGGTTGACCTTCTCCAGCGGCTGACCGGTCTCGCGCGCGATCATGCGGTTCACGCGCTCGCGCATCCGCACGATCTGCTCGGCCTCGATCTCGATGTCCGTCGCCTGCCCGCGCACGCCGCCCATGGGCTGGTGCAGGAGGAAGCGGGTGTTGGGCAGGCAGAGCCGGTTCTGCTTCTCGGCGCCGAGGAAGATGTGGGCGCCCGCGCTCGCGACCCAACCCGTGCCGATCACGGTCACCGGCGCCGCGCAGAAGCGGAGCATGTCGTGGATCGTGTCGCCGCTCTCGACGTGCCCGCCCGGCGAATTGAGGATCACCCGGATGGGTGCGTCGCTCTCGGCGGCGAGCGCGGTGAGCTGCGCCGTGACGCGCTCCGCGAGGCGCATGTCGATCTCGCCGAAGATGAGCACGGTCCGCGACTTGAACAGCGCGTTCTGCACCGGCCCGGCCGTCATCGGCAGGTCGGGCTGGCGGGCCTTCTCGTCTTCACCTTCCGCGGCGCGCACGTCGGCAATCCACTCGAGCACGGGAGCTCCTCTGTAGCGCTCGAAGGTAGCCGGCCGGGCGGGCGGGGGCGAGCGGGACGTCGCTCCGTCGGGCACCCGAGCCGCGGCCGTCCCTCCCCGGCACCCCCGCCGCCGCACCGCGAAGCGGGTGCCCGACCGAGGACCTACACCCGCGCCCAGATCGCTCCGAAGGGCTCTTTCAGCACGTCGCCGACCCGCCGGCGGAGCGTGACGTCGTCGACCGAGACGGTGAGGTGCCCGTCCCAGGACAGCGCGGGCGCCACCTTCGCCGCGGGTGGCACCCCGCGATCCGGGGTCCACACGTCGACGGCGCGGAGGAGCGCGGCGTGGTCGGCGCGGCGGAGGCGGCCGGTGGTCAGGAGGGACACGCGGCCGCCCATCCCGTCGAGCGCCGCGAAGACCTGCGGCAGCTCGGGGTGCAGGAGCGGCTCGCCGCGCCACCCGAGGCGGATCTCGCGGAAGCGCAGGCGGGCCTCGCGGAGGGCGTCGCGGACGTGCGCGACGAGCGGGGCCCCCATGAAGCCGCGGCCGAAGTCGAGGTAGCCGCGGTCGCGGGCTTCGAGGAGCCGGTCGGGGTCCGCCCAGAGGTCGGGGAGCGAGACGGGCGAGCGTGCGAAGAGCGCGCGGGTGCGCGGGTGACTGGGGTCGTCGGGGACGTCGGAGAGCTCGAGGGTGAGCGTGGCGTCGAGCTCGCGGGCGGGGAGCAGGCGGGCGACGCGGGCGCGCGCGGGGCGCGTGGCGTTGTCGGCGAGCGCCCTTGCGATGGCGACGCCGGAGTCGCTCTCCTTCCGGAGGTAGCAGGCCTGGATGCACGGCGTGGTGCACGCCTTCACGACTTCGCGGCGCGCCTTCAGCTCGGGCGAGGCCCAGAGCTCCCGCAACGTCTGCTCGCGCACGCTCCCGAAGCGCCCGGCGAGGAAGTCGAGCTTCCCGTCGCACATGATGGCGCTCCCGTCGGCGTTCACGTAGAGCTCCTTCCAGCCGGCCCAGCACGGGGCCTCCAGCGGCCCGATCCCCTCGCGGTAGTAGCGGGGCACGAGCGGGAGCGCGTCGCGATTGAGGACGAGCGGATGGTCGACCAGCGCGCGGCAGACCGCCTCCAGCTTCGGCAGGTCCTCCGCCGCGAACCACATGCCGCCGACGGTGTCGTCGTCGCGGTTGCGGAACAGGTGCAGCACCTGGAGCCCGGAGAAGCCCTCGGCGGCGAGGAAGTCGGCGAGCGCGAGGTACTCGTCCACGTTCTTTGCGTGGAGGATGGCGTTCGCGCAGATCTTCCGGCGCGGGTTGCCGGCGGCCTCGTCGGCCTCGCGCAGCCGCCGGTAGCCGACGAGCGTGCGCTGGAAGCTCCCCTTCCCCCGGACGCCGTCGTGGGTGGCCTCCAGGCCGTCGATCGAGACGTTGACGTGCAGCTTCTCGGGGGGGATGCGGGCGATCTTCGCGGCGCGCGCGGCGGTGATCAGCGTGCCGTTCGTCGTGAGCGTGGTGAAGAGGTCCCGGCGGGCGGCGTGCGCGAGGATGTCCTCGAGGTCGTGCCGCACGAAGGGCTCGCCGCCGAGCGGGTTGAACACCTTCACGCCCCAGCTCGCGGCCTGGTCCACGAGGTCGAGGATCTCGCGCTGGGAGAGCTCGGGCGCGTCGTAACAGGTGGTGCACATGACGCACGCGAGGTTGCAGCGGAGCGTCAGGTTCACCGAGAGCCAGTCGGGCGGCGCGAGCGGGCGGTTCAGCCGGCGGGAGGCCCACATCCGCGCGTCGCGGAGGAGCGCGTCGGTGGACCTCACGGCTCGGCCGGCATCGCCCCGATCCAGGCGCGCAGGAGCGCGACGGCGTCGGCGTCGGGCTCCCAGACCGCGAGCGGCGGCATGTCGGCGTCCTCGATCATGCCGACGAGCGCGCTGGCGTCGGGGTCGCCGGGGACGAGGAGCGGCTGGCCGTCGTCCGCGTTGGGGTTCGCGTGCCAGTACTCGGCGTGCGCGTCCAGCAGCCCGGTGTCGGCCGCGGAGTAGCGGAGGTCGAGGCCGATCACGGAGACGTAGGAGACGACGCCGGCGGGCTGGTGGCAGTAGGCGCAGTTGCCGTGGAGGTAGCCGCGGACGGCCTCCTCGACGGGGTCCGTGGTGTCGACCTGGGGCGCGGGCCCGGGGTCGGCGGAGAGCAGGCCGGACAAGGCCGCGATGCCGTCGTCGCCGAGCTGGAAGGGCTCCACGCCGAGCACGAAGTCCCAGCCGGTCGTGGCGGCGTGGCAGGTGACGCACGCGGTCTCGGACGGGACGGTGTAGGGCTCGCCGTTCGGGAGGACGAGGTCCTGGCGCGTGCCGTCGGTCAGGTACGCGTCGTCGCCGTCCCAGACGTAGGTCCCGACGAGCCACTCCCCGTCGCGCTTCTCGACGAGGCGCGTCTCGACCGGCGCGCCGTCGACCGAGAAGGTCTTCCACACCCGGGTGCCCTCGGGGAAGACCCAGTGCTCGCCGGAGACGTCGATGCTCGACCCCGCCGGGATCTCGATGGCGCGCGTCTTGTCGGAGCCGTTCGACCAGAGCGGGTAGCGCACGTCGTAGACGACGCCGCCGGGGGCGGCCTCGGAGAGCGGCGCGCCGACCGCCGCGACGGTCGGGCGGTCGGCCCGGTAGCCGAGTCGCCAGAGCCCGCCGGCCATCGGGGTCGCGTAGATCGTGCCGTCGGGGGCCTCCGCCATGGACAGGACGAACTGGAGCGAGGCGATCGGCACGTCGTCGCCGAGGTTGCCGGCGTCGTCGATCGCGACGGCGCGGATCCAGCCGTCGTAGATGTCGCCGTAGACGAGGTGGTCCGCGAGCCGCCCCGCGTAGCCGGCGGACGAGGCGCGCACGCCGACGGTGGGCGAGTGCACGAAGCCGGTGCGGCCGGGGCCGTCGCGGTCGGCGATCGCGTTGGTGTCGTCGTCGTCGGCCCAGTAGATCGCCGGCTGGACGGAGTCGTCGTCGCTCGGGCCCTCGACGCGCGGGTAGCCGAAGTCCTGGCCGGGGCCGGTGTAGAGGTTGATCTCCTCGTAGAGCGTGCTCCCGGGGTCGGCGACGCACAACACGCTGCCGCAGTCGGCGAGGCGCCACGGGTTCCGGAGCCCGAGCGAGAGCACGTAGGGGTTCTCGTAGGGCGCCGGGACGCCGGGCGTGACCGTGCCGTCGTCCGCGATGGCGTAGGCGAGGAGCTTCTGGCCGGGGCTCGACTCGGACTGCGGGTTCGAGCCGCGCGTGGGCCCGACGCCCAGGTAGAGCGTGGGCGTGCCGGTGTCGCCCTCCCAGAAGAGCAGGTCGCCGCCGGCGTGGCCGCCTTCGAGCGGGCAGTCGAGGGTGACGAGCTCCTCGGTGCGCACGACGGCGAAGGGGTCGGTCGTGATCACGTGGCGCGCGAGCACGCAGGTGTGGTTCGTCCAGGTGTAGACGTAGTCGTGGGCGCCGTCGCCGAAGCGGGGGTCGACGACCACCGCGATGAGGTCGTCGGGCTCGTACAGCGTCGCCTCGCCGAGGACCGCGGGGCCGCCGATGTCGGCGCCGACGGGGTCGACGTGGAGGAGGTCACCCAGGAGCGTCGCGACGAGCAGGGTGCCGTCGGGGAGCGGCGCCACGTCGCCGGGCATGAAGAGGTCGAGGATCTTCTCGAAGCGGTAGCCGCCGGGGACGGGCCCGGTCGCGGTGATGGAGGCGCTGGCGGCGGGGCCGTCGTCGAAGCCGTCGGTGGGCGTGACGGTGCAGGTCCACGCCGCGCCGCGGGCGCTCTCTTCGCGGGAGAGCGTGTCGCCGGCGATCTCCGCGCCGGGCGCGGTCCACACGGAGCCGTAGGTCACGGGATCGCCGTCGGCGTCGGTGGAGGGCGTCGTGACCGTGCAGGTGTAGCCGTCCGCCTCGGTGATCGACACGACCGGCGCGGTCGGCGGCGTGTTCGCGACGGTGGTCGCGGCGTCGGCGCGATCGGCGCGGTCCCCCACGCTCGCGGTCACCTCGACGGCGACGAGCTGCCCGCGGGTGACGGCGGCGTCGAGGTAGGAACCCTCGCCGGCGGCGGCACCGTCCACGGTCCAGCGGTAGGCGAGCGTGCCGACGGAGCCGGTCACGGTCACCGCGACGCGGTCGCCGGCGACAGGCGCGGCGGGGACGATGGAGACGGTGCCCGCGGACGGCGTGGCCGGCGTCGACTCGGTCGGCGCTTCGCAGGCGAGCAGGAAGAGGAGCATCGCGCGAAGGATGCCACGGCGGGACCGGGGGCGCACGGCTACGCGGCCTCCGGCCTCCCCGGGGGCGCCCGCCGGAGCCCGGTTGCGCCGGAAGCGACGGCGCGCGACCATTCGGACATGTTGCTGCTGCTCGCGCTCGCCTGCGCCGAAGAAGAGAAGCCCTACCCCTTCGACCAGATCCGCCACGGGCGCGACGACTCCGGCGACACCAGCGACACCGGGGGCCCGGACACGGAGCTCGACCCCTACACCGTCGCCTACGCGGGCGTGGTCGCCACGGTGTCGGGCACGCCGTTCGGCTTCGACGCGAGCGTCCGCGAGGCGCGCGTGGCGGGCTCCTTCACCTGGAACCGGGCGCTCCGCGACCAGGAGGACGACCCCGACCGCGGGCTGTACGTGCACGCCGGCTCGGGCGCCTTCACGCTCGACGTCGCCGGGCGCACGGTCGGCGGGAGCGGCTCGCCGGAGGTGGAGGTCGAGGACCTCTCCTCCGACACCTTCCGCTTCGTCGACGGCGCCGCCATCTTCGGGGAGCACGTCCAGCGGATGACCGTGGACGGCGTCGAGGACGAGTCCGTCGGGGTGTGGATCGCCATCACGGACGGCTCCGGCGCGGCGCTCGACGACGACGCGATCCCCACCACGTGGCCGTTCCCCGACATCACCACCCTCCCGCACACCTTCTCGGTCGAGGACGCCGACGGGACGCTGCTCCTCCAGCTGGACGCGCTCGGGCAGGCGTAGCGACCCTCGAGCCGCCGGATCCGGCGGGACCGCTCGGCCCGGCGCGCCCAGTCAGGCGCGACGCCGCCGGACGAGCATCCCGAGGAGCCCGACGACCCCGAGCGTGCCGACCGGCGCATCGGTCGACGCGCAGCCGCACCCCCCGCCGCCGCCCTTCCCGTCCCCGCCCGCCGCGGTGTCGTCGCCGTCGACGAAGCCCGAGTCCTCGTCCCCTTCGACGCCCATCGCCGCGAGGTCGAGCCGGACCTCGAACAGGCGCGGCTGGACCTCCTTGTCGTAGGTCACGAGCAGCTGGTCGCCGCGACGCGCGATCCCGGGCCGCATCCCGCCGGTGGGCGGGGCGTTGTCCGACACCTTCACCCGCTCGAGCACGTTCCAGTCGGTGTCGAAGAGGGTGAGCCACACGTCGCCCTCGTCCGCGGCCCAGCCGGCGGACTCGTCGCGGGCCATGTGCGCGAGGAGGTACACGTCCCCGATACGCATCAGCCCCTGCGCCCAGTAGCCGCGCAGGTTGCCCTCGGTGGCGTCGATCTCCAGCGTCTCGACGGGGTCGAGGTCGGTGGTGTAGCGCGCGACCTTCAGCGTGCCGTCGTACTCGAAGTTCACCGCCAGGATCGTGTCGCTGTCGGCCTCGTAGTGGAGCGAGCCGCCCATGAGCGGCGCGGCGCCCGCGAGCGTCACGGGCGCGCCCACGTCGCCGTCCGCGTCGACGGGCACGAAGATCGGGTCGCCGGCGATGCCGCTGAAGCCGACGCCGTCGACCACGCCGGAGCAGATCACCGCGAGGTCGTTGTGCGGGGTACCCGCGTCCCGCTCCGCGAGCGTCGCCTCGGCGGTGAGCACGAGGTCGGCGTCGTAGCGGAAGGTGTACGCGGAGTCGTTGAAGCTGTCGAGGTTCGCGGAGGCGGCGTGGAGGAAGCTCCCGTCGGGGCAGCGCGTGATGCCGTGGTCGACGAGGTTCGTGCGGCCGGTGAGCGGCGTTCGCCCGGTGTCGGAGACCGTGAGCTCCGGCGTCATCGGCAGGAGCACGTAGTCGCCGCCGGCGGACCAGAGGAAGCGCCAGGCGGTCGCGTCGTCGTCGTCCTGGAAGATGCGGCCCCAGCCACCGCCCACGCCGAGGGCGTGCTCCTCGCTCACGGAGACGATCAGCGGAGCGGCGGACACGACGGCGGCGAGCAGGAGCATGCGCCGAGTATCGCCGACCGGGCACGCGACGCCAACGGCGGCGCCCGGGCTGCGTTTGCGCCGCTTGCGCTGGCTCGTGGAGAAGGCGCGCGCGCACCGCCGAGACCTGGGCGTCAGCGGGCGGACGGGCCCTCGATGAGGTTCTCGACCCCGGCCCGATCCTGCGCCGCGCCCCCCTCGCCGGTCAGGAGCTCGAGCAGGGCCCGCTTCTTCGACGCCAGCTCAGCCTCCGCGCGCGCGGCCTCCGCCCGCTCCTCGGGGGTCGGCGGGGTCGCCGCGCGTCGCGCCGCCGCGCTGGCTTCGGCGGCGGCCGCCCGCTTCTCCGCCGCCGCGAGGCGCCCCTCCAGCCGCTCCACGGTCGCGCGCAGCCCCACGACCTCGGCGTCCTTCGCCCCGGCCGCGTCCCGCAACCCCTCGAGCTCCACGCGGAAACGCGCCGCGATCCCGCCGCCGACGACCAGCCCGAGGAGGAGCCCGACGAGCAGGAACGTCAGGCGGTCGGCCATCAGGAGCGCTCGGCCACGAGGATCGCGTAGCGCCCGCCGCGCCGGCCCACGGTCTCCCGCAGCGCGAAGCCCGCGCGCGCGACGAGGAACTCCAGGTCCTCGGCGGTGAACTGGCAGTGCTCGCGGAAGTGCTGGAGCGAGTCCTCGGTGAGCGCCTCCCCGGCGAGGTAGTCGGCGAGCGGGCGGCGCACCCAGTCCCAGAGCACGAGCACGCCGCCCGGCTTCAGGAGGCGCCGCGCCTCGTCGAGCAGCGGCGGCGGGTGTTGGAGCTCGTGGAAGACGTGCACGGCGGTCACGACGTCGGCCACCCCGTCGGGGAGCGGCGTCGCGCCCGCGCCGATGTCGTGCTCGACGATCTCGGCGCCGCAGCCGGCCGCGACCGTGCGCGCGTGGGCCAGCATGGAGGGCTGCACCTCCACGCCGACGATCCGCGCGTCCGGATGGTGCGCGCGCAGGAGCGGGAGGAGGAGCCCCGGCCCCGTCCCCAGGTCGACGAGCACGGGCGCGGCGGGCGGCCGGACGAGCTGCTCCCACACGCCCCACCAGATCGGCCCGAAGCGGCTCGCGGAGGTCTCGATCATCGCGTCGCGGAAGCGGTCGAAGTCGCGGTGGTGCGCGTGGAGGTGCGGGAGCGAAGGGCTGGCCATGCCGCGATCTATCCCCCGCGTGCATAGAATGCCGGCCGTGCGCGTCCTCGTCGTCCACCACGGCCGCCTCCCCTCCCCCGGCTCCCCGGTCACCGGCGGCGCCCGCCGCGCGGCCGTACACGCGGATGCCCTGCGCGACGGGGGCCACGACGTCCGCACGCTCGCCCGCGAGCAGGACGGCGCGGGCCCCGACGGGCTCCCCGGCTTCCGCTCGCCCGGGCACCTCCGGCGCCTCGCGGAGGGCTACGCGCCCGACTGGATCCTCTGCGTCGCGCCCGAGGAGGCCCCCGCGCTCGCCCCCGTGGCGCCGCTCGTCGTGGACCTCTACGCGCCCCGCCTGCTCGAGGCCGCGTACGAGGGCCTCCAGGAGGAGGAGTCCGCGCGCGCGCTCGCCGCCATCGAGGCGGCCGACGAGGTCCTGTTCTCGAACCCACGCCAGCGCTGGCTCTGGACGGGCCTGCTCGGCGTGGCGGGCTGGGATCTCGCCCACCCCGCCGGCCTGCTGGTGCCGCTCGCCGCGCTCCCCGGTCCCGGTCGCACCCCGCCGGCGCGGCCGACCTTCGTGATCGGCGGGCGGCCCTGGCCCTGGCTCGACGTCGCGCACACCCTCCGCCGCGCCGTCGACCACCTCGGCGCGCGCGCCACCGTCGTGTCCGTGGGCCTCCCCCCCGTCGTCGGCGTGCACGCGCTCCCCGCGACCACCCTCGACGAGTGGCTCGCGATCCTCGCCGGCGCGACCGCCGCGCTCGACCGCTACGCGCCGAACCCGGAGCGCGCCCTCGCGCTCTCCTTCCGGCAGATGGACTACCTCGGCGCCGGCCTCCCGCTCATCTCCGACCCCGACACCCCGCTCGCCGAGGAGATCCGGGCCACCGGCGCCGGCTGGGTCGACGAGGGGCTCGAGGACGCGCTCGACGACGCGATCGCCCACCCGCGGAGCTCCGCGGCGCTCGCGAAGCGCTACCACCCCTCCCGGACGGAGGCGCCGCTGCTCGCGTGGAAGCCGCGACGCCGGGAGCGCGCGTGGAGCCACGTCCGCGCCGGTGCGCGCGTCGGCCGCGCCGAGGCCCGCGCGGCCGCCGAACACGCCGCACGCGAGGCCGCGGAGGCCGAGCTCGCCCGGAAGCGCGCCGACACCGACCAGCTGCACGCCCAGCTCCGCGCGCTGACCGCGTCCGTCGAGGCGCTCTCCGGCGCCATGCTCGACGTGGCCGGCTTCCGTCGGGAGACCGTGCAGGTGCTCGGGACCCGGCTCTCGGGCCAGGCAACGGAGGTCGAGCACCTGCGCCGCGAGCTCGAGATCGCCCGCGCCGACCTGGAGAAGAAGTCCACCGAGCTCCGCGCCATCCAGGACGAGCGCGACCGCCTGGGGCGGGCCTTCACACTCTTGCGACGCAACCGGGGCTGACGCCGGTCCGTCGCCGTGTCACGGTGGGGCATGTTCCTCCTCCTCTCGGCCGCCCTCGCCCAGGAAGCTCCCCCGATCGTGAACGGGGACACCACCTCCGACTACCCCGAGGTCGTGTTCCTCTACTTCACGAATTCCTCGTGGTCGTACGGCGGGGCCTGCACCGGCTCGGTCGTCGCGGACGAGTGGATCCTGACCGCCGCGCACTGTGTCGTGGACGACACCGGCGAGCTGACGGAGCTCTGGGCCTTCGTCGGCGACGACATGAACAGCTTCACGCAGCAACAGGAGGCCGAGGCCTGGTACCCGCACCCCCGCTACGACGGCACCGGGTACTACGACATCGCGTTGGTCAAGCTGCCGCGCGCGTTCCGGGACGTGCCGCTCATGGCCGTGAACAAGGACGACTACCGCTCCGGCGACGTGGGCGACGACTACCGCCTCGTCGGCTTCGGCCAGACGAGTGATCGCGGCGGTGGGAGCGGCACCAAGCGCTTCGCCGACGTGCCGCTGTACGACTACGACAGCCTGCTCGGCATCTTCTGGGACACCGACGACGGCCAGAACGCCTGCCACGGCGACTCGGGCGGCCCCGCCCTCGAGCTCCGCTCCGACGGCGGCTACGAGATCGCCGGCATCATCGACTTCGCGTACGGCAACAGCGGCGACTGCGAGGGGAACGGCGTCGCGACCGCGCGCGTGGACGGCTTCCTCGACTTCATCGAGGACTACACGCCGGTCTACAGCTACGACGAGCTCTACGGCGCCGGCGACGCGGACACCGACACCGACACGGACACCGACACCGATTCGGACACCGACACGGACACGGACGCCGACGCGGACTCCGACACCGACACCGACACCGAGGCCGACCTCGCCGAGGACCCCGTCCGCCCCGACGACGTCGGCGAGGACTACGACACCGTCAGCCTGCTCGGCGGCTGCGGCTGCCAGTCCACGTTCCCCGTCGCCCCGGGCGTGGCGCTCCTCGGCCTGGCCGCGTCGCTCGCGGCGGTCGGGGCGCGGAGGCGGTAGGACGGGGGGCGTTGCGGGGGGCTGGCCCCCCGCCCCAGGAATCAGGAGATCCCGAGCTCCCGTCCCCGCTCCCGCGCGGCCGCCCGCTGCTCGGGGCCGAGCGCGTACCAGTTGATGCCGCCGCAGCTCGCGCAGGGCCCGTCGAAGCGGCCGGCGAGGTGGTCGAGGCGGAGCCGCGTGGCCCTGGGGCCGTCCCAGAGCTCGCGGAACGACGCCTCGGCGAGCGAGCCCAGGTCGAGCTCCGAGCGCAGGTCCGCGCAGCAGAGCAGCAGGTGGCCGTCCTGGCGGACGACCGGCGTGAACCAGAGCCCCGGGCACGGCCCCCGCGCCGCGTGGGCGTCGTCGCGCTGCCACGGGCGCTCCTCCCACACGCGCACCGCCATCCCGTCGGTCTCGGTGGGCGCGATGCCGAAGCGCGCCATGGTGCGCTCGTAGAGGCGGTCGGCCTCCGCCTGGCCCGCGGCGCCGCCGCCGACCGAGAGCCGCTTGAACAGGATCTCGGAGTGGCCGCCGCGCGCGCCGTGGCAGCCGAGCGCGTCGGTCCAGTAGCGGAGGAATTCACCGGCCTCGTGCGCATTTTCGGGCTGAACGACGAACTGGACCTGCACGTGCAGGTTCGCGTGCGCCGCCTGGCGCGCGCGGAGGCCGAGGAGCGCGCGGATGTGCCGCTTCGCCCGGGACAACCCGTCCCGACCCTTCACGCGGGCGTAGGTGTCCGGGGTCGCCGCGTCTAGCGTGAAGACGACGAGCAGCGGCACCTCGGGATCACGCGTCGCCACGAGGCGCGCCATCCGCTCCGGCCCGAGCAGGAGCGCGTTGGTGTCGAAGCGGAGGTAGCCGACCCGCCCGCGGAGGCGCGCGCCCGCGTACGCGACCAGCTCCTCGAGCGCCGGGTGGAGCGAGGGGTCGCCGAGCCACTGGAGGATGACGTGATCGAAGCGGCAGTCCTCCGCCACGAGCCCGTCCACCACGCGCCGGAAGAGCGCCGGATCGAGGTAGCCCTTCGGCACGCCGTGGACCGTGTCCCAGCGCTCCGCGTGCGGCGCGCACATGCGACAGGCCAGGTTGCAGTGATCCGTCGGCTCGATCTGCAGCACGCCGAGGTGCGACGGCGAGGTGGCCATGAGACCATCCTACCTGCTACGCTGGCGGGCCGGAGATCCACGGATGGTCCGACTGCTCGCCCTCGCCGCCCTGCCGCTCCTCGGCGCCTGCAACAACCCCTGCCAGGCCATGTGCGTGGAGATGGCGAACTACGCCGAAGAGTGCGGCTACACCGTGAGCTCGGACGAGCTCCAGTCCTGTCGCGACTCGTTCGCGACCGAGACCCTCACCGACGCCCGCGCCCAGCAGTGCATCACCGCCAGCGACGCCGATCAGCTCCGCGAGTGGTGGACCTGCGAGGAACTGCTCGAGAACTACGCGAACGGCGAGCCCTGACCGTCCAGCCTCGCGTTGACCCGCTCGGCCGGCCCACCTTATGATTCAGAGTCGATGAACCCGAGCGTCCCCGCGTCCGACCGCCAGCCGCAGAAGGCAGCCGCCTTCACGCCGGAGGCGTTCGGCAAGTACTTCCTCGTCGACAAGATCGCGATGGGAGGCATGGCGGAGATCTTCAAGGCGAAGACCTTCGGCCACGGCGGCTTCGAGAACCTCCTCGTCATCAAGCGGATCCTCTCGCACCTCTCGGACAACGAGCAGTTCGTCCGGATGTTCATGGACGAGGCGAAGGTCTCCGCGCTGCTCCAGCACAACAACGTCGTCCGCATCTACGACTTCGGGAAGCTCCGCGAGAACTACTTCATCGCGATGGAGTGCGTGGAGGGGAAGGACGTAAAGCTCATCCTCCGCAAGCTCGCCGAGCGGCGGAAGCTCCTGCCGCGGGAGTTCGCGGTCTACATCGCGATGGAGGCCGCGAAGGGCCTCGACTACGCGCACAAGCGCACGACGCTCCAGGGCCAGGCACTCGAGATCGTGCACCGCGACGTGTCGCCCTCGAACATCCTCGTGAGCTACCACGGCGAGGTCAAGGTCGCCGACTTCGGCATCGTGAAGGCCGCCAATTGCGCGGAGGACACCGACGCCGGGATGCTCAAGGGCAAGTTCGAGTACATGAGCCCCGAGCAGGCGAGCGGGAAGGACCTCGACCGCCGCTCCGACATCTTCTCGCTCGGCATCATCCTCCACGAGATGTTGACGGGCCGCCGCCTCTTCAAGAGCGACGACGAGATCCGCACGCTCGAGCGCATCAAGGCGGGCGACGTCGACCCCCCGAGCACGCTCAACCCGTCGGTGCCCGCGCGCCTCGACGAGATCGTCATGCGCGCGCTCGCGAAGGACGCCGACGACCGCTACCAGGACGCCCGCGAGCTCCACGCCGACCTGCTGGAGTTCCTCTACCCCGCGTCGCCGGACCTCACGCAGCAGAGCCTCGCGCACTTCATGGCCGAGCTGTTCGCCGACGACATGTCGCAGGAGCGCAACCGGCTCGAGCAGGGCACGCGCCTCGCGCTGGCGATGCACGAGTCGCAGCAGACCGTCGACCTCGAGCCCGAGTGGGACGAGGAGTCGCCGAGCACGCGCACGCGCGGGGGCACGGTGGCGGAGCCGGCGCCGGCCCCGCCCGCGTCGAAGATCCCCTACGTCGTCGCCGGCCTCGCGCTGCTCCTGTCCATCGGGACGGCGCTGTTCTTCCTCACCCGGCCGGACCCGCAGCCCGTGGGCGCGAACCCGACCGAGGGGCCCACCGCGCCGAACACCGGCGCCGTGCAGGTGAAGATCGGGCCGGTCGCCGGCACCGTGACGGTCGACGGCACGGTGGTCGGCGAGGGCACGGACGTGCTCGTGCCCGACCTCGCGCCGGACGCCGAGCACAAGCTCGAGGTCTCGGCGGGCGGCTACGCGACGTTCAAGGAGACCGTCACGGTCGCGGCCGGCGAGCGCCTGCGCCTGCCGGTCACGCTCGTCGCGGCCGGCGGCCAGCAGCCCAGCACGCGCGAGTCCCGCGGCAGCTCCAGCGGGCAGCTCCGCGGCGGCAGCAGCGGCGGGAGCGACGTGAACGTGGCCATCGCCTGGTTCGCGTCGTCGCCGCCCGGGGCGGACGTGTTCGTCGACGGAAGGCTCGTCGGCAAGACGCCCACCGAGTGGAAGGAGGGCGCGGCCGGCGGGCGTTACGGCGTCGAGTACCGGCTCTCCGGCTACGAGAGCACGCGGTTCACCGCCTCGCTCCCGCGCCAGGGCGGCCGTGAGAGCTTCGAGCGCACCCTCCAGGAGCGCGCCAAGGCCGAGGGCAAGCTCTCGGTCAACGTGAGCGGCGGCTGGGCGGACATCTACGTCGACGGCAAGCAGATCGGCACCACGCCCATCTTCGGCTACTCGCTCCCCGCCGGCACCTACGCCGTGCGCGCCCGCAACGACGGCATCGGGCTCGACCAGACGAAGCAGGTCACCGTGAAGGCCGGCGAGACGGCCTCGCTGCCTTTCTCCGCGAACTGACGCGGTTCGGGCTGGTTCTTCTTGGGACGGGGGGTTCCCCCCCGTAACGCCCCCCGTCCTCTCCCGGTGGCGAGCCCCGAAGCGCCCGAGGAGCCGTCGGACTACGGCACCGGCCCGAACGTGATCGTGCCGGCGTCCCCGGTCTCCTCGGGCTCCTGCGACAGGAGCACCGCGGCCGTCGCGCCGCCGCCGGCCACCACGGCGCCGATGCCCGCCCACACGTACCAGGGGGCGCCCTTCTTCGCGACGGGCGCGGGGGCGGCGGAGGCGGTCGCGGCGCGAGGCGCGAGGATCATCCCGCTGAGCACGTCGTTGGCGGACACGTCGAGCGCCACCACCTGGGGGCTCACGCGGTCGCTCTTGATGTCGCCGTTCTCGGACAGGAAGCCGACGGCGGCCGGGAGCAGGTCCACCAGCGCGGCCACGGGGTCGCCGTCGGCCTCGG
This sequence comes from uncultured Enterobacteriaceae bacterium, assembly GCA_964457335.1. GTDB lineage: Bacteria > Myxococcota_A > UBA796 > UBA796 > SXON01 > CAJBVW01. The sequence continues at coordinate 43,772 of CAYWGD010000028.1, read as the reverse complement.
CGGTGAGCGCGCGCGAGAAGTTCCCGGACGCGGGCGCGTAGATCTGCAGCGCCACCTGGCCGTTGCCCGTCACGCCGGCGAGCAGGACGGGGTCGCGGTCGGTGTACTGGCCCACGCTGCGGTAGAGGTCGCGCGTCTGCCGGGAGCGACCCGCCCCGTCGGTGGCCGTGCGGGCGAGCGCGCGGGCCTGGAGCGAGGGCGAGAGCTGCTTGCGCTCCGACGGGCCGAGCGTGACCGTGTCGAACCAGGACGCGCCGCCCTCGCCGCGGATGAGCACGTGGTGCTCACCGGGCACGAGCTCGAGGCTGGCGGCGCCGCCGGCGGCCGGCCGGCCGTCCACCCACACGTCCGCGCCGGCGGGCGCGGTCACGTTGAGCACGGCGGGCGGCTCCGCGGCCGCGGCCTCGCGGACCTGCGAGTAGAGCGCGACGATCTGCGGGGGGTAGTTCACCGGGTCGAGCTGGCGCGTCGGGTCGAGCGTGACGGAGCGGCGGAAGGCCGCGCGCGCCGCGTCCTCGTTGCCGAGGCCGGCGTGCGCGAGCCCGAGGAGCGTGAGGGCGTCGTGCAGGTCGCGCACGTCGGCCGTCGCGGCGAGCCCGCCGGCGAGTTGCCGGGCGGCCTGCTCGAGCACGGGGATGGCCTGGTCGGGCTGGGCGCGGTCGTAGAGCACCTTGCCCTCGCGGAGCGCGTCGCGTCCGGGGCCGAGCGCGAAGCTGTCGAGGATCAGCGACTCGCGACCGGCGATGCGGGCGCGCACCTCGTCGGGGGTGAGCGCGTCCACCTTCCCGGTGGCGTCGAGCCCCTCGGCGAGGCGGAGGGCGGCCTCCTCCGCGCGGTCCCCCGTGAGCCCGGGCGCGTGCACGCCGACCACCACCAGCTCGGGCGCTCCCGCCCACGCGACGCCCGCGACCAACAACAGCGTGACCATCCGCGGATCGTACCACCGCGCCACGTTTCGCGACGGGCGGGGAGAGGTGTCAGGGGGGGAGAGGTGTCAGGGGAGAGGGTGTCAGGAATTGATCATTGACACCTGCCAGGTGTCAATGATCAATTCCTGACACCCTCTCCCTCCCCTCCCCCCCGACGGTTGTGGCCGGGCGGCCGCGCGGATACACGCGCGCCATGGCCGGTCCGCTCAAGGTCCTCGGCATCGACCCGGGGAGCCGATCGACCGGCTGGGGGATCGTGACGCGCGAGCAGGGACGCTACCGGCTGCTCGCGGCGGGCGCCATCCGGCCCGATCCCGCGCGCCCGATGCCGGAGCGCCTCCTCGTGATCCACACGGAGCTCGGCGCGGTGCTCGCGCTCCACGCGCCCGACGCGGTCGCGATCGAGGCCATCTTCGCCCACAAGAGCACCACGAGCGCGCTCGTGCTCGGGCAGGCCCGCGGCGTGGCGCTCGTGGCCGCGGCCGGCGCCGGGCTACCGGTGTTCGAATACAATGCGAACACGATCAAGAGCGCGGTCGCCGGGAGCGGCCGCGCGGACAAGGAGGCGGTGGGGAAGATGGTGGCCATGCTGCTCGGCGGGCGCATCGAGGGTCCGCACGACGCGGCCGACGCCCTCGCCATCGCGATGACCCACCACGCCCACGCCCACCGGCACGCCGCCGAGGCGCGCGTCGCCGCGGTGACCGCGAAGCTCGAGGCCGCCGTCGCCGGCGCCCGCCGCGGCAAGGCGCGGCTCCCCACCACATTGGCGGAGCTGGGGGCGGTGCGGGCCGCCCGGAGCGCCGCGCCCCATGCCCCCGAGGAGCCCGCTCGAAGCAGGGGGGGCGTTGCGGGGGGGGCGGATCCGCGCGACAGCGCGGGGGCGAAAGCCCCAGAGAGCCGAAGGCGCCTGGGGATCGTACGGCCCCCCCTGCCCCATGAAGAGGAGGACCCATGATCGCGCGCCTGCGGGGCACGGTGGCGGAGGTCGCCCCCGATCACGTCGTGCTGGACGTGAACGGGGTGGGCTACGAGGTGTTCGTGCCCGCGCGCACCGCCGAGACGACCCGGGTGGACGCGCCGCTCACGCTGCACGTGCACACGGCGATGCGGGAGGACGCGATCACGCTGTTCGGCTTCACGTCGCCGAGCGAGAAGGAGACGTTCCTCCTGCTCACGACGGTGCAGGGCGTGGGCCCCAAGCTCGCGCTCGGGACGCTCTCGGCGCTCACCGTCGACGCGTTGTCCCGCGCGGTGAACGGGAACGACCTGCGCGCGCTCACGGGCATCCCCGGCGTGGGCAAGAAGACGGCCGAGCGCATGGTGCTCGAGCTCAAGGGCAAGCTCGCGTGGGCCCCCGCGAGCGCCGCCGTCGCGACCGCGACGAAGGCCGCCCCTGATGATCCCCTCCCCCTCGCGCTGGCGCAGCTCGGCTACAAGAAGAGCGAGATCGACGTGGCCCTGGCGCGCCTCGCGGAGCGGGGCCTCGGCGAGGCGCCGCTCGACAAGCGGCTCGCCGAGTCGCTGCGCATCTTCTCGACCGGGGCGCGCGCGTGACCCGCCCCTCCCGCACCCGGGCCGCCGGCCCCTGGAGCCGCCCGTGAGCCGCTTCGTCGACCCCGCCGAGGTCGAGCCCTCCGATCCCGCGCTGCGGCCCGTCCGCCTGGACGACTACATCGGGCAGGACCGCATCAAGGACAACCTCCGCGTCTACATCCGCGCCGCGCTCCAGCGCGGCGAGGCGCTCGACCACGTCCTGCTCTCGGGGCCGCCGGGCCTCGGCAAGACCTCCCTCGCGCACATCCTCGCCGAGGAGCTCGGCGTCGAGCTGCGCACCGCGTCGGGCCCCACGCTGGAGCGCGGCGGGGACCTCGCCGCCATCCTCAACGGGCTCGGGCCCCGCGAGGTGCTGTTCATCGACGAGATCCACCGGATGAACCGCGCGGTGGAGGAGATCCTCTACCCCGCGATGGAGGACTTCCAGATCGACCTCGTGCTCGGGAGCGGCCCGGGCGCGCAGTCGGTGCGGCTGCCGCTCCAGCGCTTCACGCTCGTGGGCGCGACCACCCGCTCGGGGCTCCTCACGGCGCCGCTCCGCGCGCGCTTCGGCATCCACTGCAACCTCGACTTCTACGCGCCGGCCGAGCTGAAGAAGATCCTGCTGCGGAGCGCCGAGCGCCTGGGCCTCGCCATCGAGGACGCGGCCGCGGACGAGCTCTCCGGCCGCTCCCGCGGCACGCCGCGCATCGCGAACCGCCTGCTCCGGCGCATCCGCGACTTCGCCCAGGTGGAGACCGGCGGGCGCATCGACCTCCCGCTCACGCGAAGGGCGCTCGAGCGCCTGGAGGTCGACGCGCGCGGGCTCGACGCGATGGACCGCCGCATCCTCGAGGTCATCGCCACGAAGTTCGACGGGGGGCCGGTGGGCCTCGGGAACCTCTCCGCCGCGATCGGGGAGGAGACGGACACGATCGAGGAGGTCTACGAGCCCTACCTCATCCGCGAGGGGCTGCTCCAGCGCACGCCTCAGGGGCGCACGCTCACGTCGGGCGGGTGGCGGGTGCTCGGGCTCGAGCCCTCCCCCAAGCAGTCGGGGCTGTTCAAGTGATGTGGGCGCTCCTCTTCGCCGCGTGCGACGGCGCGAAGGCCGACACCCGCGAGCTCGTGGTCGACGGGCACCCGATCACCGTGGAGATCGCGGACGAGCAGGCCGAGCGAAACCTCGGCCTGATGTACCGGGATCAGATGGGAGCGGACGCCGGCATGTTGTTCGTGTATCCAGATGCCCAGCCGCGGAGCTTCTGGATGAAGGACACGAGGATCCCGCTGACCATCGCCTACCTCGACGCGACCGGCACCATCGTCCACATGGCCGACATGCGGCCCCTGGACACGAGCTCGGTCCCGTCGCAGAAGCCGGCGATGTACGCGCTGGAGATGAACCAGGGCTGGTTCGCGAAGCACGACGTGGTGGTGGGTGACAAGGTCACCGGCCTCCCGGCCCCCTCGGCGCGGTAGCCGGCGATGCAGCACACCCTCGTCCGCCCCTTCCGGGTGGCGGGTATCGGGCTCCGCGGCGGGCGCCCCGCGGTCGTCGAAGCGCGGCCCGCCCCCATCGGCACCGGGCGCGTCTTCGTCGTGGGCGGCGTCGCCGTGCCCGCCACCATCGATCACGTCGTCGACACCTTCCTCGCGACCACGCTCGGGAACGGCGACGCGCGCGTCTCGCTCGTGGAGCACCTCCTCGCCGCCCTGTTCGCGGCGGGCGTGGACAACGTCGAGGTGCACGTGGACGGCGACGAGCTCCCCGTGCTCGACGGGAGCGCGCGCGGCTGGGGCGAGGCGATCCACGAGGCCGGCGTGGTGTCCCAGGACGCGCCGCGGGCCGAGGTCGTCGTGCGCGAGCCCGTCGAGGTGACGGCCGAGGGCGCCTGGGCGCGCTTCGAGCCCGCCGAGCGCTTCGAGCTCGACCTGCACGTGGAGTTCCCCCACCCCGCCATCGGGGCCCAGCGCCACGCGGGCCCCGCGCTCGGCGAGGACTTCTTCCGCGAGGTGGCGTGGGCGCGCACCTTCGGCTTCTACCGGGACGCCGAGCGGCTCCGGGCGATGGGGATCGCGCGCGGCGCGTCGCTCGAGAACACGGTCGTCTACGACGAGGGCGGGGTCATGAACCCCGACGGCCTGCGCGCGCCGGACGAGGCGGTGCGCCACAAGGCGCTCGACGCCGTGGGGGACGCGGCGCTGCTCGGCGCGGTGATCCGCGGCCGGCTGCGGGCGTCCCGCGCGGGCCACGCCCTGCACCTGGCGCTGATGCGCCGGGTGCGCGAGGTCGCGACACCCTGACGGACGCTACTCGACGACCGCCTGGAGGAGCATGTTCAGCTCCTCCTGGTTCGTCGTGCCCGTGGACACGCGGCCCGTGCGGCCGTAGCTCGCGACCGGCTCGCCCACCTCGTTGAGCACACCGTCGTTGTCGAGGTCGGCGTAGGCCCAGAGGTACGCCACGGCGCTCGACGGCGCGACGAGCAGGTAGTCGAGGGACATGCCGGTGAGCTCGGCGCCGGTGAAGCTCGCCCAGTCGTAGCCGCGCTCGAGCTCGGTCACGGAGAAGTCGCCGCTGGGGCGCGTGCGGAGCGCCGCCACGTACACCACGGCGCCCGCGGGGAGCGAGGAGAAGTCGTCCTCGTACCCGATGGTGCCCTCGAGCCGCACGAACGGCGTGAGCGCGGGGGCGATGCCGAAGGGGATGAGCACGTCGTAGCCGGCGAGATCGCCGCCCGCGACGGTGATGGGGTTGCCGCTCTCCTCGGCGACCACGTAGGCGCCCCAGGTGTCGGTGGGCTCGATGAGGCCGTTGAGATCGTCGTCCCAGGCGCCGATGAGGCGACCCTCGCCGTAGTCGGCCCCGACGTAGAGGGTGTACGAACCCTCGGCACCGTCCGACGTGGCGGTGGGCGTGGTGCTCGAGACGTAGCTCGGGCCCAGGCTGGCGCTGTCGTAGAGCATCACCTTGGCGTCGCCGCCGCCGTACGCCGCGTCGATCGTCACGTCGCCGGAGATCGCCACGTAGGTGCCGCCGCCGCCACAGCTCCCGCCGTCCCACCCACACGGGCACGGGGCGTTGATGACGATGTCCACGTCGTTGACCTCGCCGCCCTCCACGAGCGGGACGAGGTCCGCGTAGATGCCGATGGGCTCCGAGGTGCCGATGACGCCGTCGGGCCACCAGTCGAGCGCCGCGTAGACGTGGACCTCCTCGGCGTCGTCGAGATCGACGGAGAGCGACCAGGCGTCCCCGCTCGTGCTCGGCGCGGAGATGACCTGCTCGGCGTAGTAGGTCGTCTCGTTGGTGGTCTCGTCGATGGTGTAGGCCGCCACGAAGATGGCGCCGAACGGGAAGTCCGCGCCGTAGTCCTCCCAGGAGAGCTCCACGGCCTCGCCGTCCGCGTCCGTCTCGTAGAGCTGGACGGTCACGGTGCCGTTGAGCGCGCCCGCGCCGCGGTCGACCGGGGCGGTGTCGACGTTGCCGGTGTCGTCGCCTCCGGGGGCGTCCTTTCCGTCGCCTCCACCGACGCACGCGGGTAGCAGGAGCGCGAGGACCACCAGGAAGGAGAGCTGCGGCATCGGACCTCCGGACTTTCACGGAGCTTACAGGAGCGTGCGCTCGCGAATCAAGCACGCGAGGTGCAATACGCAACTACGCGCGGGGCCGCGATCTCCGCTTGACACACCGCCGGGACGAAACGAAGATACCCGAGCCCATTCCCCTCGGAGGTCTCTCATGAACTGGCGTCCCTCTCCGCGTCCGAAGCCGGGCCCCAAGGCCTAGCCTCTACGTCTCTCTCGTGCGGGAGCCGCTGCGTGCGGCTCCTGCCGTTTTTGGGCCTCCGCGCCAGGGAGCCACATGTCCTTGCGTGACGCCACCGGCCCCGCCGGCGTCCCCCCGCTGCCCGAAGGGCCGCCCTACGCCTGCGCGCGGCTCCACGCCTGGGCGGGGCTCGCCTTCGACCTGCCGCCGCTCGACCCGCGCCTGCGCGCGCTGCACGACGGGGGCGCCGAGCCGACGCCGCCGCTCGCCAACCTCGCAGGGGCCTACGTGGCCTGGGAGCAGTGGCCCGAGCACATGGACTTCCTCGACCCGCAGAGCCCGATGCACGCGCAGAAGCGGGCCGAGCGGTCGCTCTACCTGCACCGCTGGGAGCGCCACGTGCCCGCGGGGGCGCGCGTGCTCGACCTCGGCGGCGGCATCGGCCGCTTCACCACCTGGTGCCTGGACCGCGGCTGCGACGTGGAGCTCGTCGACCCCGACCTCCGGAGCCTCCGCGCGGCCGTCCGGCATGCGGCAGGGCGCACCGGCCGGCTCGACGTGCACTGGGCCACGGGGGAGACGCTCCCCGACCTCGCGCCCGTGGACGTGGTGATCGCGGCCGAGGTGCTCTGCTACGTCGAAGACGTGGCGGCCGTGCTGGCGAACATCCGGCGCGTGCTGAAGCCCGGCGGCACGCTGCTCGCGTCCGTCGAGGGCCGCTGGGGCTGGGCGCCCGCGTACGACGCGGCGCCGGGCACGCTCGACGCGCTCCTCGGGGACGGGCTCGTGCACGTGCCGGGCGACAAGTGGGTCCGGACCTACGACGAGGCGGCGCTCCGGTCGGCGCTCGCGGACTGGTCGATCGAGGAGCTGGTCCCCACGCACTACATCCCCTGCGGGCCCTTCGAGACCGCCGCGGGCCCCCTCCCCTTCGGCCAGCTCCTCGCCTGGGAGGAGCGCCTGCGCGCCCACCCGGTCACCGCGCCGTGGAACCGCGCGTGGATGGCCGTGGCGCGCTGATGCGGTCGGCGCGGTGAGCGCGGTCACGAGCGACCGCCCCGTCGCGGGGCTACGGTGTGCGCCATGCGCGTCCTGATCGTCCAACCCCCGCGGAAGTACTGGCCCTTCACGAGCGAGGGCGACAACTTCCTCCTGCAGCAGGCGCTGCCCGCGCTCGCGGCCCCGCTCCGCGCCGCCGGGATGGACGTGCACGTGATCGACTGCATGCCGCTCCACATCGGCTGGCGCTCGCTCGCCGACGAGCTCAAGCGCATCGACGCGGACGTGATCGCCTGCGGCGAGAACCACGCGCTCTACGCGAGCGAGGCGCTGCGCTTCTTCCGGATGTGCAAGGAGGTCTCGCCGCGGTCGAAGACGCTCGCGGGGGGCGGCCACTTCACGAACCTCTCGCACCGCTACGCCACCGCGGGCTCGCCCATCGACGCGATCTGTGTCGGCGAGGGCGAGGTCACGGTGGTCGAGGTGTGCCAGGAGTGGGCCAAGGCCGACCCGGACCTCTCGAAGGTGGACGGCCTCGCGTACTTCGACGGCGAGAAGATGGTGCGTACGAAGCCGCGGAAGCTCGTCCACGACCTCGACACGTTGCCGATGCCCGCCTACGACCTCATGCCGATGCACCTCTACGGGAAGAGCCGCTACCTCTTCTCGCCGGGCGGCACGACCATCCACCACAGCCGCGGCTGCGTCAGCAAGTGCAGCTTCTGCGCGTGGTGGACGGTCATGGCGGACCGCAAGTACGACGCGGACGGGAAGGCCCAGCTCGCCCCGCGCTGGCGGAGCAAGAGCGTCGACCGGGTGTTCGCGGAGATCGAGGAGCTCTACTACCGCTACGGCAAGCGCTCCTACGTGTGGGTGGACGAGAGCTGGAACATCGACCCCCGCTTCAACGACGCCTTCTCCGAGCGGATGATCCGCAGCGGCATGAAGACGAAGTGGTTCGCGTTCATGCGCGCCGACTGCATCGTGCGCGACGAGAAGAAGGGCATCCTCGAGAAGCTCGTGCGCGCCGGCCTCTCCCACATCCTCATCGGGGTGGAGCGCGCCGAGGACGACACGTTGTCCCTGCTCGACAAGCGCTTCTACACGGGCGGTGTCGCCCAGGAAGCGCTCAACATCTTCAAGACGAAGTACCCGGAGGTCTTCCTCCAGGCGACGTTCATCGTGGGCGTGAAGGACGAGTCGCCCGAGACGATGAAGAAGCAGGTCGCGCTCGCCAAGCAGATCGACGTGGACTTCCCCGCCTTCCACCCGATCACGCCGGTGCCGGGCACCCCGATCTACGACGAGGCCATCGCGAAGGGCTGGATCACCGAGCAGCAGTTCGACGACTTCGACTGGCTCACGCCGGTGCTCGACTCCAAGTACATGACCCGCGACGAGATCGCCGAGTCGCTCTACCGGATGAACAAGGAATTCGTGAACAACAAGTGGCTCTTGCGAGGGCTCCTCTCACGGGTCCCCTACAAGCGCGACATGTACATCTGGTTCACGAAGGTGAGCGCCGCGATGGCCGTCGACGCCATCAAGCAGCGCATCAACCCGCTCGACGTGGAGCACTACCAGCAGCTCGTCACGCCGGAGTGGTACGACACCTGATCAGGGGGCGGGGGGAAGGCGGACCCGGAAGATCGACCCCTCCCCCGGCGCGCTCTCCACGGCGATGTCGCCGCCGAGCCCCGTGACGATGCGCTGGCAGATCGAGAGCCCGATGCCGGTGCCGACGCCGGCCGGCTTCGTGGTGAAGAAGGGGTCGAAGACGCGCGCGCGCACCTCCGGCGGCATCCCGGCGCCCGTGTCCCGCACCTCCACGACCACCTGTCCGTGGGCGTCGGGGAAGCAGGCGACGCGCACCTCGTGGTCCTGCGGCCTGCCCGGCGGGATGGCGTGCGTCGCGTTGACGAGGAGGTTCAGGAACACCTGGCCGAGGCGCCCCTCGGAGCCGAGCACCGGCGGGACGGGCTGGAACGCGCGCTCCAGGCGGGCGCGCGCCCGGATGTCCGCGGCGGCGAGGTTCACCGACGAGCGGAGGACCCGGTTCACGTCCACCGGCGCCTCCACCCCCTCCTCCAGGCGCGAGAAGGCCCGCAATTCCTGCACGATGAGGCGGATCCGCTCGGCGCCCTCCTGAGCCTCGGCGAGGGCCTCCACCAGCTCGGTGACCTGGAAGGGGTCGCCGGCCTCGGCGATGGTGCGGAGCTCGGAGATCGCGTAGCCGAGGTTGGTGACCACGAAGGTGAGCGGGTTGTTGATCTCGTGGGCCACGCCCGCGGCGAGCGTGCCGATCGAGAGCGCGCGGTCGGCCTGGATGCGCCGCTCGTGGGCCTCCCGGCGCTCGGCGACGTCGCGGCCCACCGACAGCACCGCCGGGCCGTCCTGGAGCTCGATGGGGTGGGACACGACCTCCAGGTACACGACGCTCCCGTCGGCCCGGCGGAAGCCGACGTCCCGCGCTTCGACGGGCAGGCCGGCCCGGAGGCGCACCAACCGGTCGCGGACGGCGCCGCGATCTTGCGGCTCGACCAGCTGGAGCGGGCGGGCGGCGAGGAGCGTGGTGCGGTCGGCGTAGCCGAGGAGCCGGCACGCGGCGGCGTTCACGTACAGGAGCTCCTCGCCCCGGTACAGGAACACCGCGTCCGGCAGGTGGTCGAGGACCTCGCGGTGCAGTTCGCCACCCACCATGTGCGCCTCCGCGCGCGGATGATGCGACAGTCGGCACCGCCACCGCAACTCCCCGGCCTCGCGCCCGTTAAGCCCATCCGTCATGGCGCTCGCGTTCTTCGACCTCGACCGCACGCTGCTCTCCGTGAACGCGGGGCAGCTGTGGGTGAAGCGCGAGATGCGCCTCGGCTACATCGGCCGCTGGCAGGCCACCAAGGCCGCCGCCTGGATCTTCGGCTACCACCTCGGCTTCTCGCGCATCGAGCGCGTGCTCGAGGACGCCATCGCCACGCTCGCGGGCGAGCGCGAAGAGGACATCGTCGCGCGCACGCGCACCTTCTACGAGGAGGAGGTGGCGCGCGCCTACCGCCCGCGCGCCCGGGACGTGGTGGAGTCGCACCGCGCCCGCGGCGACGTGCTGGCCCTCCTGTCCTCGACCTCGAGCTACCTCGCGGAGCCCGTGCTGCAGACCCTCGGAATCCAGCACGCGCTCTGCAACCGCTTCGAGGTGCGGGACGGCGTGTTCACCGGCCGCGCGCTGGGCGGCCTCTGCTTCGGCCCCGGCAAGCTCGACCACGCGCAGGCCCTCGCGGACCGGCTCGGCGAGCGGCTCGCCGACTCGACCTTCTACACCGACTCGGCCTCCGACCTCGCCGTCATGGAGGTCGTCGGCACGCCCGTCGCGGTGAACCCCGACCCCACGCTCGCGCGCATCGCCCAGAAGCGCGGCTGGCGCGTCGAGGACTGGGGCGTCCCGGGGAAGATCGGCCGGGTGACGCGGGCGATGTAGTCAGGCGCGCGTGGCGGCCCAGGCGTCGATGGCCGGCGCCAGGATGGGGTGCACGTCGTACCAGGGCTCGCCGTCGACGTACTCGACGAGCAGGTCCTGATCGAAGAGGCGGCGGTCCTCGTCGGAGGCGAGCTTCTTGGCTCGGCGGATGCCCGCCAGCGCGCCGCGGACGGCCACCGACTGGCTCGCGCGCAGCATCCCGATGCGCAGCTCCCGCTCGGCCAACGCGAGGGCGCGCGCGTCGAGCTTCCGGGCCCCGGCGTACTCCGCGTGCAGGCAGGCCTGGCGCACCAGCAGCCCGAACGCGCGCGGCACGCCCGCGGAGAGCCGCACGGCATCGCGGAAGGCCGCCTCGTCCACGAGCGCCGGGTCGAGGATGCCGGCGAGCACCGCGCGGAAGAAGGCGAGCGCCGGCTCCGGGACCCCGCGGCGCTCGAGGTCCACCACGGGCACGTTCGGGAGCACGATCGGCGCGCCCGCGCCGCGCGGGAAGGCGCCGTCGAAGCTCAGCGCGAACGGCCACGTGAGGACCATGCGGCACGGGAGCGCGAGCAGCCCGCCCACCGCGCGGCGGGCCGCTTCCGCGTCGAGCTTGTCGAGGTCGTCGAGCAGCACCACCAGCTCCGCTCCGGCCGGGCGCGGGGCGTCGAGCGCGGCGCCGACCCGCTCGATCAGCGCGCGGACGTCGGCCTCAGCGCCGGCCTCGGCCGGGAAGAGCGTCACCGCGTGGAAGCGTGGACCGAGCGTCGCCGCCACGCGCCGGAGCATCCAGGACTTCCCGGAGCCCCGCTGCCCGGCGAGCAGCAGCTTGACCGGCCCGGGTGTGCGCGCGAGGCGGTCGCGCAGGAGCCGCGGCGGGTCGGGCGTCCCGGCGGGGACGGGCCGCCCGTCGACGAAGAGCGCGTCGAAGGGCGGCACCCGCGACACGAGGTCGTCGGGCCAGGCCCACACGGGCTCGGTGAACACGGAACAGTGGACGAAGGCCGCCTCTTGCAGGGAGGCCGCGGGGGTGGGGGGCATCCCGAAGGGGCTAAGCACATCCCCCTGCGGAGCGCGTCAGATGGCCATCCCGTACAACCCGTAGAGCATCATCTTCGGGTTGATCGTCTTGAGCTCGACCAGCTGCCGGCGCACCTGCTCGTACCGCATGTAGAAGCGGCGGAGCGCGTAGCTCTGCATCTTGATGAGGAGCTCGGGGTCGTAGCCCTCGGGGTGGTAGATCAGCCGGTCCGCGTCGGGGTTGAACGTGGTGTAGTTCTCCCAGTCGTCGCGGAAGAGCGTCTTCTGCCACTGGTCCTCGAAGAGCTTGCTCCCGGGGAACGGCACGGTGATCGCGAACTTGGCGAAGTCCAGGTCGAGGTCGACCGCGAACTCGATGGTCTCGCGCGTGAGCTCGGGCGTCTCGCCGGGCATGCCGATCATGAAGAGGCCGACCGTCTGGATGCCGGCCTTCTTCGCGTTGTTCACGCCCCAGCGCACCTTCTCGGTCGTGAGGTTCTTGTTCACGTTGCCGAGCAGCATGTCGACGCCGGACTCGATGCCGATGAGCACGCGGCGGCACCCGCCCTCGTACATGAGCCGGCAGGTCTCCTCGTCGAGGCGGTCGGCGCGCGTCTCGGAGAGCCAGGAGCACTTCTGGTCGAGCCCGCGGGCGACGATCTCCTCGCAGAGCGGGCGCAGGTCCTTCACGACGAGCGGGAAGATGGGGTCGACGAGCCCGATCTGGCGGACGCCGTAGCGGTCCACCAGGTACTCGTACTCGTCCACGATCTTGTACGGGTCGCGGCGGCGGTAGACCTTCCCCGAGTGGAGCAGCGAGCAGTAGTCGCAGCGGTAGGGGCAGCCGCGGCTCCCCGTCATCGTGAGGATGGGCTTGGCCACGTCCGCGAAGGGGAGGAGCCCGTAGCGGTGGTACGGGAAGAGGTCCCACGCCGGGTACGCGAGCGTGTCGAGGTCGCGGCGGAGCGCGCGCGCCTTGTTGGTGACCGGCTCGCCGCCACGACCGGCCGAGAAGTCCATCCACGTGAGCCCGTCGATGCGGGAGAGGTCGGTCTCGCCGCTCTCGAGCGCGGCGCAGAGCTCGACGACCGTGTCCTCGCCGTCGTGGTTGATCACGAAGTCGGCCGCGCCGCCGCGCAGGATGTCCTTGGCGAACACGTCGGCGTGCACACCGCCCCACACGATCTTCGTCGTGGGGCAGGCCTGCCGGATCATCCGCGCGAGCTTCTCGCAGGTGGGCGCGCTCGGCGTGAGCACGGTCATGCCGACGAGGTCGGGGGAGAAGCGCTTCACGCGCTCGATCACCTCGGTGGCGACGAGCTTCTCGGCGAACATGTCGACCGCGCGCGTGTGGTGGCCGGCCGCGACGAGGGCGCCCGCGATGTACGCGATGCCGGTCGGCGGCATCGGCTCCAGCAGCTCGGCGAAGCGTCCGAGCTTCTGCATGTTCATCGACGGGTTCACGAGGAGGATGCGCACGCACGTCCCAGGGTGGTGGACGAGCGTAGCCGCACCGTGGCCTCGCTCACAAGCGCGGAGTCACTCCGAGGTGACGTCGATGGCGATCTCGTTGGAACGATTACGCGTGTAGTCGACGATGTAGATGTACATCGCGTGCGTCATGCGCGTGTCGACCGGCCCGGCCTGGAACACGAGCTGGCCGTTCACGTCGAGCCAGGCATCGGTGTTCGGGTCGGGATCCTCGTCCATGATGGGGCGGCTCGACTCGTCCTGCGACTCGCCGTTGGCGACGAGGTTGTAGTAGAGCGTGCCGCCGACGACATCGTCCGGCTCGTCTTCGTAGGCGATGCCGACCTGGATGAAGACCTGCTCGGCCTCGTTCGGCGAGGTGTAGAGCGCCGAGCCCGTCAGGAGCTCGGGCCCGGAGCCGTCCCCTTCCCCGCCGCTCCCCGTGTCGTCGCCGCCGCCCTCCTCTCCGTTGAAGTCGGCCGCGTAGCCGAGGGCGTAGTGCGTGCCGCCCCCGCCCCAGGGGGGGGCCTCCACGTTGGGGCAGCCGGCGAGGAGAGCGAGCGCGAGGAACATCGGGAGGGCTCCGAGGGACGCGCGCATCATACCGCAAGCGCGGGCGGCAACGGAGCCGCCCCCTTCGCGGCGGCGCGCCCTCCGTCAGCGCCGGAGCGCCGACCGGCCCGCGTAGCGCCCCGCGGCGTCGAGCTCGCCCGCGATGCGGAGGAGCTGGTTGTACTTCGCGGTGCGGTCCGTCCGGCAGAGCGAGCCGGTCTTGATCTGGCCGGCGTTCGTCGCCACCGCGAGGTCGGAGATCGTCGTGTCCTCCGTCTCTCCCGAGCGGTGCGAGAGGATGGCGCGGTAGCCGGCGTGCTGGGCCATCTCGATGGCGTCGAGCGTCTCGGTGAGCGTGCCGATCTGGTTCACCTTCACGAGGATCGCGTTCGCGACGCCGCCCGCGATGCCGCGGGAGAGGCGCTCGGTGTTGGTGCAGAAGAGGTCGTCGCCGACGAGCTGCACCTGGCCGCCCAGGCGGTCCGTGAGCTGCTTCCAGCCCTCCCAGTCGTCCTCGGCGAGGCCGTCCTCGATCGAGACGAGCGGGTAGCGGCCGGCGAGGCCCGCGTACCAGTCGACCACCTCGCCGGAGGAGAGCTGCTTGCCGCCGAACCCGTAGCGGCCGTCCTTGTAGACCTCGCTCGCCGCGACGTCGAGCGCGAAGGAGACCTGCTCGCCGAGCCGGTAGCCCGCCTTCTCCACCGCCTGCGCGAGGAGCGCGAGCGCCTCGTCGTTGCTGCCGAGGTTCGGGGCGAAGCCGCCCTCGTCGCCGACCGAGGTGTTCAGGCCCTTGTCCTTCAGCACCTTCTTGAGCGTGTGGAAGATCTCGGTGCCGCAGCGGAGCGCGTCGACGAAGCTGTCGAAGCCGGCCGGGACGACCATGAACTCCTGCACGTCGAGGTTGTTGTCGGCGTGGGCGCCGCCGTTGATGACGTTCATGAGCGGCACCGGCAGGGTGCGCGCGTTGGTGCCGCCGACGTAGCGGTAGAGCGGGAGCCCGAGCGAGAGCGACGCGGCGCGCGCCACGGCGAGCGAGGCGCCAAGGATCGCGTTCGCGCCGAGGCGCGCCTTGTTGGGCGTGCCGTCGAGCTCGACCAGGAGGTGGTCGATCGCGCGCTGGTCGCGCGCGTCCATGCCGATGAGCTGGGGCGCGATGGTGTCGTTGACGTTCGCCACCGCGCGATCGACGCCCTTGCCCGTCCAGCGCGCCTTGTCGCCGTCCCGGAGCTCGACGGCCTCGTGCTCGCCCGTGGAGGCGCCGGACGGGACCGCGGCGCGGCCCACGATGCCCTCCTCGGTCACGACTTCCACCTCGACGGTGGGGTTGCCGCGCGAGTCGAGGATCATGCGGCCTTGGACTTCCTGAATCAGCGACATGGGGGCTCCGGTTGGGGGGCCGGAACTATCGCGGCCGAGCTTGGGGAGCAACGAACCGGACGGAGGGCTCGCGCGTGTAGGACCGGCACGTGAGCGCCCCCGCTCCCCGGACGCGGACTCCCGGCCGTACGGCGAGGGTCCTCACGCCGGCGCGGGTGGACCACCGCCCGCACACGCGATACTTTGCGCCGCTTTCGAGGACACCCTCCCATGCCGATCCTCCTCCTGCTCGCCGCCGCGTTCCCTGCCCTCGCGGCCACCGTCAAGCCGGCCGGCGACGTCGCCCTGACCGGCGTGGTGGAAGTGCCGCTCTACGCCGGACTCGCGGGGGACGACCACGCCAGCTACGTCGAGGCGACGGTCGGCGACCAGAAGCTGCTCCTCCGGCTCGGGACCGGGCACCGGGGCTTCGTCCTCTCCGAGAGCGCGGTCGCCCGGCTCGGGCTGAAGGCCACGGGCCCCGAAGGCAAGAAGACCGTGAAGATCGACTCGTTCACGGTCGGCGGCGCGACCTTCACCGACGTGAAGGCCGACGTCAAGAACGTCGAGGGCAGCGGCTCCTACACGGTCGACGGCTCGCTTCCCCTCCCTGGCTTCGAGGGGCTCGCCTACGCAGTACTCCCGTCGAGCGGCGTGCTCAAGCTCGCGATGGGCGCGGACGGCGTGCAGCTCGTCAGCGGCGTGGGCGCGGGCATCCCGTACAAGACGAGCTGGAAGGAAGAGAAGCACAAGGTCGGCAAGGAGAGCGTGACGTTCAACGCCACGCCGATCGTCGTGCCCGTGAAGTGGTCGGGCGTCGAGGTGGACGCCCGGCTGGCCATCGAGCACCCGCGCACCTCGCTCGCGCGGGAGATCGAGGGCGCCGACTGGTTCGAGGTGACCAAGAACGCCCAGCCCGTCGTGGACCTCCCGGACGCGCCGGGGGTGCAGGTCGCCGAGACCCGCCAGGAGTGGCGCGAGGTCGGCATCGGCGGCGTCACGGTCCCCACGTACGTGGAGCGCCCGGGCCACGGCTACTCCACGCTCCTCGAGTTCGGGGCGGACGGGGACGTGGGCAGCGACGTGCTCGGCGCCCTCGACCTCGCGGTCGACCCGACCACCGGCACCCTCGCGGTGAAGCCGGCCGGCGCGTCGAAGCGCGCCGACTACACCCCCGTCTACGAGGCGTCCCTCCGCGCCGCGCTCGAGCCGAAGCCCGGTGCCGACGGCGCCGCGCCCGACGAGGAGGCCAAGAAGGCGGCGCGCCAGGGCGCGCTCGGGCCGCTCGCGAGCTTCCTCGAGGCCGAGGGCCGCTTCGACGAGGCGGTGACCGCGCGCAAGGAGCTCGCCGACGCTTCCCCCGACGACTGCACGACCTGGACCTCCCTCGGGAACGCGCTGGTGTCCGCGGGCCGCCCCGCCGAGGCCATCGAGCCGCTGACCAAGGCGGGCGCGCTCTACCAGCCCTGGGCCCAGCTCCCGCTCTCCGAGCGCGAGGAGATCTCCGAGGCCCACGCGAAGGCCGAGAAGAAGAAGGAGGAGTGGACCGGGCAGAAGCCGCAGGACCACGCCTGCCACGTCGCGCCGGGCCTCCTCGCGCTGGCGCAGCTCCAGTCGAAGAACGCGGCCGCGGTCGCGGCGATCTACCCCGCGCAGCTCGACCTCGACGCCACCCTGCCGGTGGCGGCGGGCAGCGCCGCGCTCCTCCAGGGGCAGTTCGACGCCGCGCAGGCCGCGTACCTGCAGGCCATCAAGCTCAGCGGCGGCGCGAACGACGGCGCGCGCGTGGGCCTGTACCTCGCGCTCGCGCCGAAGGACTTCGCCTCCGCCCGCAAGCAGCTCGAGCGGCTCCGCCTCCAGTTCGAGGGCGAGACCGATCCGCTGCTGGTGCGCCTCTACACCGAGGGCGTGCGCGCGGCGCAGGGTGCCGCGGGTGTGAAGGCCGCGCTCGACGGCCTCCTCGCGGCCGACCCCGGCGACGCGGTCCTGCTCGCCCAGCGCAGCAAGGAGCGCGCGGCCGCGGGCGACACCGCGGGCGCCCAGGCCGACTGGTCCGCCGCCAAGGCGCGCTTCGAGGCCCGCCTCGCCGCGAGCCCCAACGACGCCGACGCGCTCGCCGGCTGGGCCAGCGCGCTCGCGGGCGCCGGGCAGGCGCCCGAGGCGCAGAAGGTCGCGGACGCCGCGGTCAAGCTCGCGCCGGGCAGCGGCAAGGCCTGGCTCGCGGTGGCCGACGCCGCGGCGGCCGCGGGCGACTCCGCCAAGGCGGCCGAGGCGCGTTCGAAGGCCGGCGTGTTGTGGGCCTCGCACCCCGGGTACGCGCTGCTCCTCGCGCAGTAGCTCCTGGTCCGGGGGCGGGGGGCGGAGCCCCCCGCAACGAGCCTGTGAAGAGCTCCCCCGGAAGAGAGCCTGTGGAGAAACCGGAGCCCGGGCCGGCGACGGCTCGCGGCGGCCCTGCGGCCCGGGTCCGGCGGGGGGGCAGCCCGTAGGGAGGACCCGCCGGGGCGCCCGCAGGGCTCGCGGAGTCCCCGACCCGAGCGCTGCGAGGGTCCGCAGGCCGCGGGGCCCCGAGGCGCGCGTCTTCGCGCGGCTTGGGCGCGCCCGTGTCCGCCGCGGAGGGGACGCAGCCCGCCCCCGGAGCCGAGCGCACCGGGACGCGGTTCTTGGGCCGCCGCGAGACGGCGACGGCACGGGCGGGGGATTTCTCCGCAGGCTCAACGCCCCCCCGCCTCCTCGACCCCAACGGATTCCGCGGGCGCAGAGCCACCCACGGAATCCGCCGGGGCCCGTCGGCGGGCGCTTCGAGCGGCCTCTACGCCCGGGCCGAGTCGGACGCGCCTCGAGGCACGTCCGACTCGGCCCGTGGTGACGTGAGCCGCGCCCGCGCCCCGGCGAGCGCTCCGGGGCGCGCGTGTACGCCGCCCTCACGACCACGGGTGCCATCGCGCGCGGGCGTGGCTACAGTAGCCCCCGATGTTCGCCACGTTGCTCGTCGGCACCGCGCTCGCGGCGCCTCCTCGGCTCGGTCTCGCGATCGGCCCGGTGATGGGCGGCGGGACGTCCACGCACGGGAGCTACTTCTCGGCCGCGCCCGCCGCGAACGTGACGGTGACGTGGCACCTCGGCCCCTTCGAGTCCTGGGTGGGTGCCTCGGGCAGCCTGCTGCTCGCGGGCTATGGCGACGAGGTGATCCCCGCCTCCCTGCTCCAGGGCGAGATCGGCGTCGGGTTCGGCGGCGAGGCCGTCGGCGCGGGCTTCTACGGCGGCAGCGGCTTCCCCGGCCCGATCCTCGGCGTGTACGGGCGCGCCACGCTCCCCGGGGACGGCTGGGTCCGCCGGATCGGCGTGGAGTCGCGGCTGTTCCACACCCGAGTGACCGACAGCGTCGGGCTCGCGGTGCTCCTCCGCGTGGAGCCCGGCTTCGACGACCGCGGCGAGCGGCGCCGGCGTGGCCCGCGCCCGCACGTCGCGCGCTCCGACGCGCCGGAAGCCACCGCGGCCAACGGCGCACCCGGCGGGGAGGCGCCCGCGGCGACCGAGTCGACGGAGGGCCCGGCGCTGGCGATCCCCGTGGGGAGCGCCGCCGGGCCGGAGCCCGCGGGGAGGCAGCCCCCGGCGACGGAGCCGGCGCCCGCGAGCGGCGAGACCGGGAGCGCGCCGGACGACGCCGGCGGGTCCGGCACGACCCACCACGACGACCCGTACTGACGGGACGGCGGTCCTCCCGCTTCGGGCGGAGGCGGCGTCCGAACGGCGCATGAGGCGTCCCCTCCTCCCTCGGCGAGACGCCGCCGTGGCGGACGCCCGTGATCCGGGGCCCGCTGGTCTCCTCGTCGCGTCGCGCGAGGGGGGCTGGAGGGCAGCGCGGGCGACGCGGGCTCGCGGGCCGGACGGCCACGCGGGGGTCGGACGCCCGCGCTGGTCGGCCGGCACGGAGCCGGCCGACGGAGGGCCTTCGGCCCGACCCCGGAAGACACCCGACCGCGGGGCGTCCCCGCCCCGCGGTCGCGCCCGGGGCTCGACCGAAGGCGGTCAGTCGCCGCCGTCGCCGTCGAGGTCGGGCGCTGGGCCGCCGCCGCTGGTGGGGGCGACGGGGGGCGGCTTCGGGGGGGGCGGGCGACGGTCGACGCCCCCCTTGCCGAGCTCGGCGTCGGGCGTGACCATCGGGCGGCGCGGCCTGGCGGCGTCGGCGTCCTCGCGCTTGGGCATGCGGAAGCGCGTGTTGTCGCCGCCGCCTCCGCCCATGCCGAAGAGGTCGTCGAGGCCGCCGCCGCCACGGGCGGGTCGCGGCGGCGGAGCGCCGGGCCGCGGCGGCTGGGCCGGCGGGGACGGGCGCGGGGGCGTGGCCGCCACGGAGGGCGCGGCGGGGGCCGAGGGGGCTGGGCGCGGCGGCGCTGCGAGCGGACCCGCCGGTGTGGCTGGCGTAGAAGCGTGAGGGCGCGGCGGACTAGCCGCCATCGGAGCCGCTGGGGTCGACGACGGCGCCGGAGCCGCCGGCGCCGGAGCCGCCGACGCGACCGGCGTAGAAGCGGCCGCGCGCGGCGGACTAGCCGCCATCGGAGCCGCCGGGGCCGCCGACGCGACCGGCGTAGAAGCGGCCGCGCGCGGCGGACTAGCCGCCATCGGAGCCGCCGGAGCCGCCGACGCGACTGGCGTAGAAGCGGGAGGGCGCGGCGGACTAGCCGCCACCGGAGCCGCCGGCGCCACCTGAGCCGCCGACCTCGGCGACCCGACCTCGACTCCCACCTTCGGCGCCTCCACGGCCCGCGTGGGCACGCTGATCGCGGGGGCGTCGTCGTCGAAGCCGAAGGACGGGACCGCCGCGCGGGGCGGGGGCGGCTCGTCGTCCCAGTCGCCGCCGAGGCCGAATCCGGCGTAGGCGCGGTCCGCCCCCGGCCGGGCGGCCACCGGCGGCAGCTCCTCGACCTCCTCGGGGCCTTCGGGCACGAGCGGCCGGCGCGTCGCCTCGATGGGCATGCGGGCCGGGCGCGCGGCACCCGCGGCAGACGGGCGCGGCGAGGGGGCGGCCGGGCGGGGGGCGACGGCGCGCGCGGGCTCCCCGGCGGGTCGGGCCGGGGCGGCCTTCGTCGCCGGGCTCGCGGGAGCGCCGGTGCCCGGGCGGGGGACCGGGCGCGGGGCCACCGTCCCCTCCCCTCCGGCGAGCTCCGGCCGCATCGGGAGCTTGGCGACGGGCTGGTTGACCTTGAAGGGGTTGGCGTGCGCCGGGTTGGCCTTCTTCTTCTCCGACTCGGCGAGCTTCTGCTTGAGCACCGCCGTGTCGTCCTTGCGCGTCTCTCCGATGCGCGGCGCGGGCCTGCCGCCCTCGGAGGACGCCTTGGACTCCGGAGGGGGGGCCGCCGGGGCGCGCGGGATGTTGGGGAAGTTGGGCGTCTTCGGCGCGCCGGGCGCGGCCGGCGGCGCGGCGTGCGGCGCGACCTGGCGCCGCTGGGCGACACCCACGTCCCCGAGCCCGATGTCCACGCTGCCGGCGCCGGGATCCCACGGGTCGGGCACGCCGCAGCGCTCGAAGAACCGCCGGAAGCGGGCGAACCGCGGCCGCTCCCAGCCGCGCGCGCCCACCGAGCGCACGAGGCGCTGGCCGACGACCGCGCGGAGGGGGAGCTCCTTCCAGATCTCCCGCACCAGCCGCTCGTCGTTCATGCCTTCCCCGCCGGCAACAGGCGCCCGCGCACCACCGGGCGCGCGAGCACGCGGGCCGCCTGGCGCCGCACCTCGTCGTCCCGCACACCCTCGATCTTCGCCCGCACGATGGAACGATACCGGAGCCCGTCCTGACCGTACAGCTCGGTGTAGGCGGCGAGGTTGGACCGCGCGCTCGCGGTCTGGAGGTCGAGCTCGGCGGCGCCGAGGATGTACCGGCGCGCGCGCTCGATCTCCTCGCCGCTCAGGCCGCCGCCCGCCGCGCGGGCGAGGCTCTCGACGAGGCGCGCCTCGGCCTCTTCCACCCGGTCCGGGTCGGTCGCCACGGTGCAGACGAGCAGGCCGGGGTGCACGCCCTCGTGCGACGCCGCGCTGACCGCGTACGCGAGCCCGTGCGCCTCGCGGAGCTCGACGAAGAGCCGCCCGCCCTGCCCGCCGAGGACCGCCGCGAGCACCTCGAGGTCGGGCTGGTGGGGGTCCTCGAGGGCGGCACCGGGGAAGGCGTAGGCGACGTGGGCCTGCTCCCGCCCGCTCCGGAGCGTGACGTCGCGGGTCTCGGCCGGGAGCGTGGGGCGCGCGGGCAAAACGAACGGCTCGCCGGCGGGGAGCTTCCCGACGGTCTCGCGCAGGAGCGCGAGGACGCGGTCGGGATCGAAGGCGCCCGTCACGCCGACGACGAGGTTCCGGCCCGCCGCCCACGCGCGGTGGTGCGCGAGGAGGTGCGCGCGGCGCAGGCGGCCGACGGTCCCCTTGGTCCCGAGCACGGGGAGCGCGTAGGGGTGCTCTCCGAAGGCCTCGGCCCACACGCGCTCGGAGAGGACGTGCTCCGGGTGATCGTCGCGCTGCGCCAGCGCCTCGCGGAGCTCGGCCCGCACGCGCTCGACCTCCGGGGCGTCGAAGCGCGGCCGGGTGAGCACCTCCGCGACGAGCGCGACGCCCTCCTCGAAGCGCGACGCCACGAACTCGCCACGCACCGCCTGGGAGGAGCGCCCGCTGCTCGCCGCCACGCTCCCCGCGATGCCCTCCACGGCCGTTGCGAACGCGATCGCGTCCATGTCCCCGGCGCCCCGCACGAGCGCCCGCCCCCACGCCGCGCCGCGCCCGGCGCTCGCCGCGTCCTCGGCCAGCGCGCCGCCGAGCCCGGTCACGCGGATGGCCGCCACCTCGCCGTCGTCGGGCTCCAGCAGGACACGCACGCCGTTGTCGAGCACCACGCGCCGGGCCGCCGCGGCCCGCCCGACGATCGGCGCCGCCTCCCGCGCGCGCACGCCCGCCGCCGGGAAGCCGTCCACGCCGTTCACGAGCTTCGCCCGGCCCCGCGCGAGCGAGACGGACTCGCCCTCGGGGACGAGCGCCAATGCGACCTCCCGCTCGGGATCGAGCCAGCGCCGCGCCGCCTCCGTCGCCTCGGCGATCCCCACGGACGCGATCTCCGCGTCGTAGGCCTGCCAGGCGTCGTGCGACCCGAGGCGCTCCTGGTGCCACGCGAGCGTGTGCGCCCGTCCGTCGACGGTCTCCCGGCCGAACACGCGATCGGCCAGGATCTGCGCCTTCGCCCGTTCGACGTCCTCCTCGCGGAGCCCGCCGGCCCGCGCGCGCCCGATCTCCTCGCGCGCGGCCGCCACGGCGTCCCCGACCCGGCCTTCCCGCGGCTGGAGCGACAGGACGGCCATGCCACCGTCCCGCTCCAGGTGGAAGCCGGCGTCGGCGGACACGCACAAGCCCTCCCGGAGGCGGAGGCGCGCCTCGATCGGCGACGAGGCGCCGCCGCCGAGCGCCATGCAGGCCACGTCGAGCGCCGCGACGCCGGCGTGCCCGATGCCGGGGCCCGGGAACGCGAGGTCCACGAGGCAGGCCTCGAAACCGCGCCGGAGCACCCGCGGGCGCCGCCGGCCCGCCGTCGGGGCCTGCCCGGCGCGGGGCCGCGCCATCCGCCCGCCGCCGAAGAGCCGCTCGGCCGCCTCGCGGACCGCGGGGGCGTCCACGGGCCCGGCCACGGCAAGACAGGCGTTCGAGGGCTGGTAGTGCCGCTCGTAGAAGTCGTGCAGGGCCGCGCGGCTCATCGCCCGCACGGAGCGGGTGGTGCCGATGACGGGGCGGCCGTAGGGGTGGTCGGGCCAGGCGACCGCGTACGTCGCCTCGGAGAGGACGGAGTCGGGATCGTCGTCGGCGCCGCGGATCTCCTCGAGGATGACCGTCCGCTCGCGCTCGAGCTCGTCGGGCTCGAAGCGCGCCGACCGCAACATCTCGGCGAGCACCCCCATGGCCGGCACGGCCTCGGCCGCGGGGACGGTCGCGTGGAACACGGTCTCGTCGAAGGACGTCCAGGCGTTGAGGTCGCCGCCGAGCGCCTCGATCGCCGCGGCCACCTCGCCGACGCCGTAGGAGCGCGTGCCCTTGAAGACCATGTGCTCGACGAAGTGGGCGGCGCCCTCCATCCCCGCGGGCTCGTCGGCGCTCCCGACGTTGATCCACACGTAGACCGCCGCGGCGTCCGACCGGCCGCTCGCGTCGACCAACCCCCGCATCCCGTTGTCGAGCCCGAAACGAAGCATCCCGCTCGTCTAACGCACCACGCCTCGCGAGGTCCGAACCTGATAGAGCCCGACGATGTTCGGGGTCTACGTCCACGTCCCCTGGTGCCGGCGGCAGTGCCCGTACTGCGCGTTCACCATCTCGACGCGGCCCGAGCCCCCGCACGGCGCCTACACGGACGCGCTGCTGCGCGAGTGGGCGCTCCGCAAGGAGCTGTTCCCCGGCCGTCCCTCGACGGTCTACTTCGGCGGCGGCACGCCCTCCCTGGCGCCGCCCGCCGAGATCGCCCGGATCGTCCGCGCGATCGACCCGGCCCCGGGGGCGGAGGTGTCGCTGGAGGCCAACCCGGGCGAGCCGATCCCGCTCGCCGCCTTCCGGGACGCCGGCGTCACGCGGCTCTCCCTGGGGGTCCAGAGCTTCGACCCCTGGGTGGCGCGGCGCCTCGGTCGCGGGCACACCTCGGACGACGCGCGTCGCCTCGTCGAGGAGGCCCAGGCCAGCGGTTTCGAGTCCGTCAGCTTCGACCTCATCTTCGCGGTCCCGGGCCAGTCGCTCGCGCGCTTCGAGGCCGACCTCGGGGTCGTCGCCTCCCTCGCGCCCGACCACGTGTCGCTCTACGGGCTCACGATCGAGGAGGGCACCCCGTTCGCCCGCTCGAAGCGGCCGCCCGTGGACGACGACACCTGGCGCGCGATGTACGACGCCGCCGTCGACACGCTCGGCGCCGCGGGCATCGAGCGCTACGAGGTCTCGAACTTCGCCCGCGCGGGCCACCGGTCGCGACACAACGAGCACTACTGGCGCGCGCGGCCCTGGGCCGGGCTCGGCGTGGGCGCCCACGCCTGGTGGCCGGACGGGACGCGGGCGGTGAACGTGGCCGACGTCGACGCCTACCTCGCGGCCGCCGACCCCCTCGCCTCCACGGAGCGGCCGGCCCCGCACGCGCTCGGCTACGAGCTCCTCTGGTCCACGCTGCGCCACGTCGACGGCGTCGACCGGGCCGCGTTCCGCGCCCGTACCGGCCTGGACGTGCGCGTCGAGCCCGGCCTCGCGCGCGCCGGTCTCTTACGCGAGACCTACACATCGATCCGCCTCACCCCGGCAGGCTTCCCCGTCGCGGACGCGATTGCACGTCGCCTTGCGGAAGCGTTAGAGGAGGCGCCTGACGCTCCCCGTACTTCCCCGGAGGCGGAGAATGGCCCATACTGACCGACGCTCCGAACCCGGAAGGTCATGAGCAAGTCGAGTGTGCCTCCCCGGTCGCGACCCGCGCCCGAGGACCTGCTGATCGAGATCGACCCGAGCCTCATCGAAGAGGCGCTCGCCGCGGTGGATCGCCACCGGACCGGCGCGCCCGACGACGAGGAGCCCGAGACCGCGGCGGAGGGAGGGGACGTCGTCGAGCTCGACCTCGAGCCCCCGCCGCGCGCCCCCGCCGCCGACGAGGAGAAGCGCCGGCTCCAGTTCCGGGTGCAGGAGCAGGCGGATCAGCTGCGGAAGCTCGAGCGGGAGCTCGCCCGGGTGACGGAGGCGCGCGACGACCTCGATCGCCAGCTCCGCGACGCGCGGAAGGCGCACGGGGACCTCGCCACCGACTTCGAGCGCTTCCGCGCGCGGGCGCGCAAGGACGTGGACGAGGCCGAGCGGCGCGGCGAGGACCGCGCGCTGCGCCCGCTGCTCGACGTGTTCGACAACGTCGAGCGCGCCTGGCTGCACGCGGTGAGCGATCCCGCGCAGATCCTCGGCGGCCTCCAGATGATCGTCGAGCAGTTCAAGCGCCTGCTGGTGCGCGTGGGCTTCGAGCGCGTCGACGCCGACCGCGGCGTGCTGTTCGACCCCGCGTGCCACGAGGCCGTCATGCACGTCCGCACCGACGACGCGCTGCCCGGCACCGTGGTCGACGAGGTACAACCCGGTTTCCGCCTCCGTGGCCGCCTGTTCCGGCCCGCCCGCGTCACCGTCTCCGCGCCGCCCCCCGGCTCGGACTGACCCCTACGGTCCCCTACTGCGCCGAGCGCACCCCTCCTTGGAGCTCCCCGCAAATGTCGAAGGTCATCGGTATCGATCTTGGCACCACGAACTCCTGCGTCGCGGTGCTGGAGCACGGGGACCCGCTCGTCATCCCGAACGACGAGGGGAGCCGCACGACGCCCTCCGTCGTGGCCTTCACCCGTGACGGGGACCGCCTGGTCGGCCAGATCGCGCGTCGCCAGGCCGTCACGAACGCCCCGCGCACCGTCTCCGTCGCCAAGCGCCTGATCGGCCGCCGCTTCGAGGACGACGAGGTGCAGCGAAGCCTCGATCTCGTGTCCTACGAGGTGCACCGCGCCGACAACGGCGACGCCTGGATCCGGGTCGACGGGAAGAGCTGGTCACCGCAGCAGATCTCCGCGATCGTGCTCGAGAAGATGAAGTCGGTGGCCGAGGCCTACCTCAACGAGCGGGTGACCGAGGCCGTGGTGACGGTGCCGGCCTACTTCAACGACGCCCAGCGCCAGGCCACCAAGGACGCCGGCCGCATCGCCGGGCTCGACATCCTCCGCATCATCAACGAGCCGACCGCCGCCGCGCTCGCCTACGGCCTCGGCCGCCGCGGGCACGAGCGCGTGGCCGTGTTCGACCTGGGCGGCGGCACCTTCGACATCTCGATCCTCGAGATCGACAACGGCGTGTTCGAGGTCCGGTCGACCAACGGCGACACGTTCCTCGGCGGCGAGGACTTCGACAACCGCATCACGAGCTGGCTCGTCGAGCAGTTCGCCAACGAGACCAAGGTGTCGCTCGCCGACGACCCGGTCGCCATGCAGCGCATCAAGGAAGCGGCGGAGAAGGCGAAGCACGAGCTCTCGAGCATCAACGAGACCGAGATCCACC
Source organism: uncultured Enterobacteriaceae bacterium (assembly GCA_964457335.1). GTDB lineage: Bacteria > Myxococcota_A > UBA796 > UBA796 > SXON01 > CAJBVW01. The sequence goes on along the minus strand of CAYWGD010000028.1, from coordinate 17,623 downwards.
TCCCCTTCATCACCGCCACCCCCTCGGGCCCCCTGCACCTCATGGCGGAGCTGTCCCGCGCCCGGATGGAGGGGCTCTGCGCCGACCTCTTCACGCGGCTCGAGGGCCCCTGCCGCCAGGCGCTCAAGGACGCGCGGCTGAAGGCCTCCGACCTCGACGCCGTGCTGCTCGTGGGCGGCATGACGCGCATGCCCCGCGTCCAGGAGAAGGTGCTCGAGATCTTCGGGAAGCAGCCCGAGCGCGGCATCAACCCGGACGAGGTCGTGGCCGTCGGCGCGGCGATCCAGGGCTCGGTGCTCAAGGGCGAGGTGAAGGACGTCCTCCTCCTCGACGTGACGCCGCTCTCCCTCGGCATCGAGACGGCCGGCGGGCTGTTCGAGCCGATCATCGGCCGCAACACGACGATCCCCTGCAAGAAGGGCAAGGTGTTCACGACCGCCCAGGACAACCAGGACATGGTCCGGGTGCACATCCTCCAGGGCGAGCGCGAGATGTCGGACGACAACAAGTCGCTCGGCTTCCTCGAGCTGCACGGGCTGCCGCCGGCGCCGCGCGGGCTGCCGGAGATCGAGGTGAGCTTCGAGCTCGACTCGAACGGCATCCTGCACGTGCACGCGCGGGACAAGGGCACCGGAAAGGCGCAGACGATGCGCATCATCTCGAACTCGGGCCTCGGCGACGGCGACATCGAGCGGATGATCCAGGAGGCGGTGGACTTCCGCGAGGAGGACACGCAGCGGCGCGCGGCGGCGGAGGCCCGCAACCGCCTCGACGGGCTCATCTACACGACCCGCCGCAGCCTCGACGAGTACGGCGAGCTGCTCGCCCCGTCCGACGCCCGCACCATCCGCGACGCCGTCGAGAGCGCCGAGCGCGCGATCGACGCCCCGGACCGCGAGACCATCGCGCGGGCGCACGAGAACCTCGCGGTCGCGGCGCAGCGCATCGCGGAGTCGCTCTACGCCGCCGCGCGGAACGGCCCCGCGGAGCCCTCCACCGACACCGACGCCCCGCCTTCCCTCGGGATCGGCTCGGAGCTCGTGGACGACGAGTGACGACGGCCCCGCCGCGCTCCACCGCTGGGCATTCGGCCACCTCCACCGGGCCCGTCCGCGTTAGCTATCGGTGCCGGAGGTTCGCGCGTGGCGCGCCGTGACTACTATGCCGTGCTCGGGGTCTCGCGAAACGCGAGCTCCGAGGAGATCAAGCGGGCGTTCCGCACGCTGGCGCTGAAGTACCACCCGGACCGCAACCCGGGGGACGCCGAGGCCGAGCGTCGCTTCCGCGAGGTCGCCGAGGCGTGGGAGGTGCTGGGCGACGCCGAGCAGCGGAGCCGCTTCGATCGCCTCGGCCCGCTCTACACGCCCTCGGGCCGCCCGCCGAACCCGGACGAGATCAACGAGCTCCTCCGGGACGCGCTCAACGGCCTGTTCCGGCGGCGCCGCCCCGGCGGTGCCGGCGAGGACATCAAGTACACCCTCACGATCTCGCTCGAGGAGGCCGCCACGGGCGCCGAGCGCACGCTGGACGTGCCGCGCACCGTGCGCTGCCGCAAGTGCGACGGCACGGGCGACCACCCCGAGGGCCGCACCCCCTGCGCGACGTGCGGGGGCAGCGGGAAGTCGCCCACGCGGCGGCTCCTGCGCACCGAGTGCGCGACCTGCGACGGGCGGGGCTACGTCCCGTCCAAGAAGTGCGACAAGTGCGGCGGCGAAGGGCGCCACCCCATCGAGGACAAGCTCAAGGTGAAGGTCCCACCCGGGGTCGCGACGGGGCAGAAGCTCAAGCTTCGCCAGAAGGGCCACGAGCCACCCGCGTTCCCGGGGACGACACCCGGGCCCGCCGGTGATCTGTACGTTGTGGTGAACGTCGATGACCACGCGATCTTCCGGCGGCGCGGCGCCGACCTGCTCTGCGAAGTGCCCGTGACCTTCCCCGAGGTCGCGCTGGGCGCCGATCTCGCCGTGCCCACCCTGAACGGGAGCACGACGATCCGCATCCCGTCGGGCACGCCGAGCGGCAAGACCTTCCGCCTCCCCGGGCGCGGCCTCCCGGCGGTCGACGGCGGGGGCAAGGGCGACCTGCACGTGCGCGTGGTCGTCGAGGTGCCCGCCTCCCTCACCGCCGAGCAGCGCGCCGCGGTCACCGCGCTCGGCGAGCGGCTCGGTGCCGAGGCCCACCCGGCACGCAAGGCCTGGGACGAAGCCCTCCGGAGCCGCCGATGAAGCCCTCGACACGTCGCCTGGCCCACGTGCTGGCGACCCTCGCCTTCCTCGGCCTCACCGCCGCCGCGCCGCGCCTCCCGGACGTGGTCGAGCACGCGCTCGGCATGCGGAACCGCACCGCCGCGATCGCGCTCCTGGAGCGCGAGGCGAAAGGCGCCGACGACACGGACGCGCCGATGATCCTGCTCCACGCGGCGGAGCTCCGGCGGCTCGCAGGGCAGGCGGAGGAGGCCCGCGCGGCGTTCCAGCGGATCACCGAGGAGTGGCCCGCCTCCCCGGCCAAGGACCCGGCGGTGCTCGGGCTCACCGTGATCGACGCGGGCGCGTCCGCGAGCGGCAACGCGCTCGCCACGTTGGCCCTCATCGACGACGACGGCGTGCCCGACACGCTGAACGCGGACCGGTACGTCCTGCTCGCGAAGGCCAAGGCGGCCGAGGGCGCGGACGAGTCCGCCGTCAAGGCGCTGTCCGACAAGGCGCTGGCCTACGCCGCCGCCGCGCGGGACGTGGAGCGGCGGGTGACCAAGGCCGTCGTCGCGATCGAGACGCAGCCGGAGGCCGAGCCGATCTCCGAAGGGCCCGCGGACCTCGCCGCGATCGAGCAGATCCGCGCCGCCGTCGCCGCGGGGGACCTCGCGCGCGCCGGCGAGCTCGCAGCGCGCTTCGCCGAGGCCTTCCCCGACTCTCCCTTCGTGCGGGAGGCCGACTACGCGAAGCGGCGGGCCGCGACCGGCGTGAAGCCCGATCCGGGGCTGGTCGCCGTGCTGCTCCCCACCACCGGCAGCTACGCGCTGCCCGCCGCGAACCTCCGCGCCGCCATCGAGCTCGGCAACGAGCACGCCGGCGGCAAGCTCCGCCTCGCCTTCTTCGACACCGGCGGCACCCCCGAGGGCTGCGTGAAGGCGCTCGAGAAGGCCACGATCGAGCAGGGCGCGAGCCTCGTGCTCGGGCCGCTGCTCAAGGAGGAGGCGCTCGTCTGCGCCCCCGCGGCCCAGGCGATCCACGTGCCGATGATCACGCTCACCTCCTCGGAGGAGGTCCTCGTCGCCGGCGACCAGGTGTACCGCGCGTTCCCGAGCACCGAGCAGCAGGTCGAGGCGCTCCTGGAGGAGACCTACGACACCCGCGCGATCAAGCGCTACGCGATCCTCCACCCGACCACGCCGTTCGGCGAGAACGCGGCCCGCATCTTCACCGACGCGGTCACGGCGCGCGGCGGCACGGTCACCGTCCGCCAGAGCTACGATCCGAACGCCAGCGACTTCCGCGCCCCGGTGAAGCTCCTCGGGAAGAAGGACTACAAGGCGCGGGCGAGCGAGTACGCCCGCCTCAAGAAGGACGCCGAGAAGGCGAAGCAGGACCCCGACAAGGTCGTGCTCCCCCCCATCATCGAGTACGACGCCATCTTCATCCCCGACAACTACCAGCGGGTGGCGCTCATCGCCGCCGCGCTCGCGTTCGAGGAGTTCCCCGTCGGGCGCTTCAAGGCGCGCCGCGAGGACACGCCGATCCCGCTCCTGGGGCTCTCCGCCTGGAACAACGACGAGCTCGCGCGGCGCGGCGGCGCCTACGTGCAGGACTCGATCTTCGTCGACGCCTTCGACCCGCGCGTGGACGACGCCCCCACCGACACCTTCCTCGACGCCTGGAAGGAGAAGGGCAAGGGCGACGCGACGGTGGTCGAGGCGGTCGCGTACGACACCACGCGCCTCCTCGCGCAGATCGTGGCCACGGGAGGCGACCGCGCGGCCGCCCTCGGCGCCGCCCGGCTCACCAACCCGGTCGCCGGGACCACGGGCTTCGGCCCGGACCGCCAGCTCGGGCGCGCCTGGCGCCTGCTCACGGTCACCAGGGAGGGCGTCGGGCCCCTCCAACCGCCCGAGCCCGCGGAGCCGTCGAATGCCGGCCAGTGAAGGCCCCGACCCGGACCCGCTGCCTGACGAAGAGGGCCAGGTCATCGAGGCGTTCGCGGTGCGCGCCGGCCGGATGCCGGGGCTCCGGGTGGGGATCGGGGACGACGCGGCGCTGTTTGCGGACGGGCGCGTCCTGACCGTCGACACGATGGTCGAGGGCGTGCACTGGGACGACAAGCTCTCCGCCGTCGACGTGGGCTGGAAGCTCGTGGCCGTGAACGTCTCGGACGTGGCGGCCATGGGTGGGCGCCCCGAGTGGGCGCTGCTCGCGCTGAGCCTCCCCGCCCCGCTCGACCGGGCCTGGCTCGCCGGGTTCCGGGACGGCCTGCTGGCCGCGTGCGCGCGCTGGGGCGTGACGCTCGTGGGCGGCGACACCACGCGCTCGCCCGTCCGCGTCGCCTCGCTCACCGTGGGCGGCTACGCGGCCCACCCGGTCCTCCGGAGCGGCGGGCGCCCCGGCGACGACCTCTGGGTCACCGGCGAGCTCGGCCGCGCCGCCGAGGGCTTCCTGCACCCCGCCCCTCGTCCGGCCGCGCGCGCCTGGCTCCAGCGCCCCGAGCCGCGCGTGGCGTTCGCCCGGGCGCTCGCCGAGGAAGGCCTCCCCACCGCGATGATGGACCTCTCGGACGGCCTCCGGACCGACCTCGGGCGGATGTGCGTCGCCTCCGGCTGCGGCGCGGAGGTCGACGCCGCCGCGGTGCCCGGCGACGGCCCGTTCGCGTGGCGCGTCGCGTTCGGCGAGGACTACGAACTGCTCTTCGCCGCGCCCGCCGACCGGCGGGATGCGGTACGATCCCTGGCGACCATGCACGAGATCTCCGTCACCCGCGTCGGGTGCCTCCAGGCGCACCCCGGCGTGCGGCTGGTGGGCGGCGAAGCCTGGCCGCCCGTCCTGTTCACCCACTTCGCGCCGCGCGGCCGGAGCAGGGCCCCTTCCACGAGGGGGGCCCCCTGAGTCCCACGCCCCTCGTGCCCGCCGCGTCCGCCGCCGATCAGAGCGCCTCCGCCGTCGGCTTTCACCTCCCCACGTTCGCGTCCGCCGGCCTCCCGGTGACCGCGGGCGTGCTGCTGACGCTGCTGCTCCTCTGCATGTTCTTCTCCATCAGCGAGACGGCGCTCTTCTCGCTGCAGAAGGTCGACCGGGAAGCCCTCAAGGAGGACCGCAGCGTCGGCGAGATCATCTCGCACCTGCTGCATCGGCCCCGGCGGCTCCTGGCCGCGCTCCTCATCGGCAACGAGTTCGCGAACATCGGGCTCTCCGCGGCCTCGGCCGCGCTCGTGCTCGCCGCGTTCCCCGAGTACCCCTGGCTCAACGTCCTGCTCGTCGCGCCCGTGCTCATCCTCTTCGGCGACGTGCTGCCGAAGACGCTCGGGCTGCGCTTCTCCCGCGACGTCGCGGCCCGGATCGCGCGGCCCCTCGCCTTCTGGAACGAGCTCGTGAGCCCGGTCCGCTGGGTGCTCTCCGGGGTCGGCGACCTCATCCTGCGGGGCCTCGGCGTCTCCCCCGCGCCGCTCCACGACAGCCTCCAGGAAGACCAGCTCCGCACGCTCATCGACCAGGGCCGCGAGAGCGGCGTCATCCAGCCGATGGAGCAGGAGATCATCCACCGCGTCTTCGAGTTCGGCGACCTCCCCGTCTCCCGGCTCATGACGCCCCGGCCGGACATCTTCTCCTTGTCGGTGACGACGCCCTGGCCGGAGCTCCTCGAGGAGATCCGCACCGCCCGCTACAGCCGCGTGCCCTTCTGGCAGAGCAACCCCGACAACATCGTCGGCATCCTGCTCGTGAAGGACCTGCTCCGCCACCGGGACGCGCCGCCGTCGCACGCCCGCCAGCTGCTCAAGCTGCTCCACCCGGCCATGTTCGTGCCGCCGTCCAAGCGCGCGCAGGACCTGCTCCGCGAGTTCCGCGCGAAGAACAACCACATGGCCATCGTGGTGGACGAGCACGGCTCCATCTCCGGCCTCGTCACGCTCGACGACCTGCTCACCGAGCTCGTCGGTGAGGTGCTCGACGAGAGCGACGCCGACGAGAAGGACGCGATCAAGCTGCAGGAGAACGTCTGGGCGGTGAAGGCCGCGATCGACATCGAGGACTTCGACGCCCGCTTCTCCGTCGCGCTGCCCGAGGGCGACTACACGACCCTCGGCGGCTTCGTGTTCCACCAGCTGGGCGCGGCGCCGAAGAAGGGCGACGAGGTGCAGTGGAACGGCCTGAAGTTCCACGTCTCCGGCGTGGACGGGCGGCGCATCACCGAGGTCACGGTGACGTTCCTCGAGGAGGAGCGCGTGCCGACCGAGGAGGAGGTCACGTGAGCCCCGGCGCCGAAATCGCGCTCGTCGCGTGCTGCATCGTGCTGCAGGGCCTCTTCTCGGGCTCCGAGATCGCGCTCGTGGGCTCCGACCGCCTCGTGCTCCGGGCGCGCGCCGACAACGGCGACAAGGCCGCCCACCGCGTGCTCCAGCTGCTCGAGCGCCCGACGCGCATCGTCGGCACCTGCCTCATCGGCACGAACACCGCGACCATCGCGGGCGCCACGATCGTCGCCAACGCGCTCGGGCGGCTCGGGGACGTGCCGGAGCTGCTCGTCGTGGCGGTCTACACGCCGCTCACGATCGTCTTCTCGGAGATGGTGCCGAAGAGCATCTTCCAGCAGCACGCGAACACGCTCGCGCCGATCGTGTCGCGCCCGATCGCGGCGCTCTCGACGGTGCTCCGGCCCGCGCTCTGGGCCATCGAGGGCGCCACGCGGCTCATCATGACCGTGCTCGGCGTGCGCGACGCCCAGGTGCACGCGGTGCGCCGGGAGGAGATCCAGCTCCTGCTGGACAGCGCGATCACGACGGACATCCACGAGGAAGAGAAGGAGATGATCCTCCGGGTCTTCAACTTCTCGGAGACCGTCGTGGCGGACGCGATGGTCCCGCTCATCGAGGTGGTGGGGGTGCCCGAGACCGCCGGCTGCGGCGAGGCCCGGGCGGTGATGGTCGAGCAGGGCTTCTCGCGGCTGCCCGTCTACCGGAAGCGCATCGACCGCATCGTGGGGATGGTGATGCACAGCGACCTGCTGTTCGCGCCCGACGACGCCCGCCCCGTCGGCACGGTCATGCACGAGATCATGTTCGTGCCCGAGTCCAAGCGCGTGGACGAGCTCTTCCTCGACCTGCGGCGCAAGCGGCAGCGCATCGCCGTCGCGGTGGACGAGTACGGCGGCGCCGTCGGGCTCATCTCCATCGAGGACATCCTCGAGGAGATCGTCGGTGACATCGAGGACGAGTACGACCGGCAGCGCCCGCTCGTCCGGCGCGTCGGGGAGCGACAGTGGGTCGCGTCCGGGCGCGTCGAAGCGGAGGATCTCGTCGACTCCACGGGCTTCGAGATGCCCGAGGGCGACTACGAGACGCTGGCCGGCTTCCTGCTCTCGCGCCTCGGGCACGTCCCCGCCGTCGGCGAGCGGCTCACGTGGGGCACGTACGTGTTCACGGTATCTCTCGCGAACGAACGCGCGATCCTCGAGGTGGACGTGCAGTGCACCTTGCCCCGGGCGGCGCGCGAGAGCTGACCGCGCCCACCACGAGGCGCTACACTGCGCCCGTGGATCGCAGCCGGTATCGGTCTCTGTTCGTAGCCGAGGCGCGGCGCACCATCGCCGACGCCCAGGCCGCGCTCGCGCGTGACCCCGTCGACGGGCGCGCCCTCCTCCGCGCCTTCCACACGCTCAACGGCATGAGCGCCACGATGGGGCTCGGCGCCCTGGTCGCGCTGGCGCACGCGCTCGAAGACGTGTGCGAGGCCTCCCTCGCGGGCTCCGTACCGCTCGACGGTGGCGTGCGGGACCTGCTTCGGCACGCGCTGGGGCGGCTCGAGGAGCAGGTCGCGGAGGTCGAGGCGGGCCAGGAGCCGGGCGAGGACGCGGCGCTCGTCGACGCGGTGCGGGGGCACCTCGCCGCCGCCGCGCACACGGGCTTCCGCCTGCTCACCCCGGAGACGCCGGAGGAGGAGGAGGACGTGGGCGACGAGCCCACCGCCGACGTCGCGGTCGACACGCTCGCCCTGGTGCTCGGGGCCTGCGCGCGCCTGCGTGCGCGCACGATCGGGGACCCGGAGGCGCAGGCCGAGATCACCCGCGTCACCGACGGCGTGCGCCTCCTGCACGCCGAGCTCTCCGCGTTGCGGGGCGTGCCGTTCGCCACGGTGGTGGCGCCGCTGCGGCGGCGGCTCCGGGCGCTCTGCGCCTCCATCGGCCGCGACGCGGTCCTGGAGATCGAGGGCGAGCAGGTGCGGGTCGAGCAGGACGTGCTCGGGCAGCTCCAGGCGGCGCTCGTGCACCTGCTCGACAACGCGGTCCTCCACGGCGTCGAGCCCGCCGCCGAGCGGGGCGCGAAGGGCCCGGTGGGCCGCATCGTGCTCCGCGCGGCGCGGGAGGGCGACCAGGTGGTCGTGGACCTCGCGGACGACGGGCGCGGGCTCGACGCCGCCGGCCTCCAGGAGGTGGCGGGCGAGCCGGGCGCGGACCCCGTGGCGCTCGCGCTCCGGCCCGGCCTCTCCACGGGGCAGCCCGCGGGGGCGCCGGCGGGCCGCGGCGAGGGGCTGCCCGCGGCCGCGGAGCTGGTCGCGCGGCTCGGAGGCGTGCTGCACGTCCAGTCGACGCCGGGCCTCGGCACCCGCGTGCGGGTGCGGGTCCCGCTCTTCGGACCCCTCCCCTCCACGCCGCCCGCGACGGTCGCGGGTGACGCCGGTATCCTGCCGGACGCCCCACCCCGAGGATCGTCGTGAAGGCCATCGTGCTCCAGGCCGACTGGGACCCCCGCCCCGGCTACGTCCCGACCGCGCGCGAGCTCGAGAGCGGCAAGGCGACGATGGCCTCCCAGGTCTGGCGCAACCCCCGCTTCGTCCCGGCCGAGGTCCCCGACCCCGCGCCCGGCCACGACGAGGTGCTCCTGAAGGTGCGGGCGTGCGGCGTGTGCGGCAGCGACACGCACTGCTACGAGCACGACCGCGACGGCTACATCCTCTTCTCGGGCCCCGTGCGCCTGCCGGTCACCGTCGGGCACGAGTACACGGCCGAGGTGGTGGAGGTCGGCCCGGGGGTCCGGAACCTGCGCCCGGGCATGCTCGTGGCCGCGGAGGGGATGTTGTACTGCGGCGTCTGCGAGGCCTGCCGCACGGGCAACCCGAACCAGTGCCCCGAGCTCGACATGGTCGGGTTCTCCGCGCCGGGCGCCTACGCCGAGTACGTGACCGCCAGGGAGCGCTTCCTCTGGTCGCTCGACCCGCTCGCCGAGAAGCTCGGGAGCGCCGAGCGGGCGCTCGAGCTGGGCGCGCTCATCGAGCCCATCGCGTGCTCGTACAACGGGATGTTCGTGTCGGCGGGCGGCTTCACACCGGGCGCGCACGTCGCGGTGTTCGGCTGCGGCCCGATCGGGCTCGGCGCGATCGCGCTGGCCCGCGCGGCCGGCGCGGCGACGGTGCTCGCGTTCGAGACCGTGCCCGAGCGGCGGGCGGTCGCGACCGCGGTGGGGGCCGACGGCGTGTGGGATCCCCGCGAGGTCCCGGCCGGGGAGCTCATCCGCCAGCACACGCGCGGCTGGGGCGCCGACATGATCGTCGAGGCCGCCGGCGCGGCGCTGCAGACCATGCCCGCGATCGAGCAGGCGTTCGCGCCCGGCGGGAAGATGGTCTACCTCGGCCGCACGGGCCTGCGGGCGCCGGTCCTCCTCGACGTGCTCGTCACGCAGGCGGCTCGCATCGCCGGGGCGCGCGGGCACGCCGGTGGCGGCTGCTTCCCGCGGATCCTGCGGCTGATGGAGGCCGGCCGGCTGCACGTCGAGCCCATGATCACGCGCCGCTTCCCCTTCGATCGGACGATCGACGCGGTCGCGGCGAGCTGCGATCGCACCGACGGCAAGATCCTGGTGCGCTACGACTAAGCCCCGATCGGCAGCCCCGCGACAGGCTCGGCGCGTTGACTCGCGCGATGCCCGCGTGCTATTCGGCGTGCCAAGTCCGGAAGAGTAGGGCACATGGGCAAGGCCATCGGCATCGACCTCGGCACGACGAATTCCTGCGCGGCGATCGTCGAGAACGGCAAGCCGAGGGTCATCACCTACAAGGGCGGGTCGACCACGATCCCGTCGGTGTTCGCGATCAGCGAGAAGGGCGAACGCCTCGTCGGCCACGACGCGAAGCGCCAGGCGCAGCTCAACCCGCAGAACACCGTCGCGGCCGCCAAGCGCCTCATCGGGCGCAACTTCCACAGCAAGACGATCGAGAAGATCCGCCAGGTCTTCACCTACGAGCTGCTCGAGGGCGAGAGCAACGAGGTGCTCGTCAAGGTGAAGGACCAGGTCTTCACCCTCGAGCAGATCTCCGCGGCGATCCTCCGGAAGATCAAGGACGTCGCGGAGGAGTCCCTCGGCGCCGACGTCGACCAGGCCGTCATCACCGTCCCCGCCTACTTCAACGACCGCCAGCGCCAGGCCGTGCGCACCGCCGGCCGCCTCGCGAACCTGAAGGTCCTCCGGGTGCTCAACGAGCCGACCGCGGCGGCGCTCGCCTACGGCCTCGGCAAGAACCTCAACCAGCGCATCGCCGTGTACGACCTCGGCGGCGGCACCTTCGACATCTCGATCATCGACATCAAGGGGCGGATCTTCGAGGTCATCGCGACCGGCGGCGACACGTTCCTCGGCGGCGTCGACTTCGACGACCGCGTGATGCAGTGGGTGCTCGAGCAGTTCTACAAGGAGCACGCGATCGACCTCTCGTTCGATCGCGTGGCGGTCCAGCGCGTGCGGGACGCCTCTGAGGCCGCGAAGATCGAGCTCTCCAGCGCCACGGTCACCCGCATCCACATCCCCTTCATCACGAAGGGCGAGAGCGGGCCTCTGGACATCGACTTCGAGCTCTCCCGCGAGAAGCTCGAGCAGCTCACCGGCGATCTCGTCGAGCGCACCATCCAGAACACGGAGCGCATCCTCAAGGAGTCCGGGAGCGCGCGGAACCAGATCGACGAGGTGCTGCTGGTCGGCGGGCAGTCGCGCATGCCGCTCGTGCAGCGGCGCGTCACGGACTTCATGGGCAAGCCGCCCTGCAAGGGCGTGCACCCCGACGAGGCGGTCGGAATCGGCGCCGCCATCATGTCGCACTCGCTCGCGGGCACCACGTCGGACGACGTGACGCTGCTCGACGTGCTCCCGATGCCCATCGGCATCAACAAGGTGGACGGCACGATGCACGTGCTGTTCCCCAAGAACCAGCCGCTCCCCGACTACAAGACGCGCACGCTGACCACGAGCAAGGACAACCAGCGCTCGATCATGCTGCGCATCTACCAGGGCGAGAGCACGCTCTGCGCCGAGAACGAGATGCTCGGCACCTTCGTGTTCTCCGGCATCCGCGCCGCGCCCAAGGGCAAGGTGCAGATCGAGGTCACCTTCCACATCGACTCGGAAGGCATCCTCAACCTCACCGCGCGTGACAAGGCGACCGGTCAGACGGTCGAGAGCACGCTGAAGCTCGGCAAGGGCGGGGGCGTCGAGTCCGCGCCGACCAAGGAAGAGAAGGCGGCCCCGGCCCCGCCTCCCCTCCCCTTCACCATGCCGATGTCGAGCCTCGCGCAGCAGATCGGCGGGGACAGCCTCGCGGACGCCCCGGCCCCCGGCGGCTCCGACAACGTCACCGTGAAGAACGGCGCGCGTAACGGCTCTGCGCACAAGGCCCCGGAGGCCCGCGCCGACGCGCCCAAGCCCGCCGACAAGGCCGCCGACCGCCTCCCCGAGGTCCGTCCGCCCAGCCCCTACGACAAGCCCGTCGAGAAGCCGCCCGAGGCGCCCCCGCCCGACCCGGGGCTCTGGGGCAAGGTGAGCGGCTGGTTCAAGGGGCTGTTTGGCGGCTGATCCGATCCATACCCTCCGGGAGCGGATCGTCTTCGTCCTCGTCCGCCCGCTCCAGTCCGGGAACGTCGGCGCCGTCGCGCGCGCGATGAAGAACATGGGGCTCCGCCGCCTCGCGGTGGTGGCGCCGCCCGCGTTCGACATCGACCGCGCACGGTGGATGGCGCCGGGCGCCGGGGACCTGCTCGACGGCGCGCACTACGCGCGGACCGTCGCCGAGGCCGTGGCCGGCTGCCGCTTCGTCGTGGCCACCACGGCGCGCGGGCGCCACAACCACTGGCCCGCACACACGCCGACCACCTTCTCGCCGCTCCCCTTCGACGGCGAAGGCGACACCGCCGTGCTCTTCGGCCCCGAGGACCGCGGCCTCGACAACGCCGAGCTCCTCCACGCGCACGCGCTCCTGCACATCCCCACGGACATCCACGCCTCGCTCAACCTCGCGCAGGCGTCGCTGCTCGTCGGGGCCGCGCTCTTCGCGGAGGCGCAGGCGCGCGGCCACATCCCCCGGGCCGACGGCGAGGGCCGCCGCGGCGGACCCGCCCGCGGAGCGCCACCCGGCGCCACGAGCCCCCGCCACGTGGTCGACGCCGGCGCGCTCGACCCGCTCATCGGCGAGTGGATGACCACCCTCGACCTCGGCACCTACCTGCGCGGCCACGAGCCCGCGCTCGTGACGGCCACCCTCCGCCGCATCCTCCAGCGCGCCGCCCTCGACGACGGCGAGGTGACCGTGCTCCGCGGCATGCTGCGGAAGATGCGCTGGAAGATGAAGCACCCCGGGTAGTCGGGATCTTCTTCTTCTTGGGGCGGGGGGAGGGCCCCCCGCAACGCCCCCCCGACTCGTCCTGCCCGATCGGCGCGCCGCCGTTCAGGAGGCGGTCGGGGATCGCTACTCGGCGGCCTTGTACTGGAGCGCCATCCCGCGGTTGCCGACGGCCCACACGTTCACGGCCGTGGCGCCGTGCACGGCGTACAGGTTGTTGGACACGCCCGTCGGGAGCGAGGTCCACTCGGCGCCGTTCCAGTAGATGGCCACGCCGTTGTTGCCGACGGCGTACACCGCGTTCGAGCCCGGGGCGAACACGGCCCAGAGCGGCTCGGTGACGCCGGTGTCCGTGGCGGTCCAGGCCGCGCCGTCGTAGTGCAGCGCGACGCCGTCCGCGCCGACCGCCCACACGTCGTTGATGGCGGTGCCGGCGACGCCGTTGAGGTCCACGTCAGTACCGGCGTCGAGCGCGGTCCACCCGTTCGTGGCGTCGCGGCGGAGGAGGGCGCCGCCCTCGCCGACGGCGAAGGCGTCCTCGCCGGAGGCCCACACGTCGTTGAGGCGCGCGTCGTTCGGGGGCGCCTCGAAGATCCAGGCCGTGCCGTCGAAGTGGTAGATGCCGCCCCAGCTCACGGCGTAGAGCGCGTTGGGGCCGGAGCCGCCGATGCCCTCGTGGTTGCTCGTGCCGAGGTCCTCGGTGGTCCAGGCGCCGCCGCTGAAGCGGACGACGTTGCCGCTGGTGCCCGCGAACGCGAGCTCCAGCGTCGCGCCGGCGCCCTGGCCCCAGAGGTCCCCGAAGTCCTCCTCGTCGTCGAGGCCGGTCTCGAGCGCGACCCAGTCGGTGTCGGCGCCGCCGACGTAGGCGCCCGCCCCGGTGCCCGCGACGTAGACGCCCTCGCCGGAGGCGTAGACGCCGTTGAGCGTGGAGGACGTGCCGGCCGGCCACTGGTTCCAGACGGGCTCCGGCTCCGGCGGGCTCGTGTCGGTGTCGTCGACGTCGGTGTCGACGGTGGAGCTGGTGTCGTCCTTCGAGGTGCCGGTGCAGGCGACGAGCAGGAGAGGGAGGATGCGAACGAGGGTCACGGAGCGCTCCTGGCGAACGGCCGGGGCAGCGTAACCGCAAAGGCGAGGGCGCCGCGCGCTCCGTTTCGTGTCGGGGACGCGCTGATCAAGAGGCGGACCGAAATCCGGACCGAGCACGCTGAGACGCATCGGGATGCCCGCTGCGTCCCCGGCCGACGGGAGGATTTCCGGTCAGGCTCTTCAGGGCCCCACCACGCCCTCGGCGGCCTGGATCGCGTCGTCGCGCTCGGGGAACTCGCGGCGGAGGCGCTCCAACGTGGACCGCGCGGCGGCGGCGTTCCCGGCCTCGTGCGCCGCACGCGCCAGGCCGGAGAGCGCGTGGGCCCGGTAGTAGCGGTCGGAGGTGCCGTCGTAGGCGCGCTGGAAGGCCGCGACGGCCGCGCGGGCGTCGTCGCGGGCCAGCGCCACCTCGCCGAGCCCGAGCGCGCCCACGACGCGGCTCTCGGCGTCGGCGTCGAGCGACCGGTACACCGCCGCGGCCTCGTCCCAGCGCCCCAGCGCCCGCAGCGCCTCGCCGCGCACCTGCGCCGCCGTGAGCTCGAAGCCCTCGGCAACGACGGGCAGCGCGTCGAGCTCCACGAGCGCCGCGGCGGGCTCCTCCCGCGAGAGCCGGACGCGCGCCAGCCCCAGCACCCCGGCGGTGCGCTGCTCCAGCTCGGCGGAGAGCGCGATGCGGTCCCAGGCGGTCTCGGCCTCGTCGAGGCGGCCGAGGCCCTCAAGCACGGTGGCGCGCTCCATCGGCGCACGCTCGTCCGTGCTCGACGCGAGGAGCGCGAGCGCCTCGGCGTAGTCGCCGCGCTCGCGCGCGAGCCGTGCGCGTCCGAAGGAGGCGGCGGCCGCCCCGCCGGGGAGGTCCTCGAGCGTGTCGAAGGCGGTCGAGGCGCTGTCGAGGTCGCCGGCCTCCATCGCGGCCTCGCCCATCGTCTCGGTGCGCCAGACCTCGTCCTCGGCGGTCTGCGCGTCGAGCGTGCGCAGCACGTCCACCGCGTCGCCCGCGCGGCCGAGCTCGCGGAGCGTGGCCGCGCGCTCCATCCCGAGCTCGAAGCCGCCGTCGGCAGCCCAGCGCTCGCCGATGGCCACCGCCTCGTCGAGGTGCCCCTCGGCCCGGAGCGCCTTGACCGCCGCGACGGCGAGCTCGCCGCGGAGCGCGCCGTCGGTCTCGGTCTCGAGCCACGCGGCGATGCGCGAGAGGCCGGCCTCCACGTCCCCGACCGCCACGCTCGCGCGGAGCCAGCCGGCACGCGCGGCCGCGCGGACCTCGCCGGCGGGCGCGACCTTCATGGCCGCCTCGAAGTGGGCCCGCGCCTGCTCGGGGTCGCTCCCGACCATCCCCTCGGCGACCGCGACGTTCGCCTGCGCGCGCACGGCGGGATCGGGCGCCTCTAGCAGGGCCTGGTAGGCCTGGACCGCGGCGGGGTCGCCCAGGGCGTCGAGGACGCGGGCGAGCGCGATGTCGAGCGCCGTGCGGCGCTCCGGGTCGGTGGAGGCGCGGGCCCGCGCGAGGCGCCAGGCCTCGGCGGCCCCGGCGAGGTCGCCGGTGCGCTCGCGGAGCTGCCCGAGCCCGTCGAGCGCCTCGACGGCCCAGGGGCCCTCCTCGCGGCCGATCTCGAGGTAGCGGGCGGTCGCCTTCTCCACCTGGCCGCGGAGCTCGGCGGCGCGCGCGAGGCCGAGCGAGGCCTGCGCGCGCACCTCGTCGGTGGGGTCGGCGGCGAGGAGCCCGTCGTACTGCTCCTCGGCCTCCTGCACGCGGCCGAGCCGGACGAGCGCGTTGCACATCCCGAGCACGATGCGCTCGCGCACCGCGCGGGTCGTGACCGTGCCCATGACCTTCTGGTAGCGGCGGATGGCGCCCTCGGCGTCGCCCTCTTCGACCTGCAGCTCCGCGAGGGAGAGCGCCGCGTCGACGCGGGCCTCCTCGCTCATCGTGGCGTCCTCGGCGACCTCGACCCAGATCGCGCGCGCGTCCATGCGCTTGCCGGCCTCGCGGAGCGCGCGGGCCTGCCCGAGGAGGAGCTCCTCGCGGAGCGACGGGTTCGCGGCGACGAGCCGCTCCGCCGCCGCGGGGTCGGACTTCACGAGGATGCGGGCGAGCACGATGCGGGCCTCGTCCGCGAGGCGGGGCTCCACGTCGTCGAGCTCGAGCAGCTCCTCGAGGAAGGCGACGGCCCGGTCGGCGTCGCCCGCGCGCTCCGCGATGACGGCCGCGGCCATGCGCGCGCGTGCGCCGGCGTCGTCGCCGAGGGCCAGCAGCGGCTCGAGGAGCCCGAAGGCGGCGGTGGTGTCGCCCTGGCGGGCGTAGAGCTCGGCCGCGCCGAGGCGCGCCTCGGCGCCGAGCGCGTCGGGGAGCGAGGCGAGCGCGAGGAACATCGTGAGGGCGCCGTCGACGTCGCCGTCCTCGGCCACGAGGCGCGCGAGCCGGAGGCGCGCGGGGACGACCTCCTCGGGGTGCGCGATCCGCTCCAGCGCGCGCTCGAGCACGGCCCGCGCGGCGGCGGTGCGGCCGGCGGCGGACCAGCCGTCGGCCAGCGCGAGGGCCAGGGCGCCCCGCTCCACGTCGGTGGCGGCCCCGAGCAGGAGGCGGTCCTCCTCGGCGGTGGCGTCGAAGGCCTCGTCGACGAGCGCGAGGCCGATGAGGGCCTCGGCCTGCTCGCTGGGGGTGAGGTCGACGCCGTCCAGGAGCGCGCGCAGCTCGGCGGCGGCGGCGCCGGTGAGGCCCTGGCGCCGCTGGGTGGCCGCGCGGCGCAGGCGGACGCGGGCCTCGGCGCCCGAGCCCTCGGCGGCGGCGACGGCCTCGTCGAGGCGGGCGAGCGCCTGGTCGACGTCGCCGGCCTCCTCCGCGGCCGCGGCGGCTTCGAGGAGGTAGGACACGCGCGCGTCGGCGTCGTCGGTCTGCTGGGCGAGCGACGTGAACTGCTCGGCGGCCGCCGCGGGGTCGCCGGTGCGCTGGGACTCGGCGGCCGCGTGCTCGAGCGCGGCCTCGTCGAGCGCGGCGCCGGCGAAGCGCGCGCCCAGGTAGACGGCCATGACCGCCGCCATCGACGCGGCCACGCCGACCGACCCGACGCGCACCCAGCGGCCGTCCTCGTCGAGCCCCACGTCGGCGCCGCGGGCGGCGAGCTCGGCGCGCTGGCCCTGCGCGAGGCCGCGCGTGGAGACCATCCGGGCCGCCGTGAGGCGCGCGCCCGCGAGGTCCGCGCCCTCGATCCAGGCCTGGTCGAGGCACGCGCCGTCGAGCAGCGCGTCGGTCAGGTCGGCGCCGGCGAGGACGGCGTCGGTGAGGTCGGCGTCCCGGAGGTCCGCGCCGGCGAGGACGGCGTCGCGGAGGTTCGTGCCGACCAGCGAGGCGCCGTGGAGGTCGGCGCCGCGGTGGTCGGCACCGCCGAGGTCGCGGTCGTCGAGGCGGGCGCCCGCGAGCACGGCCCCCGGGCGGATGAGCAGGGGGCCGGTGGCGCCGCGCCCGGCCTGCCAGCGCACCACGGCGCGGCGGACCGGATCGGGCAGCCAGGCGGTCGGGCCGTCCGCGCGTCGCCGGGTCGCGGAGGCGGCGCTGCGGTCCACGTCGGGGGCGACCCGGGCGCGGGCGGCGCGGAGCCGGGCGGCGGTCTCGCGGCGGGAGACGTCCGGGGCGAAGCGCTGGTGGATCGGCGCCACCGTGACGTGGGGGCCGTCGAGGCGGGTGAACTCGTCGTCCTCGGCGCGCACCACGGGGGTCCCGGTGACCGGCGGACGGCCGCGCG
>CAYWGD010000027.1:0-69602 GCA_964457335.1 uncultured Enterobacteriaceae bacterium | reverse complement strand
CGCGCCCGGGGGCGCCCCCGCCGGCCCCGCCGCGCCCGGGGGCGCCCCCGCCGGCCCCGCTCCGTCGGCTGCGCCCCCCGACCTCCACTGGACGTACACCCACGGCGAGCGCGTCGGCGGCTTCGCGCTCGACTTCGCGGTCCCGATGGCGCTCCACCCCGCGCCGCGCCGCACGCTGCTCATCGCGTTCGGCACCGGCGTGAACGTCCCCCGCCTCGCGGCCGACCCCGCCGTCGAGGAGCTCGTCGTCGTCGACATCGACCGCGTCCTCCCCCGGCTGGCCGCGCACGTCCCCCAGGTCGGCCCCGGCCTGTTCGACGGCGCCCGCGTCCGCTTCGTGAACGACGACGGCCGCCACCACCTCCGCGCCGAGGACGCGCCCTGGGACGTGGTCTACAGCGACGTGGCCACCTACGCCCAGTACGTCGAGCTCGGCACCGTCGACTTCTTCTCCCTCGTCCGCGCCCGACTCGCGCCCGGCGGCGTCTTCGCGCTCAAGGTCCACACCGACACGCTCTCCCGCCCTGGACAGGCGCGCTTCCTGGCCACCTTCCTCGCCGTCTTCCCCGACGCCGTGCTCTTCGACGCGCACGGCCCCATGCCCATCCTCGTCGGCTTCTCGTCTCCGCCGACCGAGGCCGCGCTCACCGCCCGGGCGGCCTCCGCGCGCGCCACCTACGGCGGGGACGCGCGCGACCGGCTCCTCCGCATGGCTGCGCTGGACGCCGACGGCATCCGCACCCTCGCCGCCGGCCCCGTCAGCACCGACGACCGCCGCATGCCGCTCTCCGTCGCGCTCGTCGGCCCCTACGGCCCCGGCACCTACGCCGAGAGCGGCCAGGACGTGTACTTCGACGCCATCGACCGCCTCGGCCGCCCCGCCGGCGAGGTGCTCTTCGGCGTCCGCGGACTCGGTCCGCAGACCTCCGTACGCCCGACCGATCCGCCCGTCCCGCCGCCCCGCCGTTGGTGGTGGGGACCGTGAGCGCGCCCGCGCGCCTCCTCCCCGCGCTCGCCTACGCCGCCGCCGCCGCGTGGGTGCTCCGCGGGGCCGTCGGGCGCGCCGTGGGCGAGGGCGTCGATCTGCCCGGCACCCTCTGGTACCACGCCTGGATCGCCGACTGTGTGCGGCACCTCCGCTGGCCCGCGTGGACTCCCTGGTTCTTCCACCCCGACGGCAAGGACCTCTTCGCCCACACCGGCGCCAACCTCCTCGATGCGCTGCTCGCCGTCCCCTTCCTCTGGGCCCTCGGCTCCCCCGATCACGTCGCGCCCTTCGTCGCCGTCGTGCTCGTCGGCAACGCGCTCGCCGTGCACGCGCTCCTCCGCGCCCTCGGGGTCGACACCCCCGGCGCCGTCGCGGGCGGGCTCGTGTTCCTGCTCGCCCCCTCCGCCCTCGCGGAGCTCGATGGCGGGCGCATCACCCAGGTCCTCCTCTGGTTCTGGCCGCTCGCCCTCCGCGAGCTCTGGCTCGACCGCGTGGACCCCCGCCCCTGGCGCCCCGTCCGCGCGGGCGTGCTCGTGGCGCTCCAGGCCTGGACCTACTGGTTCACCGGGCACTTCTTCGCGGTGGTCTTCGGCGCTCCGCTGCTCCTCCTCGCGGTGGTCCCTTCTCTTTTCTTGGGGCGGGGGGCCGGGCCCCCTCACGGCCGGCTTGCCGCCGGCCTCCGGGGGCGGGCTGCGTCGCCTCCGCGCCTTGCCGGCGCGGTCCCTCGCAGCGCTCGGGCCGGCGACTCCGCGAGCCCCTCGGGCTCCCCCGCAACGCCCCCCGCTCTCTCGTCGCGGTCGACCCCGTCGCCGGGGAGGGCCCTCGCGCGGCTCGCCTTCGCCGGGGGTGTGGCCGCGCTGGCGGTCGCGCCCGCCGTCGTGCCGATGCTGCTCCGGCTGGCGGAGGGGACGGTGCCCATCGGCGCCGGGCTCGTGCACGCCGCCCCGGACGCGCTCTCCCCGGACGCATGGTGGATCCTCGCGCCGGACCGCAGCCAGCTCCACGTGCCGTACCTGGCGCTCGCGGTGTTCGGCGCGGGGCTCCTCGGCGCGCGGCGGAGGCTGTTCTGGGGGCTCGCCGCCCTGCTCGGCGTGCTGCTGGTCGCAGGGGCGCGGCTCCACTTCGCGTTCGGCGCGGCGCCGAACCCCGTGTGGGAGCTCGCGTCGCTCCTGCCGGGCTTCGAGCGGCTCCTGTTCCCCGCGCGCGCGTGGTCGGCGCTCGCGCTCGTGGGGGCCGTGGCGGTGGGCGAGGCCGTGGACCGCCTCGGGCGCGCCGGCTGGGTCGGCGCCGCCGTCGCCACCGCGGCGCTGCTCGTCGCGCGCGGCGAGCCCGTGCGGGCCACGCCCATCGAGGTGCCCGCGTACGTCGCGGCCGTCGCGGCGGCGCCGGGGCCCGTGCTCGACCTGCCCTTCCCCTGCGGCCAGCTCGTCATCCACCTCCAGCCGCTCCACGGCCAGCCCCTGCTCGGCGGCATGGCCGAGCACCTCGCGCCGCTCCGGCCCCCGGCCGTCGACGCGCGGCTCGCCGCGGACCCCGGCCTGCGCGCCCTCGTGGACGCGGGCCTCGGCCGCGCGGGCGGCCCCGTCGATCCCGCCGGCCTCGCCGCCGCCGGCGCGCGCTGGGTGGTGCTCCACGAGGACGTCCTCCGCTCGCCGCTCGCCCCCGCGATCTGCCTCCGCGGCGCCGTGCCCACCCCCGGCGCCCCCCGCCGCGCGCTCGAGCGCCTCCTCGGCCCCCCGACCATCGACGATGTGCACGCCGTCGCGTGGGACCTGGGTGTCAGGAATTGACACTTGACACCTACGCGGCAGCGTAGGTGTCAAGTGTCAATTCCTGACACCCGCGCCGCTGACACCCGCGCCGCTGACACCCGCGCCCTGACACCCGCGCCCTGACACCCGCGCCGCTGACACCGGCGCCGACACCCGCGCCCGCTGCCGCGTAGGTGTCAAGTGTCAATTCCTGACACCCGCGCCGTTCTCGCGGAGTGGCTCGCCCCCCGCGTTGTGCGACGCCTCCCCGCTCCGCACCGGCCCCCGCCGCGAGATTCCACCCGGTGGTACCCTCCACGCCGTGGGGTTCACCGAGCCCGTCTTCGTCGCGTTCCTGGCCGTGGTCCTCGCGGTCTCGTGGAGCCTTCGCGGCGCGCGCGCGCGGAACGCCTTCCTCCTGGCCGCGAGCGCCGCCTTCTACGGCTGGGTCCACCCCTGGTGGCTCGCCCTCCTCGCCGGCTCCATCCTCCTCGACTTCGCGGCCGGGCTCGCGATGGAGCGCTGGCCCGCGCGGAAGCGCCTGCTGCTCGCCGCGAGCATCACCGCCAACCTCGGCGTGCTCGCCACCTTCAAGTACCTCGGCTTCTTCCTCGACAGCGTCTCGGACGCCCTGGCGCTGCTCGGCCTGCACCCGGGCCTCCCCGTCCTCCGCCTCGCGCTCCCCGCGGGCATCTCCTTCTTCACCTTCCAGACGATGAGCTACACGATCGACGTGTACCGGGGTCGCATCCCCGCGTGCCGCGATCTGCTCGACTACGCCACGTTCGTCACGCTCTTCCCCCAGCTCGTGGCCGGCCCCATCGAGCGCGCCCGCGACCTCCTCCCCCAGGTCCAGGCCGACCGGACGTTCGACCCGGCGCGCGTCCGCCGGGGCCTCGGCCTCGCGCTCTGGGGCGCGGTCCAGAAGGTGGTCGTGGCCGACACCGTGGGCCTCTACGTCGACCGCGTGTTCGTCCTCCCCGACCCGAGCGGGCTCATGGTCGCCGCCGCGACCGTCGGCTTCGCCGTCCAGATCCTCGCCGACTTCGGCGGCTACACGAACATCGCCCGCGGCACGGGCGCGATGCTCGGCTTCTCGCTGGTCGAGAACTTCCGCGCCCCCTACGCCGCCACCACCCCGTCGGACTTCTGGCGCCGCTGGCACATCTCCTTCAGCTCCTGGATCCACGAGTACGTCTACGTGCCGCTCGGCGGCTCGCGGCACGGCCCCGCGCGCACCGCCCTCGCCACCACCGCCGCGATGCTGCTCTCCGGCCTCTGGCACGGCGCCGCCTGGCACTTCGTGGCCTGGGGCGCGTTCCACGCGGCCCTCCTCCTCGCGTACCGCGCCCTCACCCCGCGCGTCCCCGCCGCCCTCCGCGACGCCCCGCTCTCGCGCCCCGCCGCGGTCGGCCTGATGTTCGCCTTCACCTGCGTCGGCTGGCTGCTCTTCCGCACCCCCTCGTTGAACCACCTCGCGGCCTACGCCCGCGCCCCGCTCTACGGCGGCTTCGAGCAGTGGGTCGCCGCGTGCGTGGTCGCGTCGATCGCCGCCGCCGGCGGCCTCGTGCTCCTGCTCGGGGGCCGCGTCCGCGAGCACCTTGCCGGGCCCGCGCCCTTCGCCCTGCGCACCACCCTCTGGGCCGTCGCGGGCCTCGCCGTCTTCGTCTGCGCGCGGGACACCACCCGCGACTTCCTCTACTTCCGGTTCTGACGATGGCCCGCCTCCTCGCCGTGCTCCTGCCGCTCCTGGTGGTCGCGCTCGGACTCGTCGGCATCCGCGCCGTCGGCTCCACGGCCACCGACCCCGTCGTCGCCCGCGCCGTCGCCGACCTCGCCCGCGCCCCCGCGGACCTCGTCGTGCTCGGCAACTCCGTCGCCCTCCAGGCCGTCGACGCCGACCTCCTCTCCCGCGAGCGCCGGACCGTGCTCGCCGCGGTCCCCGGCGGGCAGCCCGCGCACTGGATCGCGATGGCGCGGCACCGCGTCTTCGGCGCCGGGCACCACCCGCGCGTGGTCCTGCTCTACGCGCCGCTCCACGTCGCCACGCGCGTGCGCCTCCCCGACGACGTCGACCGCGCCATGCTCCTCGACCTCCTCACCAAGCCCGACCACGCCCTGGTGCAGGCCGCCCTCGGCCGCGGGGACACCGCCTGGGACGCGCTCGCCCGCGACCGCCGCCGCGCCCGCGAGGCGCTCCTCCGCGTCGTGGGCACCGGCCCGCTCGCCCTCTGGTACGACCGCGGGCGCCCCACCTCCGTGGTCGAGCCCGCCCTCGACCGCCTCTTCCGCGACCAGGTACACAACGGCGGCCCCGCGCCCGCCGCCGTGCCCGGGCAAGCCGGCCCCGTCGCCGCCCCCCGCGCCCCGAGCCCGGGCGCCCCCGCCGGCCAGGCCGCCCTCCTCGACGACCCCATCCCCGCCGTCACCCCCTCGGACCTCGACGTCTCCCTGCTCCCCGCGCTCGTCGACACCGTCCGCGGCGCCGGCGCCCGCCTCGTCTACGCGCTCCCGGCCGCGCGCGCGGGGGGCGACCTCCCCTGCGACGACCCCGACCACGCCGCCGCGATCCGCTGGCTCACCACCCGGAACGTCGACGTGATCGACCTCACCTGGGCCCCCGTCCCGCCCGCCCACTTCTCCACGAACCACCACGTCGATCCCGCCGGCCGCGCGCTCGTGACGGCCGAGCTCGTCCGCGGCCTCCACGCCCTCGGCGACCGGGCGCCCGACGCTCCCGGGGGCGCGTGGGGCGACTGTCGGGATCGGTAGCCCGTGAGCAGCCAGGCGACGCCGTTGGAGGAGCGCCCGTAGCGGCCGAAGGCCGCGCCGATCAGGCAGGTCGTCCCGGCGCTCACGGCCGCGCCGGTCTTCACGCCTCGCAGGTGTCGCCGTCGTCGGCGCGCGTGAGGCGGTCGCAGTCCCCGCCCACGCCGAGCGATCTCCGTGCCCGCGGGCGAGATCGCGGCGTCGGCGTCGTCGCAGTCACACCCGCCCAGCCCGAGGGGGCGCCAACGCCACGAAGATCCGGGGAGAGGACATGCGCTGCTTCCGCGCCCGAAGTTACCGCGCGTGGGCGCGTCCCCCGCGAAGACGCGGGGGCCAGGCCCCTCCAGGGTCGGGCCGGAGGCCCTCCGTTGGCGCGTCCGGGCCGCTGCCGCGCCCCGGGGCGCCGAACCGCGCGGCCGCTCCCGCGCCCGCGCGCCTTCCGGGCCCTTCGCGCGGGGCCGTCCGACGAGCGCGACGTTCAGGCCTGAAGGGTCTCCGGCGGCGTCTCGGAAGGAGTGCCCACCGGCGGGGCGGCTCGCAGCCCGGTGGGCACCCGCTTCCAGCGGCGGGCGGTCGCGGCCGGCGGCAGCGGATCCCACGACCACAGGAACGAGAACCGTCCGACGCGGCGCGCCCACCGGCGGTAGGGCGAGATCTCCGGCGGGAGCCCCTTCAGGGCGTGCAGCGCGTAGACCAGCCGCGCGCGCTCGGCCTCGTCGGCGCGCTTCGCGAGCGGCCGCGCCTCGAAGCGACCGAGGAACTGCTCCCACGTCTCGCGGCCCGGGTGGGGCTCGGTGAGCAGCTCGCGGAGGAGCAGCGCCCCGGTGCGGGGGTAGCCGATCGTGACCGCGAGGAGCACCTGCACGACGCGGTGCTCGGTCGCCAGGAAGGCCCGGAACTGCGACTCCTCCACGCTCGCGCGCAGGAGGCGGTACACGTTGATGAACCGCTTGGTGGCGCGTGGCGTCCCGATGAAGCCGTGGAGCGGGAGGAGCGCCTCCTGCTCGTGCCGGGCGATGACGAAGCGGCGCGTGATGTCGACGGGGGCGGGCGGCGACTCGGGCGGCGTAGCCCCGCCGGGCGGAACCGACTCCGGCGCGCTCTCCAGGGAGGATCCCGACACGCGCGCGGGCGGCGGGACGACGGTCGGGGCGGGCGCCGGATCCGGCGTCTTGGGGGGCTCCGGCTCCTCGAACGGCAGGTTCGCGCCGATCAGCTTCGCGAAGCCCCGCTCGTCCACGGGCGCGAGCGTGAACGGGATCTGGAAGATCTTCTCGAGGTAGTCGTGCGCCGAGAGGTCGGCGGCCGCGCCGCCCTCCGACCGGAAGATCGCCCGGTAGTGGTCCTCCAACGCGCGCTCCAGCCAACGCGGGTCGACGGCCAGCACGACCACGAACAGGTCGAAGGCGAGCAGCAGGTGGACCGCCTGCAGGACCGCCACGACCTGCGCCGGCGGGCACCGGTCGAGGTCGTCGACGTAGAGGACGACACGGCGGACCGTGGGGCCGGGGGCCCGCTTCCGCGCGTCCTCCCGGTGGGTGTCCTTCAGCCGCTTGCTGAGCTCCTCGAGATCCCTGCGCAACATGGACACGACCCCTTCGGTGCGCCGATACGCCGCGTCCGAGCGGGACCGGGCCTCCACGAAGTCGTAGACGAGCTTCTTCGGGTCGAGCTGGACGAGCGCCTCCGAGGTCCGCGCCACCGCGGCGTCGAGGTCGTCGACCTTCTGCTGGGCCGAGATGAGCTCCGTCTCGGCGTCGGACAGCGCCTTGCGCGCCTTGCGCGTGGCGTCGTCTCCCGCGGCGATGAGCGCGTACCGCGCCTTCCGGGCCCGGTCGTCCAACGACTGGGCCTCCCCCACGAGGGCCCGCATCGACTGGAGCCACGTGCCCACGCGCTTGACGCCGTAGAGGAGGGCGCCGAGCCCCTCGGCGACCACCGCGAAGCTGACGACCTCCGGCTTCCAGGCGAGGAGCCCCGCGGTCACGAGCGGGAGGAGCACGAGGAGGCCCGCCATCCCCCACTCGAGCCACCCGCGGGGGCGGCGGACCAGCGCGTGGATCGCCGTCCACACGGAGGCCGCCTCGCGCACGAGGCCGTCGAACCCCTTGGCGGTGTCCCGTGCGTCGTCGAACACCTGGGCGAGCCCGAGCTCCTCCGCCTTCTCGCGTGCCGCCGCGATCGCCTCCGCCCCCTCCGGCTCCGCCGCGAGCTTCTCCCAAGCCCGCTTGTCGAGCCACACCCGCAAGGAGTCGACCTCCGCGGCCCGCGCCGCCTCCTTCGCGGCGGCCTCGGCCCGCGCCTGCTCCGCCTCCGCCTTGGCCTCGGCCAGCGCGAGCCGGGCCTTCGTCCGCTCCTTCTCGACCCACTTCAACGAGTCCTGCAGGACCGCGCGCTCCTGGGCGGCCTCCGTGCTCTTCCGGACCGAGAGGTCCTCGGCCAGCCGATCGAACACCCGCGCGGCCAGCGCGCCCCAGAGGTCGACGTCCGCGTAGTGCCAGGCGTTGAAGCGGATCTGGCAGATGTCGCCGCACATGCCCGGCACGGCGGGCCCCTCGATGGGGCAGAGCCCCTCGATCCGGTCGTGCAGGTGGTCGATGAAGAAGCTCTTCCCCGACCCCCACTCGCCGAACAACCCGATGGCCAGCGGCGGGGCGAGGTCCGCCGCGGCGATGAGGCGCGCGAAGCGCTCGATGTCGCGCTCCACGTCGAGCAGGTCCTCGTTGCCTTCGGCGTTGTCGTTCACCGCGGTGGGGTCGAGGATGCGGGCGGGGAGGCGGGGCTCGCTCGGCGCCTGGGGGAAGAGCCGGTCGAGGATGGCCAGGACCTGGCCGATCGCCGTGCTCGCGTCGGCGTCGGCGAGCGCCTCGAACGCCGCGCGGTCCAACCCGGGGGGGCCGAGCGTCTCCCAGTCGCGGAGCAGCTGTTGCGCGAGCTCCGCGGCCGCGCGGCCGGAGGGAGGAACGGGGAGGACCGGCCGACCCGCGGCGCGGGTCCGCTCGATGACCCCGACCGTGCCGATGCCGCCCGCGAGCACGACGAGGGCATCCCCGGCGAAGGTCTCCGGATCCACCTCCGCCTCGAACCCCCGCACGACCTCGTCGGGCCTCGGCTGGACGTGCATGCCCCAGCCCGGCGCGCCGATGGCCTGCACGGCGACCGGCGCGGTCGCCACGGACACGAAGCCCTCGCGGACGAGCTCGTCGATGCCCGTCGAGCCGCCGTGGATCAACCCGAAGCCGGCGTTCGCGAGCGCCCGGCCGAGCTCCGTCGCGAGGATCCGGGCGGTGTCCCCCGGCCGGTACGTGCCCGTCACCCGGATCCACCGCCCGCGACGCGGCGCGGTCGGCTGCTGCGGCGGCGCCAGCAGCGAGGCGAGGGCCGGGAAGGCCCGGAGCGAGAGGGCACGGAGAAACCGATCGCCCGCGCTCGCCTCGAGGACCACGCCGACGACGCCGTTCCCGTCGAGCACCGGCGCGCCCGTGACACGCCCGCGGAGCGGCTCGGGGATCGGCTCGACCAGCTCGACGAACAGGTGCTCCCCGTCCTGCCGGGCGACGCCGGGCAGCGCCGACAAGCTCGTTCCGCCGTCCAGCGCGGGCAGCCAGACGCCGACCGACGCCTCCGCCAGCGGCTCGGCTCGCGCGGTCCCGACGAGCGGCAGGAGGCGCCCACCTTCCGCCACCACGACGCCCTCGTGGCCAGCGCGGACGACCGCCTGGAGCGGCTCCCCGTTCCACGCGCGCAGCGAGAGCGAGGGAGCGTCGGCGATGCTCGATCCGGTCAGCAGGATCCCCGGCCGACCGAACGCGAACGCCACCCCGACGGGCGCGCCGTGCTTCCCCAGGACCCAGGCCAGGCTCTCCCACACGGCGTCTTCCATCGGGGCTCCGTCCGGAGCGGAGTCTACACCTCCCCGCCCGTCCGCCCCCCCACCTCCCGCGGCAGCTCGATCCACACCCGCGCGCCGCCCTCGCGCCGGTTCTCGGCGCCCGCCTCGCCGCGGTGCGCCTGCGCGATCTGGCGCACCAGCGCGAGCCCGAGGCCCTCCCCCCGCGGTGCAGGACGCCCGTCGGCCGTCGGGCCGCGCCAGAAGGGCTCGAAGGCGCGCTCGGCGTCGCCGGGGGCGAAGCCGGGGCCGTCGTCCTCCACCTCGAAGCGGACGCGCTCCAGCCGGCCGCGCACGTGCAGGCGCACGTCGGCGCCGCCGTAGCGCCGCGCGTTGTCGAGGAGCCCGGCGAGCGCCCGCGCGAGCAGCGTGGGGTCGGCGCGCACGCCCCCCTGGTCCCCCGCCACGACGAGCGCGTCGGCCGGCATCCCCGCGATCTCCAGGGCGCGGCGGGCCACGTCGGCGGGGTCGAGCGGGCGGGGCGTGACGGCCTCGAAGTCGATGCGCGCGGCCGCGAGCAGGTCCCCGACCAGGCCGTCCATGGCGTCGATCTCGGCCTGGAGCGCGTCGTGGAGGTCGGGCGGCGCCGAGCCCTCGCGCGCCATCTCGACGAGCACGCGCGCCCGGCCGAGCGGGCTGCGCAGCTCGTGCGAGACCGCCGCGAGGAGCGCGCGCTGGTCCTGGAGCTGGCGCGCCACGCGGTCGGCCATGCCGCGCAGCGCGTCCGCCACCTCGCCCACCTCGCCGGGCGCCGCCTTCGGGATGGCCTCCCGGCTCGCGAGCCGCCCCCCGTGGAGCTCGCCCGCGGCGGCGGCGAGCTGCCGGAGCGGCCACGCGACGCGCGCCGTGGCCACCCACGCGAGCGGCCACAACGCGCCCACGACGCCGAGCCCCAGGCACACGAGCCCGGCCCCGCCGCCGCGCGCCCCGGCGTGGATCGCGGCGCCCGCCGCCGCGCCGAGCCCCGCCGCGAGGACCAGGAAGCCCACCACCGTGCGGTGGATCCCCCGCGCGAGCATCCACCCGCGCGGGCGGCGGTGGTGCCCCCCCGGCCTCACCCGGGCTCCCGCACGAGCACGTACCCGGCCCCGCGGATGGTCTTGAGGCGCTGCGGGTCCTTCCCGTCGTCGCCGAGCTTGGCGCGCAGGTGCGAGACGTGCACGTCCACGGTGCGCTCGCTCACGGCGGTGTCCCCGCGGCCGGCGGCCTCCCAGAGCGCGTCGCGCGGCACGACGCGGCCGGCCCGCTCCGCGAGGGCGAGGAGCAGGTCGAACTCCAGCGCGGTCAACCCGAGGAGCCGGCCGCCGATGCGCGCGACCCGGGCCGCGGGGTCGATCTCCAGGTCGCCGACCACCACGCGGCGGTCCGCCTCGCGCGGGGCCACGCGGCGGAGCACCGCCCGGATGCGCGCGAGGAGCTCGCGCGGGTAGACCGGCTTCGCGAGGTAGTCATCCGCGCCGAGCTCCAGCCCCACCACGCGGTCCGTCTCGTCGCCGCGCGCGGTCAGCATCACGACGGGCACGGCGCTCCGTTGCCGGAGCCGCCGCAACACGTCGAGCCCGTCGAGCCCGGGCATCATGATGTCGAGCAGCACGATGTCGACGCCGCCCGCGGCCACCGCGCGAAGGCCCCGCGCGCCGTCGGGCGCGTGCGCGAGGTGCACCTCGTGCGGCGCGAGGTAGCCCGCCAGGAGCTCGGCGAGGCGGGCGTCGTCGTCGATGAGGAGCGCGCGGATCGGCATGGTCCCTCCGAGTCTGGCCGGCGGGAGCCCCGGCGTCGAGGCCCGGGGCTCCACGACGGCCTCCCTACGCGGTCACGCCCACCGCGCCCGCCCCGACGCCACCCAGTCGGCCGCCCGCTTCCGCTGGTCGGGCTCGAGCACCGCGTGCACCTGCTTCACCGCCGACACCACCTCGCGGCGTGCCCGCTGGACCGCGTCGTCCTGGCGGGCGAACGCGGCCGCCAGCGCGGCGTCGTCGACCGTCTCGCCGCGGAGCGCGTCCGCGAGGGCCGCCCGCGTGTCGCCGAGCTCGCGGCCGAGCTCGTGCACCGCCGCGCGCAGGTCGCGGAGCGCGTGGTCGACCACCGGCTCCTGCTCCTCGTCGATGCGCAGCCGCCGCTTGAACACCTCGCCCGCCGCCCGCGCGAACCGCTCCTCGCCGAGCCCGCGCGGCCCGCCGTACCGCCCGCGGTGCCCGCCGTGGCAGCCGTGGCGGCCCCAGCGACCCCGCCCGCGGATCACGCGCGCCACCCCGAGGAGCCCCAGCACACCCAACGCTCCGATCAACACACCACACATCACGACCTCCGTGTGGCTCCAAGGTCAGCCGGCGGGGTGAAGCGCCCGTGGCGCAATCCGTGAAGAAGTGCGAAGTGGCTCCTGGGCGCGTCCCCGGCGAAGACGCCGGGGCCAGGCCCCTCCAGGCTCGGGCCGGGGGCCCTCGGTTGGCGCGTCCGGGCCGCTGCCGCGCCCCGGGGCGCCGAACCGCGCGGCCGCTCCCGCGCCCGCGCGCCTTCCGGGCCCTTCGCGCGTCCCTCCGCCGGGCACCCGAGCCACCGACGGCCCTCGTCGGCACCCACGCCGCCGCGGCGGCCGCGTCCGCGCGGCCGGCTGCCCCGATCCCGCGGATCCGCCCGCACGACGGTGTTAGCCCGCCACGGGAGGCCCGCTGTCCGACGAACCCGCGCGCGGCGACCGGCAGGCCCGGCGGTGGATCGGCGCGACGATCGCGTGGGCCTGCGCGGCCCAGGCCGCGTTCGCGCTCGTGTCGCAGCGGGTGCCGCGCGACCTGAACTTCGCGTGGGCGCCGCTCCCGACGGTGTTCGAGGACCTCGGCGGGGCCGAGTGGGCGCGCGCGGCGACGCGGCTCGCCGAGCCCGGTGGCTGGCCGAACGTGCTGGTGGCCGGGTGGCTCCAGGCGATCGGGCGGAGCGGCGCGGCCTTCACGCTGGCCACCGTGCCGTGGACGGCGCTGCTGCTCGTGGCGACGGCCGCGCTGGCGTGGCGCGGGGCGGGCGCGTGGGGGGCGGTCGCGGGCGTGGCGTGGGTGGCGCAGGTGCCCGTGCTCGTGCTCGCGACGCGCGACGGCTGGGTGCACGGCCCCGAGGCGGCGCTCGTCGCGACGGCGGCGGCGCTCCTCGTGGCGGACCCGGGGCTCGCGCGGCGACGGACCGCGGCGGGGCTCGCGGTGGCGGGCGCGCTGGCGATCGCGCTGCGGCCGAGCGGGCTCGGGTGGATCGGGCTCGTGGGCCTCGCGGCGATCGCGGGCTGGACGGGGCGGCGGCCGGAGCGGTGGGGGCACGTCGTGGTCGTGGCGGCCGCGTGGGCGATCGCGGCCCTGGCGCCGCTGCCGCTGTTGCGGGGCTACCTCGCCGGGAAGGCCGCGGTGCGGGAGCGCTACGCGGTGGAGGTCGCGGGGCTCGCGCCGCAGCTCGCGGTGCACCTCGGGGTGGTCGCCGCGGCGCTGCTCGGCGTGAGCGTCGTGGCCGCCGTGGTGGCGCGCGGGTCGGCGACCGGGCCGCGGCCCGACGCAGGAGCGCTCGACGCGCGCGATCGCCGGCTCCGCGCCGCGCTCCTCGCCGGGTGGCTGGCCGTGCCGTTCGTGCTCGCGGCGGCGTCGCGCGCGGGGCTCGACAACTTCCTGCTGCTCTACGTGGGGCTCGGGGTGGTCGCGGCGCGGGGCCTCGGGACGCGCGTGCGCGGGCGGCCCGTGCTCGCGTGGATCGCCGTCGTGGCGCTCGTCCTCACGTCGGGCGCGCGCCTCGCCGCCGACCTCGCGCCGACCGCCCCCGCGCCGCCGCGCGTCGCCACGCTGCTGGACGAGACCTGCCCCCGCCGCGGCCCGAAGAAGCCCTGCCTGCTCGTGGCCGACCAGGGGCTCTACTTCCCCGGCTCCGAGGAGCCCGGGCGCCTGGAGCTCTTCCTGCTCCGCGAGGACGCGGTGCGCTTCGTGTCGCTCCACCGCCCGCAGATGGCGGCCGCGGCGGCGGCCGTCGCGACCTGGGAGTGCCCCGCCGACCCCTACGGACACCGCCCCGGCGCCGATCGCACGCCGGGGCGGCAGGCGGCGATGGCGCAGCTCGTGGCGGCCCGGAAGCTCGCCCCGGCGTGGTCGGGGCCGCTCGAGGGCTGCACCTTCACGTGGTGGACGCCGGGCGGGCGGTAGGGCGCGCGCGGGCGACCCACGCCCCCCCGAATTCGGGGGGGCCTCCGCGGGAGATGCGATCCGGGGAGGGGGACGCGTATGGTTCCTCTCGGAGACGACGATGACCGAGTACCGCCTGCTGCTGCTGACGCTCCTCCCCCTCGTGGGCTGCGCCGACACCGCCTGCATGTCGATGCCTGAAGACGCGACCGAGTGCCCCGCGGCGGCGGACGTGGACATCGAGAAGCTCTCCCCCGCCACGTGCGGCGCCGAGGTCCTGGGCGTGATCGGCGAGGCCACCGAGCTGGACCACTGCCCGGGCATGGCCTTCGGGGGAGACGACGAGGCGGCCGCCTGCGAGTACCCCGTCACCATCGACCCGCCCTGGCACGAGTGCACCTACGGCCGCCCGCTCGTCATCGACGGGCGCCCGCGCCTCGCGCCGCTCGCGCGCGGCGGCGGGTGGGCGGCCTCCGCCGGGTCGGCCGATGGGGCCCGCTCCGAGGACCCTGCCGAGCGCCTGGCCCGCGCCCTCACCTGGGTCCGCATCGCGCTCGCCGAGCACGCCTCCGTCGCGTCCTTCTCGCGCTTCGCGCTCGATCTGCTCGCGTTCGGCGCCCCCGCGGACCTCGTGGCCGACGCGCACGCCGCCGCGCTCGACGAGGTGCGGCACGCGAAGCTCGCGTTCGGGCTGGCGCAAGCGGCGGGCGGCGAGGCCCTGCGCCCCGGCCCGCTCCCGCTCGCCGAGCTCGCGCTCGCTGACGACCTCGCGGCCTTCGCGGCGGCGACCGCGCGCGAGGGCTGCGTGGCCGAGACGCTCTCCGCGCTCCAGATGGCGGCCGCCCGCGACCGCGCGACCGACCCGGCCGAGCGCGCCGCCCTGGCCGTGATCGCCCGCGACGAGGCCCGCCACGCCGCGCTCGCGTGGCGGACGGTCCGCTGGATGATCGACGTCGGCGGCGACGCCGTCCGCGACGCCGTGGCCCGCGCGCTCGCCGCGCCGCCGGCCCTGCCCGTCGACGCGGAGGGGCTGCTCTCGGCCGAGGAGGTCCGCGCGGTCGTCGGGCGCGGCTGGCGCGAGGTCGTGGCGCCGGCGGCCGCGGCGCTGCTCGGCGGGCGCGAGGTCCACGCGCACGCCTGATCCCGGGCGAACGCTACACTTCGCGTGACGTAGCTCGCCAGATGGACCGCCATCTCCGTCGCTACGTCACGCTCGGCGTGACGTAGCTCGCCAGATGGACCGCCATCTCCGTCGCTACGTCACGCTCGGCGTGACGTAGCTCGCCAGATGGGCCGCAATCTCCTTCGCTACGTCACGGACACGCCGTCAGCGCCCACTCCACCGTGCTGTTCTCGGTCGCGCAGTCGTCGGGGTGTACGCTCCCGGTGCCGTCGTCGCCGGCCACGAAGACGAGGCCGCGCTCGGCCTGCGCGGTGGTGGTGACCACCTCCCAGGAGGCGGCGGCGCGGCCGTCATCGAGCCAGTCGGCCAGCGTGAACACGGTCAGGAGCACGCGGCCGCCTGTGCCGTCGAGGCCGTACACCGCGAGGGGCACGCCCGCCTCGACCTCGTCGGGACCGAGGTTCTGGAGGCGCACCTCCACGCGCACCTCCCCGTCGTCGGCGCAGGAGGCCACGCACATGTCTCCGATGGCCGGGCGCAGGTCCGACCCGAACACCGGCAACTCCGGCTGCCCGCGCCACACCTTGGTCGTGAGCCACGGCTTCTGCGGCGTGCGCGGCACCCGGCCGTCGGGGAGCAGGCTCGTGCCGGACCAAGTCGCGGAGGGCCACATCTGCGTGCCCGGGGGCCAGTCGCGGTTCACGTTGCCGTAGGCGCGGAGCATGGGGGCGGCACCGCCGCCCCACGTGCTCGACACGATCTCCACCGAGCCGTCGCCGTCGAGATCGACGACGAGAATACGGTCGTCAAAAGTCGCGGAATAGCGGTCGTGCTGAAAGAGCACACTGCCAGTCGTCCCGTCCAGGATGAAGAGCGCGCTCTCGTCGCCGTAGACGACCTCCTTCGCCCCGTCGAGGTCGAAATCGAAGGTGGTGCAGCCGACCGAGTAGTCGGTACTGTCGGAGTAGGGCCCGTTCCACATCGTCCGCGCCGAGATGTCCCAGGCATAGCTCCGGTCCGTTCCCATCCCCACCAGGTCCATGCGGCCGTCCCCGTCGATGTCTCCGGCGCAGGGGATCGACGGAGTGAGCAACGGAGCGTCGTACTCGTAGATTACCGTCCCGTCCGGCTCTAGAAGGACGAAGAACTCGTCCGAGTAGAACAACACCTCGGCATCGGCATCGCCGTCCGCTTGCACGAGCAGCGTTAGTACGGCTGTGCTTGACTCGTCGACGAAAGCGTGTTGCCAGAGGGTCGACCCATCTCCGGCGAACCTCGTCCACTCTGTGAGGATGTCGACACTGCCGTCGTCCTCGATGTCCGCGACCGCGACCTCCTCGTGCCGCGGGTCACCCTGCACGCTGTCGGCGATTCGCACCAACGTGCGCCCGTCCGAACCGCTGAGTATCGCGTCTGGACCGATCACCTCGGGCAAGCCGTCCGCGTCCAAATCGGCGACCTCGAGGGGAATCAAGTTTGCTCGGACCGTCGGGACCACATCGAAACTCTCCCAGAGGACCACTCCGTCGGGCTCGACGGCAAGGATGCTCCCCGTAGGTGAGTAGGCCAGAATCTCCAGTTGCGGATCCGCATCGAGGTTCGCGATTGCGATCCCGGTCCAATCTTCAAGGATCGCCAGCCTCCAAGCTGTGGTTCCGGTCGGACCATCGATGACTCGCAGGCTTCCCTCGATGGACTCGACGCAGACGAGCTCGGACGTACCGTCGGCCCAGAGGTCCCCTGCGACGACGCTGAGGCAACTCGTGTCTTCAGCGTGCTCCCAGAGCACCTCGACGTTCCAGGGGTCCACCGGAGGCGCTACTGATCGCTCGCAAAGGTGTGGGTCCGAGACGCCTTCGTCGCCGTCGAGGTACACGACGCAGGCACCATCAACACAATCCGCGACTGAGTCACTGTCGATGTCCTCGAACCCTTCATCAATCTCCGCGTCGCCGTCGTTGTCCACACCATCGCACACCTCCTCGGGCGGCGGCGCGGTTTCGGCGGTGTCGTCGGCCGTGTCGGTGTCCGGCGCGGAGGTGTCATGACCGACAACGACCGGCTCGTCGGGCTTCCCGGCCGGGTTGTAGTCGATGCACGCCGCGACCCAGAGCAGCGGGGCCGCTCGCGCGAAGCGAGCGGCCCCGCTGCGCGCGGTCACGGGCAGGCCGTCGGCGGGGAGGAGATCGTCGGGTTGCTGCCGCAGGTACCCGCGGCGTTCCCGTCCCACTTCGTGGACGCGTCGTTGCAGTAGGCCTCGTCCGCGGCGATGGCAGACCAGAGCTCGTCGGTCAACCCGGCACCCTCGTCGGTGGCGTCACCGTCGTCCAGGATGTCGCCCCCGGTCAGCCCCTCCCCATCCCCGCACATGATGTCCCCGCCGGAGCCGCCGTCCATGATGTCGTTGTCGGCCCCACCGCTCATGAAGTCCCGGCCGGCGCCCCCGTTCATCGTGTCGGCACCCACGCCACCGAGCATCTCGTCACTCCCTCCGTCGCCGTTCATCGTGTCGTTGCCAGCGCCGCCCATGAGCACGTCGTCGTCGTCGCCGCCGTTGAGCGTGTCGACGTCGTCGTTCCCGCGGATGGTGTCGTTGTCGACCCCCCCGTTCAGCGTCTCGGCGATGTTGGCGCCGCTGGCGTGCGAGCCGTTGATGATGTCGTTTCCGGCGTAGCCGTTGATCGTCCCGGTGATGGCCGCACCCACGCCGTCCAGGTTGTTGGCGAGCGAGTCCCAGGTGAACTGGAGGAGGTCCGCGTAGGCACTCCCCTCGATGTACACGGCGGTCGGGGTCACCTGCTGGCTGGACTCGCAGCAGAACTCCTCCTGCGTGTACCCGCCCATGCCGTCCGAGACCCGCACGAAGCCCCACGCCTCCAGGTCCGAGGTCGCATCGTAGTCGCTGACCACCGTGCACTCGGCGCTGTCGTCGGACCCCGACACGTCGCAGGTGAAGGTCGTCCCCGTCGTCGTGCACACGTCCGTGCCGCCGACCGCGCAGGTGGTCCCGAACGCGGTGGGGCACGCCGCGAAGGCCGTCACCGGGGCGCTACCTAGGATCAGGGCGAGGAGTACGCGGGGGGGGGGGCAAATCGCATCGTCATCTCCGGGGTCAGGGCGCGGCCTTTCGGCGGCCGCTCGGACCACCCTCGCACACGGAGCGGGAGATGCGCAAGGGAAAGCTCGCAGCCCTCCCGGCCAAGCCGCGCGAGGCGGTCGTCGCGGCCGGGCGCGAGCTGCTTGCCGAGGAGCCGCGTCTCCGCGTCGGCGGCGGCAAAGCGGCAGGAGAGCCGGAAGTCGTAGCTGGAGCGGTCGGCCGCGGCGCTGCTCGGCGGGCGCGAGGTCCATGCGCACGCGTGATCCCGGGAGAACGCCGAAAGCCGCGCTCCACACCCGCGCGGCGCCGACGCCGGGGCGCGCGACCGGCGGCGGGAGCGTCTATGGTCTCGGCCGGAGGCGCTCATGGCCGACTCGTACCGCACGCTCCTGCTCACGCTCCTGCCGCTCGTCGGCTGCCCGCTCCCGAAGGACGACGACGAGACCGGCACGAGCGACACCAGCGTGGACTCCGGCGACACCGACTCCGGCGACTCGGGGACCGACACCGCCTGGGAGAGCGAGATGGGCTGCTACGCGCTCCCCTCGCCGCTCACCGAGTGCCCGCCCGCCGTGGACGTGCCCCCCGACGACGTGATCCCCGGCACCTGCGGCGCCGAGGTGCTCTCCGTGGACGGCGCGGGCACGCTGGACACCGGCTGCGCCTGGATCGGCGGCGCCGCGCCCGCGGCCTGGTGCATCTACCCCATCACCGTCGACCCGCCCGAGGAGCCCTGCGACTACGGCCGCCCGCTCGTCATCGGGGGCCGCCCCCGCCTCGCGCCGCTCGCGCGCGGCCGCGGGTGGGCCGCCGGCGCCGATGAGCGCACGGACGCGCCCGACCTCGCGCGCGCCGCAACCTGGGCCCGCATCGCGCTCGCGGAGCACGCCTCGGTCGCGTCCTTCTCGCGCTTCGCGCTCGAGCTCCTCGCGTTCGGCGCCCCCGCGGACCTCGTCGCCGACGCGCACACCGCCGCGCTCGACGAGGTGCGGCACGCGAAGCTCGCGTTCGGGCTGGCGGAGGCGGCGGGCGGCGAGGCCCTGCGCCCCGGCCCGCTCCCGCTCGCCGAGCTCGCGCTGGCCGACGACCTCGCGGCCTTCGCGGAGGCGACCGCGCGCGAGGGTTGCGTCGCCGAGACGCTCTCCGCGCTCCAGATGGCCGCGGCGCGCGACCGCGCGACCGACCCCGCCGAGCGCGCCGCCCTGGCCGTCATCGCCCGCGACGAGGCCCGCCACGCCGCGCTCGCATGGCGGACGGTCCGCTGGGCGATCGACGTCGGCGGCGACGCCGTGCGCGACGCCGTGACCCGCGCGCTCGCCGAGGCGCCGCGGCTCCCCGTCGAGGCGGGCGGGCTGCTCC
Source organism: uncultured Enterobacteriaceae bacterium (assembly GCA_964457335.1). GTDB lineage: Bacteria > Myxococcota_A > UBA796 > UBA796 > SXON01 > CAJBVW01. The sequence continues at coordinate 50,481 of CAYWGD010000027.1, read as the reverse complement.
CCGTCGCGGAGGCGCGCGACGTCATCACGCGCGGCTGGCGCGAGGTCGTGGCGCCGGCGGCCGCGGCGTTGCTCGGGCGGAGCGAGCTGCACGCGCACGCCTGATCGGGCACCCGAGCCGCCGACGCTCCCGAGGGCACCGCGGCCGCCGCGGCGGCCGGCCGTCCGCGGCCGGTCCGGCTGCCCGACCCCCGATGCCGCCCCCTACAGCTCGGCCGCCACCCGCGCGCCCTGGTCGATCGCCCGCTTGGCGTCGAGCTCCGCGGCCTCGTCGGCCCCGCCGATGACGAACACCGGCGTGCCCGCCGCGCGGACCGGCGCCACCAGCTCGGCCAGCGACACCTGGCCCGCACACACGACCACCGTGTCGACGTCGAGCACGCGGGGCTCGCCGCCCACGGTCACGTGCAGGCCGGCGTCGTCCACGCGCTCGTACGACACGTCCGCCAGCACCTTGATGCCGCGCTGCTTGAGCGACGCGCGGTGGATCCAGCCCGTCGTCTTGCCGAGCCGGCTCCCGCGGCCCGCCGGGGAGCGCTGGAGCAGCACGATCTCGCGGTGCGGCGCGGGCGGGGCGGGCGGGCGCAGGCCGCCGCGCTTCTCGGAGTCGCCACGGCCCCAGCCGTCGTAGTCGACGCCCCACTCGGCGAGGAACGCCGCGAGGTCGGGGCCGGCCTCGGGCGGGTCGGCCAAAAACTCCGCCACGTCGTGCCCGATGCCGCCCGTGCCGACGATGGCGACGCGCTTGCCGACCGGGGCGCCCTTGAGCACGTCCACGTAGCTCTTCACCTTGGGGTGGTCGGCGCCGGGGATCGAGAGCCGGCGCGGCGACACGCCGGTGGCGACCACGACGGCGTCGAAGCCCTTCAGCTCGTCCGCGCCCACCTTGCGCCCGAGGTTCACCTTCACGCCCGTCTGCTCGAGCCGCCGCCCGAAGTAGCGCAGGGTCTCCTCGAACTCCTGCTTGCCCGGGATGCGCTTCGCCATGTTGAACTGGCCGCCGATCCGGTCGTCGGCCTCGAACGCGGTCACGTCGTGGCCGCGCTCGGCCGCGATCGTCGCGCAGGAGAGCCCGGCCGGGCCGAGCCCGACCACCGCCACCTTCCGCTTCTTCGCGGCCGGGGTGAAGACGAGCTCGGTCTCGTGGCAGGCGCGGGGGTTCACGAGGCAGCTCACGCGCCGGTTCTGGAAGATGTGGTCGAGGCAGGCCTGGTTGCAGGCGATGCAGGTGTTGATGTCCTCGGCGCGCCCGGCCGCGGCCTTGGCGACGAAGTGGGGGTCGGCCAGGAGCGGCCGCGCCATGCTCACCATGTCCGCGGCACCGCTCGCGAGCACGTCCTCGGCCACCTCCGGGGTGTTGATGCGGTTGCTCGTGACCAGCGGGATCGTCACCACGCCGGAGTCGCGGAGGCGGCGCGTCACCCACGTGAACGCGGCGCGCGGCACCATCGTCGCGATCGTGGGGATGCGCGCCTCGTGCCAGCCGATGCCGGTGTTGATGATCGAGGCGCCGGCGTCCTGGATCGCGCGCGCGAGGGTCAACACCTCGTCCCAGGTGCTGCCGTCGGGCACGAGATCCAACATCGAGAGCCGGTACACGATGACGAAGTCCGGCCCGACCGCGTCGCGGATGCCCCGCACGATCTCGACGGGGAAGCGCATGCGGTTCTGGTACTCGCCGCCCCACTCGTCGGTGCGCTTGTTGGTGTGGCGGACGAGGAATTGGTTGATGAGGTAGCCCTCGCTGCCCATCACCTCGACGCCGTCGTAGCCGGCCTCCTTGGCGAGCTTCGCGCAGCGCACGAAGTCCCCGATGGTGCGCCGCACCCCGCCGCCCGTGAGCCCCCACGGCGAAAAGGGGCTGATGGGCGACTTGAGCCGTGTCGGCGCCACCGCCCACGGGTGGTAGCCGTAGCGGCCCGCGTGCAGGATCTGGAGCGCGATGTGGCCGCCCTCGCGGTGCACCGCGTCGGTCACGTGGCGGTGGCGCCGCGCCTCGCGGCTCGAGTTCAGCGTGCTCGCGAAGGGCTTGACCTGCCCCGCCCGGTTGGGCGCCACGCCGCCCGTGACGATGAGCCCGACGCCGCCGCGGGCGCGCTCGGCGAAATACGCCGCGAGCTTGGGGAAGTCCCCGCGCTCCTCCTCGAGCCCCACGTGCATGGAGCCCATGAGCACGCGGTTCCGGAGGGTGACGTGGCCGAGCGGCAGCGGGGCGAGCAGGTGCGGGTAGGGGCCGGACATGCCCGCCGCTTATCGAGGTGGCGGCGGCGTGGCGTCGCCAAACTGAATCGCGCTTCAGAACGGGAGGTCGTCGGGGTCCGAGAAGGTGTGGAACCACATGTACCAGCCGGTCGGGCGCGCCCGCGCGAGCGTGACGGCCTCGCCGTACGTGCCCTCCAGGCGCTCCCCGTCCTCGAGGTTCCAGATGCCGTCCTCGTCCTCGAGGAAGGACTGGATCGCGGCGCCCGTCTGGCGGCTGTTGAAGAAGAGCCGCCGGCTGCCGTCCTCGAAGCGGACGAACTCGGGCGCGAAGCCGTCGACGCCCCAGTACCCGTCGTGCGTGAACGTGGTGCCGCCGTCCGACGAGCGGCTCCACTCGAGCCCGAAGGACGCCATCATGCAGTTGTCGTTCTCGCCGCAGGACACCGTCGGGTCCGCGTACGGGCCGCGCAGCACCGAGCCCTCCTGCCGCCAGTGCACGAGGTCCGTCGACGACGCCCAGTACACCTCGTGGCTCTCCGGGTACACCCACGTGGCCTGCGTCAGGTACTCCTCGGCGGTCATCCCGACGTAGTACATGCGCCAGGTGCCGTCGGGCTGGCGCACCACGTCGGGGTCCACGACCATGCCGCGGACGATGCCCTCGACGCCGAAGTCCTCCACCGGCGTGAAGGTCGCGCCGCCGTCCTCGCTCACCGCGAGCCCGAGCGCGCCGAGGCCCGGGACGCCCCGGCTCGCCATCCAGGTGGAGCCCGTCGCCGCGTGGGTCACCAGGTCCTCGAAGCGCCCGTCGACGAAGTAGAGCCAGTAACGCCCGTTGTCATCGAGCACGACCTCCGGCACGGCGGCCTGCGGGATGACCACCCCGTCCACGGGCTCGAAGGTCTGCGCGTCCTCCGAGAACGCGAGGCGGATCTCCTGCTTCCAGGGCCCGTGGTCCTCGGTGCGCTCGTCCACGAACGCGGTGAGCGCCTCCACGTCGCAGTCGTCGGCCGTGCCGGCGAAGGCCCGGTCGAACACCGCCACGAGGTCGACGTCGGCGATGCCGCAGGTGGTGTCGGCCGTCTCGCCGGTGTCCGGCTTGGGGTCGGTGCAGGCGACGAGCGGGAAGAGGAGCACGCCCTTCTGTAGCACCGATCCCGGCGCGCCCGTCAGCCGAAGAGCCACGCCGAGCCCGCGACGAGCCCGGCGAACACGAAGCCGCCCACGAGGCCCTTCAGGTAGTTGCCGAGGTGCCAGCGCGGGTCGCGGAGCCCGGGGAGGTCGGCCGCGCCCGGCACCATCGCCCAGCGCGGCTTGAAGATCACGAGCCCGAGGTCGATGACCACGGCGTCGTAGAGGTTGAACACCTGGAAGCTGATCCAGGCCGCCACCGCCACGTCCCACGTGGAGCCGCCCGCGGAGAGGATGCCCCGCGCGAGGCTCCCGAACACCGCGACGAGCACGATCAGCATGACGACGCTCCAGGCGCGCTTCCGCCGCGACGTGGCCGGCGAGGGCGGCCCCACGAAGGCCTGCACGTCCGGCGGGCTGCTCCGCGCCCAGATCATCGGGTCCTGGCGCAGGCTCCCGACGATGATGCCCGTCATCCCCGCGCACAACGCGGCGCCGTGGAGGAGGGCGGTGGGGACGAGGTCCATGCCGCCGCGCTAACCCGTCGGGCGCGCGCGAACCCCGCTACGGCTCGTCCTCGACCTCGAGCAGGTAGCGGACGAGGTCGGGGTCCGGGTCGACGCCGTGGGCCGCGAGCGCCTCCTCCAGCGTCGCGGCGCGTCCGTCGTGCAGGTACGGCGCGCTCGCGTGCAGGCCGCGCAGGCTCGGGGTGCGGAGCCCGGTCAGCGGCCCGCCGGCCCGGCCCCCGGACGAGTCGAGCAGCGTGCCCACGTCGTGCAGCACCGGCTCCCCGTCCACCCACGCCGCGTCGGTCATCTCGGCGCCCGCGTGACACGTGTCACAACCCGCCGACACGAACGTGGCGCGCCCGCGCTCCGCCGCCTCGGTGAAGCTCCCGTCCTCCGCCCGCCAGGGGGAGCGGGGCGGCTCGAAGCTCCGGACGTACGCCGCCAGCGCGTCGAGCTCGGCCGAGAGCCCCACCTTCGGCGCGCCCAGCGGCTCGGTGAGCGCGTCGTCGGCGAGGAACCCCGTCCCCGCCTGGTGGTCCCGGATGGCGTTCTCGAAGTCCTGGATCTCGTCGAAGTTGGCGCTCCAGTGGAACGGCCCCGCGTCCGGCCGCGCGAAGAGCGCCTGCGTCTCGCGGAGGCCCTCGCCGCGGTCGGTGAAGTCCCAGGTGCGCGCGTCGGCGGCGCCGTCGGGGTGGCAGCTCGCGCAGGAGACGTAGGCGTCCCGGCTCATGCGCGGGTCCCCCGCGAAGTGGAACACGCGCGCGCCGAGGTCGACCGGCGCGTCGGTGAGCGTGATCCGCGCGAGCTCCGTGCCGTCCCCGTCGAGGTCGTAGGCGACGAGCTGGTGGTCGATCGACGCGAGCACCCAGGCGGTCTCCCCGTCGGTGACGAGCCCGTCGAGCCCGACGCCCACGTCCTGGAAGCCGCCGAGCCGCGTGAGCGTGAAGGGGTCGAGCACGTCCACCACGCCGGCGCCGAGGTGCGCCACGAGCAGGCGGTCGCCGAGCGGGGTGAAGGCCACGGCGCCCACGAGGTCGCGGTTGTCGAAGAGCGCGCGCTCCAGGGCCTCGCCGGTGGTGGCGTCGATCGAGCGGAGCGCGGCGCGCGTGGTCGTCTCGTGGGTGAGCGCGAGGTCGTCCCGGAGCAGGCCCCGCGCCATGTTCGCCTTGGATCCCGCCACGACCAACGCGCGCCCGTCGGGCCGCACCCCCACCGCGCCGAGCAGCGTCGGGAGCCCGCGCGCGTCGGTGTCGGAGTCGGGTCCCGGGTCCGCCGCGAGGGTGAATTCCGTCGTGCCATCCCCGACCCGTGTCACCAACCCGCCGGTCTCCGGCGACCGGAAGCGCGCCGCGTACACGGTGCCGTCGAGCGCGGCGATCCCCCGCGCGTCGGGCACCGTCGCGAGCGTCACGCGCTCGTACTCGCCGCCCGGGAGCGGCGTGATCCGCACGATCTCGCCGGTGCCCGCGAGCGCGACCACCGCGTCGCCCCCGTCGATCGCCACCCCCGCCGGGCGCGCGCCCCACCGGAGCGGCGCGTCCACGAGCAGCGACGGCATACCGCCCTCGCCGTTGATCTCCCACACCTGCACCGCGTCGTCCCGGCAGGCCACGGCGAGCCGCGTGCCCACCGCGCTCACCGCGACGGGGTGGCCGCACACGGGGATGTGGTCCTCCACCGCGCCGCGGGCGACGACCACGACCGCGTCCTCGTCGGGGAGCGCAGCGTAGAGCCGCGCGCCGTCGTACGCGAGCCGGCCGCTCGACGTGGGCGTCCCGACCGGCGCGTACACCGCCACGCGCGTGGTGCTCGCGATGTCCGTGCGCCCGTCGGCAGACCGCGCGGTGAGGCGCACGGTGTACCGCCCGGGCGCCTCGTAGGTGTGCGTCGGCGTCCGGTCCGCCGACGTGGCGCCGTCGCCGAAGTCCCACTCCACCAGGGACGCGACGCTCGCGCCCGCGTCGAAGGTCGCGGGCTCGCCGACGAACACGACCTCCTCGCCGCCGAGCACGGCGACGGGCGCCTCCTCGGGCGCGTCGGGGCCGCCCGTGTCCGCGGGGGTGTCCCCACACCCCGCGAGCACGAGCGCGAGCGCGAAACGCCTCACCACGGCCGCCCCGCCACGGTCTCGCCCGTCGCGAACGCAAACGTCTTCACGGCCGACGTCGGGTTGCCCGTGACATCGGCGATCCCGCCCGCGGGCACCTCCACGAAGTACGTCGTGTCCGCTTCCAACGGTTGGTCGGGCACGAAGTTGGCGATGGTCTCCTGCGCGTAGAAGCGCCCCGGCACCGCCGACCCGTCCTCTGCCCACACGCGGAAGCTGCCCGCGTGCACGCTCTTCGGCTCGATCTGCTCGTCGAAGGAGAGGCCCACGCGCCCGGTCACCGGCACCCAGGCCTCCCCGTCCGCGGGGCTCGTGAGCTCCACCGTCGGCCCGCGCGCGTCGGGCTCGGTCGCCCAGGGGAACACGAGCGTCGCCATCCCGGGGTCCGCCCCCTCGTCCACGCTCGCCACCGCCACGTTCCCGATGGGCACGAGCGTGTCGAAGTCCCCCGCCATGTCGATCCGCGCGATCTCGGTGGGCGCCGACGGGTCGGTGAAGTCGTAGCGCGCCCCGAAGTTGGACTCGCCCTGGAACAACGTGTCGTGGTGCCGCGCCACGTAGCCGCCGTCCCCGTCGGGGGTCTCGGCGGCGCCGACGCGGACGGGCGCGCTCGGGTCCGCGAGGTCGTACACGATGGGCCCGCCGCCGGTGTCCTTGCGCGCGAACAACGCGTACCGGCCGCCCACGTTGGCGAAGTAGTAGGGGTGCGGCTCGCCCGCCTCGTCCGTGGTCTCGAAGTCCGCCAACAGTTGCCAATCGTCGGGGTCGCCCACGTCCCACGTCATCGTGCGGAACAACCCCGCGGACGACGCGAGCGCGACGTTCCCGATCACGTGGAAGCTGCCCGCCAAGAACGCCGTCTCCGTCCACTGGGAGAGGATGGCCGGCTCCGCGGGATCCGACACGTCGATCGCGAACACGCCCAGGAAACCCGCGCTCACGTAGAGCACGTCGCCCTGCCAGAAGGTCGAGAGCGCCACGCGGAAGTAGGCGTCCGGGTAGTCGTAGCCGGGCAGTTCCAGGTCCGAGAGCCACGTCGGCGCGGTCGGGTCGGTCAGGTCCCAGAAGCCGATGCCGCCGCGATCGTCGGCGTGGTGTGCGTCCACCGCGAGGATCGTGCGCCCGTCCACCTCCGCGATGGCGAGCGTGTGGCTCTCGCGCATGATCGCGCTGTAGCCCTCGCCCACCTTCACCGGCGCGCACGGGTCCGCGAACTCGAAGAGCGAGACGCCGCCGCCGCCGTCCTCGGGCGCCCACGGGAGCACGAGCCACCCGTCGTAGACGCCCACGAGGTTGTGGTGCTCGACGTCCTCCGGCCCGCCGACGAGCGCGGCGCAGGGCTGATCCAGCGCGTCGGCCGCGAAGCTCGCGACGGGCCCACCGGGGCCGGCCAGCGTGTAGTCGTTGGGCTCCGGGAAGGCGTCGGGGGTCACCACGACGGGCTTCTCGGCGCAGGCGAGGGCAAGGAGCAGCATGACGGTCCGCGCGCGGGCCGCAGTGTACGGCGGGGCCGGAGGTGGGGCAACGGACCCCGGGCGCCCCCCGCCCGGGGACGGGCGGGTCGGCCCCTTCCAGGCTCGCGGCAGAGCCGCTCGGTCCCGGCCGAGGGCCGGGACCGGCCGCCCGGGGGGCGGCCGCCTTCCAGGCGCCTGGCGCATCGCCGATGTATCACCGACACATCCGTGGAAGCTCCACCTTTCCCGACGCGCGCCTATGTTCGGAGCATGCGGGTCCTCGTCCTGCTCAACCGCGGCGCGGGGAGCGTGGTCGGCGCCTCCGCCGAGTCGGTCGCGGAGCGGGTGCGCGCCGGCTTCGCGGCCCACGGCGCCGACGCGGAGGTCCAGGTGGTGGAAGGCGACATGCACGCCGCCGCCGCGGCCGGCGCCCGCGGGGACTGGGACGCGGTCGTGGCGGGGGGCGGCGACGGCACGATCAACACCGTGGCGTCCGCGCTGGTCGGCACGGACAAGCCCTTCGGCGTGCTCCCGCTCGGCACCTTCAACCACTTCGCCAAGGACATCGGTTTGCCGGCCGATCTCGACGAGGCCATCGCCGCGGTCGCCCGCGCGACGCCGCGCGCCATCGACGTGGCCGAGGTCAACGGCCGCCCGTTCCTCAACTTCACCGGCATCGGCCTGCACCCCGCGGTGGTCCACGCGCGCGAGTCCCTCCACGAGCCGCGCCGGCGCAACAAGCTCGTCGCGTTCCTCCTCGCGCTCGTCACGGCGGTGCGGCGCATGCCCGTGCTCCGCGTGGGCATCCGCGACGGGGAGATCGTCCGCTGGCGTGTCACCCCCTCGGCCATCGTCTGCACGAACGCGCACCAGCTGCGCCTGTTCGGCGTGAAGGGCGAGTGCCCGCCGGAGCGGGGCGTGCTGAACCTCTACGTCGCGAAGCCCACGCGCTGGTACGCCGTGTTGTGGCTGGTGCTCCGCGCCGCGCTGCACCGGCTCGACACGAAGCGCGCGTTCGAGGTCACCGCGCGTCACGCGCTGGAGCTGCACCTGCGGCACCGTCACGTGACCGTGACCATCGACAGGGAGGTCGAGACGTTGAAGACGCCGCTCGTGTATCGCGTGCGTCGCCGCGCGCTCTGGGTGCTGGCGCCGCCGCCGCGTGGCGCGGCGCCGCCCTGATGCCTCCGGCGACACAGGGCGACACACGCCCGTGTGTCAGCAGGGGGGACGATCAGGTCGAGGTGGGCTGCTTGAAAGGGCGCGCCGAAGAGAATGAGCTTGCACGCCAACCCGCCCGGCGCGGCTGCACGCCGCGGTCGGGGCGCGGCCCTGCGCCGGGGCCATCCCCCGATACACGCGCATGTATCGGTGATACACCGGGGCCCGCGCAGGGCGCCGCTGCACCGTCACTGCCGCGTGATCTCCGCGGGGCTCCAGGTGCGACCGGCGTTGACGTTGCTCTTGACCTTCATGGGACCTCCGTGACGGCCGGCGGGCCGCCTGGGTGGAACGTCACCGGCCGGACGCCCGCGACGCTGACGCGGCGCGCCGGGTCGACTGACTTTCCGCGCCAGCCGCCGCCCCGGCGCGAGGCGCCGCAGCCTGTCACCAAGCGTCCGCCGCCGTGGTGCCCCCTCCGCGGGGGCCTACAACCGGCGAGGAGGCGGGCATGCAACGGAAGCACGGAGGCGCCGGGACCCCGACGGATGCGCGCTTCCTGGGGCGGCGGCGGTTCCTCGCCGCCGCAGGGGCGTTGGCGGCGGGGGGAGCGCTCCTCGCGCCGCGGCCCGCGCGGGGGCAGGTGACACGGCTCACCTTCCAGACGGCCTGGACGCGCGAGGACCTCTTCTGGGAGTTCACCCAGGACTACGCGCAGGCGGTGAGCGACCTCTCGGGCGGGCTCCTCCGGCTCGACGTCTCGCCCGTCGGCACGGTCGCGCGGGCCCTGGATCTTCACGATGCGGTCGACGCCGGCGAGCTGGACGGAGGGCACCTCTTCACGGCGTACGGGGTGACGCGGAACAAGGCGTACTCGCTCTTCGGCACGCCGCCGTCCTTCGGGTGGGACGCCAACACGTTCCTCGGTTGGGTGCGGTACGGCGGCGGGCAGGAGCTCTACGAGGAGCTCCTGCGCGACGTGGTCGCGCTCGATCTCGTCGGGTTCTTGACCGGGCCCTTGCCCTGCCAGCCCCTGGGTTGGTTCAACGAGGAGATCCGCACCGTGGCGGATCTGCAGGGGCTCGCGTACCGCACGGCCGGCCTCGCCGCCGACCTGATGACCGAGCTCGGCCTGGACGTGATCCTGACCGGCGCCGACGAGATCGTGCCCGCCTTCCGCCAGGGGCTGATCGAGGCCGCGGAGTTCAACAACCCGTCCTCCGACCGCGCGCTCGGCCTCCCGGACGTCGCCCGGATCTACATGCTCCGCAGCTATCACCAGACGTGCGAGTGCATGGAGGTCGTCTTCAACCGCACCCGGTACGAGGCCCTCCCCCCCGACCTGCGGGCCGTCCTGCGGCAGGCCGCCGTGGCCCAGTCCTCGACGGTGTCGTGGAAGGTGATGGAGCGCTACGCCCGCGATCTCGAGGAGATGGAGCGGCAGGGCGTGCGGGTGGTCGAGACGCCGCAGGAGATCCTGGACGCGCAGCTCTCGGCCTGGGACCGCGTGATCGAGCACTACTCCCGAGACCCCTTCTTCGCGCGGGTGATCACCTCGCAGAAGGAGTGGAACGCGCGCGTCGTGCGGTTCCAGCTGCGCAACGAGCCGAGCCGCTCCCGCCCCTACGAGCACTTCTTCCCGAAGACGGGCGGGTGACGCTGCGCTTTCGTTTGTCTCCCGCGCCTCCGCGCCTACGGATGGTTCGGTGGTGGAGGGGACATGGAGGCCGGGAGGTTGGTCGTCGCCGGCGCGCTGGCGGCGGGGGGGGCCCTCGCCTGGGCGCAGGCGCCGGAGTCCGAGCCGCCGGACCTCGCGGAGGCCGAGCGGACGCTCGACGAGGTGGCCGTGGCCATCGACGCGACGTTGCGGGAGGCGGACGCCGCCCTGGCGGAGGCCGCCGGCGACCTCGGGCGGATCGGCCTGGAGGGGGAGGACGCGCGGGAGCGGCTCACGGCGCTCTGCGAGGAGCTGACCTACGCGGTCGTGTGCTCCGCGACGAGCGCGGAGGGCGTGCTCGTCACCGTCACCCCGGAGGCCTTCACCGGGTACGAGGGGCGGGACGTGACCAGCGAGGAGCACGTGCGCTCGCTCGACACGCAACAGCCCACGATGTCCGACGCGTTCTATGCCGTAGAGGGCTTCGACACGGTCGACATCCTCCGCCCGGTCTACGACTCCGACGGGCGCTACCTCGGCTCGGCCAGCCTCCTCATCCGCCCCGCGGCCCTCGTGTTCCACGCCATCGAGCCGGTGGTCGGGGAGACGGGCCTCGAGGTCTTCGTGATGCAGAAGGACGGCTACCAGCTCTACGATCCCGACGCGGAGGAGATCGGGCACAACCTCCTCACGGACCCGATGTACCAGGGCTACCCGGCGCTCCTGGAGGTGGCGCGGCGTATCTCCGCCGACCCCGAGGGCACCGGCGAGTACGAGTTCCTCGGGCGCGGGTTCGGGGCGGAGACGGTGAAGCGTGTCACCTGGACCACGGTGGGGCTGCACGGCAACGAGTGGCGCGTGGCCGTCACGACGGCCGGCCCGCCGAGCGTGGTGTACGAGGTGCCCGCGCTGCCGGTGAGCGCCGACATCGGGCTGAGCGCGCTCATCTCGCTCGCCGACGGGCACCTGGGCGGGCTCGCCGACGATCTCGCCCGGCTGCGCACCGGCGCCACCGGGGACGACCTCCGCTCGGGCGACTGGCAGCGCATCGAGGAGCCGCTCCGCCGCGTGAGCGAGGCGAACGTGGCCGGCGACTACTGGTTCGCGCGCGCGGACGGCAGGTACTGGACGCTCGGGGGCGGCGCGATGGAGGCGAACCTGGCCGATCGGCCGTGGTTCCGCCGGGTCCTGGCCGGCGAGACGGTGCTCGGGGAGCTCACGGCCGGGGGGCCGACCGGCGCCAACGTCGGCGTCGTGGCGATCCCCGTGCGCGGGGCCGACGGCTCGGTCACCGGCGTGATCGGCGCGTCGGTGTACCTCGACCAGCTCAGCGAGCGCGTGAAGCAGGAGCTCGGCGCGGGCGAGAACGTGCTGTTCTACGCGTTCGACGACGAGGAGCGGCTCGCGCTCCACAGCGACACGGACAAGCTCTTCTTGCGGGCGGGCGAGCTCGGGCCGCAGGTGGAGGAGGCGTTCGCGGCGATCGAGGAGGAGCGCGAGGGGATCATCGAGTACACGCTGGAGGATCGGCCGCGCACCGTCGTGTTCCGGCGCTCGGAGGGGACGGGCTGGTGGTACGCGTTCGGGATCGTCGGGGAGCTGCCGCCCGAAGGGTGACACGTAGGGTTGGGGGTGCACATGCGCGGATTGGGACGAGCCGCCGTCGTGCTGCTGCTGGCGACGGGGACGGCGCGAGCGGCGGGCGACGAGGCGCAGGCGACGCTGGAGGGCGCGGCCGGGGCCATCGACCGGACGCTCCGGGAGGCGGACGCCGCCGTCGCCGAGGCCGCGGCGGACCTCGGGCGCACGGGGCTCTCGGGGGCGGCGGCCCACGAGCGGCTCGCGGCGCTCTGCGAGGAGCTCACGTACGCGGTCGTCTGCTCCGCGACCAACGCCGAGGGCGTCCTGGTCACGGTGACCCCGTCGGCCTTCAGCGGCTCGGAGGGGAAGGACGTGAGCGGGCAGGGGCACTTCCGGGCGCTGGCAGAGGGGCGACGGCCCGTCCTCTCGGAGGCGTACACCTCCGTCGAGGGCTTCGAGACCGTCACGCTCCTCCACCCCGTGTACGACGAGGACGGCACGTTCCTCGGGGCCGCCAACCTGCTCCTCCGCCCGGCGAGCCTCGTCGTGCACGCGATCGCGACGGTGATCGGCACGACCGGGCTCGAGGTCTTCGTGATGCAGCCCGACGGCTACCAGCTCTACGACCCCGACCCGGAGGAGATCGGCCGCAACCTCCTCACCGACCCGCTGTACCAGCCGTACCCGGACCTGCTCGCGGTCGGCGAGCGGATGGCGGAGGAGCCCACGGGGACGGGCGAGTACGAGTTCCTCGGGCGCGGGTTCGGGACGCCCGTGACGAAGCGGGTCCGGTGGACGACGGTCGGCCTCTACGGCACCGAGTGGCGCGTCGCCGTCACGAGCAGCGGCCCGCCGGAGATCCGCTACGCGATGCCGGCGCTCCCCGTGAGCGCCGAGATCGGCCTCTCCGCGCTCATCGCGCTGGCGGACGGGCACGTCCGCGCCATCGCGGACGACTTCTCCCTGCTCGCGGACAGTGAGGGCGTGCGATCGGGCGACTGGGCGCGGATCGAGCCGCTGCTCGAGACGGCCGGGGAGACGAACCTGCCCGGGGTGTACTGGTACGCCGAGCCCGACGGCTCGTACTGGACGCTCGAGGCCGGGCGGACGGACGCGAACCTGAGCGATCGCCCGTACTTCCAGCGCGCCCTGCGGGGCGAGACGGTCGTGGGGGACCTGGTCGTGAGCAAGTCCACGGGCGCGAGCGTGGGCGTGGTCGCGGTCCCGGTGAAGGGGCCCGACGGGGCGGTCGAGGGCGTGATCGGCGCGTCGGTGTACCTCGACCGGCTGAGCGAGCAGCTGGAGGAGGAGATGGGCCTCGGCGAGGACACGGTGTTCTACGCGTTCGGCGCCGACGAGCGGCTCGCGCTGCACAGCGACACGGAGAAGCTGTTCTTGCGCGCGGGCGAGCTCGGCCCCGTGGTGGAGAAGGCGTTCGACGACATCCAGGCGCGGAAGGAGGGCACGATCTCCTACACCCTGGAGGACCGCCCGCGCACCGTGGTGTTCCGGCGGTCCGAGGTCACCGGCTGGTGGTACGCCTTCGGGGTGATCGGCGAGCTGCCGAAGGAGGAGGCGGGCAGCTGATACATCCCGGTGTATCGGCCGTATCACCCCCGGGTGCGCAGGTTGGGGGATGGTCTCCGCCTTCGTGGGCGTGATCGTCGCCGCGAGCGCGCTCGCGGCGGACGTCGACGCGTGGGTCCGCCCCGGCTGCCCGCGCTGCGCGGAGGCCGAGCGCTTCCTCGACGAGCTCGCCGCCGAGCGGCCTGGGCTCGAGGTGGCGTACCACGACGTGGCGGCGTCGCCGGCGGCGCGGACGGAGCTCGAGCGGCTCTCCACGGAGCACGGGGTCGAGGTGCCCGGCGTCCCGAGCTTCCTCGTGGGGGACGAGCTCGTCGTGGGCTTCGTGGACGCCACGACGACCGGCGCCCGGCTCGTGGCGCTCCTCGACGGGAGGGAGCCCGCCTCGGACCAGGGCGCGGGCGAGCTGTGCGAGGTGGCCGAGCCCTGCGCGGACGCCGTCGCCGACGGCGCGCCCACCCGCGTGGACGTGCCGCTCCTCGGGCCGCTGGACCCCGCCCGGCTGGGCCTGCCCCTGTTCACGCTGGCGCTCGGGCTCGTCGACGGCCTGAACCCCTGCGCGACGTGGGTGCTCCTGTTCCTGCTCTCCGTTCTCGTCCGGATGGAGGACCGCGCCGCGATCCTCGTGGTCGCGGGGACCTTCGTCCTGATGAGCGGGCTCGTGTACTACGCGTTCATGGCCGCGTGGCTCTCGGTGTTCTCGCTCCTCGGCCTGTCCCGCGCGGTGCAGGCGGTCCTCGGCGCGATCGCGCTCGGCATCGGGGCGGTGAACCTGCGGGACGCGCTCTCGCGGCGGGGCGGCTTCACGCTGGCCATCCCCGACCGGTGGAAGCCCGTGATCATGGAGCGGTCCCGCGCCGTCTCGCGGGCGGGCTCGCTCGGGGCCGCCGCCGCGGGGGCCGCCGCCCTCGCGCTGCTGGTGAACGCGGTCGAGCTCCTCTGCACCGCGGGTCTCCCGGCCGTGTACACCCACGTCCTCGCGCGCCACCCGCTGTCAAGGGGCGCCCACTACGCCTACCTCGCGCTCTACGACCTCGGGTACATCTTCGACGACGCGGTGCTCGTGTCGATCGCGGTCGCGACGCTGCGGCGGACGCGGCTGCAGCAGCGCGGGGGGCGCCTCCTCAAGGCGGCCGCGGGGCTCGTGATGGCGGCGCTCGGCGGCGTGCTGCTCCTGCGCCCGGAGTGGCTGGCGTTCGGATAGCAGGGCCCCCCGGAGCGCGGTTCCAATCAACTTCCAATGTTGGTCCATCGGAGCCCCAACCGCGCCGGATGACCTTCCCCTCGTAGGGAGTCGTTATGAAAACCTGGATCCTCCGCATCGGCGCGGGCCTCGCGGCCCTCCTCCTCCTCGCGCAGCTCGTGCCCTACGGGCGGGCGCACACCAACCCCGCCGTGCGCGCCGAGCCGACGTGGGACAGCCCGAAGACCCGCGAGCTCTTCGGGCGCGCCTGCGCCGACTGCCACAGCAACCAGACCGAGTGGCCCTGGTACAGCCACGTCGCGCCCGTGTCCTGGCTCGTCCAGCACGACGTGGAGGAGGGGCGCGGGAAGCTCAACGTGTCGGAGTGGGACCGCCCGCAGGACGAGGCCGGCGAGGCCGCGGAGGCGATGCAGGAGGGCGAGATGCCGATGCCGATCTACACGTGGATGCACGGGCACGCGCGGCTCACGGACGCGGAGCGCGCCGCCCTGATCGCCGGCCTCCAGGCTACGTTCGGCTCCGAGGGCCGATGAGGATCCTGGTCGTCGAGGACGAGCGCAAGATCGCCGGCTTCCTCGCGCGCGGGCTCGGGGAGGAGGGCCACCGCGTGGACGTGGCGGTCGACCTCGCCGCCGCGCGGTCGGCGGTGGACGCCGCCGACTACGACCTGCTGCTCGTCGACCGGATGCTGCCCGACGGGGACGGCCTCTCGCTCGTGCGCGAGCTGCGGCGCCGCAAGGTGGACCTCCCCGCCATCTGCCTCACCGCGCGCGACCGCGTGGAGGAGCGCGTCGAGGGGCTCAGCGGCGGCGCGGACGACTACCTCGTGAAGCCCTTCGCCTTCGAGGAGCTCCTCGCGCGCATCGCCGCGGTGACGCGACGCCGCCCGGGCAGCGACGTCGTCGAGGTCGCCGACCTCCGGATCGACCCCGCGGCCCGCCGCGTGTACCGCGGGGAGCGCGAGATCCGCCTCACGGCCCGGGAGTTCGATCTCTTGCGCTACCTCGCCGAGAACGCCGGGCGTGTCCTCGGCCGCACGCGGCTCCTCGAGGCGGTGTGGGACACCACGCACGACCCGGGGACGAACACCGTGGACGTGTACGTCAGCTACCTCCGGGCCAAGGTCGACAAGGGCGCGGACCGGCCGCTGATCCACACGGTGCGGGGCGTCGGCTACGTGCTGGAGGATCGGCCCCGGTGAGCGGCTCCGCGGCGCGGCGGGTCGCGCGCGAAGGCGCCGCGATCCTGCTCGGGAGCCTCGTGCTCGTGGGGCTCGGGACGGGCGGCGCGCTGCACCACCGGGCCCGCGAGGGGCTCGACCAGGCGCTGCTCGTCGCGGCCCACGGCCACCTCCACCCCGAGACCGGGGACGAGTGGGAGGCGGAGCACAGCCGCTCGCCCATCGAGACCTGGGTGCCCCGCCCGGGCGACCCCCGCGTGCCCGCCGGCGTGGTGGAGGACGTGATCGACCGGGAGCGCCCGACGTACCTGGACGCCGACGATCGGCGGCTGCTCCTCCTCCCCGTGGAGATGGAGGTCGGCGACGAGGACCACCACGCGGTCGTGGCCGCGAGCGCCCGCCGGGTGACGCTCGCCCGGAGCATCGGGACCTTCGCCCTCGCCTACGGGGGCTTCGCCGCGGTCGTCGCGGCCGTCGCGTCGATCGCGCTGGTGCGGTCGGTGCGGGCCGCGTTCGCGCCCATCGACCGGGCCCGCGCCGAGGCGGAGGGTGTCCTCGGGCTCGGGCAGGGGCGGCGCCTGACGACCGACGGCCCGGCCGAGATCCGGTCGCTCCTGCTCGCCGTGAACGGGCTCCTCGACCGGCTCGACGCCGCGGGCGCCACGCAGGCCCGCTTCACCGCGGAGGCGGCGCACGAGCTCCGCACACCCGTGGCCGCGATGCTCGGGGAGCTGGACGTCGCGTTGCGACGGGAGCGCGGCGCCGCGGAGCTGCGGGACGTGCTCGTCTCGACGCGCGAGGAGGCCGAGCGGCTCCGGCGCATCGTGCAGGCGCTCACGGCCTTCGCGCGGCTCGACGCGGGCGAGGCGGCGCTCGCCCGGGAGGTCGCGCACGCCGGCGAGGTGGCGGCGCGGGCGCTCGCGGCCGAGAAGGCGGGGCTCGACGCGGCGGGGTGCACGGCGCGCCTCGTCGTGGGGGAGGATCCGTCCGTGGAGGCCAACCTCGCGCTGCTGGAGCTCGCGCTCGCGAACCTGCTCCGGAACGTCGCGCGGCACGCCCCCGGCGCGGCCGTGGAGCTGCGCGTGGGCGCGACCGCGAACGCCGCGGTCTTCGAGGTCCACGACGCCGGGCCCGGCGTCCCCGCGCACGAGCGGGAGGCGATGTTCGCTCGGTTCGCGCGATCGGGCCGCTCGCGGCGGGACGACGCCGAGGGGCTCGGTCTCGGCCTGCCGTTCGCGCGCGAGGTGGCCCGGCGGCACGGCGGGGACTGCGTCCTGGCGGCATCGCCGATGGGTGGCACGGCCGTGCGGCTGACATTGCCGCTCGCGCCCGAGTGATCCCCTCACCGGACTGTCAGGTCCGATGGAACCTCCGGCTCGTGTAGACTCGGCGACGCGCGCGCGACGCGCCAGCCGGAGGGTCCTCGGATGCCGAAGAGCAGGTTGCCCGCCCAGGGCCCGTCGAAGCCCCGCCGCACGTCGGACACCGGCACCGGCACGGGCGCGCCGAGCCGACAGCCACGTGGGAACGCCTACGCCAACCAGAAGCTCGGGAAGGGCGGGGGCGGCACGGCCTCGGACGGCCCGGACGTCGCCGCCGCGGTGGACTACGGGGACGCCGGGTACTGGGTCGAGTCGGGGCAAGGCCAGGGGGAGCTCTTCGCCGCCCCGGGCCGCCTCGCCGCCACCTTCACGCGCCTCGAGCAGGTGCACGCCGCCCAGGCGCGCGGCGACACGCAGCCCTTCCGCGCCGTCCCCACCGACCCGATCGCCCTCGGCGAGGAGCTGTTCCTCTACCACCCGGCGGATGTCGCCTACGAGGGCCTCGAGGGCGTGCTCCACGACGCGCTGGAGAAGAACCCCGCGCTCGCCACGGACCTCCGCTTCACGATGCTCCTGAAGCACGCGGAGGCCATCGCCGCCGCGATGCCCGGCTGGCGCCGCGACGCCGGCAAGGCGCTCGCGCCGCACGCCGCGGGCGGGATGGCCGTCGGGCCGTTCCCCCTCCCCGCCGCCGGCCAGCTGCGCTTCGACGAGTACGTCCTGAAGGTGGTCGAGCAGTTCACGCCCCTGCTCGACGCGGCGGATCTCGTCCGGATCCTCGCCGCCGGCGCGTCCTCCGCGAAGGGCGACGCGGCGGTGGCGCAGGCGAAGATCATCGCCGCCCAGCTCACGACCTTCGGCGCCTTCACGCAGGAATTCAAGTACCTCGAGGCCATCTTCGACACGTCGAAGGCCTCGCCCGACGTGCGCCGCTGGGTCGCGATCCTCACCGGCCGGGAGTCGCTCTCCGACTACGCGATGGACCCCTGGGGGCTCGTGTCCGACGCGCGCCTGGAGGCGATCGCGGGCGGCGGGGGCGGGGGCCCGAAGTGGACGGACACGCAGGCCGGCGCGCCGGCGCCGGCGGGGCCGGGGCGGCCGGGCGCGACGAGCACGGCGGGCACGGGGCCCGCGGTCAAGGCGGCCTCGGGCGACGTCACGATCGCCGGGCGGGACGGGGACGTGAAGGTCTCCGCGAGCACGGGGAAGGGCAGCGTCGGGACGGGGCTCGAGGTCAAGTCGGCCGAAGGCGACGCCCGCACGACCGCGAGCGCCGGTGGCGACATCACGTTCGGTGAGAAGGTGACCGGCTCCGCGAAGGTCGGCGCCCAGCACAAGGAGGGCGACGACACCTACGGCGCGAGCCAGTCCGTGAGCCGCCGCGAGGACGGCCGGATCGTCCACGGCTCCGAAGTGTCCCGCACCTCCACCGACGAGATCGGCCGCGAGCGCACCGACACCGTCTCGATGACTGCCGGCGACCAGGTCTACGGCGCCTCGGCGACCCGTGACACGAAGACGAAGGACGCGCGCGGGGAGGAGACGACGAAGAGCAACACCGTCTCCGGCACCTGGGACGGGAAGGACAACAAGCTGGAGGGGGGCTGGTCCACCGCCACGAAGGACCACGACGGGGAGGTCACCTCCTCGAAGAGCGTGAGCGGCAGCGCCCAGCACACCGACACGACCACCGCCGCGAGCGTCGAGGGCACGCTCACGTCGGGCAAGAAGTCGGTCTCGCTCGGGGGCGAGGCGAGCCTCGAGCTGACCGAGCCCGCGCGGCTCCGCGACGGCCGCTGGCAGATCGTCGTGAGCTTCAAGATGGGCGTGAAGGGCTCCTACGGCCAGAAGGGGAAGTCCACGAGCGGCAGCGTCGGCGGCAGCGTGCGCACGCTCTCCACGCGCACGCGCCTCTTCGACACCGAGGCCGCGGCGAAGGCCTTCTTCGAGAACCCCGACCGCGACGTGTCCGTGACCTCGGCCGCGGACGCGCTGCGCATGCGCGAGGGCGAGTCCGCCACCCAGGAGGTCGGCCTCGGCGGCAGCCTCGGCGGGAGCATGAAGGCCGGCCCCGCGTCCGTGTCCGTGGGCGCGAGCGCCGAGCTGACCGACTACTCCACCGTCACGCGCGCCGCGGGCGACCGCGTGCGCGTCGAGGTCGGCGACAAGGTGCTGGCCAGCGTGTCGGGGGGCATCTCGGCCTACGGCATCGGCGGCGGGCTCGGGAAGAGCCGGCAGACCTCCGAGAGCCGCACGGTCGAGTTCGACCTCTCGAACCCGATGGGCCGCCGGGCCTTCGAGAACCTCCAGAAGCACGGACAATTGCCGCTGGTCCGGAACGGCTGGACGCTCGTGGGCGAGAGCGAGTCCCAGGCCGACACGACCCACCGCAGCCTCTCGATCCTCGGCATCGCGATGGGCAGCAGCAGCACGACCGGCAGCAGCGTGTCCACGCTGGACGGCAAGCGCACCGAGACGGACTGGGGCGCGTACGGCTCGTCCGTGTCCATCCCGCTCGGCGGCGACTACAGCCGCAAGCACGGGCTCACCGGCTTCCAGGTGAACGAGGGCGCCAACCTGTACCAGACCGAGTCGGTCGTGCAGGGCTCGAACCTGGGCGACGTGAAGAAGGGCCTCGCCAAGAGCGTGTACGGCCGCGCCGGGGACCACGGCGGCTCCGAGAAGGGCAGCAACAAGGGGACCTACCGCATCCAGGCCGGGTTCGGCGAGAAGCAGATCGACGACGTGATCGAGGCGGTGACGGGCCCCGACGCGCGGCAGCGCGTGGGCATGAACAGCCACACGATCCACGCCTTCGACGGCCTGGAGCGCATCCAGGGCCTGCTGAAGCGCGCGGGCCGCGACCGCGACGCCCAGCGCCGCGCGCTCGCCGACTGGGTGTCCCGCGAGGGCCAGTACGCGCTCGACATCATCCACACCCTGGGCGGCGGCGCGCACCTGCACGGCGTCACGAGCCTGGGCGCGCAGTTCCACGCCGCCGTCGACGGCGACCCGTACCTGACCGGGCTGCAGGGCCAGCTCGACCTCGAGCTGCGCATCGCGCGCTGGGACCAGCGGCTCGTGGAGGGGGAGCGTGGCCCCGCGCTCACCAGCACGATCCGCAAGGACCTCGACTTCCAGCGCAAGAAGCTCCGGCACCTCGAGACCTGCGGCGAGCTCCCCTCCCACGTGTTCCAGCAGGAGTACCAGCGCACGAAGGACAACATCGGCCTGCTCGACGCACTGTCGCTGCGCAGCCTGGAGCGCGGGCAGAGCGCGCCGCCCGACGGGGCCCTCGACGCCTCGCTCGCCAAGCTCCGGGCGGCCATGGCCCGCACCGCGGAGACGCGCGGCCAGATGCAGGAGTCCTACGAGCACGCCTGGCACCAGCGCCGGCTCCACGTGGACGGGAAGTCGTCCAGCCGCGGGCTGAAGGCCGCGTCCGCGTTCAAGGACCTGCAGGACGAGTACGCCCACTGCGACCGCAAGTGGTCCGAGGGGGAGTCCGCGCGCAAGCTCGCCGAGAAGGCCGAGTCGATGACCGCCGGCGACCTCGGCAAGGCGGACCTCGCCGGCATGACCGCGCTCGCCACCAAGGCGTCCGCCGAGTACCGCCGCGCCTGGTCCCGCTACGAGTCCGCGTTCCGGACCTACCTCAACCTGCAGCGCGCGATCGAGGAGGCGGGGATGGGCGCCTTCTTCGAGTTCGCGAACCACCGCGAGTTCCAGGTGATGAAGCCCGGCCAGTAGGTCCGCCGCGGCGCGATCGACGCGCGGAGCGCCCCGGATTGGAAGCTCCTAATGGTCGGCTCATGGAGCCCCAACGGGAGGGGGTGAGGTTGGAGTCCAGGAGGTCGACATGGATCGACAGGTTGCCTGGGCGTACGGAATCGCGGGGTTGGCGTTGGCGGTGGCGACGGCGGCGTTCGTCGGCGCGGGGACGGGATCGGACGCGCCCGAGCGGGAGCGCTTCGCGGACCGGCGGGTCGAGGAGGCGCCGAAGCCCGCGGCGGACACGCTGAGCGAGGCCCCGGCCGCGCCGAAGGTGCTCGGGCCGGAGGAGGCCCCGGCGGCGCCCGCCGCGCGCGCCCCGGTCGGCGAGGAGGTCGTCTACGTGGACGAGCAGGGCAACCCCCTGCCGGCCGACTGGCGCGCCCGCGCCGGCCACGACGAGGACGACGAGGACGACGACGACGACCACGAGCGCGACGAGCACCGCGGGCGCCGCGGCCACGACGACGACGACGAGGACGACGAGGACGACGACGACGACCACGAGGCCCGCGAGCACGCCCGCCGCGACGGTCACGAGGCCCGCGAGCACGCCCGGCGCGGGGAGCGCGAGCGCGAGGACGACGACGACGATCGCGAGCACGGCCGTGACGACGACTGACCGCCGCGCGCGCGAGCGCCAGGTGCACGTCTCCGTGGTGCTCGCGGCGACGCTCGCCTGGTCGGGGAGCGCCGCGGTGGTGCTCCACGAGATGCGCCGCGAGGAGGCCGCCCGCGAGGAGGCCGCCCGCGAGGAGGCCGCCCGCGAGGAGGCGCTCCTCCGGCAGGCGCGCGAGGAGGCGCTCGTCGCGACGGCGACCGGCGCCGAGACGCGCGACCCCACCTCCCGCACCCTCTCCGCGGCCGGCCTCCGCCCCGCGCCGCCGCCCCGCCGCCGCGTGGTCGTGGTGCGGCGGTCGAGGGCCTCGTGACCGGCCGCGCCTTCCGCGCCATGGGCACCGACTGGTGGGTGGCCGCGGACCGCGACGACCTGCTCCCCACGGCCGAGGTCCTCGTCCAGGCGCTCGACGAGCGCCTCACCCGCTTCTCGCCGCGCTCCGCGCTCGGGCGCCTCAACCGCGACCGCCGGAGCGACGATCCCCTGCTCCACGAGCTCCTCGCGGAGGCGCTCCGGCTGCGCGACCTCACCGGCGGCGCCTTCGACCCCACCCTCGGCCGCGACCTCGCCGCGCTGGGCTACGACCGCCCCTTCGGCGACCTCGGCGTCGCCCCGCCCCGCCGCCCCGGCCCCGTGAGCGACCGCCTCGTCCACCTCACCCCGGGCGGCGTCGTCCTCGAGGGCGACTTCGACATCGACCTCGGCGGCATCGGCAAGGGCTGGGCGGTCGACTACGTCCACGGCTGGCTGCGTGCGGCCGGCGCCACCCGCGTGCTGGTGGACGGCGGCGGCGATCTCCGCGGCTCGGGCGACACCTGGCCGGTCGGCGTCGAGGACGGCGGCGCCGTGGCGCTCGCGGACGAGGCCCTCGCCACGTCGTCCACGCGGGTCCGCCGGTGGCGGGCCGCCAGCGGCGTCGAGCACCACCACGTGCTCGACCCGCGCACGCGCGAGCCTGCGGCTTCGCCGGTGGAGGTCGCCACCGTGCGCGCGCCGACCGCCACCCTCGCGGACGTGCTCGCCACCGCGCTGATCGTGGACCCCGCCGGCGTGCTCCCCCGCCTCGCCGGCCTGGGCGCGGAGGCGCTGGTGGGCGACGCCGCCGGGCGCTGGTGGGTCACCGCGGCGTGGAGGGCGGCCGCATGAACGAGCTCCTCTGGTGGCTCGGGCGCTCCGGCGGGCTCGTGGCCTACGTCGCGCTCTGGAGCACGATGGTCTTCGGGGTGGCGCTCGGCGCCCGCGGCGGCGGGCTCCTCCACGCCCCAACGCTCCTGGCGCTGCACCGCGCGTGGTCCTTCGCCGCGGTCGCCCTCACGGCCGCGCACGTCCTCGCGGTCGTGCTCTCCCCCGCGTCGCCGGTCCCGCCCGTCGCCGCCGTCGTCCCCTTCGCCTCCCCGCGCCTCACCGGGCCCGTCGCGCTCGGCACCCTCGCGGCCTGGACCCTGCTGCTCCTGGTCGGCACCTCCCTCGCGCGCGCGCGCGTCGCCCCGTGGGCCTGGCGCGCGGTCCACACGCTCTCCGCCGGCGGCTTCGTGCTCGCCCTGGCGCACGGCGTGCTGACCGGCCCGGACCAGGGCTCGGCCTGGGTGCGCGGCCTGTACGTGGTGACCGGGTCCGTGCTCGTCGGGGCCGTCGCCACCCGCGTCGCGCTCGCGGGCGCCCGGGCGGCGTGAACGGTCGGCCGTTCCTGCGCCGCGAATCGGTCGGAGCTGGTCGGCTCACGCAGGGTCGGAGCGTGGCAGGCCGGTCTTCTGCTCTTGGGGCGGGGGGGCCCCCCCGCAACGCCCCCGGCGGGGCGAGCCCCGCACCCCGGCGGCCCGGCAGGGAGCCGGGCCGCGCACCCGCGCGCGCATCGGGTGTACCGTGGCGCCGTGAGCCGCGTCCTCGACATGGGAGCCGGCGTCCTCGTGGGCGCCGTCGGCGCGGCGCTCGTGGCCCTTTGGCTCCGGCCCGCGGAGCCGGCACCCACGCCGACACCGACGGTCCGCCCCGCGCCCCGCACGGTGTGCGCGTCCGCTTCGCCGGCGCCCGACGCCGGTGGCGGCGACGCGGCGCTACGCCTGCGCTGGTGCGAGGCCCGGCTCGCGGAGAAGACGCGGGAGCAGCCCACCGCGCGGAAGGACTGGCCTGAGGCGCTCCCGGACGCCGACCAGCCGGATGCCTGGCAGGAGGCGATCGATCGGGCGCTGGCGGCCTGCGCGCCGCCGCTCGACGCCGAGCTCACCGACTGCGAGGAGTACCCCTGCGTGGCCGCGCTCCGCCCCCGCCCCGGGGTGGACCCCTACGCCGCGAGCCGCGCGCTCTCGGCCTGCATGGGCGCCCACGTGGGCGAGGAGCTCGACGAGGTGGCGGGCGCCGTGGTCGTCCAGGCGCGCTGCCCCGACGGGCGCGAGGAGCCGGTCGTCATCGTCAGCGCGGCGAGCGAGGCGGGGACCGCGACCGTGCTGAGCCCCGAGGAGGACCACGGCCTCGACGGGATCGTCTACCTGGGCATGACCATGGGCCGGCGCGCGGAGTCGGCCCTCCAGCTCTGGGCGTGCGCCGAGGCGCCCACGCCGTAGCGGGCCGCCGGGTGCCTACTCTGGGGCATGGAACCCTACGAGCTCTACTACTGGCCCACCATCCCCGGACGGGGCGAGTTCGTCCGGCTCGTCCTCGAGGAGGCCGGCGCGCCCTACGTCGACGTGGCCCGGCTGCCCGTCGCGAAGGGGGGCGGCGAGGAGGCCATCGTGCGTGAGCTCGCCGACGGCGGCGGGGTGCCCCCGTTCGCGGCGCCGTTCCTGCGCGCGGAGGGCGAGCTGATCGCGCAGACGGCGAACATCTGCCTGTTCCTCGCGCGCCGGCACACGCTGGTCCGCCCCGAGGACGAGCCGCACGCAAACCAGCTCCAGCTCACCGTCGCCGACGTGGTGGGCGAGGTGCACGACACCCACCACCCCATCTCGGCGGGCCTCTATTACGAGGACCAGAAGCCGGCGGCGCGGCGCCGCGCGAAGGCCTTCGTCCACGAGCGGCTCCCGCGCTTCGTCGACTACTTCGAGCGGGTGATCACGCGCGGCGGGGGCACCTTCCTGCTCCGCGACTTCTGCTACGCCGACCTCGCCGTCTTCCAGCTCCTCGAAGGGCTGCGCTACGCCTTCCCCCGCGCGATGGCCCGCGTCGAAGCGCCCCGGCTCGACGCGTTGTGCGCCGCGGTGCGCGCCCGCCCGCGCATCGCCGCCTACCTCGCCTCCGACCGCCGCCTGCCCTTCACCGAGGAGGGCATCTTCCGCCACTACCCGGAGCTCGACGCGCGCTGACGGCTACGGACCGTTGTCCTCGAGCCGGGCCCGGCCGCCGAGCGTCTCGATGGCGTCGCGCAGCGCCTCCGCGTCGGCCGAGGCGAGCGAGACGTTGCCGATGACGGAGAGGCTCCCCCCGACCTCCGAGAGCCCGTGCAGCGGGGTCACGTCCGTGAGCAGGTCGTGGTCGAGGATCCCGAGCGTCCCCCCGATCACCCGCAGGCCGTCGAGCCCGTCGACCCCGACCAGCGCGTCGTTGTCGGACAGGCCGAGCTCGCCGTCGACGGCGGCCAGCCCTTCGAGGCCGGCGAGCGACTGGAGGGCGGGGTTCTCGTAGATCCACACGTCGCCCGCCACCGCGGTGAGCCCTTCGAGCCCGGTGAGGTCGACCAGCACGGCGTTGTCGCGGAGGTCGAACCCCCCGAGCGTGGCGGCGCCGAACCCGTCGAGCGCGGCGAGCGCGGCGTTGCCCTCGATGGTGAGCGTGCCGCCCACGCTCGTGAGCGCCCCGAGGCCCCCGATCCGGGCGAGGGCGGCGTTGGAGGTGATCGTGAGGCCGCTGTCCACCCCCTCGAGCGCGTCGAGCCCGACGAGGTCCGGGAGCGCGTCGTTGCCGTCGATCAGGACGCTGGTCGCGGTGGTCAGCGCGTCGAGGCGCAGCGCGGTCAGCGCGTCGTTGTCCGCGACGATCAGGCCGCCCACGGTGGTCAACGCGGGCAGGCCGACCTCCGTGAGGGCGGCGTTGCCGCTCACCGAGAGGGTGTCCGCGTGGGCGAGGCCCGCGAGATCCGCCATCGAGGCGAGCGCCGGGTTGTCGGCCACGTACAGGAGCTGGAGCGTGGTGAGCGTCCCGAGCGCGGAGAGGTCGGTGAGCGCCGTCCCCGTGAAGGAGAGCTGGGAGAGCTCGGTCAGGGGAGCGATCCCGTCGAGCGTCGTGAGCGACGTGTCGTCGGAGATCTCCAGCACGACGAGCGAGGTGAGGCTGCCCAGGCCGTCGAGGCTCACGAGCCCGCTGCGCTCGATCTCGAGCTGCTCGAGCTCCGTCAGGCCCTCGAGCCCGCGGAGGTCCGCCAGCATCGGGTTCCCGCGCAGCCGGACGATCGGTGCGTACGAGAGCCCCTCGAGCCCCGCCACGGAGCGGAGGGAGGCGTTGTCGTCCACGTTCACGAAGCCCGTGACCCGCTCCTCGCCGACGAGGCCCTCCAGCGTCTCGAGCACGTCGTTGCCCTCGATCACGATCTCGTGCGTGGTGCCGTCGAGGACGAGGCCGTCCAGCGAGGTCAGCGCGTCCTCCCCCTGGATGGACACGAGGTTGGTGATCGTGGCGCCCGCGAGCGGCGTCAGCGACGTCACGGCGCCCCCGCGGAGCATGAGCTGCTCGACGGACGTGAGCGCCGCGAGCGGCTCCAGCGACCCCAACACGCGGTTGTCGAGCAGGTACAGCGCGTAGGCCGAGGTGAGGTTCTCGAGCCCGCCGACGCTCACGAGGTCGTGGTTCTCCCGGACGATCAGCTCCTCGACCTCGCAGAGGCAGGAGAGGTCCCGGAGGTCGACCAGCGGCGTGCGGAAGACCGTCACGACGCCGCGGTGCACGACCGGGCCGTCGGTACACAGCTCCGCTGCGGTCGCCGCCGCGTCCTCGCCCTCGATGTCCCAGTCGCTGTAGACCGTCCGCGCCGAGGCGCAGGTGGCCGCCGCGGTGTCGGTGGCCGTGTCGGCGGTGTCGGTGGCCGTGTCGGCGGTGTCGGTGGCCGTGTCGCCGGTGTCGGTGGCCGTGTCACCGGTGTCCGTGTCGGTGTCGCCGGTGTCGGCCGTGTCGCCGTCGGCGGCGGTGTCGTCGGCCGCGGGCGGCGCGTCCTTCGGAGGGGTCTCGACGCACGCCACGAGCAGGGGGAGCAGCACCATCCCGTCAACGTATCTCCGATCTGCTCGGCATCGGTGACGCGCGACTTACCCCCGCTCATCCCGAGGTGCAGGCGTCGATCGTCGCCTCGGTCGTCACCCCCCAGGCCGCGCCCTCCGCCACGACGAGGTTCTCGACCGGCTCGCCGAGGCCGGTCAGCGGCTCGCCGAGGCTCAGCGTGCAGTCGCAGGAGCCGCCGGGCTCGACGGTGAGCGCCAGGACCGGGCTCCACGCGCCGGCCGGGAGCGCCGTGGGCTCCATGAAGCCGAGCACCACGGCGGAGACCGCGCCGCCCTCGACGACGAAGGTCGCGTCGTAGCCGAGGTCGCGCAGGCCGGGCGGCTCGTCCACGATCGAGGCGCCCGACGTGCCGGCGGTCGTCGCGGCGGCGATCGTGCAGCCCTCCGCGCGCACGGCGACGGACCAGCCCTCGATCGCGACGGTCTCGGCGCGCAGCTCCAGCGTGGTCCCCGAGAACCGCGCCTCGACGGGCGAACACGCGGGGGGCGGGAGCGGCGCCGCGTCGCCGCAGTCCACGTCCTCCGGGAGCGCGAAGCCGCCCTCGTAGAGGTGGACGAGCAGCTGGAAGGCGTCGTCCAGCTCGATGTAGTCGTTCGGGACGAGGTCCACCGCGCCGGCGCAGGAGGGCGCGGCGCCACCCTCCGCGGCGTGGCGGAGGATCACGACCGCGTCCGCGAGATCGACGGCGCCGTCGCCGTTGGCGTCTCCCGCGCCGATGTCGCCCGCCGGCTCGCGGGGGCAGGTCTCGGCGGCCGCCTCGGAGCCGCCGCCGGGCGGCTTCTCTCCGTCGCAACCCACGAGGCACGCCACGAGGGCGGAACACACGAGCCACGGATACGTCTGTCCTACCGACATCCGGCCTCCGGAGCCTCCTTGTCACACGCACGTCGCCTCTCGTCGACGCTCGCCGGCGTCCTCTTCGCCGGTTGTGTCGCGCCGCCCGATCCCGCGCCCGCCTCGGAGGCCGGCCCCCTCGCCGCCGCGGACGAGCCCGCTCCCGCCTCGCCCGGCTGGCCCTTCACGACGACCACGCAGGTGGGGCACGCCCTCGGCGCGTTCACCACCCTGGGCGCGCCCCGTCCGCCCACGCGGCTCGCCGTCGCCATCGCGCCGCCCCCGCCGCCCCCGCCGCCGAGCACCGCGGCGCAGATCCTCCCCGACATCACCGGCGGCACCTACGACCCGAGCTACGGCGCCGCGCTCGACGCCGCCATCGCCGACCTCCCCGCGGATCGGCAGGCGCTCGGGCTGCACGGCGTCGACGGCGAGCTCCTCTTCCTCGCCGCCGAGCCCCTCTGCGAGTCCCCGCACGTCCTGCTCGACGTGGACGGGTCGGAGGCGTCGCTCACGGTGCCGGGCGCGTCGTGGTTCGAGGGCGCGCTCGAACGCGCCCGCGAGGCGCTGCCCGACGACTGCGTGGCGGCCCTGCTCGCCGCCGGCGGGGACGTCGATGCCGCCGGCTGCGCCGACGCGGACGAGCAGGCCCACTTCCCGGCGGGCTCGGACTGCCGGGCCTGCCTGGAGGAGGACGGCGACCACGCGCGCTGCGTCGGCACCGGGGCCTGCCCCGGGACCGCCACCCGGCAGGTCGGCGACAGCGGCCGCTGGTACGGCGTCCTGCGCGCCCCGGGGCTCCTGTGCGCCCCCGACCACGTCGGCGACCTGCTCGTGCTCGTCGAGGGGCTCCAGGAGGACGATCCGCTGCCCGAGACCTTCGACCACGGCGCGGTCGACGCGCTCTGCGTGGAGGCCTGGGACGACGGCGCGCTCGAGCTGTTCTGCGCGACGGGCGACTACAACGCCGTCGGCGACGTGGTGTACAGCCGCGTCGACCACATCCGCCCCGAGGGAGACACGTCGACGCCCTGGGCGAACCGCGTCTCCCTGGTCCGGAGCTTCGAGGTGGAGGGGCGGACCTTCACCCACTCCTGGCTGGGGGACTCCGGCGTCACCGCGGTCTCGGCGCCGATCGGCTCGGTGCCCGATGCCTGGGGCGTGAACCCGCGCGACCTGCGCCCCGACGGCACCGACCCCGAGGACCCCGACCACACCAACGCCCGCGACTACGTGGCCGCGTTCTCGCTGAAGATCGCCTCGGAGCGGAACGGCGTCCTGGTGAACCCGGTGAACCGGAACCGCTGCGCCGAGGAGGACTGGGAGGGCCCCCACGCCGACGGCAGCTTCTCCTGCGACGAGCCCGGCGCGTGGAGCACGGACGGGTGGGCCGACGACGCGATGATCACGTGGTGGAACCAGCGCGCCGGCGAGATCTACACCTTCCCCCTCGTCACCCTCGCGTCCACCGGCCTGCCCGACCCCGACGTCCCGGGCGGCCTCCTCACGGAGGTGCTCAGCTCCACCACGCTGGCGGACGAGGAGTGGGAGGCCTGCGCCTGGCCGAAGACCTTCGTCCCCGACCGCGTGCGCCTCTACGACCCCGCGCCCGCCACCTCGGACGAGCCCTACGCCTCCTTCGACGGCCAGACGTACCGGCTCGGGCGCGACCCCTCGACGGACGTGCGCCTCTTCCTCGCGACGAGCGAGCGGCGGTTCTTCTGCCCGCCCTGAACGCCCCCTCGGAGACCTCCATGATCCTCGCGCACACGCTCTCGGGCCACGGCCCCGAGCCCGTCCTCTTCCTGCACGACTGGCTCGGGGACACGGTCAACTACGAGCCGATGCTCCCGTACCTGGACCCGCGCGCGCTGACGTGCGCCCGGGTGGACCTCCCCGGCTACGGCGGCTCGCGGGAGTTGCCGGTGCGCGGCGTGGGCGCGGACGAGCTCGACGCGCGCGTCCTCGCGGTGGCCGACCACCTCGGCTGGCGCCGCTTCCACCTCGTGGCGCACTCGATGTCGACGGTGATCGCGCAGCGCCTCGCGCGCGCCGCGACCGCGCGGCTGGCGAGCGTGGTCCTCACCGGGCCGGTGCCGCCGGGCGCCGCGCTTCCCGACGAGGCCGTCACGTTCCTCCGCCGCGTCGGCGGGGACGCCGGCGTCCGACCCGCCGCGCTCGCGCCCCAATTCGGCAGCCGCCTGTCCCCCGCGTGGGCCGCGTTCAAGCTCGCGCGGTGGGCGGCGTCCGCCGAGCCCGCCACCGTGGCCGCCTACGTGGACCTCTTCGCGCGCCCCGACCTGCCGACGACCCCCGCGCCGGCGCTCCCCGTCCTGGCGATCTTCGGCGCCGAGGACGTGTCGTTTGCGCGCGCGGCCGTCGAGCCGGCGCTCCGGGCCGTCTACCCGGACCTCCAGGCCGAGGTGCTCGCCGGGGTGGGGCACTACCCGATGCAGGAGATGCCCCCGCTCTACGCGGCGATCGTGGAGCGCTTCGTGCGGGCGCACCCGGCGTAGGGCCGCGAGCGCGCTTCCCCCTCGTGCTCCTGCCCACCCCGGCTCAGGGACACCCGGTCATCGCGGCGATCCAGGCGTCGATCACCGCGACGCCGGCGTCGTCGACCACGTCCGAGCCGAGCCGGGGCATGCGGTCGCCGCCCGTCGACTTCATGCGCAGCGACACGATCGAGTGCGCGGGATCGCCGGGCGCGACGAGCTCGTTGCTCGGATCGCCGAGGCTGCCCTTCGCCGGCTGGGCCCCGCACAAGCCGAGATCGGCGGTCGCGGTGGTCCACCGGCCGTCCCACAGGCCCTCCTCGTCCGGGCGGTGGCACATCGAGCAGTTCACGTGCAGGTAGGCGCGGGCGCGGTCCTCGACGGGGCCGCTCCCCTCGACGGCCGGGTACGCGGCCAGGCTCGCGGGGTCGCCGATCGGGGCGGCGAACAGGCCGATCGCCTCGAAGGTGGCGAGCTGGTTGGCGTCCCGCCCGGTGGCCTCGTAGCGGAACGTCCCGTTGAGCTGCCCGGTCTCGGGGCCGAGCGAGCCGCCCGCGCCGTCGGTGTGGCACTTCTGGCAGTCGTTCGTGCTCGGCACGCTCCACGCGACGCCGCCCACGGTCACGTCGCCCGAGCCCTTCCGCGCCTCGCTGGCGTCGGGCTCCCACACGTACGACTGCCCGTCCCAGTCGCCGTCGGCCTCCCGCCACAAGAGCCGCGTCTCCACGCGGGTGCCGCCCACCGCGAACTCCTTCATCAACACGCTGCCCACGGGCAGGTCCCAGTCGCCCGTGGCCGCGTCCACCGCGATGGTCGCCCCGTCCGGCAGCCCCATCCACCGCTGCTTCTCGGCCCCGTCGGACCAGAGCGGGTGGTTGACGCCGTAGGGGATCATCCCCGCGGCCGGCCGGGTGGGATCGGCGGGGTCCACGCACCCGGTCTCCGACAGCGCGTCGGGCCAGCTGTCGCGCGCGATGCACGTCGTGTTGGACGGCCGCGCGTCGAGACCGGGCAGGTCCGGCGTGTCGGCGTCACTGTCGGCGTCGGTGTCGGTGTCGGCGTCGGTGTCGGTGTCGGCGTCCGTGTCCGCGTCGCCCGTCTCGCCGCTGGGCGCGGTGTCACCCGGCCCGTCCGCGCCGGGGTCCTCCGGGAGCGGCGCCCCCTCGTCGCTCCGGCAGCCGACGACGAGGAGCGCGGTCAGAAGGGCGTGCACGATGCCTCCGAGCCGCTCCAGCTTCGACGGCTCGCCGCGGACCGGACACTACGGGCCCGTTACGCGTCGTCAGGCCCGGGATGCGCGCGGCCGCCGAAGATCGACCGCGCCCGGCCCGCGTGGGCTGCTACAGTCTCCGCGGCCATGACGTCGATCCAGCTCACGACCGGCGTCCTCGACCTGGCGACCGGCGTGCTGGCGCGCCCGTCCGGCGAGCCCCTCCGCCTGACCGAGCAGGAGCAGGGGCTCCTCGGCTACCTCGTCGCCCGCCCGAACCAGGACGTCGACCGCGAAGTGCTCCTGCGGGAGGTCCTGGGGTACCGCGACGGCGTGGTCTCGCGGGCGGTGGACGACGCCATCAAGCGCCTCCGGTCGAAGGTGGAGCGGCTGCCCGCGCGCCCCTTCCACGTCGTGAGCGTCCGCGGCGTGGGCTACCGCTTCGTGCCGCTGGAGCAGGGCGGCGGGCACGGGCTCTTGCGGCTCGGCCCGCACGTGGTCGACCTCGAGCGCCTCCTCGTCCGGACGGGCGCCGTGGAGCAGTCGCTCTCGGGCATCGAAGGGCGGATCCTGGAGATCCTCGCCCAGCACGACGGCCGCCCGGTCTCGTCCGACACCCTGCTCCGGGAGATCTGGCACATCCGGGACCCGAGCAAGCACAAGGTGGTGGACAAGGCGGTCTACCGGCTGCGGCTCAAGCTGGAGTCGGATCCGCGGCACCCCGCGGTCCTGCGCACGGTGCGCGGGCGCGGGCTCGCGCTCGAGAGCCAGGGCTTCTCGCCCCGCGCGAGCCTCCGGCCCGGCCGCAGCGAGCCGCCGCGGGCCGAGCTGCACGGGCGGGAGGCGCTCGTCCGGCGGGTTGGCACGCTGCTGCGGCCCCGCGGCGCGCTGGTCACGCTGCTGGGCCCGGGCGGCATCGGCAAGACGGCCCTGGCGCGCGCGATCGCGGCGGAGCGCGAGGGGGCCAGCGTGCTCGTCGACCTGCACGGCGTGCGGCACGACGCCGACCTCGTGCGCGCGGTGGCCGCGGCGCTCGGCGTGGACTCGGACCGCTGGGACCGCATCCGGGGCTCGTTGCGCCAGGATCCCGATCTCCTCCTGCTCCTCGACGACGCGGACACCTCGCTGGACGCCGTCCGCCGCGCGCTCGCCGAGCTCCCCGAGACCCGCGTCCTCGTCACGAGCCGCGCGCCCCTCGGGCTGTTGCGCGAGCGCGGCGTGACGGTCGGCCCGCTGGATCCGTTGGACGCGGCTGCCCTGGTGCGCGACCGGGCCGCCGAGCACGGCATCGGCGTGGACGCGGACGACCCGCGGCTCGGCCACCTCGTCGCGGAGCTCCAGGGCGTCCCGCTCGCGCTGGAGCTGGCGGCGGCCCGCCTCCGTCTGCTCGGCCTGGACGGGGTGCTGGCCCGGGTCGAGCGGCCGCTCGAGCTCTTGCGGTCCGACCAGGGGGGCCGCCACGGCACGATGCGCGTCGCCGTCGAGCTGAGCACCGAGCTCCTGAGCGAAGGCGAGCGGCGCCTCCTCACCGCGTGCGCCGCCTTCCCGGGCAGCTTCTCCTTCGACGCCGCCGAGGTGGTGTGCGCCCCGGAGCTCGACGGGCCGGTGGTCGAGGGCCTCGGGCGGCTCCTCGATCACGCGCTGCTCTGGAGCGGCGGCCAGGGCCGGATGCGGCTCGGGCTCGCGGTGGCCGACGTCGTCTCCACCTGGCCGGGAGCCGACGGCGTGATCGCCCGCGCGCGGACCCGCCACCTGGAGTGGTGCGCCGGGTTGTGGTCGCCCCGGCCCGATCGACCGGCGCCGGCTCCGCAGGAGATCGTCCACCTGCGCCAGGAGCTCGACGGCGCCTTGGCCGCGCTCCGGTGGGGGCTGGAGGGCGGCGCGCGCGAGCCCGCGGCCCGCTGCGCGCGTTGGGCGGCCTTCGTGCTCCTGTACAGCGGCCGGGCCTCGGAGGCCGAGGACCTGCTCCGCACGCTCGGGGATCTCGGGGACCTCCCCACCCCGCTCGCCATCGACGTGTTGGGCGTCGCGGTGCAGATCTTCCTCACCACGCTGGACCTGCGCGAGAGCGCCACCCGGCTCGCCTCGCTGGCCGCCCTCGCGCCTCCGGAGAGCCCCGAGGGCTGCCGGGCGCTCGCGAACCAGTACGTGCTGAGCGCCCGCGGCAGCGCCGAGGACCGCCGGCGGCTGGGCGCGCGGCTGGATGCGTCGCTGGCGTCGGTCGAGGGCCTCGGCCGGGTGCGACTCCTGCGCGCCCGGGCCTGGGTCCGGGCCCGGGGGGGCGAGTCCGACGGCGCCTGGGCCGACCTCCAGGAGGCCCTGACCGTGGCCCTCCGCGGCGGCTTCACCTGGGAGTGCGTGTACATCTACAAGCACCTCGCCATCCAGGCCGAGCGCGAAGGGCGCCTCGACGAGGCCGCGAGCCTGCTCGAGAACCGCTGGCGTCACCTGGCCCCGGCGGTGCTCCCGGAAGAGGACGGCGACGGCGTCGTGGTCCTCACCCGCATCCGCGAGAACCAGGGGCGCCTCGCCGAGGCGGCGCAGCTGCTGGAGGAGCAGCTCCTGCGGGCCCGCACCCAGGGCCACCGGGGCAACATCACCCAGCTGCTCGGCTCGCTGGCGAACCTCCGCGCCACGATGGGGGAGCTCGAGGGGGCGCTCGCCGCCTACGCGGAGGCCCTGGGGCACGCCGTCGAGCTCGACAGCCGCGAGCTCGTGGCGTCGCTCACGCTGAACATGGGCGAGGTGCGGGCCTGGCTGGACGAGCCGGAGGCCGCGCTGCCGCTGGTGCGCCGGGCGCGCGGCGTCTTCCTGGAGAACGGAGAGACCGTGTACGCCGCGTTCGCCCACACCCTGGAGGCGCGGGTGCGGGCACGGCAGGGCGAGCCCGAGGCCGCCGAGGCGCTCTACCGCGACGCGATCGCCGCGCTCCTCCCGCTGGGTCGGCCGCCCGGCCTGGCGGAGGCGCGCCTCGGGCTCGCCGAGGTGCTGGCGAAACGCGGCGAGCCGGACGCCGGACGGCTGGCCGACGAGGCGCTCGAGCTGGGGCGCGCGGGCTCGAAAGCGGCGGACCTCGCCGCCCTGGTCGTCCAGCGCGGCGAGGTCGCCCGGCTCGAGGGGGACGTCGCGTTGGCCCGTCGCTGCGCCGCCGACGGCGCGGAACTCGCCCGGCGCGCGGGCCTGGGCCCCCGCTCGGGCGCGGGGCAGGCCCTGGCGCGCCTCCGCGCCGCGCTCGACGAGGCGGGCCCGCCCGTCGGGTGACGAGCGGGCCGACCTCGCCGCGCCGGCTGTCAGCGGCAGGACCACCGGCCCGACGTGTCGCCGATGTAGACGAGCGCGCACTGGGCGGCGCGGTCGACGTCCCCGGCCTCGAGCGCCTCGAGCGCCTCCGCGCCCGCGTAGGTGCTCGTGAACCGCGCGGCCTGGTCGATGGCGCCGTCGACGCCGTACCGGGCGATCGCCGCCTCGGCGTCGCCGATCCAGCCGTCCAGGTAGTTGCCGGACACCACGTCGGGGGCCTGCACGTTCGAGCAGATCAACGAGCGCTCGTCCCAGGCCCTCCACACGGCGTGTGCGACCGGGACCGCGATGGCGCGCATCTTCCCGTTGGCGTCGACCGGCGCCGTGTTGCAGTGGAAGGCGACGAAGCCGGACTCGGTGGTGCCGGGGGGGTTCACCCGGTAGGTGCCGGCCGCGTACCCCAGGATGCCGCCGCCGTGGCCGAGGTAGTAGTAGTTGTTGACGTCGACCTTCTCGGCCTGCTGCCAGCCCAGGCCGTAGTCCCCCACGCCCGGGACCTCGCTGCGGATCGTGCGGATCTCGTCCCAGCTCGCGATGAAGCGGTCGGCGCGCTCGGCCTGCACCATGCGCAGCATGTCGCCCACCGTCAGGGTCCAGCCGCCGGAGCCGGACTCCCAGCCGAAGTACTCCCAATCCGCGGCCTCGGTCGACGGGTCGACGTAGTCGACGGGCAGGCCCTCGATCTCGCCGGCGTCCTCGCGCCAGGGGTGGTTCAGCGCGAGCGAGTACAGCCCGTCGTCCAGGTCCTCCCCATCGCCCGTCCAGACGAACCAGACCCAGCTCTCGTAGCCGGGCTCGACGTCGTCGAGCCAGGCGCCGTAGCCGGCGAAGCCCTGGCGGGTGACCACCGCGTCGATGATCGCCGCCGCGTAGAGGTAGTTGAGGTTGGAGTAGGACGACGTGGCCGCGGGATCGTAGTCCTGCGTCCCGGGCGGCACGAAGGCGCGCAGGGCGACGCGCGGCATCGCGCCGGGGTGGTCGTGGGCCAGCTCGTCCGCCGTCAGGGCGAAGTGCGGGTTGGCCCAGTCGACCGACTCGGTGCCCGAGAAGGAGTGGTGCACGCCCGAGGACACCTCCACCCACCAGTTCCCGTCGTCCTCCTGGATGCCGGACGTGTGGGACAGGAGCTCCGCGAGCGTGATGTCCTCCACCCACGCCGGGGTGGAGGCGTGCAGCACGAGCCCGTAGTCGGGGTCGGTCATGTCGCCGACGGTGATCTCGTCCAGGGTGCCCGCGCCGAGGTGGCCGTCCTCCCAGAGGCGCACCAGCGCCACCGACGTGAGCATCTTGGAGACCGAGGCGACGGCGCCCGGGAGGTGGTCCGTGTAGGCGCGCACGGACTGCGGGTTGGCGTCGAGCTCCGCCGAGCCTTCGCCGTGCACGTAGAGGACCTCGTCCTCGTCGCCGAGGGCGACCGCGCAGCCGACGAGGTCGTAGGTGGCCATCTGCTGCTCGAGCGCGGCCTCTACCCCGGCGTGGGAGCAGGCCGCGGCGTCGGCGTCCTTGAACTGGGTGAAGGCGTAGTTGGTGGTCTTGACCTCGTCGTCCGCGGTCAGGTCGGGAGCGCAGCCGGCGAGGAGGAGGATCGGAAGGAAGGACTTCATGTTCGGGAGCCTCTCGGTGAGGGGGCATCCCACAAGTACGGCGGCGCTCCTCCCGCCAGGGTCCCGGTGTGTGGCAGCGACGTTCGGGACCGCCGACGGATTTTTTCGCCCGTCCCCGATCGCTCTCCCGGGCTGCCGGCACCATCTGACCAGCGGCAACTTACCGCTGGTCAGACTTCCACCCGAAAGGAGCCCCCCATGTCCACCACCCCCCTGCGCATCGCCTCCCTCCTCGCCCTCCCCGCGCTCGTCGCGTGCCAGATGGAGCAGCCGTTCTCCGGCCCCGGCTTCCAGAACGGCGTGCTCACGACCGACGCCGAGGGCCCCTTCTTCGTCAGCGGCACGTACTTCGACGCCGAGAACCACTCCGAGGCGAACGACGAGGTCAGCGAGAACATGAGCGAGATGATGAAGGCGATGGAGCACCGCACCGGGCTGGTCGCGACCTCCACCTCCTTCGTCCTCTTCAGCGTCGACGACTACCGCACGGTATCGGTGTGGGAGACGGAGGAGGCCATGCAGGCCTGGCTCGACAGCGACGCCCGCGCCCGGGCGATGTACGAGCTCGCCGACCACCTGGACCGCGCGGAGACGGCCGTGTGGACCATCGAGCGGGAGGACATGCCGCCAACCTGGGACGAGGCGCGGCGTCAGCTCGACGAGCACGGCGAGGACGCGTACTGAGGCCCGATGAGCACGTCGGAGTCGGGCAAGCCGCGTCCCGGCGGCGGGGTCCCCGGCGGGCGCAAGCCCTACCACCACGGGGACCTCCGCCGCGCGCTGCTCGACGCCGCCTGGGTGGAGCTGCGGGCCCACGGCTGGGCCGCGCTCTCCCTGCGCGGCGTCGCGCGACGCGCGGGCGTGACCCACGCCGCGGCCTACCACCACTTCGAGAGCCGGCAGGCCATCCTCCTCGCGCTCGCGCTCGAGGGCTTCGATCGCCTCGACGCGCACCTGCACGCGGCCATGGAGGCCGCCGGGGGTGACGCCGTGGATCGGCTGTGCGCGGCCACCACCGGCTACGTGCACGCGGCGCTCGAGGACCCGCCGGCCTACGAGCTGATGTTCAACGTCAAGCTCGGGGGGCTCCCGGACGAGGACCGCGCGCGCAAGGCCCGCCCCTTCCAGCGCGTGGTCGACGCCGTGGAC
Organism: uncultured Enterobacteriaceae bacterium; assembly: GCA_964457335.1. Taxonomy (GTDB): domain Bacteria; phylum Myxococcota_A; class UBA796; order UBA796; family SXON01; genus CAJBVW01. The sequence continues at coordinate 13,203 of CAYWGD010000027.1, read as the reverse complement.
GCCGCCCGGCGCGCGAGCGGCGTCACCACGAGCGACACGATGACCGATGCGTTCCTCCAGTGGGAGCTGGCGCACGGCATCGCCATGCTCGCGAGCAGCGGCGACATCCTGGCGGAGCGCTTCGGGTCCGTGGAAGCCCACGCCCGCGCCGTGAGCGAGCGGACGCGGGCGCTCTACCGGCGCTGAGTCGCCTCCGCGAGCGAGGGGGGGACCTCCTCGCGGCGAGGGCGCGACCGCGATGTCGTGTACTCATCGCGGAAACACGGCTTGCCAGCGCGTCGATCGGCGTCCGTCCGTCATCGGGCGCGGTGGCACACCTCCTGCACCACCAGCGGCCGGAGGTCACCAGATGCGTAGCGCGCTCTTCATCCTGCTCGTGGGCTGCTCGGCCGAGAAGCCGCCCGAACCCCAGCAACCCGCGGCCGAGGCCCACGACGCCGACTTCGAGGCCGCCTCGGCCACCGAGCTGTTGTCCGCCTACATGGTGGCGCTCGGCTACCAGAGCCAGCCCGCGATCGCCTTCGCCGACGCGGCCCAGCACTACGCCGACGTGTCCGGGTGCCCGGAGGCGGTCGGCGACGACACCTACGTGGCGGACGGCTGCGAGAGCGCGGAGATGGTGTGGGACGGCCGCGCCCGGTTGTGGGCGGAGGACATGGACGCGATGTGGTACGCCCCCGCGCCCGACATCGACATCTCGTTCGAGGCCTTCTCCGCCACGAGCGACACGGACCACCGCGCGTTCGACGGCTCGTACGCGATGCAGGTCGACGAGACGACGGTGCACGAGCAGATCGACCTCGCGGGGATCGCCCCCGGGTTCGCCTCGACGCTCCGGACCTCGATCGAGGTGGACTGCGACGTGGACACCGAGGTGGAGATCCTGCACGCCCGCGACTGCGTGATCGCGTCCGGGGGCGAAGGAGAGGTCGAGGGGCTCGGCGCCTTCGCGGTCGCCGGCAGCTACCACGTGGAGACGGAGAACAACGGCGTGGACGGGTCCTTGAACCTCACGACCCGCGCGAAGGGCGAGCTGGAGCTCGCCGGGGAACAGACGGTCGTGTTCGACCCGGCCACCCACGCCCGCCCCGACGGCACGAAGTGCGCCACCTTCGCCATCGACGGCGCCGACCGGGTCATCTGCTGGGATCCCTACGACGGGCTCTACACCGCCTGGGACGACGGGGCCCGGTAGCGCGGCGGGTCGAGCGTGCGCGCAGCCGGGGGGGAGCCCGCGAAGGGCCCCCCGCCCGGGCACGGTCACCGCACGACGAGGATCTCGCAGGTCGTGGTCCCGACGTTCCCCGCGTCGTCCACCGCCTCGACGGTCCACGTGATGTGGTCGCCGACGCCGCCGGAGTCCTCCACCCGGAGCGTGCCGCCGTCGAGCGAGACCTCGCACCCGTCGAGCTTGCTGACGCGCTTGCCGGCCGGGTTGAACATGAAGCAGTCGTAGCCGGTGATCTCGGCCGCCACGCTCGCGTCGCACACGTCCGTGGCGGTCGCCGCGTAGGCCGCGTCCGGCCCGGCGTCGCGCGGCCGGATGGTCGCGGGCGCGTTGCACGCGATGGTCGGCGGCGTGGTGTCGGCGACGGACACGCTCGTCGCGTCCTCGTCGAGCTGCGCGAACGTGTCGAGGACCCGCAGGACGAAGGTCCGGGTGTCACCGACCCCGAGCGCCTGGGTGGTCCGGAGATCCTGGCTGATCTCGGTCCCGGTGCGGCTCCCGAGGCGCCAGCTCGCGAGGGCGAGGTTGCCGTCGGGGTCGCTGCTGCCGCGCCCGTCGAGCACGAAGGTCGCGCCGGCCGTCGAGGTGCACTCGATCGCCTGGTCCGCGCCCGCCACGGCGTCGGGCGGCTGGTTCACGAGGGTGCCGAGCAGCGCGACGCCGACGGTCATCTCCGCGTCGTCCGCGGGCGGCAGGTCGCAGGCGCCGCCCACGCCGGCGCAGTCGGCGTCCGAGCTGCACACGACGGTCTCGTCCTCGACGCACACGCCGTCGTCGCCCACGCCGACGCCGAGGGTGCCGGTCATGTCGCAGGTCCGGGCCGTCCAGTCGACGCCCACGTCGACCACGTCGGAGTTCGACGTGGTGACGGCGAGCCCGTCGCTGCCGCGCCGGCCCGTGCCGGTGCCGTCCACCGTGTCCGGCTCGAAGCTCGCGAGCCCGTCGTCGAGGACCGTGGTCTCGTTCGCGCCGCCCGCCGCGCCGAGGTTCCCGAACGTGGGATCGCGGGCGAAGCGGACCTCGAAGGTGATCGGCTCCATGTCGAAGGCGAACGAGGAGTGCACGTAGCAGTCGGCGCCCGGGCAGGGCCCGCCCACGATGTCGACGCCGCCTTCGGTCGTCGGGTCCTGCTCCGGCTCCTCGTCGCCGATCTCGATCTCGGAGGTGCCCTCCACCTCGCAGTGGCTGCGACGGCCGACCGCGTGGAACGCGAGCGCGCTGCCCGAGCTCACGCAGACCGGCGGGTCGCTGCCAGCGTGCGTGGCGGCCGCGTGGAGCGCCTTGCACGTGGAGAGTGGGTTCCCGCGCTCCAGGCAGGCCGCGAACTCGACCGGGTCGTACTCGGAGCAGGTCGGCGCGTCGACGTCGTTCGGCGTGCAGGGCTCCGCGCACGACGGGCTCTGGAAGCTGTCCGGGATGTCCGCGTCGTTCGGGTCCTTCTGGTCCACGACCGTGCAGGTCACGGAGGACGGCAGCTCGCACGCCTCGTTCAGCCCACCGAGGGTCGTCGCGAGCGTGTCACACGTCGCCTCCGGGGTCACCAGGAAGCCGTTCGCGTCCCGGTCGAGGTTCGTGGCGCAGGTCGGGATCTCCGCCGCGAGCTCCGTGGCGAAGGTCACCACGAGCTCGGGGGCGTCGTTGTCGTCGCCGTCGAAGGACTCGGCGGTGCGGTGCCCGGTGCCGCCGGTGAAGATCAACACGACGGGGCTCGCGGAGGTCCAGTCCGACAGGTTCACCAGCTCCTGGAGGAGCGGCGCGAGCTCGGGCGTGCGCTGGGCCGCGCCCTCGTCACCCGAGGACCACGCGGGGATGGTCCAGTCGACGGGGACGGCGGAGAGCGGAGCGCGCGCGCCGATGTCATCGGCGGTGGTCGTGAACGTCGGGGCGGCCGCGAGGAGCTGGGCCCGGATGTCCACCTCCGTCGTGCCGCCGTCCGACTCGTCGGCGGAGAACTGGACGTAGGCGCTCTGGATGACCGCGCCGGGCGGCAGCCCGAGGGCGTCGAAGCGCAGGCCGACGCGCTTCTCGGCGAGATCGAGATCCGTGCTGGTGAGATCCATGTCGCTGCCGAGCTGCTCGGCGTCGTCGGAGCTCGCCTGGATGCGCAGCGTCCGGGATCCCGACTCGGCGAACCGGCAGTCGCACGCGACGGTGTTGGCCTCGATCGGGCCGGCGTCCGGGAAGGCACCGGGCTCGAAGCTGCAGCCGCCCGCAAGGGCGAACAGGGGGGACATCCCCGCCACGATCGCCATCGGCGCGACCCGGGTTTCCCCCTTCCCCAACCTCATCTTTCCCCCTCGACTGGCAACCTAGGTCTCCACCGTTGGCCAGACGAAAAGGCAAGTTATAGGTCTGGAGGAGGCGCCGTCGATCGCGGAGGTCACCAGCCGGACGCCTCGGGCCCCCCGTAGGCGCCCAGATCGCTCCGACTCCCATCCGCGTCGTTCATCCCCGGATCGCCGGCGTCGATCGCCGGAGACCCCGACCGCAGCGTGAAGTCGTCGTTGGTCCAGTCCGCGTCGTCGCTCGTGTTGGTGAACAGGGGGTCCACGGCGAGGTTGCCACCGCCGTCCCCACTCAAGCCCGAGTAGTCGGTGCCGTTCCCGTACACGAGGTTGTACGTGAACGTGGCGTCCATGTCATCCTCCGAGAACACGCCGACACCGGCGTTGAACGCGACGATGTTGTTCTTGAACGTCGGCGTGGTCCGGCGCCACTGACACACCCCGGCGCCGTTGTCGGTGTCGGTCACCTCGTTGAACACGATGGTGTTGTTGGTGATCTGCGCCGACGGGTAGCTGTCGTTCGCCTCGTAGGTCACGATCCCGCCGCCGAACATCGACGCGACGTTGTCCGTGATGAGGTTCGACGCGATGAACGGCCCGGTCGGACCGGAGATCTGGACGTTGATCCCGCCACCCTGGCCGCCCGCCGTCGCGTCGCCGTCCATCGCCTCGTTCCCGCTGATCACGTTGTTCACGATGACGGCGTCGGAGTAGGCGATCCAGATGCCGCCGCCGTCGCCGGCGGTGTTGTCGGCGATGAGGTTCCCCGCGATGTAGGGCGCTCCGCCGCGCACGTTGATGCCGCCTCCGTCGCACCCGTTCTCCGGGCCACCGTAGCCGGCGTCGTTCCCCGTGATCTCGTTGTCGACGATGACAGGGTCGCCCTCGTAGACACGGATGCCACCCCCGAGCCAATTCGCCACGTTGGACACGTTGCCGGTGATGACGTTCCCCTCGATCGTCGGCGAGGCGTAGCGCACCCGGATGCCCGGGCCCTCGCCGCCGCCGCCGTTGGTGATCGTGAAGCCGTAGATGCGCGCGTCCTCGCCCTCCGCCGTCTCGAAGGCCACGACGGAGTCGAGATCCTGCCCGTCGATGGTGGTCACCTCCGGCCCGCTCACGCTCTCGGCGTTCACCGGCCAGCCGTTCCAGCTCACGTTCTCGTAGTACGTCCCCTGGTAGGCACGGACCTCGTTGCAGCCGCTCGACCCGGCGAGGTCCACGGCCTCCTGGATCGTCCCGATGGGGTCGACGATCCGCCCGTCGCCGGTCGCCAGGGGCGCCGCGTACACCGGGCAGTCGTCCTCGCAGTCGGCCACGCCGTCCTCGTCGGCGTCGAAGTCGATGTCGAAGCGGCCGTCGCAGTCGTTGTCCCGGCCGTCGCAGAGCTCCTCCGCGCCCGGGTACACGGTGACGTCGCCGTCGTCGCAGTCCTCGTCGGAGGTGTAGCCGTCGCCGTCGTCGTCCACGGGCGGCTCGGCGGTCTCCCCGGTGTCGGTGTCCCCGGACCCCGTGTCGTCCACGGTGACCGGCTCCTCCCCCTCGTCCTTGTAGTCGGTGCTGCACCCGACGAGCACCAGCAGCGCGAGCGTGCGGACCATGCGACCTCCAGCGGGGCCGCAAGGTACGGGGATTTCGGCGCTTGTCAACGGGGTGGGCCCGTGCACGCCCCCCGTCAGTGTGCGCCGGGGCGGGAGCGCCGCCGCCGGGTCCCCGCGCGTCGGGCTGGCTGAGGCGCGTCGGCGGGAGCGGGCATCCGGGAGGGATGCCACGCGGCGGCCTGCCGACGCCTCCTGCAGGGTGGGCCCGACCGGGCGGCGGATCGTCCGCGCCGCCCTCCGGGCCCTCGAACGCTCCTAGGCGTCGTCCTCGTCGTCGCCGGCCGCGAACAGCGCCTCGGCCTGGGCGCGGACCTTCTCGAAGGTCTCCTCGTCCGGCACGTCGGAGAAGATCTCGCCGCCGTCCTCGTCCTGCTCGTAGTGGAAGATGAAGATCTCGGTCTCCTCTTCCTCGTCCTCGGTCACCGGCGTCAGGAGCGCGTAGCTCTCGCCTTCGACCTCGACGATCGCCAGGAACTGGTACTCGACCTCGTTCCCCTCCGGGTCGGAGAGGATGACGGTCTCGTCCTCCTCGTCCTCGCCGTCTTCGAGCTCGTCGAGCTCTTCGTCGTGATCGTGGTCGTGATCGTGCTCGTCGCTCATCGGGCTCTCCAGGGGTCCGCCGGTCTAACCGTGACGTCCCTCGAAGTCACGCATGAAGGCGGTAAGCGCGCGAACGCTCTCGATGCCGAGCGCGTTGTAGAGGCTGGCGCGGATCCCGCCGACCGAACGGTGCCCCTTGAGCCCGTCGAGCCCGGCCGCCTTCGCCTCCTTGACGAACTGCTCCTCGAGCGCCTCGGTCGGGAGCCGCCACGTCACGTTCATGACGGAGCGGGCCTCCTTCGCGGCGTGCGGGCGCCAGAAGCCGGTGCGATCGAGCTCGCCGTAGAGCTCGTCGGCCTTCTCGCGGTTCCGCGCGATGGCGCCCTCGAGCCCGCCGTTGGCCTCCATCCACGCGAACACGCGCTCCAGCACGTAGATGCCGAAGGCGTTCGGGGTGTTGTAGAGCGAGCCGTCCTTCGCGTGCACCTTGTAGTCGAGCATCGCGGGGAGGCCGTCCGGCACGCGGGACATCGCCCACGGCGAGAGGATCACGAGCGTGAGCCCGCTCGGCCCGAGGTTCTTCTGCGCGCCCGCGTAGATCAGGTCGTGCTTCGACACGTCGAGCGGCACGCCGGCCACGTCGGAGGAGACGTCGACCACGCGCGGCTTCCCGCCGCTGTCCGGCAGGTGGTGGAACTCGGTGCCGTAGATCGTGTTGTTCGTCGTGTAGTGCAGGTACACGGCGTTCTCGCGGACCTTGTACTCGCCGTCCTTCGGCACGCGCTTGAAGTTGTTCGCGGCGTCGTCCCAGACAGCCTTCGCGTCGCCGACGCGCTTCGCTTCCTTGATCGCCTTCTGCGACCAGGTGCCGGTGACGAGGTAGTCCGCGGCCTCGCCGGGCCGGAGCAGGTTCAGCGCCGTCATGTAGAACTGGAGCGAGGCGCCGCCCTGCAGGAAGAGCACGGTGTAGTCGTCCGGCACGGCGAGCGTGCGCTTCACGCGCGCGACCGCGCTGTCGACCACCGCCTGGAAGGTCTTGCTGCGGTGGGAGATCTCGAGGAGGCCGATGCCCGAGCCGTTGAGGTTCGGGAGCGCGTCCCGCACCTCCTCGACGACGGAGAGGGGGAGGACGGCGGGGCCGGCGCCGAAGTTGTGGATGCGACCGTAGCTCATGCGTTCACCGGGACCTGGGAGACGGAGAAGATGTTGGGGTCGGACTCGAGACGGGAGAGGGCGTCGGCCGAGAGCGCGCCCACCATGCCGATGCGCGCGCACGCGGCGTCGCCGCCGGAGAAGACGATGTTCTGCATGTCCTCGACGTTCACGCGCGCCTCGCGGAGCACGCCGAGCACGTTCGCGAGCACGCCCACGCGGTCGGCGTGGCGCACGACGAGCAGGTGCGTGGCGGGGGTGCTCTTCGCGAGGTTCACGACGTTCGGGATGGCCGCGCCGCCGCGGTAGGCCTGCACGATGCGCACGACCTCCTCGCCCACCGCCTCCTCGGCCTCGTCCGTACTCGCGCCGATGTGGTGCGTGCCGTACACGTTCGGGGAGTCGACGATCGGGTCGGCGAAGGGCCCGGAGGCGCCCGCCGGCTCGTTCGCGAACACGTCGAGCCCCGCGCAGATCCCCTTGGCGCCGATGGCGCGCACGAGCGCGTCCTGGTCGACGACCTCGGCGCGCGCGGTGTTGACGAAGTAGGCGCCCGGCTTCATCGCCGCGAACACGCTCTCGCCCACGCGCCCGCGCGTCTCCTTGGCGAGGGCGAGGTGCACGCTCACCGCGTCCGCGTTGGCGACGGCCGCCTCCATCGTCGGGGCGCGCTCGACGCCCAGGGCCTCGGCCTCGGCGTCCGTCAGCGACCGGGACCACGCGACCACGCGCATCCCGAACGCCTTCGCGCGCACGATGACCTCGCGCCCGATCTGGCCCGTGCCGAGGACCGCGAGCGTGCGCCCGCGGAGCCCGCGCGCCACGCCGAAGGTCTTCTTGTCCCACCGCCCGGCCCGAAGTGCGGAAACGTTGTCGGCGATGCGACGGTCCAGGTTCACGAGGTGACCCATGGCGAGCTCCGCCACCGCGACCGCGTTCTTCCCCGGGCAGTTGGCAACATAAACGCCCTTCGCCGACGCGGCGGCGAGGTCGATGGTGTTCACGCCCGCGCCGGCGCGGATCACCAGCGCGAGGTTCTTGCCGGCGGCGATGTCGGCCGCGGTCACCTTCGTGCTCCGGACCACGAGGACTTCAGGATCGAGCTCCGCGATTCGGGCCGTCAGGGCGGCCTCCTTCGCGCTCGTGTCGACGGTGACCTGCGCGCCGGCGTCCTGCAGACGGCCGGGGACGAAGGGAGCGAGCTTGTCGGCGACCAGGATGCGCAACGCGACCTCCGGGGGGTTCCCTCTGGGGGGCGAGACGTCTAAGCTACTGAAAGGCGGCTGTCGCGAAGCTCCGCGGGCCGACGGCTCCAACGGAGCGGAGGGAAACGGATGGCGCGAATCCTCGCGGTCGACGACGAGCCGCTCGTCCGCAAGGCGGTCGCGCGCGTCATGAACCGCCTCGGGCACACGGTGGCGGAGGCGGGGGACGGCACCGCCGCGCTGCGACTCGCGCAGGAAGCGCCCTACGACGTCGCCTTCGTCGACTACGACATGCCCGGCGGTCCCGACGGGCTCTCGGTCCTCGCGCGCCTCCGCGAGCTCTCGCCCCGCTGCGTGCGCGTGCTCATGACGGGGCGCACGGACTTCCCCGTCGTCGTGCAGGCCGTCAACAAGGGCGAGGTCCTGCGGGTGCTCCCGAAGCCCTTCCACGCCGACCAGCTCGAAGAGCTCCTGCGCGACGTGGTCCACGCCGCCCGCCGCCTCGCCGCCATCGAGGACAGCGAGCGCGACGCCAACGGCGCCGGCGCGCTGTTCCAGGAGCTCCTCGACGGCTCGCACGTCGGCATGGCGGTGCAGCCCATCGTCTCCGGGGTCGACCCGTCCTTCGTCGTCGCCGTGGAGTGCCTCCTCCGCAGCGCGCACCCCATCCTCTCCGGCCCCCACTCGATCCTGCACGCCGTCGAGCGCTCCGGCCGCATCTTCGAGATGGGCGCGATGGTCAACCGCCTCGCCTCGCGCTGGGCCGCCACGCTCCCGCCCGACCTCCTCGTCTTCGTGAACGTCCACCCCGGGCAGCTCGACGATCCGATGGTCGTCCAGCGCTTCGCGCCGCTGGTGCCCTATGCGGACCGCGTCGTGCTCGAGATCACCGAGCGCGCGAGCCTGCGGGACGTGTCCAAGTGGGAGGACTCGCTCGCCCGGCTGGAGGCCCTGGGCTTCCGCTTCGCGCTGGACGACCTCGGCAGCGGCTACGGCGGCCTCGCGCTCCTCGCCGACCTCCGCCCGGCCTTCATCAAGGTCGACATGAGCATCGTGCGCGGGGTGCACCTCAAGCCCAACAAGCAGCGCCTCGTCGATGTCCTCGTCAGCTTCGCCAACGCCACGGGCGCGCGCGTCGTGGCCGAGGGCGTCGAGACCGCCGAAGAAGCCGCCACGCTCGTCCGGACCGGCGCGCACCTCTTGCAGGGCTACCACTTCGGGCGGCCCTCGCTCACCTGGCCCGACCGGTAGGGATTGTCGCCGCGGGCTCCCTCGACCCGCCGCGTTTCCGGATAGGCAGGCGGCCCGATGACCCGTGTTTACGACGGTGCCGCCTCCTGGTCTCGCGACGAGCCGGGCCCCGTCGTGGCGATCGGAAACTTCGACGGGGTGCACGCCGGACATCGCGCGGTCCTGGCGCGGCTCTTCGCGCTCGCGGCCGAGCGCGCCGCGCCCGCCTGCGTGCTCACCTTCGAGCCCGCGCCCACCGCCATCCTGGCGCCCGAGCGGCACCAGCCGCGCATCCTGCCCGTGGCCGAGCGCGTGCGCCGCCTCGGCGAGGCGGGCGTGGACGTGGTGATCGTCGAGCCGTTCACCCGGGAGCTCGCCGGGCGGTCCGCCGCCTGGTTCGCCGGGGATCTCCTGGGCCGCACGCTCGGCGCCCGCGGGGTGGTCGTCGGCTACGACTTCCGCTTCGGGCAGGGCCGGCAGGGCGACGTGACCACGCTCCGCGCGCTCCTCCCCGGGGTGCCGGTGGTGGAGGTGCCCGCGCACCTGGTCGACGGCGAGCCGGTCTCCTCCTCGCGCATCCGCAAGCTCGTCGCCGCCGGCGAGGTCGAGGCCGCCGCCGCCCTGCTCGGACGCCCGCACGTGCTCGAGGGCGTCGTGGTCCACGGCGACCATCGCGGCCGCACGATCGGCTTCCCCACGGCCAACGTCGCGAACGAGGTGGAGCTCCTCCCCGCCGCCGGTGTCTACGCCGTGCGCGCCCGGATCGACGGCGGCCCACCGCTGCCCGGCGTCGCGAACGTGGGCGTCCGGCCCACCTTCGACGCCACCGAGCTCCGCGTGGAGGTCCACCTGCTCGGCTTCACGGGGGATCTCTACGGGCGCCGGCTCGCCGTCGAGCTGGTCGCCCGCGTGCGGGGCGAGCGGCGCTTCCCGTCCGTCGACGCGCTGGTCGCGCAGATCCGCGAGGACGCCGACCGCGCCCGCGCCCTGCTCGCGGCGGGGGCCGCGTGATCACCGGCCGCACGCGCGTGTTCGGGCTCGTCGGGCACCCCGTCCGGCACAGCCTCTCGCCCGCGATGCACAACGAGCTCTTCCGGCGCGCGGGGGTCGACGCGATCTACGTCGCGTTCGACGTGCCGCCCGCGCGGGCGGGCTCCGTCGGGGCGGCCGTGCGCACGCTCCACCTCGCGGGCGTGAACCTCACCGTCCCCTTCAAGGAGCGCGTCCTCTCCGACCTCGACGCGCTCTCCCCGAGCGCCCGCCTCGCCGGCGCCGTGAACGTCGTGCTCCGCGAGGGCGACGCGCTGGTCGGCCACAACACCGACGGCGAGGGCTACGTGCGCGCCCTGGCCGACGAGCTAGGGGTCCGGCCGGCCGGGACACGCGCCATCGTCCTCGGGGCCGGCGGGACCGGACGCGCCGTGGCCGCGGCCCTCGCCGAGCATGGGGCCGTCGAGGTCGCGCTCCTCAACCGCACCGTCGGGCGCGCCCAGGCGGCCGCCGGCGCGCTCGCCGAGGTCTACCCGGGCACCCGCTTCCTCCCGGCGGCGCTCGACGCGCCCACCTTCGCCGCCCTCGCCCCCGGCGCGGACCTCGTGGTGAACTGCACCTCCGGCGACGCCGTGCCCGCCGTCGCCGCGCTCGACGTGTCCGGCCTCCGCCGCGGCGCCGTCTGGACCGACGCGAACTACTGGATGGCCGACCCGCCGCAGCTCACCGCGTGCGTCGCGCGCGGGGTGCGCATCCAGCGCGGCATCGGCATGCTCATGCACCAGGGCGCGCTCTCGTTCGCGCTCTTCACGGGCGTCTCCGTCGAGACGGACACGATCCGCGGCGTGCTCGACATCGGCGGGTGGTAGGGCCGCTTCTTCTTGGGGCGGGGGGGCTCGGGAGCGGGTGCGGGGGGGGGGGGGGCGGGGGGGCCCCCGGCCCCCGGGTCCGCCGGTGGGTCCCCTTCCAGGGGGGACCGGCGGGGGCCCCGGGGCGCGGTTCTCGGCGGCGCCCGCCCAGCTCACGCGGACGGAGGCCCCCCCGCAACGCCCCCCCTGCTCCGTGGGACGTTCATCCGGGCAGGCGTCCCGCGGCCTCCCGAGGCGCCCGCGCTCCGCTGCTGGTAGACTCCCCGCTCCATGCTCGTGCCGCCCCTGTCGCTGCTGCTCCTCGCGGTGTTCGCCAGCGCGGTGTTCGTCGTCATGCGGGCGGTGTTCCCGGACACCGATCGCAAGGAGCTGGAGCGGCGGCTCGGGGGGGAACGGGGCGTCGAGTCCGACCAGGCCGTGCTCGTCGACGCCTTCCGGCCGGTCTACTCGCTGTTCCTCCCGATCACGCGCGGCATGGGGCTCCTCGCCTACCGCCAGCGCATCGAGAAGGCGTTCGTCACCGCCGGCATGACCGGCCGCCTCACCACCGACGAGTTCCTCGCCTACAAGCTCTCGATGGGGATCATCTACTGGTTCCTCTTCATCGGGCTCCTCTGCTACGTCATCGTCGGCACCTCGCCGAACGTCCTGATCCAGGTGGCGGTGTTCGTGTTCGGAACGTTCTTCCCCGATCTCTGGCTCCGCGGCCAGGTGCAGGACCGGCAGGCGTCGATCCGCCGCAGCCTCCCCTACGTGATGGACCTGCTGACGCTCTCCGTGGAGGCGGGCCTCGACTTCATCGCGGGCGTCCACAAGGTCTGCGAGAAGGCGCGGTCGGGCCCGCTGGTCGACGAGCTCGCGTTCATGCTCCGCGAGATCCAGGTGGGGGCGAGCCGGCAGCAGGCGCTCCGGAACCTCGCGCGGCGCACCGAGATGCCCGAGCTCCGCAGCTTCAGCGCGCTCCTCATCCAGGCCGACATCCTCGGCGCCTCGATCGGGCCGGTGCTGCGCGCGCAGTCCGACCTCATCCGCACGCAGCGCTTCCAGGCTGCCGAGCGCGCGGGCGCGTACGCGGCGACCAAGATCCTGTTCCCGCTGATCCTCTTCATCATGCCCGCCGTCTTCATCGTCATCTTCGGGCCCATCGTCCTGAACTTCGTGTTCGGGACGGGCGTGCTCGGGGGCGGCACGCCGGCGCCCGGGGGCATCGGTGGATGAGGCGCGCGTCCGCAACGCCACGCGCGGCACGGTGCTCGCCGAGCGCGCGGCGCTCGCCGTGCGCTTCGGGGACCGGCTCGTCGGGCTCCTCGGCCGCGCCTCGCTCGACAGCGGCGCGGGCCTCTGGATCGAGCCCTGCAACTCCGTCCACATGTGGTTCATGCGCTTTCCGATCGACGTGGTGTTCGCCTCCGCCGACGGCCGGGTGGTCGACGTGATCCCCGACCTCCGTCCCTGGGCGATCACGCTGCCGCGCCGCGGCGCGCAAGTGGCCCTGGAGCTGCCGGTGGGAGCGATCGCCCGCTCCGGCACCGTGCCCGGAGACCGGATCGAGCGGGAGTCCCCATGCGCGTGACCGTGGTGCGCGGCCCGTCGCCGGCGGGCCCCTTCGAGCTGCGCGACGGCGAGAACCACGCCGGCCGCTCGCCCGAGTGCGAGATCTTCCTGCCGAGCAAGCGGGTCTCCCGCAAGCACGCCGTCTTCGTGGTCCGCGAGGGCCGCGTGGAGGTGCGCGACCTCGGCTCGCACAACGGGATCCTCGCCGGGAACGGCAACCGCGTCGCGAGCCTCGCCCTCGCGCCCGGCGAGCGCGTGCAGGTCGGCGACTACCTGCTGCTGCTCGACGGGCCGGCCGACGACGACGAGCTCGACCTCGAGGAGGACGACCTCCTCCTCGACGACGACACGGCCGAGTCCGCGGAGTCGGCGGTCGCCCCCTCGGTCCCGCCGCCCCCCTCGCTCCCGTTCGCGACCCGCGCGGGCTTCGGCGCGGCGCCCGGCTTCGGCGCGCCCCCGCCGCCCCCCCCGTCGATCGGCCGCAGCGCGACGCCCGCGTCCCCCGCCGGCGCGCCCGGGGCCGCCAAGGGCCCGGCACCCGCGCGTCCG